>JAIPJF010000013.1 GCA_021734325.1 Fidelibacterota bacterium | reverse complement strand
CTGTACCCAGTGTTCAAAGACCTTGAAACCATCAGCCTCATTATCAGATTATCCAAAGGAGTCGTACAACAATACATTGATCTTTTACCATTAGAAAACTAAACTATTAACATCCCTTGGGTATCATTTGATACTATTTGAGATAAACCATCTTTATTACTTCAGAGTATTGACTTGCTTGTATTTTTGCCAGGTAGATACCCGTCCCAACAGACGTGCCATCCTGATTCTGTCCGTTCCAGGAGATCGAATACCACCCTGAGGGTTGAGACTGCTGCACCAGAGTGATCACCTCCCGCCCGGACACATCATAGATCGTCAATAAAACATCCGATGCTTCTGGTAAGCCGTAACGGATCGTCGTGATTGGATTGAATGGATTCGGATAGGCATTCTCCAGTGTGAAAACATCTGGCATGCTCCTCGTATCGATGCCGACTACGGAATGAGTGACTGTTTCTGAGGGTTCTCCTTCATTGGCATTGAAGTCAACGGCACTGACCCGATAGTAATAGGTCTCACCGACCTCAACATTGGGGTCAATGAAAGAGGTTTCGATCAGTTCAGAAATCAGTTCCATAGTGGCGAAGTCCTCGACCTGGCTTCTATACACTCTGAAGAAGTTAAAATCCTCATCGATCGATGCATCCCACTGTAGATAGATCTGATCGTTGTTCTCCCAGGCAGCCAGGGATGTTGGCGCCGCTGGTACCAGATTATCCCAGGAAGTTCCAAATCCCGATTCCGATGTAAAGTACCTCTCTGCATCAGATGTATGGGCAATTACCCTGAATTCATTATAATAATCTATCATTACGCTTGAATTCATGTAGGTACGAGCCAAATATTTATACCTGAATCTCTGGATAGCCGGACTTGACCCCAGAACAACCCACTCCCCAAAGAGATTGCGTTCCCAGATACCGTACTGGGTTATTTCTCCAGCTCCATCCAGAGCACTTGCCTGCCACTGGACTTCCACCCAGTTTCCCTGGTCCTCTGGAACATCCATGACTGCCAGGATCTGTGGTCTGAGATCATCACTGATTCTGATATTGATGGGACAGACAGCTAAAAGTTGTCCCCTGGCCACATCCCTGGCGATCACGCTGGCCGTGTGGTCTCCTGGAGGCAGCATGGACACATCCAGGGTCACATTCACGGTCTGTTCTGCTCCCGGCTCCAGCTGTCCACCCGTCTGATTGATCATGACCCATTCGGGCGAACTCAGGCATCCTGACCAATCCGGTCCCCATTCTGAATTTGGGATCGTATTCCCGGTAATGGTACGTATGCCGTGGAAAGCACGATTGTGGATCATGATCTCATCGCCGCCACCGGCGGTATTCACGGAGGCAGGAAAGGCGATATAGTGACCGTCAGGTGACATTCTGGGATAGTACTTATTAAATTCCGTGCTGAGTTCCAAACGCAGATCACTTCCATCAGGTCTGGCGCTCACAAGATCCAGAATCCCATTTTCATTTCTCAGGGACCAGATAACGCGCTTGCCATCAGGCATCCAGTCTACCTGATAGTCGTCGCTGGGACCACCAAACTCCTTGTAACTCCCATCAGCAATCGAATAGACGCGAATATCAGCTCTTTGACCCCAGGTCTTGGTGAAGCAGGCAAATTGCCGCCCATCTGGTGAAACCTTGGGTCTCCCCTGGCTGTCAACATCTTCTGTCAGTCTTATAATTTCCCTGGTGTCGATGTTTATTTTATAGATATCACCACTTGGATTATCGCGGGTAGATCGGTAGAATAACCATTGACCATCTGGTGACCAATCGGGTTCGGCATCAAAAACACCGGCATCATTTGTCAGGTTTGTAAGACCTGTGCCATCTGAATTCATGATCCAGATATCGGGATTGGCAGCCTCGCCTCGAAAGGAGTAGAAAGCGATCCTGGTACCATCTGGTGACCACACCGGGTCCCGGTCTTTGGTCTCGAAGGTGAGTTGAGTTTTTTGCGAGCCATCGGGACGCATCTTCCAGATATTGCCGTCAAAGGTGACGGTTACATCGGGCTCGTCTGCATAGAGGATCCAGGTGGAATCCGAGCTTACCATCTCCAGGGTAAAATCTGCGGGTATGTCTCCAATATTCTTCAGGGTAAAGCTGGTCTCCAGGGTCTCTTGTCCAGAGGGGATGACCAGGCGCGTGCCTTCTTTGTCATCCTGGGCCAGGACTGGCATTTGCTCTGGAATTGGCCAGCCACCGAGGTGAAAGAGCGAATCAATTTCCGCTCCTTGTAAAGCGATATCGTAGACTCGGATATCATCAACCTTGCCATTGAAGAAGTGCATATCGGGAGGGCTCGAACCCGTTGATGAAAGTCCTCCAACTATGACTGGTTCCAATAAATTCGCTCTTAAAATTCTCGTGCTCATGAATTCATCTGTCAGGTGGCCATCAATGTATATCTTATGTGCAGAACCATCCCAAGTATGAGTAATGAAATGCCAGTGGTTCATTTGTACGGGGTTTTGCGACCAGCCAACATAGTCCCAGGGACCTTCGCTGTCTAACGTCCAAACACCAATAGCTCCTGGAATAGTGTGGTCGCCATTATCTATAGCTAACACATAATCACTCGCCCCATGCTCTGGCCAGCCTTTCCAAAGTATTTTTTGCTGGTTAGAAATATCTGCGGTATTCACCCATACCGTAACTGTTCCATTATTGATATTATTCAGGCAAGTTGCAGGAAGTTCAATAAAATTATCCAAACCATTTAATGAATATGCACTGTTCTCAGCCCCAAACCTATCGTTCGTAAGAGTTGCTCCATATTCAACACCATCATTTCCATTCCCACTCTCATCATTGGCATTCCCATTGAAAGGGTAGTAAGCTACCAGTCCTGAGCCTGGTTCAGCTACTTCAACATGTACCCAATCAAGCTCGCCATAAAGGTATTCGAAATTATAATCGGTAGGATTTCCGATATATACGTAATTAAACTCTTTAGCTAAATTTGGACAGAAGTTGTTTGCTTGATATAACATGTTTAATGCATCATCATACAGTGTGAGCGTCCATACAGTATCACTCACTATAATCTCGCCAATGTACCAGGTATCTGTTGAGAGATTCTTGAAGCCGTCATAGCCGGTCAGCCAATCGCCGCCTTCGGATATGGAATGGTTGCTACCACCAGCATCCCGGTGAAATCCTGATATGTGATATTCTCCATAGTTACTGCCTGCCGTATAGGAAGGACAAATGAAAATGCTGTTATCGAAGAGTGAATTGCTGTCATGAATGTCATACACTTCCCTGGCCAGGCCGATGTTCACAAAGCAGTTGGCACTATTCCCGGTCATCTTGAATCTGGCTCGAATTCTAAAATCCTCACCCAATATGGAAATTGGGTAGTAAAGATGCTGTACATCCCCTTTTCTGGCAGCAAAGTAGAGCGTACTATCAAGCAGGTAGAATTCCTCCGGATCCGTGTTTGTCCATCCGGTCAGATCATTAAATTCACTGAAGAATTCAGTCGTATAGTTCTCTGCATGCCCCACCAAGACACTAACGAACAGAAGACCGAAAATGATTAGCATATTACTCTTCACAGTGGAACCCCTTTCTCCCAGTTTTATAAATAATTAGTTTTAAATATAAACGTTAAATATTTCCAGACAAGTTCATGATACTTTTTGTCATATGAATATATCAGTGTTTTATAATTAGGCAAGCTGAGTACGATGGAAAAGATGACTTCCGACTACAATTTCCTCAAGAAACGGCTGCAGGTCCTTCCCAGAGGATGAGTCCCTCTTTGAATAACGAATATCGATTAACGAATTCTGAATGCAGAAGTAACCTACTTCTTCAGTCGGTGTTCCTTGTTCGATATTCTGAAATCAAGAAGCCTCCGTGAAGGTGGCTTCGTTTTAGCCCACAGGGAGTTGACTTTCCTGCCATCGGCGGGATACTGTGACTGGAAAGTGTCCTTGCTAATAAGAGCCTTCGAATTGCACGGGCTCTTTGATTTGTTTGAAGGTTTTAGATTACTAGAAATATAACATCTTCACAACTTGGCTATGCGCACCGGCAACAAGTTAAACGAAATACATGCCTGAACAGGTGGTCTGTCAATAATTATGGACATTAGACCAAGGGGGAATACCCACCGCACTACTTGAATGAGGAAGAGATTCTGCAGGGTTCCTTCTGGCTGAGTCTTATTCGTATCGTATAGATTTCACCGGGTTTGCCGCAGCTACCTGATAAGATTGCCAGACAACGGTGATCACAGCCACCAGGATGGCAATCACTGAAGCGCCTATAAAAACCATGACACTGATATCAATTCGATAAGCATAGTTCCTTAACCATTCGCTCATGGCATAGTAGGCTACGGGAATAGCCACCACCAAGGCGATGAGCATCAGCTTGAGCGTATCCTTGGCAAGCAATATCAACACACTACTTACCGAGGCTCCCAATACCTTTCGTATGCCGATTTCCTTGGTACGCCTCTCCGCGTTAAAAGAAGCCAGGCCCAGCAGGCCAAGACAGGCGATAAATATTGCCAACCCGGCAAACAGGAGCACAATCTCTGCAGACTGTTTTTCGTTATGGTATAATTGGGCATAAAATGTATCGAAATGCTCATACTCCAATGCCTGGTCACCAGCAAATTGCTTCCATGTTGATTCAATGTGAGCCATCGTTTCATCCAGTCGAGCAGGGTCATATTTAAGGGTCACAAATTTGCCCCAGTTTGGTATGAATCGCGCATGTCCATCACCCAGCAGGAAGATTGCTAGAGGTAGTATTTCTTTTTGGGGAGATTCAAAATGGTAGTCTTCGATGACACCAATGATCTTGAATCTAGGTCGTGAATCTCGAAAATAAGTTATCAGATCCATCCCTAAAGGTTCTTCAAGTCCGAAAGCCTTCACTGCGGCTTGATTCAGAATAACTGTATTGGTATCTGTTCCCCGCTCTCGTGAGAAAAAACGTCCTTCAGTCAAGGTCAACTCATAGACAGCCGCAAAGTCATAATCCACCCACAAGTTGGCCAACAGGCGGGTTTCTTCAAGGTCATTCACTATCATGGTCAATGCATTGGAGCCCACTCCATCATCACCACCAGGAATTGCCGTGCTGTTGCTCACCAGGAACGTACCAGGATCATCAAGTAAACTTGTCTTGAACCCCTGAATGGTTCGACCAATGTCATCCGTCTTTTTGATAAGGAGCAGGTTATCAGGATTCAAGCCCAAATCCTTGGTCTGCAAGTAATTCAATTGGCTATGAATAATCATGGTGGAAATGAGCAGCGTTACTGAGACAGAGAACTGAAATATTACCAACCCATTTCTTAGCCATTTCGCACCGCCCCTTGCGGATTTGTTGCCCTTGAGAACCTGTAAGGGGTTGAATGATGACAATAGAAAAGCAGGGTAGCTCCCGGTGAGTAGACCAACGGGGATGGCCCATAATAAAATAAAGGGGATATCCCCCAGCTTGAGTGATAGCGGTGTGTCAATCAACTGTGAGAACCATGGCGATATGGTTTGAACCAGCAACAAGGCGAGAATAAATGCAAAAAAGGTTACAAAAATCGATTCTGCAAGAAACTGAATGATAATTTGCCCACGGTTTCCACCCAAAGTTTTTCTGATCCCAATTTCACGTGCTCGGCTCATTGATCTGGCTGTGGAGAGATTCATGTAATTAATACATGCCAATAGAAGAATGAATATAGCAATGTACATAAAAACCGATACAGCCCGGCCATCCCCATTGACTTCGATTTCTCTATCTAAGTGTGAGGAAAGATGAATATCTCTAAGGGGGGTCAAGAAAAAGGTATATGCATCTCCCCGCTCCATATATTGATCGAAGGAAATACCAAGGTATTGCTGAATCTCTGGACCGGCATACTTCTGCGCGATTTCAAGAAATTTAGCTTCAAAAGCTTTTGCATCAGCTCCTTTTTCCAACTGAAGATAGGTGATATAATTATTGGCCGTCCACTCAGTTCTGCGAGAATCACTATAGGTTACCATGGATGTCAGAAAATCAAAATGCCAGTGAGAGTTGTGGGGCATCTCTTTTACCACACCAGTCACTATCCAATCCGATCGATTATCAGAGTCAAGGGTTTTACCCATTGGATTTGCATCGCCAAAATATTTTTTAGCCATGCGCTCTGTTATCACGACTGAAAAAGGCTCCGTCAGGGCTGTGCCCGGATCACCCATGACCATGGGAATGTTAAATATCTCAAAAATGCTTGAATCAGCATGCCACCATCTTTCCTCTGAAAAAACTTTATCCTCATAGCGGAGCACAGGAGCTCCCACATTTCTGATTCGGACGTAATTGACAACCTCGGGATATTCCATAAGCAAGGTAGGACCAGCTGGAGCGCATGAATTGGCATGTCGAAATACATTGTCACCCAATTTGCCATCCACGTTAAAGCGATAGATTTGTTCGGCATTTGGATGAAAGCTATCATAGCTCCGCTCATAGTCGACGAACATGAGAATGAGAATGCAAGTTGCGACTCCAATTGCCAGCCCAATAATATTTATGAATGCATAAAGACGTTGTTTGATCAATGATCTATACGCCACTTTAATATAGCTTAACCACATAAGAAGCCCCCTAATCGATTGAGACTGGCGCGTTTGGCCGGTATTTTTTTCCATTTAGATTTCGCAATTGTACGATCCATATATCCCCTGTGAGAAAGTCCAACTCGTCAAATGAACACCTCGGTCGGCTCGATGGGCGAGTTTAGAATGAATGTCATACACTCATATATAACAAGCCCGATGCCAAGCTTAGTGACACCCACGAGTGTATGTTGATATTATTATTGTTAGCCTCTTTTTGCCTTTGGGTGATCAATGAGATATGTATTGAATATTACTCATAAGGATATGACAACCATATCAATTCTACATGACCTTCAATTCTCACGTCAGTTTTTACTGAGCTAAATGACCCTGCGGGGTGCCTGGGATCGCGTTTAGTCTTGTAAGAAATTGCCCTCTTTGAGTTCAAAGTAGATACAGCTGTAGAGGCTCAACCCAGACGACCCAGAGCCAGATTGGGGCCAATCTACATCAAGGCTTCGACAAGCTCAGCCTTCGGGATGCAATGTCAGTTGAACTGATTTGAAATTTTGGAACTGCGATCGATACCACGGGAAGTTGGCTTCCCCCTCCATCGGCGGGGTCGTCTCTCTCCATCATCAGCCACTGGTTGATGCTTCCGAGTGAACCCCTTCGGGGTGAAAGTCTGGGGCACCCATACAAAAGAAAAAGCCGCCGGATGGCGACTTTTCTTTTGTGGGCCCACCTGTCTACGTCCTCTCGGACTTCGCCAAGGCAGGCAGGGACTGAACCCCTGTTCGGGATTCAAGGCGAGTGGGTCCAATACAAACACAAAACCCGCCAAAAGGCGGGTCTGTGTTTGTGGGCCCACAGGGACTTGAACCCCGAACCGACGGATTATGAGTCCGGCGCTCTAACCAATTGAGCTATGGGCCCTATTATCAACTTTTCAGAACCCCGGCAATCTTACCCATTGCCTGTCCCGCCGTAGCCTTGGCGTAGGCGGAAGCTACTTGCCCATCGAAGCCAACGGCGTAGATGGGTGGGCCCCTCTACTAATTACGAATTATAAATTACAAGTTTACAATTCCCTACCTAAATCTCCTATTAAGCTCAAAATGGCGGGCTTGTCCGCCGAAGCTCAACGAGCGTAGGCGGATTAAAATAGTCGGGGCCCAATCCACTTCCAAAGAGATTGTATGACGACTTAATCATTCATTGAATTTCAGAAAAATGGTTCTCTGTACGGGCTGACAGATTTCAATTGTGACATAAACAGTCCTATAATACAAAAAGTCCCTTGTTCTGCCGAATAAGGGACTCCTCGCTGTCATTTTTCCAATGATATTTTAGGCTAAAACTAAAAGCGAGTCAAGAACGGTAATCACTTTTTCCAAACTTTTTGCAGCCAGGCTATATACCTGATTCTTCTTCTTTTAGCTTCATTAATTGCTGCATCAGTGAACTTATATCAACCCCGGTTTTCTCAGCATCCTTCAATTCTTCACGTAAGGCGTCGGCTGCCTGACGCAGACGAGCCTTTTTGACCGTCTTTAAACACTGATTCGCATGCGAAATACTCTCCAGATCCGGACGAGCTTCATTGATAAGGCGGGTAATAAATCGACTCAATTCACTTGATTCTATCTCATCCAGCAACCTGGCATGATTGATGGGCAGTTCTTTACGCAACCGCCCCCGAATAAGTTGAAATATCTCCACATAATGCATGTCATGGATATCTTCATCACTGATCGTTGCAGCCAGCCAATTCAACAAACTCTCATCTTTACTCAAATGGAGTCGTAACAACTCAAATTCCGCTTTTTCGGATCCGCTCTCAGGCCGTCGTAATATGATTTCAGCTGCTTTTTTCTGCCGGGTCTGTCCAGCAGGTCTCTGTTCAGTCTGACCGCTCCTGCGGGTATGTTTTTTCAACAGACCCATGACAGCATCTTCCGGCACGTGCATTTCATCGGCCAATTGGCCGGCCAGCATCCCTTTGAGGATATCGTTCTTCATTAATGCCAATTCAGCCACCATGCTTTCCAGAAAGTTCGTCCTGGAAACAGCTGTTTTCATTTTATCCTGATTGTTCCGGAGTACAAATGTCATGAAATCCAGGGAAGTCTGTATCAATTTATCAAATTCAGCTTTGCTGTGATCATCGAAATAACTATCAGGATCTTCGCCTTCTGGTAATTTGATGATACTGACATCCACACCCTTGTCCAGCAGGACCAATCCTGCACTCTGAGCCGCTTTCTGTCCGGCTGGATCCGCATCATAACATACATAGACCTTATCGGCAAATCGCTTGATCAAGCCCGCCTGATCCTCGGTAAAGGCAGTACCTGTTCCTGCCACAGCATTTTTAACCCCCTCCTGATAGAGCCGGATCAAATCCATGTATCCTTCAACCACAATGGCCATGCGTGAGTTTCTGATCTCATCCCGATTCTGACTCAAGCCAAAGAGCGTTCGTCCTTTATGATAGATCGGTGTTTCCGGACTATTCATATACTTGGCCCCTTCAGCATCCCCAAAGATCCTGCCACCGAAAGCCTGGACATTATTGTTGATATCCGAAATTGGAAACATGATCCGGTTGCGAAAACGGTCATAAAAACCGCCCTTGTCCCTGCTCATGAGCAAGCCGCTCCGATTGAGAATCTCCACAGAAAGACCCTGTTTCATGATCTCTATGGTCACCGTATCCCATTTGTCAGGGGCAAAACCCACCCGGAATGTCTTTAATGTCTCTTCAGAGAGTCCCCTGTTGAGGAGATAATCTTTTGCCGTTTTCCCGGAAACGGCATTCAATTCACGCTCGAAGACCCGGCAGGCAATTTCATGCATATTGTAGATGGATGCCCGGTCATCTTTCTTGCGTGGTTCCTGAGTATCCATTGGAATAGTTATGTTGACTCGGTCAGCCAACAATTTCACAGATGAAAGAAAATCCAGCCTTTCATGTTCCATGATAAAGTTGATCACGTTACCACCAGCACCGCAGCCAAAACAATGGTAGATCTGTTTGTCGGAACTCACACTGAAGGAAGGCGTTTTCTCATCATGAAAGGGACATCTCCCAAACCAGTTACGTCCCGAACGCTTGAGTTGGACATAGTCAGAGATGACGTCAACGACATCATTGGCTTCGCGGACCTGTTCAATAATATGTTCTGGTATGAGCGCCATAATGAGTGGTGAAAAGATAAACTTTGGGGATGCTAATGCTAACTGTAGTTGGGGGTTAAAATCCATGTTGAGCCGGATGTACCAGGCTGGGATTCGAATCCCAGCCTGGAAAAATATTTAATATTCACCCTCATTTTAACTCAACAAAGGTAACACCGGCACCACCTTCATCCATGCCACCGACACGCTTGCTTTTGACAGCCGGGTGTTTGCCTAAAAACTCATGAACAATTTCTTTGATCACTCCACTTCCCTTTCCATGGATGATCTGGAGGATGGAAAGATTGCTCAAAACAGCCTGATCGACAAATCGACCCAGTTCATCCAGAGCTGCTTCAGCCCGATAGCCACGAAGATCCAGTGAATACGTACTGCCCGATCGCTCACTGACATTGACAATGACTGTTGAGATTTCTTCTTCAATTTCCGTTGTCGTAGCCTGACCGAGCCAGTCCAAAGGGATCCGCATACGCTTTCCATCAACCTCGACATAGACCTTGCCTTTAAGCGGTACTTCCAGGACCATTCCCTGTTGATCCAGACTGAGAACCGTGACCCATTTTCCCGGTGTGATCTCCTCAAGTGCGATCTTTTTTATCTGCCGTGGTTCTTCAGTTGCCTCCACGACTTTGTCCAATCTGGATTCGATATCATCGAGAGTGGCATGAACCTCTTTGATGCTTTCTTTGCCTGCCTGAGATTCCTTGATCTGACGAATGATCTTCTCCACCGTCTGACGGGTGTCACTAATGATCTGGCCGGCCTTTTTGGCCGCTTCACGATCTGCTTTACGCTCAGTCTTCTGAACCGACTCCAGAGCAGTATCCATGCGTTGCTGCTTAACTTTCAGGTCCCGTTGCAGGCGAGCATTCTCCGATGTGAGATTGGAAAGGGTCATTCTCTCGGCTTCCAGTGATCGGAGCAAGGTTTCCAAACTATCCCGAGCCCAACCTACATAATTACGGGCTGTGGAGAGAATATTTTCAGGGAGACCAAGACGTCTTGATATTTCAAATCCATAACTACTGCCAGGTACCCCAGCTTGAAATTTGTACGTTGGCATCAATCCATCCTGATCGAATTCCATGGCCCCATTCATGACTGAAGGCGCCTCATGGGCAAAGACCTTTAGATCTCCCAGGTGGGTCGTTGCCACCGTCTTGGTCCCTCTTTCAGCGAGGGCTTCGAGAATTGATCTGGCCAATGCACCTCCCTCGGCCGGATCAGTCCCGGTACCCAATTCATCGAGGAGGACCAGGCTTGCTGATGTTGCCTGCTTCAGAATATCGATGATAGTCCCGATGTGGGCGGAAAATGTTGAAAGATCATTCACCAGAGATTGCCGGTCACCAATGTCTGTAAATATGTGATCAAAGAAGGGAATCACGCAACCTTCGGCTGCCGGAATAGGCACACCCGAGTTAGCCATAAGGACAAATAGACCAATCGTCTTTAGAGCCACCGTTTTACCACCGGCATTAGGGCCGGTGATGATCAGAGTTGTTGTTTCAGCATCCATACTCAGGTTTAAAGGGACAACCTTGCGTTGCAGAGCCAAGCGTGGATTCCGCGCAGTTTTGAGTACCAATATGCTTTCATCTGTGAGAAGTGGAATAGAGCAGGCAAAGGTTTTACTGAATTTTACCAGGGCAACGTGGGTATCGAGAAACTGGAGCATTTTATAATTGGTTTGAATCGCCTGGTGATGGGGATGGATCTGTGCAGTCAGATCACGGAGGATGCGCTGAATCTCCTGCTGTTCTTCGGCCTCCATGGTCTTGATCTGGTTATTCAGCTCAATGATCTCAAATGGTTCAATAAATGTGGTGGTGCCCGTATTTGACATGTCCTGGATAACACCCTTTACCTGATGTTTGTAACTGCTAAGTACCGGCAGTACCAGACGTCCACCCTTGATACCGGCCTGGCCTTCATTAAGGTATCCCCGCTCAGCATATTTTGAGACCAGATCATTCATCCTGGAGCGTATGGATCCTGCCGATTTACGCAGTTTGCGTCTCAAAGCTGCCAGGGTTGATGAGGCATTGTCAAGGATCTCACCATCTGCGCCGATGATCTTGCTGATACTTTTTTCAACAGGGAGCAGGGCTTCAATCGCTTGAAAGGTCTCCTGCCAAACCGAATCAGGAGCAGGGGAATTTTTAAAATATATTGTCTGGAGAATCCTGGTCTGCTCAAGGACCTTGCCCAAGGATCTCAAATTCTCAGAATACAGCGTACTTCCAGGGAGGGATAAAAGTTTTAGTGTCTCGTTGAGGTTGTCATAGGGAATGACAAGGAAGGAATGATTTGCTTCCATAAGACCATCCAGTTCCATGACTCTGGCATACTGGGCGTCTATTTCAGATTTGGTTTTCCCCGGGTGTAAATTTTCGAACTGCTGTCTAACCGTTGTTCCTGCAGCTTCATTGGCCAACCACTGACGGACATCGTCAAAACCAAGGTGTTGGTAGCTGAGAGGCGTGGAACTTGACAGGCTCATCGGTCTTTATTTTGGTTCACCTTCAGCTCTTTATCCATTTCCCTGATTCTCTTGGCGAGGTCTTCCTTCTGTGTGGGATCCATGTATTTCATCGCTTCATCCATGAGGGATTTACCACTGGCGTCCCTGCTCTTGATGGCACCTTCCAGGAGGGAATTCGCATTACCGCTCTTCATGGCTTGCATGGCCTGTTCGATCAATTCCTTCTGGGGGCCTTCCAATGATTCCAGTGCCTTTTTGAACAAGGGACTTTGTGTGGGGTCATCTCCGCCACCAAGGAGTCCTCCTGCATCTGTGATTATGCTTTCACCGTCTTCTGAAAGGGAAAGTCCACCGCCTCCCCCGCTGATGAGTTTCAGGGCATCGGATGAGTTAATACCCATGGAACCACCTGCACCACCCAAAGCCTGCTCCAAGAGCTTGTCCGTACTTCCGCCGACGATACCACCCATGGTAGACTGTAAGAGGGCTAATTCATCCTCCAGGGAAAGGATCTTTACTGCATAGCCGGCAAACATTTCAACGTGGGGGTATAACATTGAATGCTGCTGCCACTCACCCTGCATATCCTTTGGTACCATTGCATACGCCCAAACTACGGCAGAAAGCATCAAGCCAGCTTTTGCTACCCCGAGGGTGATCCCACCAATCTTGTCTACTGAACCCAGGTGCATTGATTTTACCAGCTTTCGTAGAATAAAGGAAATGAGGCTGATTGAGAACATGACCCCTAAAAAGACGCCGGCATAACCGGCCATGGTTTCGTAGTTTTCCGGGATATTAACCAGTGGCTTCAGCAGAATGATACCATACTGATTATAGTGCATTGATGCATACAGTGCGGCATATATCCCTACCATTTTCAACACACCATCGATTAAACCTTTTTTCAGTCCACTCCTGACCATGACAGCAAGCAGGACAAAACCAAACAAATCAAAGACAGTGGCCATCATGTGCTGAGTAATCCCTTCACTATCTCTTGTAATCTCTTCCCGTCAGCTTTTCCTGCGGCAGCTTTCATTAATGGACCCATGACCTTACCCAGGTCTCCCATCCCGGTCGCTCCGGTCTCGAGGAGGATCGACTTGACCAGATCGGTCATATCAGAATCACTCATCAACTGAGGTAAATATTTATCCAGAAGCGACAGTTCTCTCTGCTCTGCCTCCACCAAATCCAGGCGATTCCCCTGCTTATAGAGTGCGATAGCCTCTTTTCTTTGTTTGGCTGCAGTTTGCACCAGTTTGATGAATTCCGCTTCTGTAAGGGATTCACCTTTTTCAATTTCTCTACTCTGGATCCTGGCTTTCAGATCGCGCACTGTCTTTAGTGCTACTTGATCCCGTGTTTTCATTGCCGTTTTTAGCTGATCGCTAAGCTCTTTTTTAAAATCCACTTTTTTCTCCCGTAATATGTATAGCAGATAAAAGTAAACTGAAACTGGACGGTTGCTGAACGTTTTTTAATCCCGGTCGCCTGCTATCATAAGCAGGTCAAAGCTCTGTATCTGAGCTTACTTGTTTTGAAATTTAATAAAGATTCACTAATTCAGATAGTGCGAATCTTTTCAAGGGATGTCAAAAACATCCCGCAGAGCGTTCTGGGTCTCATCCAGGTGTTTTTTCTCAATAATAGCTGAAATCGAACTGATGGATGTGGAAATGGCCAGAATATTTATACCTCTGAGTCCCAGGGAGCGGAAATAGGTGGCAGCCAGACCACAACGCTGTTTAAAATGTGGTCCGTATATCGTCACGAGACAAACATCATCAACAACTTGAACGCTTATGCTTTCATGGAGGCCCTTTATGGCAGCAATCGCTTTCTTGAAAGCATTTGGATCACTGTTACTCAGTGTAATTGACAAATTTGCTGATCCGCTGCTGTCAATGCCTTCAGCAATAAAATTGACAGTCTGGCCATAGAAGCAGAACTCTTCCAGAGCTGATCCGGCCCAATCCGGCTCATCAGGAAGATTAAATATCCTGATAAACGTCAGATCCTCATCAACGATGATACCCCCGATTGATTCTTTTTTCACAACCCGACTCCAATTGGTAACTGTACTGTAAAACAACTGCCCTTACCCTCAATACTGGTCAATTCGATCGTTCCACCGTGCAATTCTACCATACGCAATGCGATGGATAGACCAAGACCTGTACCTTCCGATACCTCCTTTTTTGCCGTGGGAGTACGATAAAATTCCTTAAAGATATTAATCTGTTCAGATTGAGGGATCCCTGCACCAGTATCTGACACACTAATTTCATAAAATGTACTCATATATTTGAGAGAAACCTCAATTGTACCCCCCTCCGGGGTGTAGCGAATGGCATTGGAGACCAGATTGGAAAACACCTTTCTCAAAGCAGACGGGTCACCGTCAAACTCACAGGCTCTTTTGGGAGCGTTATAGGTCAAGATCAGTTTTTTTCTCTCTGCATTGGGTAAGGTATCAGCCAGTAGTTCTGTCAGGAGGACATTCAAATCAACTTTGGTAAAGGCCTGCTTTTCCTGCAAATTGCCATAGGTGAGATCGGCCAGATCCTTAAGCATCTGAATAATATTTGATGTGCGTCCAATGGCCCGCTGCAGCATGTCCCTGGCCCTGGTATCAACGTCATCACCCAGAATATCCTGAATGACCATAAGGGTCGATTGAATGGTCGCCACAGGTGCCTTCATCTCATGACTGGCAAACCGGAAAAAGGTCGTTTTGGTATCATTGATCTCCTGGAGTTTCTTATTGGCGGCCTCCAGTTTTTCACGAACGCGCCGATGTCGGTCTGTCACATCTTGTGCAAGATAGGCTGAGACCACCATCGTGGTCACAAATATACACCAGATGCCAACGACAAATCTGGTATCAGTGGCAAGATCAATCTCCTGAAAGAAACAGATATGATTCACCAGATTGGTCTGTTCGAATAGAATCAGGGCTGAAAAAAGAAATATTACCAGAATCGAGTAATAATATGAAAAACCACCTTGAAAAATGATGCTGGCCAAAATGATGTGAAAGACATAAAAGAAGATAAGTGGACTTTCCACACCTCCGGTGAGATAAACGAGGAAGGTTAGCAAGAGCAGATCGACTACCATCTGGAGATTCAGCAAGATAACCAGACTTGTCATTCCAAATTGCCGTTTTCCAGAAGCATAAAGGACATAGGATGTGTTCAGCAGGATCATAAGTGCACCAGTGATGCTAATCCATTTGATGCTAATGGGTGGTCCCAGACTGATCCCTTGAAGAAGAGCGACCCCCATAAGCAGTCCAATAATGGCAAACCAGCGCAAGCGGATCAACCATTGATCTCGTCGCAGTATGGAGGAGCTCGAAAAAGCTGGTGTTTGCGGAAATAAGGTCATAGGCTTAGACCCGTTGGCCTTTATCTTTTGTTTTGGTTAATCTGCTTGTAAGTTCTCTTATATCTTAATGTTTTGACGAACAACATCTACGAGATTTTTTGGATTAACCGGTTTTTCCAGAAATGCATCCACAGGCAGAAAATCTGCGTCCTTGCTGGGATCGAATTGAAATCCGGTCTGATTCCCAACAGCAGTGAGCATAACGATAGGGGTATCTTTGATCGCAACCTCTTGACGAATTTTGTAGGCGACATGAAATCCCTCATCCATGGATGACATCATGACGTCCAGGATCACCAGGTCCGGCGATTCGCTTCTAATCTTATTTAAACCACTCTCTCCGTCTTGTGCGTCAATCACTTCGAAACCTGCTGCTTCAAGTGTAATTCGCATCGCCTCTACCAAATCAAAATCATCATCAATGAGTAATATTTTTTTTGCCATTTTTTGTTTTCCTCCCAGGCACCAAGGCCCAAAAAAAGTTACAACAGAATCTGAGGCTTTCCCGCAGCATGCTGAAGTTCAAGAGAAATTTCTTTAACGATCGTTTCCATAGCCTGCTGAACTGCCTGAGAAAGTTGGGTGTTAAATTGAATCGAATCAGGTTCAACACCAATAATTTTAAATTCTTCAGGTACCATCTGCAAGGACCTTGCCATGCGGATGGTCTCAGCCAAACCCAGGCCATGGAGAGAAAGAGGATCCTGGTCAAGGACCATATCTGCATCCTCAGGGTCAAATTTTACAATACTGCCTGGTGTGCGACCCATTTGACAGACATCTACAATCCACACCTTATGACGATCCTCCAAATGCTCAAGGAGACCAATTGCATCAGAGCCAATGTCTACCAGCTCTACTTCGGGCCAGTCGACCTCTCTGAGCTTATCAATAAGCACCGGACCTAGAGCATCATCTCCACGCAGCCTGTTTCCAATACCAATGATCGTCAGTTCAGCCATTTTATTCGATAAAATCCACTTCCAGCATATGAACTGAGCATGAGATACAAGGATCGTATGCTCTGACCAGCATCTCCAGGTCCAGAGTGATCTCTTCCTTACTCTTATTCATGATTTCTGGAACCAGTTTTTTCATATCATCATCGATGTTTGCAAGATTCTGCCCGGTCGGGATGATACAATTTGCTTTGACAATATTGCCTTTGTTGTCGTAGGTATAATCATGGAAAAGGATTCCGCGTGGAACCTCATTTGAACCAACGCCCCGTCCATAGCGGGTTGGGGTTTGATTCGGTTTCTCATTTTTCAGGCCTTTTTCAATCAGGATATCAATGATCCGGACACTATCCAGAATACAGTGAACCGCTTCAGCTACCTGGGCGATGGTGTTCATATATGGGTTATGGCAATTGGGTTTTAAACCCATGGCCTCGGCTGCAGCCTGAGCTTCATCCACCATTTGGGACGAATTATTGTTCCAGCGGGCCAATGCTCCGACAAAATATGAACTGCGATTATATTTTGTGTGTTTTGAGGTGCTGTGTTCCACAATAAATTCGTTTGTTACGTCAAGATAGTTATGGACAGGAACCGAACCACTGTCCGATGAGAAAATGTCTCCCTGGTACAACGCGTATTCTTCAGGATGTTTAAGTGATATATATTCAGTTTCCCGCTCAAACTGAGGAATGGCACCAGCGAGGGACTTCATCGTTTCGATCGTCTCTACACCATCTGGAAGTGCTTCCTCGAGAAGACGTCTCTTTATTTCCAGCAATTCGGCTTTCTCGGGTATCCGGGTAAATCCACCTGGAACGGGTGTAATCGGGTGGACAGCACGACCTGACACGATATCACCGATATCGTTGGCCAGACGCTTCATCCTCAAGGCACGGAGGACAACATCTTTATGGGTTGCGATCAGTGGAAAAACGCTGCCTGCATTCAAAAAGTCCGGTGCCGCCAGAAAATAGGCGTGGAGAACATTGGACTGAAGTGTAGCACCATGGATCAATAATTTTCTAAGAAGTACAGTCTGCTCAGAAATTTCAAGCCCGAGGGCATCCTCTGTGGCCACCAGAGAGGTCAATTGATGTCCAAGTGAACAAATACCACAAATTCTGGAGGTGATAATAGCAGCTTCGTGAAAACTCCTGCCCTTCATCATTGCTTCGAAAAAGCGGGGTGGTTCCACAATGCTCAAGTGGGCGGTTTCCAGAACACCCTCCTTCATATTCACCACAATATTTCCGTGTCCCTCAACCCTGGTCAAGTGATGGACGTTTATGTTTAGATCTCGACTCATAGTTGGACCTCATTTGAGTTAAATAGTAACATACGCTTCTTGGCTTCATCCAGACTAATACCATGGTTGGTCATGATCTCCAACATCCCATCCAGATTTGGATTCGAGAGTATTCCTCTGCATCCAGTGCAAAATTGTCCAAAACTGGGACAAAGGGCATCACAGCCTCCTCGCGTTACAGGTCCAAGACAGACCATGCCACGATTATACAGACATTCATTTTCCTTCAATTTGCATTCGACACAGACTGGAGAGTTGTATTTGGGAGCCTGCTTTCCGAGAACCAGAGCAATGAGCAGTTTGAGAAAATCCTGCTGATTCATGGGGCACCCTCTAACCTCATAGTCAACCTTGACTACAGACGAAACAGCCATGGCCGGCAAGGTGGCAAATAAATATTTATCCTTACCGTAAACCGTTTCCCGTACTTCATCAATGGGATGCAGATTCTTCATTGCATTGATCCCGCCATTTACAGCGCAGGAACCGAGAGCGACGAGGATATCACTACGGCGGCGAATATCATGAATTCTTTCAACACACGATGGGGATGAGATGGACCCTTCGATAAAGGCAATATCATAATGATCGGCCTTATCATCCATGGCCTCACGGAACTCAACAATATCCACATGTTTTAAAATATCGAGAAGGTCATTTTCAAGATTCAATTTGTTCAGCTGGCAACCCTCACAGCTCGTAAAATCGAAGAAAGCTACTTGTGGTTTCATTATAGGGCCTCCTCCAAGGGTTTAATATCAGTGTAGTTGAAGACAGGTCCATCCTGGCAGCAGTAAACCCCATTGATCTGACAGTGTCCGCATTTTCCCACACCACATTTCATTCGTCTTTCGAGAGAGACATAAATTTGATCATCATTGAGTTGTTTTGATTTAAGTGACATGATGACGAATTTATACATGATGGGTGGACCGGTTATGGCCGCTATTGTTGTGTTCAGGTTCAGGTCCAGACCGGGAATCAGGGTTGTTATCACACCTGTATTTCCAGTCCAGGATTCGTCTGGTTGATCCACTGTGATATGGAGTTCCACATCATCTCTCGTCTCCCAGATAGCGATCTCCTCTTTAAACAGGAGTTCAGCAGGGCTTTTTGCACCATAAAGAATGATCAGACGACCAAAATCCTTGCGATTATCCAGGACATAATTGATCAGGGACCGCAATGGAACGAGACCAATTCCTCCGGCAATAATCAGAATATCTTTTCCCAGCAGTTTCTCGATCGGATAGCCCTTGCCAAACGGGCCACGAATTCCGATCATGTCTCCCTGCTCGTATCTTTTCAGAACATTGGTTAATGTCCCGACCTGTCGAATGCAGAGTTCAAAACTGCCCTTTTTACTCGGTGAGCTGGAAATGGAGATCGGAGCTTCCCCGATACCAAAGGCTGAGACCTCAACAAACTGACCAGGCTCGTGACCCAGATCCTGCCCCGCCGGCATTTGGAGTTCATACCATTTTTCAAGATCGGTTATTTGTCTTGCACCTACCACTTTGCACATGGTGGGATAGTACAGATCTCTTGCCTCTTTTGCTTTTACATCCTGTAAGCGTTTCATTCGTGAGCTCCTCCCCTATACCCGAACCGTGTGGTGATATTGAGCTTTTTCATCTTCTTGAATGAGCTCATTCACAATATCCGGTAGAGATATTCCCGCCGGACAAAAAGCTGTGCAACGACCACAGCCAACACACCAGGGCAAGCCCTCTTCATCAGTTATATATTTGAATTTTCGATAGAGACGATGTCTTGTCCTATTAATGGTCTTCTCCCTGAAGTTCTCTCCGCCTGCGACCTCGGCGAAGGTGCTCAACATGCAGCTATCCCAAGTACGTTGACGCAGGCCATCTTCAGCGGTGACTGACACTTCATCAGTTACATCGAAACAAAAACAGGTTGGACAGGTCAGGGTGCAGGCGCCGCAACCGACACATTTTTCAGCCACATCTGCCCATACCTTGGACTTGTAGGCATATTGAAAGATTCTAGGTAGACGATTATAGTGGTAGCGGATCTTCTTTTTAAATTCACGTTTTCCACTTAGCTCAGCCTCTACCGTGCGGATTTGCTTGAAACCCTGAATGAGTGATCTGCCATTATCTGAAAGAACATAAAGTTGGAAGTCATCATCGATTTCGTTAAGAAAGAGGTCAAACCCCTCCATCTCTTCAATGGCAATACCCACGCTCTCTGAGAAATGAAAATCATCTGGCTCAAAGGAAATTCCGACAAATCGTGAATTTTTGCGTCGTTTGAAATAATTTGACTCAGCATTTCCTGAAAGCATGCTGTGATCAAGCCTTAAAATTGACTGCATCTCATAACTGTGCACGCCAAAAAATACACGTGGTTGTGTGGTCAGTTCAACCGGATCAAAGCTCATGTTCTTCAAAGAAAAATCCATCAACTTTTCTACTGGGGGTAGAAATAGTTTTTTGAGGGGTAACAGGGTCCGATTGTAGTCGAGCACAACCTGGCTACTATCGAGAACGCTCTCAAAGGAGTAAGAAACATCCCCTTTTCTGTGGGGAGCTACGACTTCGCCAAATTTTCCCAGATGGTCAATCAGAGCCGGAACATCAGCCCGTAATAGTGAATAACACTCCATGATGACTTCCTTGTATCTTATGTGATTGGTAATGTGAGTTTTTATGCTGTTCATATCATACTCAATTGCAAAGCACATGCCAGCAAGGTTCTTTTGATATTCACAGCAAAGAAGATTATCAGGTATACCTGCCTTAGTAGGTTAAACACTTTATCACTAATTAACTATTGCAGGTATTATTTCAGCCAAAATACCTGATCGTTTACATGGGCTGCAGGGGTTTAGCTAATTAAGTATAATCTCGTCGCTGGTCTTGGGATCGACCTTTTTCAGGAGTTCGATGGTCTCAATCTGATCGTCAATATGCCAAAGTGTCTGATTGGCGCGATCACGGATCGAATCCAGCGATAGGAGCTTATAATGTTCTACATTTTTCAGGGGTAACGTTCGTGCAATTAAATTTACAAGGGACACAAATGAATCATCATTCTGAAGGATGGGGCTAAAATCAAGGTCCTCTGGTGAATGTTCCACAAGGTAATTGAGTCTGAGCAGAAGGTCTTCACGCTCCTCAACAAAATCGTTCTGAAGATCAACCTCAGGCAGACTTTCCATTTCGAGCACCCGATAGGGATTGTCCTTGATCACCCGGCCAAAACCAACCCGGTATAAGCCCTCAAGGACAATATTATATTTACCGTTCTCGAGCTTTTCAAAGGACTTGATCCGTCCAAGACAACCAACTGGATAGACATCAGGACTCCCATAATAGTTATCCTCATATCCTGGTTTGAGAGTGGCCATGGCCAATAAACCATCACCAGCCAGGACACTTTCGATCATTTCTACGTAACGAGGTTCGAAAATATGATAACTGGCTGTCGTCTCAGGAAACAGGTTGACCGTGGGCAGCGGAAATATCGGCGCAAAGATGGAGGTTTTCTTGTTCATGAATATTAATGAATTCCTGGTGGCGCGCAAAATTTCAGAACTGTCAATTGTTCATCACTTTCATTGATTATCCCTGAGCTCACACCTGGCTCAACCAGTACGGTCGTATTTCGTGTCAACACGAGAACTTCATCACCGACTTCAAAAACCCCCTCTCCACCCAGAATAAAATATACTATATCTGAAAGTGGTTCCACTTGAGGAGATATGTATTGGTGAGGATTGAGGGACATTACATCCAGTTGGAGCTGATCACTCTTAAAGACTTCATTTATCTTCGCTGCCTCCTCAGAGAAGTGGGCAACCTGTTTTAAGTATTTTACATTATTTTCCATCGGCAAGCTCCAGTACTTTCATGACAAGTTTCTCAATTCCTTTTGCAACATCACTGATTCGTTCATCCAGCATGTACGCCGGCGTCGAAACAAGTTTTCTTTCCTCATCCACAATAAAATCATCAACGGGACACTGTATATGAATCCCGCCCATCTGTGTGATTGCCCGGGCGGTCTCTTCATCTGATCCGATGGTCAATTTCGCATCTGCGCCGTATATATGGGGAATCATTGCAGGAGCAATACACACAAAGCCCATCGGTTTCCCTGTTGCTGCAAAGGCACGGGTAAAGTGGAGGACATCCTCCTGCACCTTGCTTTCTGCTCCCTTAACAGCAAAATCAGAAAGGTTTTTGGCGGCACCATAGCCACCGGGTAGAATGACCGCGTCATAATCATTTGGTCGTGCCAAAGCTATGTCGATAATCTTCGTTCTGGCAATTCTGGCGGCTTCCACAAGGACATTCCGACTCTCACCGATGCTAAGCTCTCCAGTAAAATGATTCACTACATGCATCTGTTCAATATTAGGTGCCATACACTGGTACGCGACGCCGGCTTTATCCAGCGTCAGGAGTGTGATCACGCTCTCCTGAATTTCAGATCCATCCAGAAATCCGGATCCTGATAAAATGACAGCTACTTTTTTCATCGTCCTCTCCTCATGTATTACCAGTCATAGGCTGATGTATCAAATGTGTCCTTATTTGACTCGTCAGCAAGGGGCTTGATCAGAATATTCCCCTCAATCACCTTCAAGGGATAGGTATCCAAACAAGTCCAACTGGGTTTAATTCCCTTCCCTGTTGAGATGCGGTATTTCCATCCGTGCAAGGGACAGGTTATCATATCACCAGCAATCTCGCAGAGTTCAAGTTTAAAAGCGTTGTGTTTGCATACACCTGAATGGGCGATAAACCCATCCTTCGTATTAAATATGGCAATCTCTAGCCCGTTGAGATTCACGTTCTTGACGCCGTTGGGAGGTACGTCAGTTGTCTTGCAGACACTTGTGAAGTTATGCTCCGGCATTCAGTTTCCATTCACCGCGTATCAATTTATCTGCCCAAAAAAGACCGACCATGGTTTTTGCATCTGTGATCTCACCTTTTTGCAGCATTTTCATGGCTTTTTGCACAGGCATTTCAACGATCTCCAAAAATTCATCTATATCACGATCCACTGTCTTTTTAATCAGGTCGCTGGCAGCAAAGAGGGCCATCTTTTCATTGGCATAACCAATAGCCGGGTAGAGATGGGAAATGAAGGACCATGATTTTGCTTCATATCCTGTTTCCTCAAGGAGTTCCCGCTTCGCCGTGGTAATAAAATCTTCCCCTGGGTCAGTTTTGCCGGCTGGTAATTCATAAAATATCTCATCCGGCATATAGCGATACTGTCTTTCCATGATCAGCGTTTGTTCATCAAGAAAGGGAATGATCACAACGGCTCCAGGGTGTTTAATACCCTCTCGCATGGAAGTCTTACCATTGGGCAGACGAACCGTATCCCGGGTAACATGGAGGAGATCGCCGTGGAACATGGTTTCAGAGCTAATTTTCATTTCACGCAGATCGTACTTTTTCATAGGCCTAAATCATATAACGTGACAGAGGTAAATGCAAGGATGTTGCTGGCTTTCCACTCCAGCAAGCCACAAAATCAACCTAAAGCTCGTAGGTGGTAATAGAAACCGAACCAAAACAACCGTATCCACCTGTGACTGTGGATCCATCAGGATGATAGGTGTTGGGGAGAAATGAGATCGGGCTGTTCTCATAGCGGGTAAGATTTTCATCCAGGGCACATAGCATGAGAGATCGGGGATCCCCCTTCGTGACCTCATAATCCCAATCGACTGCAATAATATCCTGATCCGTGGGCTTTATCAGTTTTTTCAGAGCACCGTCAGGAAATATCAGATATAGCTTGTATTCGAAGGCACTGGTCTGATGTTGCAGTTGAAATGAAATGCTACCAGCTGCAACTGAAAGTGTATTAGCGACCAATTGTGGCTGTTCGGGGACCTGAGTATACGCACTGAGTACTGGGAAATCGGGTGCACTGATCTCCAGACTGTACGCCTCCCCCACCTGGACTGTCAAACTGGTATCCTGATAATTTTCCACATTGCTCGAATCCCCGGCAGGGAGGAACACGTAGTCGGTTCCCGTGCTGCTGGCGCTTACTCTGACAAAATCAAGGGCGGGCGAAAAATTGATGATCGAATCCGAATATATCTCCTCAGTGGTCAAAGCCCTGTTGACATTAATAAATGAGGATCCTTGCTGATTGTCAGCACGGAGAACACCGAGAATATTCAAACCGGGTTCAAATTCTGTTGCAACAATCTCCGAGGGCATGGGTCCCGGGTCCTGGGGCATGTCACAACCTGATATCAAGAAGATTGTCCATGCCAACAAATATAGTGGTTTCATATTCATCCTGTCATCTCCTAGAATTGCAAACTATAGCCGATTGAAACAGATGGGACAAATTCCGTACTCATGCCGTAGTATCCATAATCCGGGATATAGAAGTAATAGATTGGATTCCGATGGAGGAAGAGCAGGTTCTTGATGGTCATGGTCATATACGCATCCACTCCTCCCAGATATTCTGCCAGATAGAATCCAAAACCGGAACGCAGCTTTTTCTTCCAGCCTATATCCCAGATCAGCCTGGCAGGGAAACGAACATTATTTCTTTCCGGGGTCAAATAGGTAGCAAAGGATCCAATACTGTTTGTGAGAGGATCGTAAGTTGCATGGAGACGCATTCCGGTTTCCCATGTTCTTGGGAATCCTGAGGTAATCTGCAGAGTAGAGCTGGCAACAATATCCGGGGTCAACTTGAACAGAAGAATTGCTTTCAGGTTATGGGGTTGATCCGCATCAAATAGACTTTTCTGTCCATCGAGTATGGAAGGATATTGTCGGTATCCCTTGGAATAATTGTAACCGACCCATCCTGACAAGCGCCCAACTTCACCCTTCAAGAGCACTTCCAGCCCGTATGCCGTTCCAGTCCCTCCTTCGATCAAAGCAGATCTTTCCCCTGCTGTGAGGGTATTGCTGTATGTTGCCCGGTACAACTGCTGAAGATCCTTATAGTATGCGCTTAGCTCATAATTCAGCTCTCCAAATAATGGGCCGTTTAAACCCAGTATATAATGGATCGAATTCAAAGGTTTGCGATCTTCCAGTGACTGGTAATAATCCAGAAACTGAACGAATTCATCTCCCTTTGAATCCATGGTGGTAAGATATTGGAAGTACTTGCCGTAGGCCGCTTTGAATTGATGGCCTCCTGGGATGTTCAAATTAAAGGATGCCCGCGGTTCCATATTCCAATCCCCCTGAGCCAGGGATCTGGAGGTCCGCATGCCAAGTTTTATCTGTAAGGGACCCAGATTAATTTTATCCTGGAGGAATAGTGCTTGAAACTGGGTTCCTGATTCATGGGGATCGGGATCTGCATCAAAGCGGCCTACCTCATTTTCAAAGTAGAGATCGTTCACCTCCGCACCCAGTTTTATGGTCTGGTTCCAGAAGGCATACCAATTCAAACCTGCTTTTCCGGTATTTTCCGTGATGGTGTTCTCGATATGGGTTTTGTAATCCAGAGCTGCCAGCAAATTACCCAGACTATCAGATATGGCGTAATTAAATCTGGTCAGATTATCCACTGTGGAAGCCGAATGATACAGCTGTCCTTCCAGGATCAGTGTGGGAAAAAGAACCGTGTTAGATTTCACACCAAATGCCATGTTGGTGGTATTGGTGACAAAGCCCTCCTCGAAAGTGTCAAAAAGATCTTCCGGGAAAAAGAGCAGTAAATTGTCGATAGCGTAATCCATGTAATCGCGGGCAAAAAATCCTGAGAACCTCAATCGTGTCTTCCCGATCAACACTTGATAGGCTGCATTGTAATCTGTTAGCAGGTTGGGAGATCCCATCATGACCCGCAGCATAAGATCGGTATATAGCCTGCCTGAGAGCATGGCCGTGCCACCCATGCCCATTGGGAATTCAACTGCACCGCTAATGCCAGAAATAGAGGGACGAAATTCACCATGGATTTCTGTCTCATGACCTTCCCGGGTGGAGATATTCATAATGGAGGCGTTGCGGCCACCATATTCAGCATCAAAACCGCCAACCAACATTTCGATATTCTTTATCGAGTACGGATTGAAAACAGCGCTGGATCCCATGAAGTGCTGTGGATTATATATGGTCATTCCATCCAGTTGGACCAGGTTTTCTCCCGGGTCACTACCCCGAACATAATATTGCGGTGACATGGGGTCTGAAGTGGTGACGCTGGGTGAGAATCTCACCAGGTTAAATACGTCCTTGCGGAGCTGAGGGATTTCCGTCAGAATGATCGGATCAACCTGAAGGCTTGAGATATCCATATCCTGAATGATGCCAGGACCCTGACCAAGGACTTCAACTGCTCTGGTATCAATCGAATGTGGGTGCAGCCTGACACTTTCCAGAAAATAGTTTTGTCTGCCTGCTTCTATTATCAGGGAAGTGTCTGAATAGGCAATGTGTGAGAAGGTCACCATCACTGGATCCGTGCCAATATTTCGCAAGACAAAAAAACCCTTAAGGTCACTGGCCGCCCCTTTACCTGATTCAGTAATAAATACATTCACACCAATGATGCTTTCACCGGTTTGGGCATCATGAACAAAGCCTGAGAGATCAGTTGCCAAGAGTGCTGCAGGCAGTAGCGTGAAAAGAATCAGCGCAATCCTCATGAATCGAATCCTGATCATGGCAGTAATATTCCCAGACTTAGGAGAAGTCCCAACTCCGTTCGAGGAATGATATCGGGAAGAAAATTATATCCGCTGTATATGCCAACTCCTCCAAACAGACCTTTATGAAAGATTGGTAGATATTCAACACTGGCGAGTGCGGAGACATTGACATACAAAAAATTCTGGAACTCAAGATGATCAAAATGCCCCCTTTCAAAATTATTGAAGCCCAATCGGAAGGTGGTTGAAGTTTTGGCGATCCAGGAAGGGGAAATTCGCCAGTACCATTTCTGATCCTTGCCCCCCATGGCAATGGATTCATGAATGGCAGATTTTCGATAAAATATCCCTGGAGATCCTCGTTGCCATTTAGATTTCTGATCAGGTGGGAAATCCAGAGTAAAATGGACATTGAGGGCATAACCGTCCTTGAGGTATATGAACTCTGACCAGGACAACAGTTGACGACGGAAAAGATATGGGTAAAATTCCGGATTGAAGTTCTGCTTTGACAAAGCGCTGGACTGGTCCTTGATCAATTGCCGGACCACTCTGGCAAGGAAAAGAGCTTCTTCTTCCTTCCGCTCACGTTTGACACGGATTTCCCATATCCAGTTACTGATGGGATTATCCAAAGAATCATGGAAGGTGGTATAAGCATTCAGACAGAGCCCATGGGTTAGCGCCTGTTGATTGTCGTACCAGAGAATGAGATGAGAAACATGGAGGGTTCCTGACAGATTCAAAGAATCATTACTGAATTGGGTCTCAAATAGATTTGAGAGGGATGCATCCATTGCCAGGTATTGATCAACCGGGATGACTTTCCACTTCTTTATTTGCTGGATTCCCAGGATTGAGCCATTCAGGGCTCTTGAATCCACCACCCTGATCCTGGTTCCCCACTCATTAATTGTCTCTTCCGACAGCTCAATATGCAGGGTATCAGAAATAAAATCCTTTAGTTCAGGTATTTTTATCTGTCGAAAGTGCTGACCGTACAAGGATCCCATTAATCCAGCATAAATGAAAAAAAACGGTAGAAGTCTGCCTAATTGGGAGTTCCCGGCCATTAAAAGCGATCCTATTTGAGCAACAATCCGGGGAAAGATTTTGTCATGACGGCAGTTGTTCCGGAAATAATAAATTGAACCGCCATGGTTACCACCAGCAAGCCCATGATCCGGGAAATTATCCGTAGCGCTGTCTTCCCAAACCGTTTCACCATTATGTGGGAATATTTTAATGTGTAAAACACAATTATCCCTGCGCTCAGGATGGAAAGGATTAAGGTGACTATTTGAAAGTTCATATGGGCTTCTGAGCGATAAACCATTATGGTGGCAATACTACCGGGACCGCTCAAAACAGGAATTCCCATCGGGATGATGGAAATATCCTCCTGATCCACCACCTCAGCTCTCTCTTTGTCTGTGATTTGCGATTGGGGGTGTTTACCCCTGATCATACTCATACCCATTCCAAACAACAAAATTCCACCGGCAATCCTAAAGGCATCCAGCGTAATACGATAGAGATCGAAAATCAACTGTCCAAGAAACATAAAGACAAAAAGGGTAATGATTACTGTCAGTGCTGTTCTACGTGACTTTTTACTTAGTTCTTTCCGATCGTCATCCTGGGTTAGTGATACGAAGATCAGGGCTGCCCCAAAGGGGTTCAAGATCACAATAACAGCAGGAAATATTTCCAGTACATATTTTAAAACGTCCATTATTTCACCTTATATCCAAGTGTTTTGGCAAGTCGTTCAGCATCATCGGACATGATGCCCTTTATCATGGGCTCTCTGGCAAATTGCTCCATCCTTTCAGGTTCGTTGACCACCCAGACGTGCATGGGGATATGTTTTATCCTTGACCAAAACCTGACACCCCAATTCAGGTTGTCCATATATGGATGAAATATATCGGGGTGGGATAAATGAACACCCATGGGGTGCCTGAGGGAAAACAGGCTTGGATTATACCATAGGAGTGCTGTGAATATGCTCGGATCTGCCATTTTTACCCGCCAGATGTTCAATGGGTTAAAAGACGATAAAATCACACGATCTCTGAGATCATTTTCATGAATGAACCGAACCAGCTCCAATTCGGTTCGTTGTTCCGAAAAGAAGGAAAAATTTTTAATTTCAAAATTGAATACTACATGATCTGGTACGGCATCAACGACTGCTTTAAGTGTGGGAATCCGTTCAGTTCTGCCAGACCAGTGGTTGGCGGCATTTAATGATTGCAGTTCGGTCAGGGTTTTCTCTGCCACTCTGCCAACGGCTCCGGTTATCCTTTCCAGTGAATTGTCATGAAATACGATCAGATGACCGTCCTTGGTACGGTAGACATCGAGTTCAATCGCATTGCAGCCATCGGCAATGGCTTGTTTGAATGCGGGGATTGTATTCTCCGGCTCCTTAAGCTGCGCACCCCTGTGGGCAAAAAGAAGAAAGGGGTGATTTTTGTAGAGTACAGAGGTATCCAGGGGTTTCCAGATAAAAAAATGGTACAAAAGGATGGTAAGGATTGAGAGGAGCAGGAGAAGTTCAAACATGACTGCAAAATACTGTAGAATATTTACATCACAAGCTGCAGGATATTGCTAGACCTAATTATTACCAGGTCAGGTTTTCTAACCCAACCTGGTAATATCTATATCCTGAAACCTGATCAGGGAGACATAATCAGGTGGTGGTATCCGGCAGATTTGACAGTTTGTTCATCAACGGGGAAATCACGGTAAGCACCTGTATTGAATTTCTCCGCCTGATCCCGGTAATTGGGAGATAATGGATTCCCAGACTGTCCCGTTGGCAACACACTGAGACCACCCTTATGGAAATTGGCAAAATCATATATATGTCTGACTGAGGGACCAAGAACCACGCTGTACGGATCGAGCATACTATACTGCATATTATTGACCGTCGTACCTGATCCGGCTGCCGGGAAGGGACCTACATTTAAATTCAGCAGCATGTCCAGGATCTTGATCTTGGCCATGGGGTGCTCATGGGTGAGTGTATGCATATTTCCCCAATTCCAATCATTTGGATCGGCACCAAAGCGTTCTTCAAGATCAGCAATTGCTTCTTTGAAGGATCGTTCAACGATCATGGCAGGTGTTTCTGTAATATTCGGTGTTGACACATCATCAAACCATGAGGATTGGGGATTATTCTCCAGGAGGAAAATTGAATTTCGAATAGCGATGTTCACCAGTTTAAAGAAGCCATCCTTAAAAGCCGGACCGATCAGGTCCATCTCATCTCCATAAAGATTATAGGCAAATTTAAACCACAGGACATTGAATACGGCAGCCGCCAAATCTTCTTTTCCCACCACATAATCCCAATTTATCAACGCATCATATGCCGCTTGATAATTTGCTTGTGATCTGTCTGAAGTGGCCAGCAGCTCAACAAAATAGGGAGTCAGATCGCGGGCGTGATCGGAGAGAACATCCATTTGAATGGCCTGCATATCGTTGACATCATACTTTTTCCCGGGTACCCTTAGCATCTCGTTTATTCGATTGGCACGAGCAGGCGGTTCCCAGTACGCACTGATGTAATACGGAAATTCATCACCAATGGTCTTATTGTTGGCAGTGGCAATATATCCCTGGTCAGGATTAAAGAGATAGGGCATCTCATCAAAGGGAACAAAGCCTTGCCAATCCCACTGTGGATCATCTCCAGGCAGGGGAACCAATCCCGTCCCCTTCGCCCTCAGCGGCAATGCAACAGCAGGTCTCCAGCCAATATTTCCTTCAAGGTCAGCATAGATCATATTTTGACCAGGTATCCAGAATTTTGAAACAGCAGATGAGAAATCATTCCAATTCCTGGCTGTGTTTAGTCCAAAAAATGCCTCTAATTCATTGGTCATGTAGTTCCCCACCCACGACATGGAAATAGGTGGTGATTCATTTTTCATCAGTATGCTATGGACGTCATTTATTATGGGGCCATGATGGGTCTCTCTCACCTGGAAGGCGACAGGATCACCGCCCTTCACCTGAATGAGCTCCTCGTGAATGATCATGTCATGCCATTCACCATCATAGAAATATTGATTCGGGTGCTGATCATCGGTTATCTCAACATAAAAGTCCGTATCGTCTACCATAACATTGGTAAATCCCCAGGCATAGTACTGATTTTGACCAAGGACCACCAGCGGTACACCTGCCAGGGTAACGCCAGCGACATCAAAACGACCACCCACGAGATGCATTTCAAACCAAACCGGAGGTTGGGAATATCCTAAATGCGGGTCATTAGCCAAAATGGGTTTGCCACTTTTCGTTAATGAACCACTCAGAACCCAGCTGTTGCTTCCAATATGTGACCCAATAGCCCCCGTGATCTCTCGTACCCGCCGCTCTCGTTCAAACATGAATTCAGCGACACTGCTAAAATTATCAACCTTCTTGGGTACGATATAGGGTTTGGTATCAGGATACACCGGATACAACTCTCTGGCCTTTACATCCCCAAGTTTATCCAGAACACCGCCAAAGATAACCTCTGGCATCCAGGCCAGACATAGATCGTGCCCCATGAGGCGTGCATAACCGATGATATGTTCATAGGTCCAGTGAATGGGTTTGTGACCGGCGATTTTAAATTCAACTGGAAGATCATCCATATGCTCGTCGATATAGGCATTGATCCCTTCCAGACTACGACCCAGCAGAGTTCTGCTCTCAGCCGACATGTTTTGGACCATGTTCTTGGCAATGCGATGAAAACCCCAGACTCTTAAGTATTTATCGTCACCAACAAGATCGGCACCAAATGCTTCGGCCAATCGACCTTCAACAGCTCTTGCGATAACATCCATTTTATATAGTCTTTCTGATGCCTGGATATACCCGACGGCAAAGAAAAGGTCTTCCTCATTCTCAGCATAGATATGGGGCACGCCAAATTCATCAGTATACACATCCACTGGGGCAGAAAGCTGTGGCATGGTCAGCTGTCCGTCTTGAATGGCCAGCGGACCTCTTAAATAGAAAAATTTTAACCACACAAACAGAATGATTACTAAAACGACTACAATACTTAAAAGAAGCTTAAGTGTTCTCATGTCCCGATCTCCCACTTTTTTAGATGCTGAAATGTAGTTTTCAGAGCCTGTTTGTCCATTAGAATTAAGATACTTTTTTGAGACCCTCATCAAGGACGCGGTCTATATTGAAGGATGATAAATCTTGACGATAAAATCTCAGAGCTGCTCAACGAATTAGATGCATTCGTAACAACGATTGAGGAACAACCTGAAATTTCAATCCACGGTATTCGCAAGCGATCAAAATATATCCGGGCATTGTTAAAATTTAATCAAGACTTCCCGCCAAACCTGGGTCGCTCAATGCATATGATCAATCGTATTGTCGCCCCTTATCGTGAAGCCGGGGTCATGCTGGGAACTTACAAACAGCTTACTGAATCACCCCATGTTGAACCAGACCCTTCTCTGGAAGCATCCCTCTATCAAAATCCGTTTATTGTAAATCCCGTCCCCCATGAAGCAGTGATCGATACCATTCACAAGTTGCTTCTAGATTTCAGGCTTCAGATGAGGATAAGTACAACAGAAATCTCCCTGGAAACCATCCATGATCATCTTGAAGACACCTACCAATCCGGGAAGCGGCTTTTCAGGCAGGCACAAACATCATCAGAAAGTCAGTTGCTCCATAACTTACGGAAGAAAACCAAACGTCTTTGGTATCAATTAAGGCTTCTGTATGGTGACGAATTGGCAGAGCCCGATCATCCTCTCAATCAAAGCCAGGAATTGGGCATCCAGCTTGGTTTGATCCATGACCTTGACATCTTTATCGATATGCTTGTCCGGGAAAATCGTACAAAGCTTTTTGCAAAAGCCCAGGAACCGAGACTGCACCTGTTAAAACAATCACTCCTGCTCGGCACAAAATTATATGTCCCGACTCACATTTCTCATCATTTTGAAAAGAATTAAACCAGGCTCAAAAAGTGACACCCATCGTTCTTATTTCCACTCAGAATATTTATAAGTCCTATAGCAACACTGATCTGTTTCAGGATCTTTCTACAAACTTTCATGTTGGTGAGCGAACAGGATTAGTGGGTCCCAACGGAGCTGGGAAGTCGAGCCTGCTAAAAATCCTCGCCGGCATGGAGAGCGTGGATCAAGGCGAAATCTCAATCGCTGGTAATACCAGGATAGCCTATCTTCCCCAAATCGATGTTTTTGAAGCAGACATCACCATTAGACAGGTTTTACTCCAAGCCATACCGGACCATCTTGAGGAATGGGAGATCCAGAAACGATTGAATGAGATCCAGGAGCAGGTTGGCTTTCCTGATCTGGGGTCAAAGGTCAACAAGCTTTCCGGAGGTTGGAAAAAGCGGGTCAGCATTGCAACGATCCTGGCAAGGGATTGTGACCTAATTTTACTGGATGAACCAACCAATCATCTGGATCTGGCTGGTATCCTTTGGCTGGAAGATCTGCTGAAGGTAGCGACTTTTGCGTTTATTCTCATCAGTCATGATCGACTTTTTCTGGAGAACACCTGCAATAATATCATGGATCTTGATCGACGGTACAAGCAGGGCTACTTAAAGGTCCGAGGCAATTACTCACAATTTATTCAGGATAGAGAAAAATATTTAAGCGAACAGCAGGCAGAAGAAATGTCCCTCTCCAATAAAGTAAGACGTGAGATCGAATGGCTTCGCCACGGACCTAAGGCCAGAACAACCAAAGCCCAGTACCGTATCGATAAAGCCCATGATATGATTTCTAATCTTAGCGATCTGCAACAGCGCAACAATCTTTCAGATGAGGCTGATATACGATTCACGAGTAGTGAACGGCGGTCAAAAAAACTGCTTTTCGCAAGAGGTCTCACAAAGTCCCGAGGTGGGAAGCTGCTGTTCAAGGACCTTGAAATATTGCTATCTCCAGGGATGAAGACCGGTATTATGGGTGCAAACGGGAGTGGTAAAAGCACCTTGATCGAGATACTACGAGGTCAACTGGAGCCAGACGCAGGAGAAATAGAATTAGGTCACGCCGTTCGGATCATCACTCTGGATCAATCCCGGAAGCTCCCTGATGAAAACCTGTCATTAAGACGTGTCTTGGCTCCTGACGGAGATACTGTCATCTACCAGGGAAACCCCATCCACATAAGCGCCTGGGCAAAACGTTTCCTGTTCAAGAGTGATCAGCTGGATCTACCCGTGGCACAATTGTCCGGAGGCGAGCGGGCACGGGTACTGCTGGCCAATTTGATGCTGAAAACAGCCGATATATTAATCCTGGATGAGCCGACGAATGATCTTGACATCCCGACACTGGAAGTTTTGGAAGATAGTCTCACCGAGTTCGAGGGGTCCCTACTGCTCATAACTCACGACCGCTTTTTAATGGATCGAGTCTGTGATCAGATCCTGTATCTTGCTGGCGATGGATCTGTAAAACTATTTGCAGACAGCTACCAGCTATCCAATTTTGAAAAATCAAGGGTGAAAAACACAAAAGCGACTCTGCCCAGGGCAGTCAGTCCAAGCTCTCATAAACAGCGGCATGAACATTTAAAGAATTTACGGAGAGAATTTTCGAAACTTGAGCGTGATATTGAGAAAGCTGAGGCCCGAGTATCTGATCTGGAGGGTAAGCTCAATCATCCAGAACATGCAAGGAATCCGGCGAAATTGGCTGAATTCTCTCAGGCTATTGAGCTTGTAAATACTGAGTTGGAAAATCTGTTAGGGCGTTGGGAATCCACAGGGAGCGAGATCGCAGAGATGGAAAGCTCTTGAGAGGTGCCCTGGAGAGACACGACGCCTCGCGTCTTTACTCTCAGAGTCTATCGAGGCAGGGCCGTCTTACGGCATATCCTTTCAAAATGACAATAGGCGCAGGCTTTATCTTCATCGCGACTGGTCAGGGGAAACTCATTGTCTGCGAGATGTTGGGCACAGGCAAGGGTCTCTGCCTGGATTCGTTTAATAGACCAATCACCCTGGTCACCAATCGCCAGCAATTGATTTTTTGATCTCACCGTGGACATGATGGGGCTCTCCGACTCAACATCACCAAGGTACCCTTTCAGCCCAACTTCATTTTCCTTGAATGCCCTGACTTGATCATAGGTAAGAACAACCTTTTTGTCAGGGAAACGGGATTTTAACACCAGAAAATAAAAAAGCATCTGGCTTGTCCAGAAATCCTGACTATCCTTAATATCAACCTTACCTGTTTTGTAATCCGAAGCCCAAACATGCTCCCCGCTAACTAGGACACGGTCAATTTTGCCCACCAAGGATAATGTTATGGATTCATCAGAGATTTTGATGGATGGCCAGGATTCGAGATCATCACTATATCCAAAGGCCTGTTCATGAAGACCGATATCGCCATAACTGGAAAGTGCATCGGCTTCTATTTGAAGCATGGCCGCTAATAAATTTTGATCAGGATCAGAGAAGTTTTTGAAATACAATTCACTCCATTTGCTATCCAGAAGGTCCAGCTCAGGTTTCACATCTTTATCTTTGAGATGTTGTAGCGCAATGGTTTCCAGTTGCACAAGGGCGGCATTCAGATCGCTGCCAACCAGAAGAAAGCTACCTGCCTTGCCAAATTTTTCCAATACCTGATGAACCAGGTTCCCGATCTCTATCTCATTTCGCTCCGTAATGTCCGTTTCTGCCGGTTCAAGCCTGAGCATCCGACTGTACCAATAGCGCTGTGGACATTTGATCAATTCATCAAAGGCGGAAGCTGAGATCTGATCGAAGGAACGTTGATCATGGGGCCCGAGTTTTCCGTACCAATCACCCTTTCCGGCATCAGTCAGGACTGCATTATGCCGAACCTGATATTTTGAATTCGCTTCCGGAATGAGTTTGCCGGCCAGATAATGCAGATACTGGTCCCGACTGACGATGGGTAGTTTTGGATAATCGTTTTTGATCAAGTACTGGCAGAAGGTACTTAGCTCTAAACTGGCACCATCCACATTGCGGAGGGGTGCGGTCAGATGCAGGCTCCCTGCTGGCCGTCTTAACCATTGTTTGAATAAATACAGATTGAGGAACCAGGGATTTAGTTCAGATTGCACCAGGTAGGGATTACTGTCCGGCGCCAGGGGAAACTGCCCTTCTGTCAATCCCATAACCAACAAATGCTTATTCTTCAGATTCAGAGTATCAAGTATGGAGATCACATCTACTCCAAACCCCTGCTGTGCCGAAGCAACCTCCACCCCCTTCAGACGTTCTCGCAACTCTCGATTTAAATCGCTCAGACTTCCCTTCTGCTTGAGATATCTATCCCAATCATTCCTGATACCATCCAGGGCATTCTTTAAGGAAGTATACGCTTTGGAGGCGACACTGCCGGGCTCCAATCGATGTGTAAATTGAAAACTGCCAAGGATCTGGCTGAGCCATTCAATTTCTTCAAGCAGGCTGCCTTTTTGCTTGCTTCGCCATACTTCGGAAATAAAAGCCAATAATTCTTTCGCAGCTTGTTTCAGGCTGGACGACCGTAGGTTATCTATCAGGGACTCATCAAAAAGTGTGATACCCAGTTTGCGGGCTTCAATGTCCAAACGCAATCGATCATTCCCCTCAGTGCCTGGCGGAAGAACGAGGGGATGAAGCCAAACTGACATCGCCATATCCCAGGTCAGATGACGCCTCAGACGACCCTGGATCAGGGCAAAGGCCAAATGGGTGACGGGGCGTTCCATGACTGGCTCGCGCTTGCTTAAACGCACGGATATTCCGAGGTCACTAAAGACGCGTTTAATGGATGGGATATAGCGCTCCATTGAAGAAACAGCCACCAGAATATTAGCTGGTACCACACCTTTTGCGAGAAGATTGCGAATATGATGAGCACTCAGGACAACTTCTTCATAAACAGAAAAACATGGCGTATAGCTGTGCCTGGGCTGCTTGTCGGGCATTTCATCCTGATCTGCCCAGTCCCTAATAGACATGGCAAACCCTGCGGAGGCGCTCCCCTCTTTCAGCGGATTGAGAAAGATGGTCTCATTTTGCTCTGCGAGCCTCGCCAGGAAAGCATAATCAGCTGGAGCGGTCGAATGAATAGAGTCAATAATGATCTTTGTATCACTCGAAATCCCTGAAAGCTCCCTTGATTTTCCAGGGAGTATTATTTTATGCTGGTCACACCATAGAATAAACTTTTTATACAGTTCCTGTTTTGAATCTATGACCACTTCACCCTGGCTTGCTCTATAAAAAGCAGCACCGAGTCGATTAATGACGCCCCATTTGAGATCTCTTCCCAATAAATCGGCAACAGCCAAACGGGTGAGATATGGCGTTAAACTCCTGCCTTCCGGCAATGTCAGATTGCGTAGCTCATTCAGCGTCATAACCTGGATTCTCGGCTTGTTGAACCCACTCTGAGCCAATGCCTGTACCAATCGCTCACCACTGTTTTTTGTAGGTTCTATCAGGATGACACTTAATTCTGGATCTATCCGTTTGAGTATCCCTTGGATGCCGGGGTCAAGCTCAGTATTGGAAGGCAATAGAGGTCTGAGTCCACGTCCCTGCTCTGTCTTGCCTAATCGAGAGAAGTAAAGATCTTCGTCGTAGTCGATTGAAATGAGCTGGTCAAAACGATTAAAATATAATTCACCTCGTGCTTCGATCCCGTAGAGTAGTTTGAGCATCCATAAATAGGTCTGTATCTGGTACCAGTAGGGGTAGTCATTTTCCTCAGGATCAGGGGGAAGCTCTTTATCGGATTTGTAATCCTGGACAATCCATTCATTGCCATCATAGTACAGGAGATCTATGATCCCGGAAACCTTATAGACTCGAGTTTTGCTTTGTAAATACCCGAATACGGGCAACTCAGCAAGCTTGTTGGATTCGGTGAGTCCAGCCAATTTTTCTGCCAGATCGCTTCCTCGATATATCGACAGGCAATCTGAAAGATCTGACAGGAACACCTGCTGAACACTTGTATCGCTTATGTCCAGACCTTCCAGAAATAATCGAATGTCCTCTGCATGCTGCTCCTGATCAAACCACGACATTTCCATCACCCGATGCAGCAAGGTTCCAAATTTCCTGGGCCTGGTATCTTCCCCGTGATCTTCCCCAATTTTTTTCTCATCGCTTTGAGGATAACTCTTTGGATCCATCCATTTCATGATGGTGTGTGGGGAAATCTCCTCGTAGAGATAGGCAGGGGCTAATTCAGGAAGTGGCTGAATATTTATATCTGCTTCAGGTGGCCTGACCGATTCATTTTGTAAAAGATCAGATCCCAGAATAAAATTATAGACCATTTCCGGTGTCGAGCGATTTACCCATTCAGTCTGAACAGATCTTGGATCACTCTGAATGGCATCCTTATCAAGCTCCAGATCAAAAACAGGTTGAAGATATCGTTTCCACCAGGTATTGCTGCCGGGCTTGGTCGCTGGATTAATTCTGGCAACAAAACTCACACCATATCGGGCTCTTGAGATGGCAACATAGAATAATCGCTTGTCCTCAGCTAATTCCTCTGCTTTGGTGCGTGTCTTTATACGCTCATACAACCAGGTTTTGGGGCTGGTTTTCAAGGTGTCCAGGCTTATTCCAGCCTCCCAGTGGCCGTCATCACCCTGGCCGAGGAATATGCCGCTGGTTTCATTTTTTTCTGGCGCTTGAAGATTGGGTAATATGACAACAGGAAATTCCAGACCTTTGGATTTATGAATGGAAAGAATCTGAATTCGTGTCGTCCCCGGCAATTCAGCTTGCGGGGCATCACCATGTTGAATTTGAAATTTGAAGTACTCATGAATTTCCCTAAGACCCAATCCATCCAGGGACAATTGATGGATCAAATGAATGAGACGATTCAGATTCGCTAAACGGAGATTCCCACCTGTTTCTGAGATCCAGCCCAGCTGTCTTTCATTATTGCTTACTATGTGTGTTATAAGACGATCTACCGGCTGTCTGGCCGACTCCGTTTGCCAGCTTTGTATTTCTTTAGCCAGTCCGTTTCTAAGCTTCAGGAGATTGAACCAGACCCAGCCAGGGTTGGTATTATCTTCTGCCGATTCTCTAAGCTCCTGGATCTCCGCATCGGTCAGAACAAAGAAAGGACTCCGGAGTACCCCCACAAGCGCCAGATCATCTAGCGGATTGATCAGGACACTGAGCAGATGGTAAATATCATAACTCTCTTGTTGTTGAAACAGGCCTTTACTGGATAAGACCTCGAAATCCAGACCCTTTGCCGTAAAAATTCGAATGTAGTCCAGGATATGGCTGAAAGACCTGAGGAGGATACCCACCGATGGACCATCGCCGGCCGGAACTGCATTTTGGTCCATCCATGTGAGCCAATTCTGGGCAAGATCCGCCGTATGGTAAATATCTGCTTTCATCCCTCTGGAATCGCCACCCTCCAGTACTGCACTCAGTTCACATCGCGCCAGTTGGTGCTGTGCTTCCGTAAGGGGGCTGTCCTTCGAGACAGCGGTCGGATTGAAATGAGTTTCGAATAGTTCCAGCCCATCTTTTTCCTCAGCAGAAGGAAAGGCAACGCTACTCAATGGATTGATCACTGTCTTAACATATTTGCTTGAGGACCGGAAGGTTTCATCAGCATTCAATATTGATCCGCCACTTGAGTCAATCATGCGCCTTACCCGATTCATGACCTGAACATCAGCCTGATTAAATCGATAAATGGATTGTTTGGTATCCCCAACAATAAAAAGCCCCCTATCACGGAGCACAGCCTGCTTATTTTGAGCAATCAGCCGGACGATATCCCAACGGATATCATTGGTGTCCTGAAATTCATCGATCAGAATGTGCTGGAAACGTTGTCCGTAATGAGCAGCTACTGCTGGATTTTGAAGCAGTTGATGTGTTTGTAGAATCACTTCGTTAAAACTGAGTACACCTTCCCTTTTAAGTCTTTGATTCAATACATCCCAATAATCCAGAAAGAATTTTGCCAGGTGATGGTGAACGGTACACGCTTCCAGGTCCCATATGCTAGGGATATCATTCATCAGTGTTTCAAAGGGTATCAGCTCAGGTAATTCGTCCAGGAAGGTCTGAAGTCGGCTTTTTATCTCGGGAAGCCACTCTTTGGGCCAGACAGTTCCATGGACCTGTGGTTTTGTATGATACTCTGTGCCAGTGCTCTTTAAGCCGATTTGCCGGACATGATGGATAAGGTTCAGCTCATAGAGATACACATCTTCTGGTGATTCATTCAGAAAGGCTCTCAGATCAATCAATCTGGTGTATTGTGAACTATCAGGTTTGAGTATTGCTTCAGCTTCCGGAAGACTGGCAACCAGATCAAGCAACAGGTCATTGATTCTCTGGAGGGATACTGGTAGTGGATGCTCTTGTTTAAACCGTTCGACCAGTTCGCCTGGAGAGTGTGATTTTCGATCTACAAGCCAATCCATCATCAATTGAGCGTGGGATAAAAATTTCTTTACGTATTGAGTCAGGTGAAATTCCGACAGGTGATCCAGCAGAATTTTTAGATCTTTATCCTGGTTTCGACTACGTTCCCGCAGAAAGTTCTCCCAGGTCTCCAGTTCCATCCGCTGTGTATCTGCTTCATCCTGGATCCTGAATTCCGGGTCTATATCATCTAATCTCTCAGCCTGGTCTCTCAATATCTGAGTACAGAATGAATCAATGGTTGAGATGGCATTTCTGGAATAGGTCGACCGCAAATGCATTTTGTAGCTTTGATCTGATATCCGGAGATGCTGGCCAAAATTGGCTGGTACATTTTCCAGCACCTGATCATTCAGGAGTTGATTCAGGTCAGCATATATGCGTCCAGACATTTCAGCCGCTGCCTTGCGAGTGAAGGTCAGGACCAGAATATTTGACGCATCCAGTCGGACCTGCGGATTTTCTGCATGTTGGCGGGCAAAATCGTCCATGATCGCGGCATAACGCTTTGACAACAACCATGTCTTGCCGGCACCGGCGCAGGCTTCGATCAGGACATTCCTGTTCAGGTCGAATACTTTATTAAGATCAATGCTCATGATAGAGATCTAAAATAGAGAATTAGGGGATGAATGCGAGGGGGTTTTAATCTGAGCAGCGATTAGATCACAATATTTTAAGTCTTGGTATATCCGAATTTCAGATTTTTCTGCCTCAATGTAGAACATTGGGGCATTTACACAATTCTGTGGAGATCAGATAAGCTTTTAAAAGTCCCTTTCAATTTTTTTGTATTCAGACCTCTCATTTCCTCGTTTGTGACCACCAGCCATACGAGCCATTATTTTCTGCTGCTCAGAATAGCTGGCACTGTTTAGTCTTTTTATAAAAGAATTTGCCCTGCCTCCTCGTAATGTCATCACAGAACGACCGTCCAGGACTATCCTAAGGTCACCATTCTCTAAAATTTGAAAATCATATCCTAAATCCCCCCGTTCTTGTTTACCCATGATGCGTATCACCTTCTCTTTCGGCTTAAACAGATTAGGAGGAAGCCCTTACACGGTCAGTTAGGACCAAACGTGTTTTGCATGCTTCCAGTATCTCTTCTAGCATTCCCTTGTAAGAAATGCTCTGGTATCCAGCCATTTTGGCTAGATGTCCGTCCCAGCACCAGCCAGGATTGGGGTTAACTTCCAATAAACGTGGGGTTCCATTATCATCTACTCGCCAGTCAAAGCGGGCATAGTCTCGACAATCCAAACGCTTGAACAATTTCAGACAACTGGCACCTAAAAAACGTTCCACATCTTCATCCAACTCTGCTGGAATGGATTTAATGTTCCAATAAGGTGATTTTGGATCCCATTTGGCTTCATAACCGCAAATTCTGGGAAGATCATTCGGCAGAGCTGAATAATCCTCTTCAATAATTTGTAGAATAGAATAAGAGGTCGTAGGATTTCCTATCACACCAACACTCAAATCCTTGCCCCTTAAAAATTCCTCAACCAGGATGGGTTTATTCTGACCGAAATCCTGCCTGATCCTTAAAATGGCGCTCTCCAGTGCAGGGAGATCATAACAAACATTCTCCTGATGAATACCCATACTTGAATCACCAAAATTTGGTTTTACAATGACTGGAAAGACCAACTGAAATTCAACAAAATGAAAATCCTCCGGTTTGACAATAAATGCCTGGGGTACTGGAATGTCCATTTCCTGGGCAATTCCACGGACGAGGGATTTATCATAACAATAGGCAAGACACTGTGGATTTCCCCCTGTGTACTGGTAACCCATCATCTCAAGAATTGCCGGAATGTGCAGTTCTTTGGTTGCTTCATTATTAAAGCCCTCGTCACACAGGTTTAGAACGAAATCACATTTATTCTGGTATTTTTGCAGATCCTTGATAAGGCTGTCATGTCTGTCCAGAAAAGTAAATTTATATGCTGATAGATCAGCTAACGCTTTTTTCAGTTCGTTGATCGTAAAAAGATCGTCGGTATCAAAACTCAATCCAGGCTTAACTATATCTGATTTACTTGGATCTCCCAGTAAAACGAGTACAGCCGTTTTTTCAGCAGAATGTTTCTTGACCGGTGACCAATCTTTCTTGGCTGTGGCCGTTACGATCATCCGCTGGGCCATCATACCCAGATCCTGGTTACGTTTCGAATCTGCGAAGACATTGGCAGAATTGGTAATATTTATGAATCCTGCCTTGGAAAAGGATCTATGCAGGTCTTCTTGTGAATAGAGTCTCTCAGCGTAAAACTGATCTGCAATCACACCCTTAGTCACATGGGTGATAACTTCCCTTGATATCAAGCGCTCACTGTCCGCTGAAAGCGATCGTTCCCGACACACAAAATAATTTTTGTCTATCCACTCCCAGCTCCTTGGCTGAAAAGAATCGCGCATATAAGTGCCATCTGTGATATCGATCAGAAGCTTTCCCTCTGGTTGAAGCACACGCATGACTTCGTTCAGGATGGCAATATCATCTTCTGCAGAATCAAAATATCCGAAACTATTTCCGGCAATAATCACTGCCGTGAAAGTATCATTTGAAAATGGCAGTCTGCGAGCATCACCTTCCTTAAAGGTGACATTCAATCCGAGAGATCTATTGACCTTTCTCGCCCGATCAATAAGATAGTGTGAACGATCAAGTCCCACGACCGCCTTATACCCCCTTGTGGCAATTTCAAGCGCATGCCGACCCTGACCACAACAAAGATCCAGAATGTTTGCATCCGTTGGCAGATCAAGAGCCTCAAGAAAAATGTTGACTTCATTTTTCGTAATATCCTGATCTTCGACAACATCACCATCTGTTCGCAGATATGCAGCATTGAACAGGTGTCGCCACCAATCAGAGCGGACATAACTTTCGAGATTTTCAACGGGCCCTAGAACCTCTATCAGTTTTTTATTTCTGTTTTTCACATTTTTTTGCATAGATCTTTCCCACTAAATTTAGACAACATTGCGATGTGAAGGCTTGATTTTCCCTACTATTAAGGATTATTCTTTCACGGTAGTTGCGCAGCAAAAATGGACATACTTAAATCCCTTATTCCACTATGGCTCCTCACTGGCCACCGCTAATCAAATCAAGCCGGGTTCGGGCTTTTGAGGCGTTAAATATACCTAAAAACAATTGTGACTTGCTAGCGATAAATATGGGCTAAATCTTTTTAAAAAAATAAGTGTTTTACCCAATATGGATGGACGAGGATCACCTCTTGAATTCGATTGGCATTAGGTTGTAAAGAAATCAAGCACATTTTCCAGGGTGCTCCCCGGGTCTGATTTATAAATCTCAGTATATTTACAGCGGGTACATGTGACTGTCGTGAATTTTTTGTTCTGAATATCAAATATCTTCGTTAATCCACCACCCGTTGCGGCGAACTGATCGGTTTCAAACTCATCGTTCTTGCATTTGGGACATTGCCAGTTTTCGTGCTGCATGTTTTGCTCCTCATTCACCATTCATAATTCATAATTCATAATTCATAATTCGTAATTATATCCCCGGTGCTTCATCTGGCAGCGAATTGTCCCTTTCTGAGTGGATCTCCATCTCTGGGTTCTCCACCAGTTGTTTGAGCAATTCCAGTGCTTTGATACTGTAAAAGCCATCATTGATACGTTCGTCAAAGCTATAACGAATGGTCATCATATCTTTTACGGCAGGACGACCTCGATCATCCAGCATCATGCGTGGTTCATTGGTTCCCAGGGCCATAAAAATAGGAATGTCTCCCCATTCATAGAGATGGTGATAGGCTGGCTGGAGCCCAATACTCCCAAGATTAGCAATAAATACACTCCCAAACAGTTCATCTGCCTGAATGAGAGATTTGGGCAACCATCCAAAATGATTGACCGTCTTCAGCAACCAGGTAAAAAAACTGACCATAAAATTGGGAAAACTGAAGACTAGGGCCATTTCTTTATCTGAGGTTGATTTACCGCCTGCACGACCCTTTTCTATGCCACTCTGGATCTGTCTGACGGTCTCTTCAAAAGTCCAGCTCGGATCAATCTTCTTTTTGACAACCACCAAAGGAGCATCATCATTCATCTCTTTTTTCATAGAGAAGCTTACCCAGATCCCTTCGCGTTGATAAATTCGACGACCAGCCACGAAGCGATTTAATGCAGGACGCTGATCGAGCACCTGAGCTGCCCGCCAGATGATAAAATGCAGAATACTTGCTTTTAGACCCGCCTTTCCCCGAAATTCTTCGACGTACTTCCACGCTTTTTCCACTTCAATGTGCTGCTCATAGTACACGGTGGACTCGGTTCTGCCATGCATGAGAAAGGGCATAATACGACGGGTATGTGACAGTTTCTTAACGTAGGTTCCATCTGGTCTCCAGCGAAAAGGCATTTTTTTCCTCCTTAGTAGTCGAGAATATACGTGAACTGCATGGCTCGTTCCATGGATCGTTCGGTGGCACCGATATTACGCCAGGTGTAAGCAATACTAGATGTATTATTTAGTGCAAACTGGAAACCCATATTCCATGTGATTCCCACATCCTTTAGAAAAATATGATCAAATTCCATGGTTGTCAGAAAACGTCTGGTGATCTGTTGCTCGACACCAAGGAAAAGAAAAACATCATTCAAACCATCATTATTAGCATTCTTATCATGATAGACAAACAGATCAGTCGCCGCGATACCCCCACTTAACCGACCTCTGCCAATGTGTAGAAATCTGAATCGATTATATTTATAGGAGGCAACGACATAGGCATTATGAGCTGGACTCCATTGTCTCCGAACTGAATCAGCCTCTGCGCTCACCGTCCATTTGCGACTGCTGCTTTCTGCACCAACTGCCAGGGACGGCAATATTTTCCCTCTTTGCTCCCAGATCCTGAATTTCGTACTCACAAAAGGCAACTCAACCCCCATGTTTTGTGTCTCTTTGGACAGAAATTTATTTACCTGCAGCTCAAGGCCCCATTCCCAATGATTCCAGATACTGATATCACTGGCTACACGTAAATTTCCCTCTGCGTCATTTTGAATATTCAGACCGATAAAGCGATTATCAATGATATCTGCAGTGGGAACATCAATAAGCCGTCGAATTTGCATCGGATACGCTTTGGGCATCAGGTGAAATTCTCCACTGACCTCGCCGGACCTAAGATCTGAGCCGGTTAATCGCCTGGCACCAATATAGCGTTTCTTCCAGTAATCCGTATTCACGGGAACCTCAACGACCCCGGATGATGTGCTGGCATGCACCATTTTATTTCTTCCTGTGTACACACCGACATGGGTAACACCTTTCCCAAGCGTATCAAAAAAGAGCAAATCTCCATACTGGATTTCATCCTTGGAGACCTCATCCCCTACGGTATACTGCAATTGAGAGGTCCGGGGTATGATAATACCTTGATCCCTGTATACGCCGGAGGTCAAACCAGAACAATCCACTCCTCGCCCAGGTTCTGTGCCGCCCCATCTGTAGGGGGTGCCCATATATTTGTCAAATGATTTTTCCATCTTGCTTTTGTTCAAATCATCATAAACACCAACCTTTTGCGAACTACACGCATTCATCAAAATGATGATAATCACGACAAAGACTAATCTCTTTTGCAGCATGAACAATCTCCCGAATTGTTGTACCCCTTAGGTGGCAAAATATACTCCCTACTCATCACAGTGCAATGCTGCTATTTCTGCAGACATACAGCTGCATCGATTTTTTTAGATTCCTTAATTAAAGAACACCTGTTCTTCAATGCATTACGCTAATCCACAGCTTGATATGAACACCTGTCAGGTTAACTTCCGTACCGTTTTATGAATCAGCTAAATAAGATAGATTGAGAGGAGTCACTGTGGATCTTAAAGCACCAAAGGGGAAGCTGGGTGTACTCATACCTGGTTTAGGGGCTGTATCAACAACATTCATTGCTGGTGTTGATGCCATTATTAAAAAACAAACACCACCCATCGGAAGTTTAACCCAGATGGGCACCATTCGGCTTGGAAAGCGCACAGAAAATCGTAGTCCGAAGATCAAGGACTTTGTTCCTCTTGCAGAATTGTCAGATTTGGTTTTTGGTGCCTGGGATATTTTTAAGGAAGATGCGTATCAGGCAGCCTGCAACGCTCAGGTTTTAAGCCCCCCGGATCTAGAACAAGCCAGAGAAGCTCTGGAAAAAATAAAACCTATGAGTGCAGTTTTTGATCACGAGTATGTAAAAAACATAGATGGTCCAAATAAAAAATCAGCCGCCACCAAAATGCAGCTTGCTGAAATGCTCATGGAGGATATTGAAAATTTCAGAAAAACAAATGGAACCACACGCGATGTCATGATCTGGTGTGCAAGTACTGAAGCCTATATTGAACCGACAGAGATCCATAGTAGTTTGGAAAAATTTGAGGCTGCCCTGAGGAACAATGATCCTCTGATTGCTCCCAGTATGATCTATGCCTATGCCGCGCTAAAAAGTGGCGTCCCCTTCTTAATGGGCGCCCCAAATTTGGCTGTGGACACTCTGGCCATTCAGGAGCTGGCTATGGCACAGGGACTTCCCATCGCAGGGAAAGATTTCAAAACAGGACAAACTCTGATCAAGACCATTCTGGCGCCTGGACTAAAATCCAGGATGCTCGGCGTTGAAGGCTGGTTCTCAACCAATATTCTGGGGAATCGAGATGGTGAAGTATTGGATGATCCAATGTCGTTTCGATCCAAAGAAGTCTCTAAAAAGGGTGCTCTGGACTACATCCTCCAACCTGACACCTATCCGGATCTCTATAAGGACCTTTACCATAAAGTTCGGATCAATTATTACCCTCCTCGTGGGGACCAAAAAGAAGGTTGGGATAATATTGATATCTTTGGCTGGATGGGTTACAAGATGCAGATTAAGATTGATTTTCTCTGTCGGGATTCCATCCTTGCAGCACCTATCGTATTAGATCTGGTGCTTTTCACTGATCTGGCTCTTCGCAATAATATGCGGGGGATTCAGGAATGGCTTTCCTTTTATTTCAAAGCGCCAATGGTGGCTCCGAATCTCTATCCTGAGCATGACTTATTTATCCAGCTCACCAAGCTGAAGAATACATTAAGATGGATGATGGGAGAAGAATTGATCACTCACCTGGGGCATGAATATTATGATAGCTATGAATAAATTTGCTGGATCATCATGCATTTGAGAGAGGGTCTGGTTGACGCCTATTACACTGGCGTCAAAGCCATTGTAAGCAGAACACCCCTGGTAGGTAAGAATCCAAATATCATATCCTTTACCGCGTCGATCATAGGAGTGATATCCGCTTTCTTTTTCCTCGTTGGCTTTAGCGCCACGGGGGGCGTTGTGTTGCTCATCAGTGGAATTTTGGATACCCTTGATGGAACTGTTGCGCGTTTAGGTGAGCGTTCCAGTAAATTTGGAGCAACCCTTGATTCCAGTCTGGACAGATATGTGGAAATGTTTGTCTTTATGGGGATCACCTTTCACTTCAGAGACAGCTCCATGTTCTTCTGGACCCTTTTTGCCCTCATGGGATCTATGATGGTCAGTTATATTCGCGCACGAGCCCAATCGCTTGGCGTGGATCGCCTGGTGGGAATGATGCAACGTTTTGAAAGATTCGTTATTCTTTCCCTTGCTGCTATCCTGAATCCAATTGGTGTGGAATATTGGGGCTCTGAAATAATTCTGCAACTGGGAATTATCATATTGGCCATCGGAACCAATTACACTGCCTATCAACGGCTGATGGTGGTCAAACAAGTTGAGGAAGAGCAAAGCTGATTTCCCGGGAAATCGGTGCTGTTTTTTCCGTAGCCTTAGCCCAATACGTCCTGGGCAAGAAGGTTGCCTTCCCTCTGGGAATTCTCCTTGGTTTGGGCATTATTGAAATCTCAATTATTGTTGTCATATGCGAATTCATACTTATTGCAGTAGTCGAATTTCTATTCACCTGGTCCCTGGATCGATTTAACTGGACTCGAGCCTTGAAAGAACGATCCGAGAGATTTCAGGAAAAGCTAAAAACCGGGGCATGGAGTGCACAACTGATTCAACTGGGATGGCTGGGACCCCTGATTATCACTGCGATTCCTTTTTCCGGTGGCGTCTGGACTGGGATGGCACTCGCTCGCGTGATGGTTCTTTCAACCAGAAAAACCATCTGGGCTGTAGGGATCGGTGCAGTACTGGGGTGCTCGATTTATACACTGGCCGCTTTGGGTTTTGTCAGTATCGTAGAAATACCCAGCGACTAACAATAACATTCCTCTTTGCCGAAGATAGAAAGCAATTCAAACATGGAAATCTGGAAACGCCGTTTACAAAGCTTACGAATTGAGGAAATCATCTTCCTGGTTTTTCTCATCCCCTCAATATTGATAACTCTGAGAGCAAACTGGTATTTTTACACCTCTCCGGTGGAACGATCGGTTAAGATTGAAGGCGGCATCTGGCGTATCCTTGTCACACTTTTACTCATGGTGATCTTTTACTGGTATCTATGGTTTCGCCCTGAAAAAAGGATCTTCAAGTTCATTCGGGAAGTGGCTCCATTTATTTTTGCCATTGCGATTTACACAAACCTTCATGACACCATTCATTTTGTCAATCCAAATGATGTCCATTTTCAGCTTAATGCCATCGATGAATGGATGTTTGGTGTTTCACCAACGGTGTGGGCTGAGAAATTTTACTCCCCATGGTTGACTGACTGGCTGTCTTTCGCATATATGAACTATTTCTGGATCACAGTCATTCTGGTCATGTACATGTACTACAAGAAGGAAGACCGACAGTTCCGCACCGTCATGCTCACGATGATGTTGTGCTACTATGGGGGCTATTTGCTCTATATCCTTTTCCCGGCTGCCCCGCCCAGGCTTGCCCTCGCTGATCAGTATACCATCAATATTTTCAAAGGCACCTCGCTCATCTCAGACAGCGCCCGAAAAGTTGTCAATATCAGCTCTTCATCTGCAAGAGGGGCGTTCCCATCACTCCATTGTACGATCACCTTTCTGACTCTGGGAATGGCGTGGAGATTTCATAAACTGCTATTCTGGGTCTTTCTGCCTATTGGTATCTCATTGATTGTTGCGACCGTATATCTACGACATCATTATATCATTGATATTTACGCTGGATTATTCCTGGTGACCCTGGTCTGGTATCTGACGCCAAAGATCGATATCTGGTGGAGGGCATATCAGGTAAAGCGAGGAATTATATCAAAGAGTCCTCCTGTATTTGGCGTCTGTGAAAAAGTTTCATGATATTTATGGAGTGGACCAAATTATTCAAGTCCAGAAAATTCATCTTGCTCAGGGGAACTGGTTCAGTTATCATCTAAAACGTCGCATCTGGAATATATATCTTGATGAACGATAACTGATTTGGTGGCTCGCAGGATTTGTTTCCATTCCCTCTAATGCCAATCTTTGATCGTTACTCCACCAGATGCACAATACTAATATTAGGGGTTATATGCGAGTTGGAAATTTACCGGGAGCATATTCAGGCTAGACACCTTCGATCCGCTTTTCCATGTTACCATAATTTGGGATACACCTTGTTCAAATCAGTGGTCCATTGATTGAATAACTTGCTCGAAATTCGAGGCTTGACCAAACTTTTTGGTGATTATGCTGCAGTAAAGGATCTGAATCTTGATATTCTCAAGGGAGAATTCTTTTGCTTGCTGGGACCATCTGGATGTGGGAAAACAACCACGTTGCGGATGATCGCTGGGTTTGATGCACCTGACTCAGGGGAGATCAAGCTCAATGGCAATAACCTGGTCTCAGTCCCCCCCCATAAGCGGAACATTAAAACTGTTTTCCAAAGCTATGCGCTCTTCCCCCACCTGAATGTCTTTGACAATATTGCTTTCGGACTACGAATGAGTAAAAAACCGGAAGTCGAAATTAGTGCGCGCATTAAAAATATGCTTGAAACTGTTGCTCTGGAGGGATTTGAAAAACGCTTCCCGGCACAATTGAGTGGTGGGCAACAGCAGCGGGTGACGCTGGCACGAGCGCTGGTGAATCAACCTGAAATACTTTTGCTGGATGAACCACTGGCAGCTCTTGATGAGAAATTGCGACTTCAAATGCAGGTCGAGCTTGCCAATCTTCAGCGTGAAATTGGAATTACCTTTATTTTTATTACCCATAATCAGGAAGAAGCTTTGACCATGGCAGACAGAATTGCCGTCATGGATGAAGGCCAGATCCAACAGATCGGGACCCCTGATGATATTTACTTAAGACCAAAAAATCGCTTTGTTGCCAGTTTTATCGGCCAAATGAATTTTATTGAGCTTGATCATCTTGAACAAACAGATGAGGGTCTGTTACTAACCGCCAATACAGGTCTGCAATTTATCAGTCATCTATCAAACCCCAATTGTGAGACATCTGATCTATGTTTTGGAATTCGTCCGGAACAAGTAAAAATGCGTCGTGAAAGACCTGGAAACCAAGAGGTGGGTTTTAAGGGTGTGATCTCAAACGAAGTCTACTACGGTGACTCTTCCATTTTTATTGTTCATCTCGAAAATGATCAGACCCTGTCTATCATGCATCAGAATTATTTACCATCTGGTATCAATCTGGAATCCTTTCAGGAGGGGGAACAGGTTTATGCTTGCTGGAATAAGAGGGCTGGATCTTTACTCCCTGAATAGTAAATGAAAATTCGAGAATCTTCAGCCCTGATCCTGCCTCCCTATTTTTTCCTGACGGTTTTTTTCATTCTGCCTGTGCTTATTATTCTGATCTTGAGCTTCACTCATAATCGTGATTGGAGTCAAGGCATTACATTGAAAAATTATCTGTTGATTCTGGACCCCCTTTATTTAAAAGTGTTGATTAGGTCCCTCATTTTTGCTGTCCTTGCCACCTTGGGATCCCTGCTTATCGGTTTGCCCATGGCCTATTATATTTCATTTTCGAATCCCAAGCGAAAAATTCTGCTTACCCTTTTGGTTCTGGTGCCATTCTGGACCAATTTTCTGGTCAGAATATTTGCCTGGTTTACTATTCTTGGCAGGCAGGGATTGATTAATTCATTCCTTTTGTGGAGTGGGATAATAAATGAGCCCCTCCAACTGCTCCATACATCTGGTGCCGTTGTACTGGGCTTGGTCTACGGTGAAATTCCATTTATGATTTTACCGATCATCGCAGCCATGGATAGAATGGACATATCTCTGCTCGAGGCTGCTACCAATCTTGGGGCAAATCGTTTTATGGTTTTTAAGAAACTTGTGCTCCCTCTTGCCTCACCAGGGATAATTGCAGGCTCTATTTTCGTGTTTATCCCGGCCTTGGGTTCATTTGTTGTCCCAGACATCTTAGGGGGTAGGGATTCTTTCATGATCGGCAATACGATCAAAAATCAGTTTATGACCGTCAGGGACTGGTCATTTGGCTCATCTCTATCAATCATACTGATGGTTCTCGTACTTCTGGGGGTGAGTGCCTATCTGCGTCAGGGTAGGGATCAATCCATGACCCTGGGAGAATATCTGTAATGAGTCATAGAGACGCGACAAGTAACGTGGGTTTTGGTCAGGGGAAAAGCGTCTCCATAGTCACCATCAGTGGTCTCGTCTTTCTATATCTCCCAATCTTTATTCTGATTGTATATAGTTTCAACGATTCTCGCTTTTCTGCAAGCTGGAATGGGTTCAGCTTTAAATGGTATAAGATCATGTGGCATGATGGTCCACTCTGGACGGCAATCAAAAATACCTTGATCATTGCCACTGCCAACACACTGGTTTCAACCTTTCTCGGAACGCTGGCTGCTCTGGCTCTTAGTCGACATCGTTATCGCTTTATGGGCGTTTATCACAAGATATTGCACATGCCCATCGTCATTCCAGATGTTGTTCAGGCGGTTTCCCTGCTCATGCTCTTTGCGTTCTTCCATTTCACTCTGGGTTTGGTTTCTGTGATTCTTGCCCATGCTAGTTTTAGTATTTCTTTTGTAGCTCTTGTCGTCATGGCAAAACTATCAAATTTGGATCGTCGTCTGGAAGAAGCCGCCATGGACCTTGGGGCAAATCGTTTTCAAGTTCTCACCCAAGTCATTCTGCCGAATATCTGGCCCGGCATTCTCGCAGGCGGTCTTTTGGCTTTTACTTTGAGTATTGATGACTTTGTGATCACTTTTTTTACCTCAGGTGTCGGATCAACAACCCTGCCACTGAAAATCTATTCCATGATCAAGTTTGGGATAACACCAGAGATCAACGCTATCAGCACGGTTCTGGTCCTGTTTTCGACCTTAGCCGTGAGCAGCATTCATTTATTTGATAGAGAAAAAAAATGAAAGGGAACACCATGCTTTACCGTATTCTCAGTGTCGTTTTGTTAACCATCCTCATTTATTCCTGTAGCAGTAAAGAAGAAGCTGCGCTCAATGTATATAATTGGTCGGATTATATCGATCCAGCTGTTGTAAAGGATTTTGAGGATAAATATCAGGTCAAGGTCATCTATGACACTTTCGCCAGCAACGAGGAATTACTTGCCAAGCTGGAAGGAGGAGCTCAAGGCTATGATGTAATATTCCCTTCGGATTATATGGTAGAAATCATGATCGAAGAGGATATCCTGGCAAATCTGGATCATACCCTCCTCCCTCATTTGAGCAGTATAGATTCCAAATTTTTAAACCCACCCTTTGATCCAGGCAGTAAGCATTCTGTTGCCTTTACCTATGGTACCTCAGGGATTGGATACAATACCAGTGAAGTAGCAGAAGAGATCGACAGCTGGGGTGCCTTCTGGAACCCAAAATATGCAGGGCGCATTCTGCTCCTGGATGATATGCGGGAAGTATTTGGTCTGGCCTTTAAATATTTGGGATATTCTGTCAATGACACAGATCCAGCCCACCTTGAGGAGGCCAAACAGTTGCTCATTCAGCAAAAGGAATTTCTCCTTAAATATGAATCTTCAATGAATAAAGACCTGCTCTTAAATCGGGAAGCATTACTCAGTCATTTCTGGGCAGGTGACATGTATCAGGTTATTGATGAAGATAGTGTCTTTGCCTTTACTATCCCAAGGGAAGGTGCCGTGCTTTTTACTGATTGCATGGCAATACCAAAAAATGCACCTCACAAAGAATTGGCACACAAATTCATTGATCACATTTTAACTCCTGAAGTCGCCGGAAAAGTGATCAACGAGATCTGGTATGCCATGCCAATTCCAGAGGCACTTCAATATGTGGATGAAGAGATCCGCACAGACGGAAACATATTCCCACCACCCGAAATTCTGGATCGATGTGAGTTCCTGACTGACCTGGGTGACTATAACGCTGTCATGGACCGGGCCTGGTCCGAATTAAAGCTGAAATAAGCATAAGGAAATAATCATGTTCAAATCAATTCTCGTTTCTTCCTTGATATTCGTCTCATTCATTCATGCAGAGATTGGTCTGGAGTATTATACCGGAATACAGGATCACTATATCTGGCGCGGATATGATCTAAGTTCCGATAAACCGATGGTGACCCCAGGCATCACATTGGGGTTGGGTGACAATATCTGGTTTGATATCTGGACTGGGTTGAATCAGGATTACAAAGAACTTGATCTCACCGCAGCTTATTATCTGGAACCAAATGATAATTTTGGTGCTGATCTTGGTCTGGTGGTATACACATACCCGGGAATGGATGGTGCTGAAGCCAGCTATGAACCGTTCATTACAATTTACAGTTATTCACTACCTGCAGAACCACAACTGCTTGTGGGCTATGATCTTACCCTGGAGACCTACTATATAGAGCTCGCAGCTAGCAAGGCAATCCTGGAGGATGCTTTTCCCATAAACCTTCAGGCAAGTGCCGGCATATATGGTTGGGAGGGTTATGCAGGCATCAGCAATTTACAGTTCGCAGTTGCCAAGGATTTTGAAGTTATCGGCCTGGGCGTCACCCCTTCCATTGCATATCACTTCATCCCACAGGGCTTCAGAGACGAGGATATGACTGCGGCACCATCAGGTCTGGTTTTTGAGATCAATATTTCAGCTGGTGGTTCTGAGGAATAATATCCAGCCTGCTCCAGACACACCATGATTTACCAGGGATATGCCTGAATTCTGGAGTTATTTGCTGATTTAGGCCTATCTCTGGTAGTGATGATGATTATGTGAGTATTGCTTGTATGGCATTTCACCTGCGAGTGATTAATAATTAAAATATTTTATATGGATAGAAAAACCTTCGCTTATTTTTTAATATGCTTTTTTCACCCAAACTGATTTTTCTTCTCATTTCCCTGGGCTTGTTTTCAAGCTTGATGGCTGATATTCAATGTGAGTACTGTGGTAAACCTATTACCGGGAAGTATCTCATCGTTGATGGGAAATCCTATCATGAGGTCTGTTTCCGTGAGCATGTTCAGATAAGATGCGATTATTGCGATAAGCCTATTGATGGTCAACACAATGTCATGGACGGCAAGCATTATCACATTGAATGCTATCGGGACCATATCCTTGCAAAATGTGATATCTGCGGCGAACCACTCATTGGAGAATACTATAATGATTATTGGGGTAATGCTTTTCACGCCTTTCACCGTCAGGAGCTCCACGAATGCAATTCCTGTGGCAGATTGATCTGTGAAAGTCTTACCGGAGGCGGGTTCAGTTTAAACGATGGCCGGTATATCTGCAGTTTGTGCAATGAGAGTTCGGTTGAAGATACTTATGTGGTTGAAACCTCTTTGAGCTATGTAAGAGATCTGCTGGCATATCATGGAATTGATGGCCTTCCCCGTGAGATTCCCATATCCCTCGTGAATAAGACCACGCTGAGATCCATTTCAAAAACCTATTCGGACGCCATGCAGGGATTTACAGATCACAGCGCTCAAACGCGAAACGGTGAAATCATCTCCAGAAACAGTCACATTTACATTCTGACTGGATTACCCTTGATCATGTTCAGAGCAGTACTGGCTCATGAATTGATGCATATTTATCTGTTTGAAAACGACCTGGATTTAAGATCAGACATCCGGGAAGGCTTTTGTAATCTGGGAAGTGAATTGGTATATCAAGCGGATAACTCCAGGTATTCAAAATTTCGCTTGTCCAGTATGATGGCGGATCGGGATCCGGATTATGGTCTCGGGTATCAAAAAATGTCTAAACTATTGGATGATCGGGGCTGGGGGTATCTTCTTGAAAATCTTGCTACCATCAGATAAATATATCAGTATCTAAGGTTGATAGAGCATTTTACGATGTGGGATATTGGCCTCATAAAAGATTTCTCCTGTGGCAACGAACCCCAATTTCGAGTAAAAACCCAGCGCTGAAATTTGTGAGTTCAGATAGACTCGAGCGCTATCCTCTATTTGGTTCAACACAAATTCAACAAGTGCTCTCCCCACCCCGCTACCCCTTGCAGAGAGAGATACAGCAAAGCGCTCAAGCTTGTAGCCATTTTCAGTTTCTCTCCATCTTGCTGTACCAACAGCTTGATCTTTCAATCTGGCTAGCACATGGGTGGCAGATTGCTCGAACTCATCATATTCTATTTCAGGAGGAACCAGTTGCTCCACGACAAACACCTCCCGTCTGATCTTCATGGCTTCCTGCATTGCAGACTCTGAAGTAATGATCGAGATTGATATGTTTTGTCCCTTTGTCATGTTCTGATATCCATGGATTCATCAACCCCTTGCAAGTTTTCACGCTCGCTCTGCACCCCAGTCCACCAGCTCTCCAGAAGCGGTGAAAGATACAAGGCTAAAAAAGTGACCCCTACACCTGCTAAAACGTCGACAGCGAAATGATATCGCAGATAAAGGGTAGCTACGGGGAGGGAAATGGCCAGAGGTAAGAAGACCCAAAACAGCGGTCTGTGATAACGCCAGGCCATAATCATCGTCAGCAGGGTAATGGAATTATGCATCGAGGGAAAAGCATCTCTGGTTCTTACTGGTGATAAACTGACAATCCACTGAGCTAGCTCTGAACATACAGAGGTATTCTTCCAGATATCGACTGTGTATTGATGCGGGATGACCAGGTATGGAGACGCAGCAGGGAATAACACATAACCCAGGAATCCCAGATAGTACGAAATGATCATTGTGAACATCGTCTTTCTAAAGGCTATTTCCTGCTTGTTGACATACAGCATGATCAACAAGACCAGGGTTATCCAATAATAACTCATATACGAAAACGCGAACCATTCAGTGAGTAATGGATGGACTATTCTCTCCAGTCTCACTGTTGGTTGGTTTCCAAATATCCATTGTTCCAGATCTTGCAGAGCGAAATGGAAATCATGGGGATTCACATAATAAATAAGAACCTGGATATTAGCGAAAATGGCAATCACAAACAGAAAGGGAGCAAAATCTCGCATCACCTTGAAGATTTTATTCTCAGCCCTGCTCAAAAGTGCTGCAAAAAACCAGATGGTAAGTATAGAAATCAAGGCGATCCACCACAGATTCTCATCTCTGCCCATGCCAGGGAGTGACTGATCATCTGATAAATCCAGAAACGCATAAACTCGAATCATAAGGGTCGGAATGATGAAGACCAGAGCTATCACTTCCTCAATTCGAAGTGAGCACATGATTTGCTTATATCTGTATTGATCGTAGAGCATGGTTCTCAAATTAATGTTGGCTTTATTTTTAAAAACGTAAATCACTTGTTATAGCTGAATTGCTGTAAAGTTAATCATCATATTGCTTTTTGCATTATTGAGAATAATTTCTATGATTAAAAACAATAGCTTGGGATTCCGTGGGGGACCTGTTTGGCTTGATTATTATCACTTTCTAGCGTGAATTGTAAATAGACAAGTTGGTTTAATTAAAAAAGAGGGGATCGAACAGTGAAGATTGGAAGATTGATTTTCATCATCATCGCCATTCTGCTCATAGCTGGATGCGCAAAAATCATGTTGAAGGCCGGTAGTTTAACTGCTGCGCTTATGCAGGAAAAAACAGGTGACATCTCAGATGCAACGGCGTTTGTCAAACTGAATAACGTGAATCGGGGAAGACCCTGGACCGATCTGGAGATTGAGTACATTAAAAGCAAAGGCTTTGATTTAGAACCTACTCCAAGCAATGCGTGGATCATGCTCTCCCGGGGTATGAAATTTCTTGAGGTCGATGGCGATATTACCTGTAATGGTGATCCCATGGATTTCTATGGGAATGGCATGTACCTTAGTAAACAAGATGTGCAACCTGGAGCAACTTTCTCCTTCACTCTTGATGGTACTGCCAGTGAGCCCATCACATTTGAAGAAACCTATCACGGTGAAAAAATAACCATCACAAAACCTGCCGAGGGTGATGAGATCGACCTTGCTAAAGGATTTCAACTGGAGTGGACACCCGGCGCGGACACAACAAAGATAATCAAGCTTTCCATGCTCATGACACAGATCGGTTTACAAAACGTTTTACCGATCTATTTGACAGATGATGATGGTTCTGAGTTTATCTCTCCTGAAATCTTGGGAGAGAGTATCGGTCCAGCTCAAAAATTTCAGGCTGGTCCAAACATGATTATGCTCGAACGGCACAAAGATGTGGTTCGAAATATCATGAATGGTGATATGATTGTAAGCTCAGTTGATTCTGATGTTATCGAAGTCACGATAACCGGGAATGTGAAAAGCGAGCATGGTGATAATAATCCCTATATCCCTGCAATCACTGAAACTGTTGGTGATGTAACTGTCACCATCGCTCCCACCAGGGCTCTATACAATCCCGGTGCAGGTGCGATAGCGGATATCAACAAGATCAAGAAGATTGGTTTGAGTTCTTTTGTTTTCCGGGGAAATACTGAATTGCAAAAAGTGACAACAACAACAACGACAATCACGACCACAACCTGGGGTTATGATTTCGGTGTTCCTGTGCTCACTCAGTTCGCAGATATAATGGCTGATGATTTCATGGCAACGGTTACCAAGGGATTTGGGGCTGAAGAGCTTCCAAAAGAAGCCTTTTTCGAGAATCCTTCATACAAGCGCATGGCCTCAGGTGAAGGGAAATCAAATCCGTATAACTTTTTTGTAACTGCCAGGAATCTGGCAAACTTTGACGCGTGGGAAAATTATCAGTTCAAATTTGGCGGCATGGAATCCTGGTATTATGATATGATCAAATCGTCAGGTGCTGATGCCCTTGCCGAGTGCTATGTTAAAGCCAAGCGCATCAAACCAGAAGAAGGAGCAGCTGGTACGACATTCGCCTTTGACATGAACATCACCGTCGTTTATAAGGCATACCTGGGTAATATCGTATGGGGCAGTTATATCCCGGGAGCCACAGCCGTGTATAAATCTGAGACCATAGAAATAAACGAAGACACCACTTACGAGGAATTCCTTAGAGCTTTTAAGGTCGATAATTTTATGCAGGCCTATGCCATGGCACTAAATAAGTGGGTTGAAGCCTATAAGGCCCTTGAGATCTAGTCATACCTGAACAATAAAAAGGACTCTGGAATGTCCCAGGGTCCTTTTTATTATCTAGACCTGATAAAATTAAAAACCCCGCCATTGGCGGGGTTGTGACTCCTAGGAGAATTGAACTCCTGTTGCGAGAATGAAAATCTCGAGTCCTAACCACTAGACGAAGGAGCCAGACTTTAAATCGCCGCGAAACTATCATGATCCAAAGAAATAACAATGCTAATTTCATCGACGAATCGGGGTGAACGGTCGGGCTTGAACCGACGACCACACGGACCACAACCGTGCGCTCTACCAACTGAGCTACGCCCACCATGTGCTATACAAAAAGCTGGTCAATATAGAAGACAACAAATGCTCCACCAACCACTTTTCTTACAGCTGATTACCCAAGTTTTTTAGGTACTAAATTCCTCTTTAATTGGGTATATAGAGGGATTCCATTGGAATATTCAGGCCATAACTCACCTTCAATGAGCGGAAGACAATATTGCCGGAATGCATCTGTAACATGGAATCCATCTTCCCGAATATATTCTGGCGGGAGCACCTTTTCCTTATTGGCAATATTCGCGATATCTGTATGCCCCACCGACCATGAATAGGGAGAATCTGAGTCTCTCACAATGGTAACCATTTCACCGTTCAATCCTTCAGCAGCCAGTCTGACTGCCTCTTTGCCAACAGCAATAGCCTGTTCCACATCAGTTCTCGAGGCAATATGTCTTCCAGAACGTTGAAAATAATCTGGCAGGGCGTTATGAACCTTTATTCCCAATTTGTTTTTAACCAGATTGGCAATAAAATCACCGGCTCCGCCCAACTGAGTATGACCGAACATATCCACTGTCCCTGCATCAGCCACAAACTTTCCATCTGGATTCTGAAGACCCTCTGAAACCGCAACGACACAATACCCTATTTTCGATCTGATACGCTCGACCTCAGCCAGGAATTCAGCTTCCTTGAAAGCGATCTCTGGCAAGAGGATGATATGTGGGCCATCGTTTTCAGTCCTGGCAGCAAGGGCAGCTGAGGCGGCAATCCAACCAGCATGGCGGCCCATGGTCTCGGTAACAAAGACCTTGGTACTATCATGGTGCATGGAGGCAACATCGAATGACGCTTCCTGGATAGAAACGGCATTGTATTTGGCAACGGAACCAAATCCCGGACAATTGTCTGTGACTGGTAAATCATTATCCACAGTCTTTGGTACACCAATACAGGTCACTTCATAGCCCATGTCATGGGAAAGCTGGGATATTTTATGGGCAGTGTCCATGGAGTCATTGCCACCGTTGTAGAAAAAGTATCGCACATCGTGCGCTTTGAATACTTCAATGATCCGCTCAAAATCAGCACGATTCTTCTCTAATGAGGGAAGTTTTTTACGGCAAGATCCAAAGGCTCCAGAAGGAGTAAACGGCAATCGCTCAATATCAGCCGGGTCCTCCTGTGATATATCCACAAGATTCTCTTCCAAAACACCATTAATGCCATAGAGCCCACCATAAATATTCTCGATGAGATCCGATTTCTGAGCTGCTTTGATCACACCATAGGCTGATCCATTAATAACACTGGTTACCCCACCTGACTGTGCATAAACTGCGTTCGCCTTAGCCATCATTCTCTCCAATATTCATCCTGCGTAATTGTTCTATTATACTTTTTCTCTGGACACGAAATCCTTATCCAGCACACCTAATTCTTTTAGTTTTTCTTCAAGTTTATTTAGTCGGGAATTAGCAATAAGTGCAAAGGCAAGTCCAGCTAGTCCAAAGACAAATCCAATCGTTCCCATTATTATCTCCTACCAGTTGCGGGCTTTTCGGATGGCTTTGATTGCGTAGGGTGCAGCCTCTTCAGCCAGATCCAGCAGTTTGAGGGCATATTGTTGAATTTCCCACTGTGCCCCAGAGTGAATTCGTAGTTCTACAAAGTGTATTAAATTATGTAGATTTACCGTCGCATACATTTCTGTATACATATTTTGCGGGAGGACCATCCTCGCCTGTTCTCGGGCAACACCTTGCTCGATCAGTGATTCATAAAAATTGTAAGCTTCCCGAGTGTGTTTTTCCACTAAGTTATGAATGTTTTTACCATCCTTGGTTTCAACCAAAAGTTCATCTGTACTGGCCTGACGATTGGTCTCTGCCTGTTGGCGATAGGCTTTGGGGACATAGAATTCAAGATTCAATGATGTGTAACGGCGACTGATCTCATTATATGACCAGGTGCGATGACGATGCCATTGACGGGTTACGAACAGAGGGCATTTAACATGGAAGGTAAAGGCAACATGTTCAAAGGGCGAGGTGTGGCGCTCATCGGCCAGGTATTGGATCAGAACCTTGTCTTTTTCATCCAGTTCCTCTCTCCGTTTACCGAATGAGACCCGGGCACCATTCACGATTTCAACATCTGATCCCATGGTATTGATTAGGCGAACAAAACTGATTCCATCTCCAAGTACATCATAAGCCTCAAATCGTTTTGACTCCATACTCATGCTATCTTCCTTCCCGTTCCTTAAATCGCTTTATAAATGCATCGACCAGAGAGATATTTCCCCCAGCTATTCCCGGTTCTATGATTGTCTTTTCCTGATTGTATATGATCTCTTCCCCTGTGTTTGTCTTCAGAGTACCACCATTTGCCAAAAGAAGGGCATGCCCTGCACAAACGTCCCACTCATTTTTGGGTCGCAATGTGACAAAGAAATCTTCCTTGCCTGAAGCCACCAGACCCAGTTTATAGGCAACACTTCCAATTGGGATTAATTCCTTGAATTCATTTTTCCAGGACTCCCACAAACCTTTACGGGTCTCAGAACGGGAGTTCAAACAGCCCACCTCCTGGAGCGTGGCTGACTGACATAATGTGGTCCTGTCAACATTGTTCCAGACAATTCCTGACTCATCTGTCCGGATCAATTCATCGCGAACTGGATTGTAGAGTACACCCAATACAGGTTTACCATTTTGTACCAGACCAATGGAAATAACAAAGTGGGGTACGCCCTCAATGAATTCTTTGGTCCCATCCAGAGGGTCAACGATCCAGACAAATTCCTTGTCAAGGCGTTCTTTAGAATCAACTGTTTCTTCAGATAGCCAACCAAAAGCAGGGGTCGCCTCCATGAGGAAATTCCGTAGAAAGGCATCTGCCTCATGATCTGCCGTGGTCACCGGATTGCGATAGCTTTTATCCTGAATTTCATATGAGTTTTTGTAGTATTTGAGAACGATTTCTCCTGCCTTGAGCGCAGCGTCAACAGCCAGAGTGTGAAGATTTTTCATGGGTGTATCATAACATTTTGCACCCCCTGGCGCCAGCTTGTATTTCAGATGGGGATATAATTTAGCGTTAATGGATCACGGTTGTGGAGGATCCGACCTTTCAGGGTCAGATTTACCAAGATCAAAAACACTTCCATTAAAATAATTCTCTATCTCTTTTCTTAAAATCGCTCCAGATGGATCATAGTGGATCGCAATCCGTAAATAAAATTCTGGGTAATATGAATATTCAACTGCTTCAATAAATCGTTGGGCTTCGATGATCTCATTTCTCTGGAGCCGGCCGGATTCATCGTAGTAAAATCTATTTGAACTGGTTATCCCGGTGAACTTCGATGAAAAGGTTTTCAATATCAATTGATTCCCCTCATATCGGTAGTCAACAGTATGAACCAGACTATCATATTTATCAACAGCCCTTTCTGTTAGCAGCTGACCCAGGTCATTGTGAGTATATGTGGAGATAAAGATCGGCTTACCATCAGCACCTAATTGGGCTGATTTGACCAGAAGTCCAGCGCGATACGCGTAGCGTTTTTCCCATTCCGTCTGTCCGCTGGAATTTTTGGAGACGATCTGAACGACCTCCCCCCGTGGATTGAGACGGTTGACGATTTGTGAGGCCAACTCTCCCCTTATGACAGACCCCGCAACGACCTCGCCTGAATTTATTGGTGCGTATGTACTGCTGGTGAAAATTCTGGATGCTGGTTCGTAAACAACCTCACGATATATCGACCCATCCTTTTTCCTGTGTGTTTCCTGAATCAGTCGTCCCTCTCGATCAAACAATAACTCCCAATTCAGGAGACCATCATCCGTATAGCGACGATAGGATCGAAGACTGTCTTTCGGACCCAGTTTTGATTCAATCTTGATATAGTCAACAGTGGTGAACATTGAATGCCGAACGGTGTCCCCGGCAGGACGGATAAGCCAGGACTCCCTTAACACAGATTCATTATCATAGAACAAGGTCTTGTTGATCCCTCCGCCATGATAAAAAACCCAGCTACCATCAAAAGAGTCGGGACTGCTAAAACGTTCAGATAGGGCAGGTTGACCAAAGCAATCATAGAAGCGGGTTACGGCTTGAGAAAAAGTATTCGGGAGCTCAGTCAGTTCTTCACGGATAACCCTCTGCCTGTCATCCCTGTACCAGGTATGACGCCATTCAGGAATACCGGCAAGATTGTAATTATATTCTCTCTTGACCAGGCCCAATGTATCATACAGGATCACACTTATGGGTTGAGGTCCGGCATTATTTGTAAACAGGGTGTCAGTTAAATGCTGCCCCGCTTCATTGTAGGTACTACGCTTAAAAAGTGCTTTACTCTCAGGGAGCCGAAATTCTTTAATATTCAAACCGTCCCGATTGATAGTTTCAACAATGAATAGGTTTTTGTGGTCAATTCGAATGCTTTGAGTGCTGATATTGGGTTGGTAGGGATTCTGCCATGACCTCAGACTTTTCCTGCTGACCTCCAGATCTCCTGTATAGGAGAATAAATAATGCCCATTTGTACTAAAGGCGCATTGCTCAAGCCCGCCTTTACTGTCATAGTACATGTCAGATGACCAGGAGGTGGAACCATCATCATTTATTTGAGATAATCTGATTAATGTTCCATCCTCATCAAAATCATATTGATAAGTGGGCTGTTGTCTCGCGTGCTGGATCTGTCTGGCAAGGTTACCACGCACTGAATAGATGCTCTGAATTTCAAGCTCATCGCTGCCTGGCTTGAAGGTTTCTGAAAAAAGCAGGGAGTCTTCACCACTGAAGATCATCCGCATCCGTCGATCACCATTGCGATCAAATAAAAAAAACTCCCTGCTTAACAGGGACCCATCCGAATCGAACCAGGATCTCTGACTCAATTGACCCTGTTTCTTGTAGCTCAGGAATTTTAAAATCTGTCGATGTTCCGGCTCAGAAAAATAGTAGCCTGAAACAAGCTGATCACCACTATACACCAGTGAGTCGAACCGGACAACCGCACCATCCCGACCCATATAACTTACCGTTTTAAGAAGACCATCTTCATTGAAATACCGTTCCAGGGCCGGTCGACCGTTCTTGTAGTAAATTATTTCCGTCCCAGATTCACCTTTAAACTCTATCCTGTCAGTCCAGTAGTTTCGTTCCTTATTCAGGTACTTTCTCACAGGACGAAGATATTCCCGGACACCCAGATTTGGCAGAGAGCAAGACGAATAACCCAGAATGAAGAGGGTCATTAAAACGTAATGAAAAATCAATCTACTGGGGATTGATCTCATTCATCACCCTTATGGATCCATCGGTAAAAAGTTATGAGCAGTACAACAATCCCGGCAAATAGATACAGGCCACCTGGGAAAACCATGTCCATCATATTTTAGTCTTCAATCAACATTTTTGGCTTGAGCATTCGACTGACAGTCTCAAGTTTTCCATCCGTTTCTGCCGATTCCAGATCCAAGATTTTCGCGATAAGTGGGTAGATATTGATATTCTCCACACTTGGATTGACATAGCCATTCTTAAAAGCCGGTCCGGCAGCATAAAAGATCCCATGCATATCCTTGTGACGCGGGTCGTAGCCATGAGTACCCCCGATATATTCAGCTGGAACCTCTTGGGAGCGCCATTCGACGCCCCACCCAAGAGCCGCCGTCACGACAAAATCTGGGATTCGGGGATTCGATCCGTAATGTAAAGTGTCAGGGATACTGTCCTTTTCCCATATCTGCAAATGAGCCACATTTTCCAGATGGTTCATGATGGAATCCCGATATTCCTCTTTAGCATCGATTAGCCAGACAGGATTTGATCCAAGGGCTGTATCCAACCAGGTTGTTTGGATATAGTCATCCAGATAAATAACTTTATTTCCACTTATCCTTGTCATCCCATGGTCCGAGGTGACGATCACATTCACTTGATCAGCAATGGGAAGTTTGGAAAGTTTCTCGAGAAAGTCACCAATCAGACGATCCAGATATTCGAGTTTTTCTATTACTTCCGGGCTCTCCGGGCTGAATTCGTGACCGACACCATCTGGTTCAGGATAGTACCAGGTAATTAGCCGTGGCCGCAGCTTCTCAGGTAATTCCAGCCAGGAAATCACACTATCAACCCTGGCTTCATAGGGAAAATCATGACCATATTTTTTCCAGATGGATGGATAGACTCCCTTTACTGGAGCCTCACCTCCAACCCAGAAAAAGGATGCCGTTTTCAGGCCTTGATTCTCTACCGTGACCCAGATTGGCTCACCGCCGTAGAAATCACCATTCTCAACAGCTTCGCGGTTACTGATGTTATAATACTTATCCATTTCGGGGTCATAGAACGTATTTTGAATGATACCGTGATGATCAGGATAGAGCCCTGTTGCTATACTATAATGATTGGGAAATGTTTTACTTGGAAAAGTTGGTTGAAGAGATCCCATCTTCACTCCAGCCCGGGCAATGGATTCCAAATTTGGCATGTCTGCCATTTGAGGGTAATCCCAGCGACATCCATCGAGTGAGAGCATCACAACATATTGATTCTTGGGGATTTTCCTGATGTGCGGATCGCTTGAGCAGGAGCCAAACAGCATGAGAATGATAGATATCAATAATTTTGACCAGTGAATGCTTTTCATATTACCCCTTATTGAGAATCTGTCCCTCTGTTTCAAGGACGTGAAATCATTGTGCGTTCAAGACGATTAATCTATTGTAAATGGAGGGCTATTTCAATACTGCAAATCGGTCGGAGCTTGGAGGATCAATCCTCTGGTGGGGTCAATTTCGCCGTTCGGTAGGCACCATAAAAATCTGCTGCCCAAAACAGGGTCATGATGGCGCCATTTATCCCAGCGCGCACTGAATTCCCCATTTGAGCATGCCGATAGGTGTTATTGGCAAAACTGGCCACGATCAAGAAACTAAAGAATCCGTCCACGGGGTGACCTGCGTAGGCCCTGCCCAGGCCAGGGATGATTGAAAGGGAGGTCGCAAGTGGGACATTTTTCCCCGGCTTCACTTCTCCAGTCCAATTCAAAGGTTCGACCAAACGACCATCATATTGAATTTTCGAACCTGGGGTATGGAGATGATAGTGACGCGCTGCCGGGTTGCAGCGCACGATCCTGTCTGTTCCTGCTATCGCACCTGCCACGATACCCTTCTGCAAAATGGCATCCACCATGAAATTTGAGCACGAATGTTCAAACTGACAGTTCAGGGCAGAGCTGTTGTAACTGATATGCTGCCACCATTGAATCGGTTTAAGAACTGTTTTCATCCCAAAACTTAGTGAGTCCATTGAATACAGTGTATCCAGGGGAGTTGCCTCTCGGGCCGATAGGATGCTTGCAAAGACCAGTAGAATGAGCATAATGGCATTCTGGTGAATCTTTGATATCAGGAGCGTCCTCCCCCAGTGGCATTGAGTTTGGTTTGCGGAAATGACCTGGTTTGTAAGTAAGTTCTGATCACCTCGAGGAGAATTATTTCTCGATATTCACCGTCTGGATGGGTTGTACTGTTTGTGGTCATGATCAAATGATAAGCATCCTTTTCTGTTGAACTATAAATCCATGTTCCCAGACCAACAACAGGGGCATATAATGCAAGATACATGGCCTCAAAATCACTGGTCAGCAAGCTTACACCAAGGGCAATTCCCACGCAGGATCCACACCCGCTTAATGCCGAACCAAAACTTTCACTCATCCCTTTGCGACCACCCTCAAAACTTATTTGCAGGATTTTATCAAAGGGGATCACTTCCTGCTCAGGCCTAAAATTCGTCTCATGAACAACGAATAGACCCTCATTGGTAATATCCAGCACCTTCATCTGGACCGGTTTTGCATTCAATGATTTTATTTTCAGTCCATTTGAGAGTAAAAGTGACTGTTCCCCCAGGGTCAACAGTGAGTAGGGCGCTTCATACTGAGCAGGCTGGTTTTCCAGCACATATCCTGTTTCAGGATCGAATTTCATCCCTTGATCAGGAGCTATCGCTTCTCCACTGACTGGATCAAATTGGAGTAGCAGTTGAGATTCAACCGGTTCACCTGTGACCGGGTCAAACATCAATTCCGTGGCTGACTTTTTCTCTTCACCTGTCTCAGGATTAAAGAACAAGTCGGGCGGCTTATTCTGGGTGCTCACTTCCTGGCCAGTGAACGGGTCATAAATAAGCTTAGGGGCTGAATCTTGTTCTTTGATAGTGCCAATTGCAGGTAAAGTATTTGTAATGCTAGGATAATATCGCGTGGGCGCCTTACGGGGCGGTGCGATTCGAATTGCGGTGCTCAATCCAATGACCGGACCAGTACGCTTAAATGGTTCCCAATCCTCATAGCCGTATTCCAGATAATCGGGTGCGTCACTGAGAAGGTTATGGTTCTGACTTAACATGGACATATCTATCTGTGTCTGAAACAGGATATTGCCAAGTCTTGCTTCATTTCCAAAACTCACTCCTGCTCCAACTGAAATAACAGAATATTGATAATCAATATCCTGCATCCCAGACACTCCAGAATAATAATAGTCATTAATATTAGCATTCATATTGCCGAGACTAAACAGCCCGTGAATACCTCCGTACCAGTTTTTTTGTTCAGAAGTACAAGTCATCAGATAGGGTCTGATCTGAAAGATTGTTCCGCTCAGCGATTCATATGAATCGCCTCCGTTGATCATGTTCGCCTCAATATAAAAACCCTTGCGATAGAGTCGTTTTCCTGCATCGCTTTCCACCTTACGGATGTCATACCCCACTATGATATCTGATTTATCACCATAATCAACGAGGCTATAACCAACATTCAAACCCTGCTCATATTCTCCATGCACGCCAAGATAAGAGACACCAAATCGGAAGGCACCAATACCCCCTTCTTCAATCTGATATCCAGCCTCATTATCTGCAAAAGCAGCGGCGATCCCCGAATTTACTGAAAATACTTTTTCTCCAGGTTCCAGGATGCGCTGGGTCCGGATGTGGGTATTATTGTAACAGCTGGTCAAGACAAGACCGAGAAAAATGCCTGCTCCAATATGAGTAAAATATTTATTCAAGATAAATGACTTCACTTTCATAGAAGGTAGAATAACCCCACAAACCGCCTCCAATAAGACCAAGGAGGGCCGAGATGCCCAACTGAGCAGTGCTGGCATCGTCTTGTACAAGCATCATGGCACCACTTAGAAAAGCCGATCCCATGAACGTCGAAGCCAGACTTAAAAATGCCTCCGGCATTCCTGGATCAAAACTAACCATAATCACATCTTCGAGAGGGATCTGTACAACGTTATCGCCAATTTCCATGTGATATTGACCACCCATAACCTCAACAAGGCGTCCGTGAATCTCCTCTTCGTCTCGAGTATGCAGAGTGAGAATAGCACCCTTCCATTCGCTGGCAATCTTTTTGATTCTGATTGTTTTTGTCTGATCTTCAAATCCCTGGGATGCTTGATCATCTCCATATACCGGGCTTCCAGCCATGAATGAGATCAGAAGCAGACCAGCTATTGATCTGATTATATACATGATGTGACCCTCCCCCCAGGTTTATTAGAGTTCGTAAAACTCCCAATAAAAGACCAGATAGGGTTGCTGGAAATGCACACCGACTCGAAAGGTCTCATTAACGGCATACAGAAATCCAAAGTCAAAATCAAGCATGCTGTATTTGCCCTCGGTCCCATCCAGCACGAATTTTGTATCATCCCCAAAATAATCATCCCATGATTCTGAAAAGGAGCGATACTTGTTCCCATTATCAGCCCAAACCTCGGCCAAAAACTTCATGTTTTTAGAGAGGTCATATTCGAAGCCGGCAAAGAGTCGAAAGGGTAATTTGAAACCGCTATCCCATGCAAATGAGGAGTCTGGATTCAGAAGATCGTCCTTGAGAAGCGGAAAACTATTGGTTCGCGCACCAAAATGGGCACCCACTTTTCCGCGCCCACTCTCCATGGTTCGACGATAGGACATCACATAGTAGATTTCCCCATAAATGCCTTCGGTGGATTCGGGATTCATAACTGATTCAACATTGACACCCTCTAAATCATTTAAAGTTGTCCCATCGCTCTGATCAACAACGACAAATTGTGAATACCGGGCGACCAGGTTTTGGAGGGGGTAATTTCTATGAAGACTTACACCAATAGCTGCGGCAGATTCTTTTGCTGCAGTGGGACGATAATAAAAGCGCCAGTGTCCCTGCAAATTGAGATCACCTGAAAAATTGCTGCCGAATTTGGTCCTGAGCATAAATCGATCGGTAAAGCCGTAGCCCAGAGAAAGTCCGCTGATATAAAATGTATGTGCCGGTAGTGGAAAGGCAGTGGGATCCATAAAAATATCCGTAAGCACAGCTTCCCCCTGATAAAAGGTCTTCTTCTCTTCAGCCCAGGCCACCCGCTTCCCTCCATGGAAGCGATCCATATCCTTGATGTCTTTCTTATTAATCACTACATCACCGTATTTGGAGCGGATCACAATCTCCTGCATGCTATCCTTTAAAACCGGTCCGACATATCGTGTATCATCTTTTTTTGTGATCTTGGCCGTTTCTTCAAGGATATCAGATTTAGGAATTTGCAGGGTACCATCAGGTGTTTCGATCTCACACACATCGCCTTTGATCTGCAGAATGGTGCCATTGATGATATTCCCATCTGCTAGATAAAAACGCTTGGACATCCCTGGCTCCAGGATACTGGCCTTCAGACGTTCTTCAGTTTGAGCCATCATCGTTGTTCCCACTGATTTTGGTGAGGTCTGCATAGATGATGAGGTCTGTGAAATTCCTAGATTATTAAAAGTTGGAGCTTCGGGAACAGGTCGATCATCAGACTGGAACGTCTGAATGATGTGAGCCGCATTGGCCTTGGAGAGATTCTCAAGACTTGAGTTGTAGTTGATCTGCAGATAATTATCCAGGGTAAGCTGGGTAAATCCATTTTGGGTTGCTAATGCGGCAATGGCAGACTTTTGAGCCGGTGCAATACTGCCATCCTGAGCCATCAACCCACTCAAGATAAATATGACACTTAAAATTACTCTTGTTAGCATCTTAATACCCTCCTCATTTTGTGTGTACCCAAAACTAATGCAGTTGTTGAATGATGCAACACCTGCCAATAACATTTTATTGTCACCCAATTTTTCTATTGCCAATCGAATGGCTTAGATCTGCAAGTGCTGTCCCTTATTGATTAAGGGCAATCTGGAGTCGATTAAAGAAGTCTGTGTAGAATTCCTGTGCCTGGATGGGACCTGATTCACTGACAGCTGGACCATCATAATGTTCACCCTGAACTGTTACCCTAACCCTTGTTTGCAGGGGAACAATCTCTTCCAGGGAGATGGTCATGGTATAGAGATAGGAGGCCGGACCAGAATTACCAGAATCCACGAATACAGTCGAAGTTTCATGGTGAGAATGTCGTCTTGACCAGCGGGAAGACCTATGCCTATTGCCATACTCATATTCTTCATCATCATCGTCATCATCGTCATTGCCACCAAATATCAATGCTGCAATAAAACCTACAACAAGTACGATACCGGCGACAATAAAAAATGTTTTGACCCCATCATCAATCTCTGATTCCGATACTGGTTCCTTGCTGATCGGGGCTAATTTTCTTTCCGAAGATCGCTCTGCAGTGATGACACCCAGATTCATATCAACATTGCCCAATGTGTAGTGCATTTCCTGAAGAACGACAACGACAGCCCTGGCAATTTCCTCTGGCGTACCATTCAGTTCCCGGGTCTGCATGATCCTGGCTTCTTCAGGTGACAGGACATCCGGTCTGAAGCTACAACCACTGAGAGCGAATGATAAATAGAGGATGAGTATCCAGCTCGCGCCTCGCGTAAACCGATTAAAGACGTTTATATGGACCAAACTTACCCCCTTCTAGAGTATGAATTCATGAATTATTGGTCATCATAATCATTTTAACAATTTTTATGATGATATGACTAAATTTCATAATAATTTGATAGTAGCAACTAGCTTTTCCAAGAGAACTTTTACCGAACAGGGGAGTAAAAATGAACCTAAAGTATATCGTCATTTTCCCTATGCTTTTCACTCTGATGGCTTGTTCAACCTTTCATTCAAATCCCAAAGGAGGCGCTTTGCCAGATTTTGATACAATGTGGGACTATGGAGATCCCGCTGGAACTGAGGTAAAATTTCGTGAGATTTTGACCAATGTTTCTGATCAGAAAGCACCAGAGTACAAACTTGAGCTAAAGACCCAGATTGCCAGAACGCTGGGCCTGCAGCAAAATTTTGAGGCTGCCCTCGCACTTCTGGATGAAGTAGAGGCTGAATTAAAACCGGAATATGCTATTGCCCGAATCCGTTATCTGCTGGAGCGAGGCCGAACCTTGAATTCTTCGGGCTTTCCGAAGGAATCCAAGGCATATTTTGTCGAAGCGTATGAGCTTGGACAAAAAGCATATGCAGACTTTTATACTGTTGATGCTGCCCATATGCTGGGAATTGTGGAATCTCCCGATCAACAATTTCTCTGGAATGAAATAGCCATGGCCAGGGCAGAAAAAAGCACCGATGAGCGTGCTCAAGAGTGGCTGGGCTCACTCTACAACAATCTAGGCTGGACCTATCATGATCTCGGCGACTTTGAAAAAGCACTGGAAATCTTCCAGAAGGGTCGCGACTGGCAAAAAGCCAGAAATAGAGTGAATGAAACTCAGATTGCAAAATGGTGTATCGCCCGCACTCATCGTTCGCTGGGAAATGTTGACCTGGCTCTGGAGCTGCAACTTGCCCTGGAAAAAGAAATTCTTGAATCGGGCAAGCCGGAAGATGGCTATGTGGCTGAAGAGATTGCTGAATGTCTGAATCTTAAAGATGATGCTGCTGCAGCGACGCCCTACTTTTTGAAAGCCTGGACCCTTCTCTCCCAGGATCCATGGCTGACAAAAAATGAAGGGGAGCGTCTCGCCCGTCTGAAAGAATTGGGCACAGGCAAATCCAGATGAGTTCATAGCAGGCAAACCTTCCCATTATTCTCTTTACGAAGGGACACAGGTAATACAAAAACGTTGCAGTGCTTGCCGTGCTGCTCTGGTTGAGCAATTTCGAGGGATACTTCAGTCTTGTCATTGCGAGCGGAGCGGGGCAATCTCAGACTGTTACCTGGATATGACACGCGATCGGCATCCTTGCACTTCTGGTTTGAAATTTGTTCTGTGAGATTCTTCTTCTATATGACCTGCATATTTTGATACCACAGCGCCTGGTGATACATAATTTCAACCCATGATCTTGCTCATCGACAATTATGACTCTTTTACCTATAACTTATACCAACAGATTGCCAGCCTCGGTGGAGACCTGCTGGTGGTAAAAAATGATGAGTTGAGTATTGATGAGATTTATAAACTGCATCCTGAAAAAATTATCATCAGCCCGGGGCCAAAAACACCTGCGGACTCTGGGATATGTATCCCACTTATCAAATCTTTGTATGATTCACTCCCAATCCTGGGGGTTTGTCTGGGACACCAATGTCTGGGTGTGGCCTTTGGACAAAATATTATCCCGGCTAAAACATTGGTTTTTGGAAAGACAAGTCCGATTACCAGGACCCACTCAAGGATACTGCATGGACTCCCTTTGAGATTTGATTCTGCGCGATATCATTCTCTGGTCATCGATCAGGCGCCCGTAGGTTTTGATGTCACCAGCCTTGATGACTCAGGTGATATTATGTCCATGGAACATCAATCCCTCCCTTTGTTCGGAGTCCAATTCCACCCGGAATCCTTTCTTATGCACAAACATGGTGATATGATCATCCAGAATTTTCTGGACATTTAAAATGAATTCCCTTTTCCGTACAGATGGTCACTCAACCAGATATTGGCGAAAATTGCTAGCTTTTGACCCGGTTGAAACTTTCGTTTTAATCCACCCTGCTGATATTGCTCTATTGAGGGTTTTCCTGCACAAGTATTCTGATCATCTCTGTGCAGGGTACTTTTCATATGATCTGGGTCTGGCCCTTCATGGGATCCAGTCTCAACATACCTCTGAGAGCCCTTTAGCCGTATTTCATGCCTACCGCCATTGGGTGGAGGGGGAAAAGAAAATGCCAGCGATGGGTGGAATCGGACATGATGTCCATGAAAATCCAATGCTGAAATTTGAAGCTACTGTCCAGCGGCAGAACTACAAACAGGGTATAAATGAGATCAAGAATTTTATCCGTGCAGGCGATGTTTATCAGATTAATTACACGCAACAGTTAAAATCTGAAATAGATTCTTCACCTAGAGAGCTCTATCCATCCCTGCTTGAGAGACATCCAGCTGATTATGCCTGTTTTTTTGAACATGCAGATAAGGCCATTCACTCGCTCTCCCCTGAACTCTTTCTCCATTACAAGGATGGAATTCTCTCCACAGAACCAATCAAGGGAACCCGTCCCCGGGGAACGACACCAGCAGAAGATACCGCACAGAAAATGGCTCTGTTAGGTAGCGAAAAAGAACAAGCGGAATTATTTATGATTACTGATCTGTTGCGGAACGATCTGGGGAAGATTTGTGAGATCGGGAGCGTTTCATTGAAGGCAATCAAACAGCTCCATCAATTACCAAAAGTCTGGCACACATCTTCCCGTATTTCTGGGAATGTTCGTTCAGGCCTTGCCCCGCTCGACGCATTGATATCCATGCTGCCGGGAGGATCAATCAGCGGTTGTCCCAAAAAAAGAGCTCTGGAAATCATCGATGCCTTGGAAATATCATCAAGAGGCATCTATACTGGGAGTCTCGGCTACTTTCATCCTGATGGAGACTTCAGCTTCAATATTGCTATCCGAACCTTGGTTCAGGAAGGAAGAAACATCAAATTGGGTACAGGGGGCGGTATAACCATTGATTCAAATTGGGAAGCTGAATGGGAAGAAATCCTGGTGAAGGCCTCCACATTTATGTAGATTGTTTTTTTATGATTTTCTGAAAGGTTTTCCATGCGCACAAAAAGCTTTATCCTGATGTTTCCCCTCCTCATTGTCTCTCTTCATGGCCAGGGATGGCTACAAAACGACAACATCTTTAATCCCAGCGGCATACCTTCACTCCCCTTTTCCCAGCCTCGATTTGCCGATCTGGATGGTGATAATGACCAGGATATGATCCTCGGCAACATAAATGGCAAACCCTTGTATTTTGAGAATACGGGGACATCAAGTTCACCTAAATTTACCCCTGGAGCTGACCTCTTCGCCAATGTCCGGGAATTGGATTGTGAGGTTGGAGTATGTGTCGATCTGGATCTGGATGGTGATCTGGACTTTGTTAGTGGCGGCTTTACCGGTTTGCAGCTTTATGACAATATTGGTAGTGCAAATTCTGCCCAGTTTGTCCGTGTTGATGATTATTTTTCAAATCTGAATGTCGGTGAAAATCCGGTTCCCCATTTTGCCGATATGGACGCCGATGAGGATCTGGATCTTGTGGTGGGGCTGAGCGAAAGTGGTGTCGTCCGTTACTATGAAAATTTTGGATCTGCCTCCGCTGCCAGTTTTCAGAGTGGAGATGGTCAAGCCTGGTTTGATGTGGGATTGTATGCCTATCCCTGGTTTTCTGATCTGGATGCCGATGGAGATATTGATCTGCTCGTCGGCCGTGACGGCTACAACTTCCTCTTCTATCGTAATGATGGGAATGCCGTAAACTGGTCATGGAACCAGCTAGACAATCAGTTCGCAGGTCTGGGGACAACAACCTACTGGAATTCACCCTGTCTCGTGGATCTAACCGGTGACGGTAAAATGGATCTGGTGCATGGGACAGCCTCTGGTCCCCTGAGATATTACCGGAATTCTGGAACGTTGGCCAGTGCCGTCTGGACCGAAGTCACCTCGCTCTTTGGCGGTGTACTTGATGTCGGTGGTGCCAGCAATCCCTTTTTTATTGATTTTGACAGTGATGGTGATCTGGATATGCTCAGCGGCAGTCAGTTGGGAGATATCAAATACTTTGAGAACTCCGGGAATAAATATGGTCCCGCCTGGACGGCTTATCACTCAATCTTCAGCAGCATCGATCATTCCATCTACTCCTCGGTGACAGCCGGTGATCTGGATGCAGATGGTCTGATAGATCTGTTGGTTGGAGATCTTAGTGGAAACCTTTTCTATCATCACAATACGGGCAGCGGCTTTCCCTATGATGCCAGCATGTTTGATGGGATTGGCGTGAGCGGTTGGTCAAGCCCGTACCTCATGGATATGGATGATGATCTGGATTTGGATCTGATTATTGGCGGTGAGGATGGTGGTATCAGCTATTATGAGAATATCGGGAGCGTTGAAAGCGCAAGCTGGAACAAGAATGAGACCTTATTCTTCGGTATCGACGCAGGCAGCGATGTCTCCCTCACCTTCGGTTATGTTGATCAAAATGGCAGTCTGGATATGATCACTGGGGATGCATTTCATAGCTTGCATTTCTTCTCCCTTGAAAATGGTCTTTGGGTAGAACATCCTGAAAATATCACCGGTCTGGAAGTGGGACAGAATGCAACACCAGCTCTGGCAGATCTTAATGGTGACGGGGACCTGGACCTGACCGTAGGGAACTACGATGGGACTTTTAATTATTTCGAGAATCAATCCGTTGTGAAGGTGGAGGAACCTGAATACCGACCACAAAGAGCATGCCTATATCCGGCTTTTCCAAATCCATTTAACCCTGCCACGACCCTCCATTTTGAGCTTTCAGAGATGAGCCACATCAGTCTGAAGATCTATGATTTATCCGGTACGCTGATCCAGACCCTGGCGCAAGGGATGTATCAGGCTGGGGTGTACTCAGCGAACTGGAACGGCCATTCTTTAAACGGAAATCAGGTATCGAGTAGTGTCTATCTGGCTGTCCTGGAAAGTGGCTTACGTCGGCAGGTGACCAAACTCATGTTTATAAAATGAGGACTGAGCTCCTAATTTTTCCCTACCTTCTCTGGACTGGGTCTATCAATATTAATTTAAGCTAGGATTGGAGAATCATGCAAGAAAACAAAGTTCTGATTGAGGACTATTACAGTGCAGATAGCTATTCGCGCATCAAGGCGTTTGCAGATACCAAAGAAACACCTTTTGTCGTTATTGATAACAGAATAATTCGTCAGCATTACAAGGACCTGGAAGAGTCCTTTCCCTTTGCGCGGGTCCATTATGCAGTGAAGGCAAACCCGGATAAGCGTATCCTTGAATTGTTGCGCGATATGGGCTCAAATTTTGATGTCGCCTCCATCTACGAGCTGGAGAGGGTGCTTGGGCTAAATGTGACACCTGACCGTTGTAGTTTTGGCAACACGATCAAAAAGCGTCAAGATATTCGCTTTGCCTTTGAAAAAGGGGTACGTCTTTTCGCCACTGATTCAGAAGCTGATATTCGGAATATCGCCACGGAGGCACCTGGCACGAAAATCTATGTGCGAATCCTGACTGAAGGAAGTCATACTGCAGACTGGCCATTGTCACGAAAATTCGGTTGTCAGGCTGAAATGGGGATCGAACTGCTGGCTCTGGCCCAGGAACTCGGTTTGGAACCGTATGGGTTGTCATTTCACGTTGGATCACAGCAGAGGGATATCGCAGCCTGGGATGCTGCGATCGGTAAAATGAAGAACATCTTTGACCGCGTACTCAAGGAAAAGGGGATCACTTTAAAAATGATCAACCTGGGTGGCGGATTGCCTGCCAAGTACCTGTCACGCACCCATGAAATTGACACCTACGCAAGTGAGATCACCCGTTTTCTGCGTGAGGATTTTGGCGACGATCTGCCCGAGATTCTAATCGAGCCTGGTCGTTCCATGTGTGCCAACGCCGGTATTTTGGTAAGTGAAGTTGTGCTTATCTCGCGCAAATCACAAACTTCACTGTACCGCTGGGTTTTCACCGATATTGGGATGTTCTCGGGTCTTATAGAAACTCTGGGTGAGTCAATCAAATATCCTATCCATACCGAGAGGGAGGGAGTGCTAGAGGAGGCTGTTCTTGCTGGTCCCACTTGTGATGGTGTAGATATTCTATATGAAGAAGACAAGTACTGTTTGCCCTTGACTCTCGAGATCGGTGATCGGTTATACTGGCTTTCGACCGGAGCATATACAACCAGTTATAGTGCAGTTGAGTTCAACGGCTTTCCCCCATTGAAACAATTTGTAATTGATTAATGCTATAATGAGCTGGCTCAGCCTGCAAATGTATGACCTGTCCGGCACGTTGATCCAGACCCTGGCACAATGGATGTATCAGGTTGGGGTGTAATTTTCTTCTGTGGTTTAAGTAACCAATTTCTACTATTCCTGGGATATGAATTACCCGTGCTTCAAACTGGCAGGATAAGGGGAATGAATTGATGGTAAAGGCAACAACATTTCAGTAAGTGAGCTTTCCCCCAACAATTAATCACCAGATAAAGCATAATTAATACTAAAATAATCTTAATACACATTTAGTTCGCTACCGTCTCAATGAATCCGTAAAAGTGAGTTCTGATTTAAATTTTCCCTCCGAAAAGAATATAATTTGCAAATATGGAGACTAATACAACTTGATTAGCGACATAACGTGGAAAAGTCTTGTCGTTGATCAGCCTCGAGGTTCGGCAGTTTTGGGGAACTGCCGGACCATATCATCCATGTGCTCGACGTTGAGGTGTCCGCTGAAACGGGGGTTAGGGGGTAGATACATATATATCTATTATTAGAATATATGCCTGAAAGTTGCTTCAACACGGGTGACGGGAGGAACGGGAGGATATTTTACGTTTACGGCAAAACATCCACAGGGAAGATTATAGATTCGGAAGGATTAGAAATTCTTTGGGAATGGCTTGGACTCTTAGCTTATAGCGTAAAACTGATGATTACTAGACAATGTAGGCGGAGGTACTTTTTAGCCCAGTGCGGCATCAATCTGTTCAAGGTAGGTAAGCATTCCACCCACAGTATGCCGATCAAATTCCGCTCGATCTGTTTCATCGTGGGTTCCCTTATTTAGGTAGCGCCACTCCCGGGAATCACCGTTAAGACCAAGTAGTGCCTCAGTTGGTGCTAAAACACGATTTTTATCAGGATCTGTAAATTCGGCCTTATCGATTTTTGATTTGAGCTGTTCCGTCAAATTGCGTAGTTCAATTTCGGATTTAGAGGAACGCATTTTGATGCTTAGGTTTCCATCGCCATATCTGTTCACATATGGCCACATTTTGTTTTTCGTAAGTGACTCTAAGGCTTGTCTAGACTTCCCCAATGCATCTCTGATTTCATTCCTGTCAAAATGCGCACGAGCTGAAACGATATAATTCCTAGGTGCGCAATTGAAATCAACCCTGACATGCTGTTCACCAAGTTTTGGCAAAAATGCCAGTGTTCTGGATTGAGTTACTTGATCGGCTGTTAGCAAATTTTGGATGTCCTTGAAAAACTCCTCTCCATGAGAAGTGAGAATAATCTGCTTATCTGCAAAATAATTATCTTCAAACAACGACTTTCGAATTCCCTCCTTATGATCACCATCAATAGCATTTACTGGATCATCGAAGATGATAAATGGGCATCCTACCTTCAGATTCTTTGCCAGTAGAATTGCTAACCCGATGCACCGAATATGGCCCTCACTTAGTATATGTAGGGCATCAAGAAAAACTTCTGGGCCTCCTGTATATGAAATCTCCAAACGCTGGTTCTGTTCTAAGGGTAATCGAACAGCAGCAAGTTTCTCAATTTCTGCATCATTGCGATTGAATGCATTGTACAGGGTTACCACGGACTCCCCAAGATCTGTGACGAGGTTTGCAGGCAAACAGTTCTTGTATTGATTCAGCTGGTCAACAAAATTTGCATATGCTGAGGCAATTAGCCAATTTTTGACAACGCTCGCCTTTTCTGATTCAGCATCGGCAATCAGCTGAGCATTCTCCGTATCGAAGGTATCGATTGCCAGATTCGCAGCAGTTATAGCAGCCTCGACGGTTGTTCTCCGCGTCTGCAATCTCAAAATCTCATTAGAAAACTCTCTAAGGCGAGACAACTCTGTTTGCTTAGTGGTACGCTGCAGTTGGGTTTGCTCAATGCCCTTATCCATCTCTTCTAGCTGCTTCACCTGTACTTCAAGGTTTTGCCATGGAGTAGAGGTGTCTTCTAAAGGCTCATACAGAGTATTCCACCATTCCAGGTTTGCGATTGTGCCTTCAGAAACTTGAAAATCAATGAGCGGGTTACTTGTTGGAAAATACTGACAACAGATTGCTACTAACCGTGAAACTTCAATTAGTGTTTGATGGATTTTAGTATTCAGCTGTTGGATGACCTGTTCCAAAATCGCAAGGTGTTGTAGCTTCGCCAGTTCTTCATCAGCGTAAGCATATGGGTTGACCATTACCTGGCTGAGTGGTGTCTTGCAGGCGGGACAATATTCTGGGCTGCTAGAGCGTAACTGCGTGACCGCTTCAAATAGGTGTTTGAATGACACTTCTTGACTGGATGATGCTAGATCCTGTTGTTTCTCGGTGAGTTCTTTTAAATTGGCTTGCATCGTCAGTTCAAGTGAATTTAGCGCGGAGGCTGTTAGGTTACTTTTTGCGGCTATCGGTTGTTGTAATTCAGCTTCAACTCTTTGAATTAATCCAGGATTTTCAGTATCACCATTTAGATCAGCTACCATCTGGACGAATGACTTTCCCTCAGCATATTTTGTAGATAATGCTTGTTCATCCACTTCAATCCTTTTCAGTTCTTCTCCGTTGGACTTGAGCTGTTCTTTGGTACCTGCAAGCGCCTGGCGTTTTTCGATTAGCAACTTGGTATTGATGCCTTCGAGGTCAATGTATCTACTATCAATTTCAGTTGTAAAATTATGAACGAATTCGTTGAAGGATTCTAGACCAAACAACGTTGAAATCAGCTCGGTTTGCCTTGCGGGCGTTTGAGCTGCAATACGTGAGAAGCTTTCGATTCGATTCTTTTCGATAAAGCCAAACCTGTACAATACTTCATTGACCCTAACTGGCACAACTTCGTCGTTCTCATTCAATCCAAGCAAAATAGGTTCCTCGAACGAACCGCCATGAGCATATTTCAAATATTCGCGTTGATCACGGAATCGTCGACTCTCAGCCTCAGCTACATTTCCAAGTAGCCCATACTCAAGTGCCTCGCAGAAGCTTGTTTTTCCCGTGCCATTGGGACCGTAAACGAGTACCAGTTTGCTGTTCAGATCGAATACTTCCTGTCTTGCAAAACCACGGAATGGACCGACTGTAAGTTTACACAATCGAGAAACTGTATCAGCTTCTTCTGTTGTCTCTTCAACAATTGGAAGAATATCATTGGAGAGAGTATCCCAATTAGCCTGGGCAAGCTCGACAATCTTTTTAACACGCTGCCCCTGTGCTGTAGAAAGAGGGATCAGTGCATCCAGGTTATTCAATACAAGGTTTGCTATCTTCCGGACGTCGGCAGAAACAGGCTCGATATCGAGTGTTTGCAAGAAGCGATGATATTCGTCCCAAATCATTTCTTCCCCCCTCTTATTTCACCGTGACTTGTCCGTTCATTAGCATGGGAAGGAGCCAGTCGCGGAGCTCGCTGAGTTTTACGTTTTCTTCTTTAATAATTTCGATTTCTCTGGTAATTGGAGTCGTCACTTCAGCATATTTCTCCAAAACATATCTCGAAGGTTCTAAAATTTTCATTGAAGAAACGAGAGGGGCTGTTAACTGTTGTTGAACTGACCCAGATTTGCTGTGTCCCATACTTTTGATGTATTCATATACATACTGAATACTATTCGGAATACGGGGGGTAACAACAATTAGTCGGATAATCGGAGTGAATGGTTTCATTCTCAAAACAGTATATCCAATCGAACCCCTCGCTGAAATCGTTACACTTGGAGAGTTGATTGTTGCCTCTGTTGTATAGCCATAAAGACCTTCGTCATCGATACCATTTGAATATATCGGAATCGAAAATGTATCAGTAATTTTAGTTGAGAACAATGCAGGTCTATCCCCTCCAGCTTTAACTTTTGCTAATTCATCCAGCCTTTTAACTAACCATCCTTCAGGAATCTTGCGTTTTTGGGTCGGGTGATCGACCATTTTCCCACCGGAGGTTTTATAAGGTCGACCTTCAAGCGTGGAGTCACCCAAGGCTATTGCTAGCTCTGTAGAAATGGGGAAATTAAATTGCATAAACCAGTAGTCGTATATACTCTTCGACATCTCCACAAGTGCTAAGCTGAGACCTCTGTTGATCTCTATTTTCCGGTCAATATTTTCTAATACCCCTACTAGTATTTTCTTATCGTCATTAAAAGGGATAACTGGAAAGCTTCGTAGAGCCCCAAGTGGCAGGAATTTCTGAACAGCTCCATTTAGATATCGAATTATGTGATTCTTTGCTGAAGGGCTGAGTAGATAATAGTAAAGCCATTTTGCCCTATACTCATCCTTACACGAAAAGACCCCAATATTTTTGATGGCGTATGTGATATTATCATTCTTTTCTAAATAAACTTCGCCCACAGATCCAATCATGCTGAATAAAATATCCCATTGAGATACAGAACTTCGCTTCTGAATTGAGCAATAGTCTTTTTCAGAAATCATATATGCCGTTGAAACGTCAAGCTTTCCACCAGAGATATGTTTGGATGTTATGAGTAACCTTCCTGCTTCGACGGGTTTGGGAGTGTCATGAGTGCCATCGAACACTGAATCACAATATTTGCTTGCTGTAATAAGATCACTCATTTTTCAATCCTGTCAGTTGCTTTTTTATCTTCGCTTCAAGCTCACCAGATTGTTTAAATAATTCGTCTAGGCTATCAGTATAACCTTTCATCTTTGTGGAAAATTCCATGGGGGTAATATCAACATATTCAATTTTTACTTCGAAGTACTGCCCAGCACTTAAGGAGTAATTATTTGCTGCTAATTCTTCATAACTTACTCTTACCGAAAAATCTTCCTGCACTTCTTTTAAATTGAACACAGAGATGATGCGGCTTTCTTCCTCAGCCTTAAGAACTGTTTTCTGATTCTTGCCCTCTTTAACTTTTTCGCCAAGATTGGAAGCATCAACCAACACTACATCTCCCTTATTGCTATCGTCGATAAAGAGGATTGTAACATTAGTTCCTGTGGTAGCGAAAATGTTGGAGGGCATTGAGACTACTCCAGCAAGCATCTTCTCGTCGACCAATTTTTTTCGAATTTTTTTATTGATACCGGACTGGGCAGTGATGAAACCAGTAGGTACTACCACCGCCGCCTTTCCACCAGGTTTCAACGACCAAAGGATATGTTGTAGAAACAACTGATAGATGGCCATCTTATCAACCGCCTTTTTCGGTACATTTGGAATTCCGGCAAAGAAGCGTTCATTATTAGCTTTTGTGTCCAAATTGTCTCGGAAGTCACTGAAGTCCATTTTGAATGGTGGATTGGATACTATATAGTCGAATAGTTTCCTGCCCTGGCCCTCCCTGTGGTAGGGGTATAAGATTGTGTTGCCCTGAATGACATTGGGTATTGAGTGGACCAAGTTGTTCAGGATTAGATTTAGGCGCAATAGATTTGAGGATTTTTGTGATATATCCTGGGTGAAAATTGTACAACGTCTTTCCCCTATGGCGTGGGCCACATTCATCAGCAGTGTACCGGAGCCAGCAGAAGGATCGTAGCAGCACACATCTTTGATCTTACCGTGTTGCTCAGTGGGTACAAGAATAGCCGCCATAATACGTGCAACTGCGTGGGGCGTGTAGTATTCGGCGTACTTTCCCCCTGAATTGCTATTGTAATCCTTGATCAGGTATTCGAAGATGGTAGCATAGAAATCAAATTTCTGATTAAAAATACGCTCGAAGCTGAATTCGACCAGTTTGTTGATAATTGCCCGGCAAAATGCATCACGTTTTGACTCGTCTGCGATATAGCGACTAATTCGGTCAAACAGGACAACCTTTGCACCACCATCGGTTTTTACTGCAAAAATATCGTTGTTATTGATGGCAATATCCATCAGTGTATCATCAAAGAGATTCGCAAAGTCTGCTTTGTTTTGTTGACTAAAAAGAGTGCTAATGAAGTGACTTGGTTTCAACCTGGCAGTATCGGCTCCCATTTGCAGTTGGATCATTTCCAAGTCATTTTCGCTCATTTTAGCTAGAGATTCCTCCCACTTATCAGCCTTCCGAATGGATTCATCAAGCTTTTTAGCTTCAAAAGCAAATTTGTCGTTGAGAAATTTATACAGGAAAGTCTGGGTGATGATTTTGAATTCATTACCATCATTTCCCAGCCCATACTGTGCACAGATATTTTTCAAACTGTCGATCAGTTTTCTGGTTTTTTGCTGAAATTCAAATTCGTTCATACGGCAACCCTTGCATAAAATTCGTTCAAATATTCCGAGACGACAAGACGGTTGATATACCTCGTCGCATCGGGATTTAGGTTAATTTTTTGATCATTCATGAAACGCTTGATGACCAATGGTACCATTTGCTGTTCAAAGTAACTTTCGTTTTTCAACATCTGAGTGTTCTCAAGTACCTGATTGTCAGCATCCTGTTTGACCGACTTAAGGGCTTCAAATATACACCGCTCGGAATCCCCAAAACCACCGTGCTCTAGCAACCGCTTGTGAATGCGCGCATACTTCTTATCACCAAGATATTTTTGCCGTAATTGATCATTCTGGCGGTTGAGTTCCTTGACACGTTCATGAATTTTATTTAGCATTGAAATATTGGCAATCATTTCATCCTGAGTCACTTCATTAAGTTTCTTTTTCTTAAACAATCGCTCCAGTTCCTCTTTCAATGAGATGAATTTCGGATCCACTTGATCAAAATTTCCTGCCATAGCTTCACGGGTTTTGCGCAGCGTATCTCTCAACTCGTCAGCAATAACCAATTCTTCCTCACCGATCTTGGTGAATTTGAACACAATATCTTCCAGAGCTACGTTTAGAAGGTTGGACATGTTTGTGCCCTGCTCTATGCTCTCCTTCAAATTGAGGAGCTCTAGATGATTGCTGGTTTCACGGTAAAGGATATTGAGCTTTTGAAAATCCATGTCAGCGAGGAGAGCATATTCACCTTGCAATCGAATTAGATTATAAAGGCTTCTTGCATCTGCTAACGCTTTCTTAAGAGATAGGACTGTTTTCCGATCCTGAATTTGACTAATCTGATCTGCAAAAGCTTCTGCATTTTCTATATCGAAACGAAATAGCACGTCTTTGATATGTTCAATCTCGGATTTGATTTCCTCTGGGGTTTTGAACAGTTGGGAGTAATGCTCAATTTCATCGCCTAATTCAGCTTGGAGTTCCCTGAAGTAGGCTTCATTTGTAGCATTGAACTCTGCACGGATATCGGCAAAATCCACCACATATCCATACCGATGGTCTTTATATGGCCTATTAACGCGGGTAAGTGCCTGTAGGAGATTATGTCTACGAACAACTCGCCCGAGGTAGAGTTTTTTTAGGCGTTTGGCATCAAAACCCGTTTGAAGCATGTTATATACGAATAGAAGATCAATATTGCCCGCCTTGAAATCCTCTATCCAATCCTTACGGTTTTCCTTATTCCCAACATCGTGGAGGATGAGTGCCGATGTTCTCACTTTGTGCTTCATTTTTTGTTGTGCGCCGTATAGACCGACACCTTCAGCCGCCTGGGAATATTGTTGTGTATCATCGCTCACAATAGGCTGGATCTGTGGACCAAGCCGGTCCTGAAATATGTCAAACATCATTTTTGCTTGGTCCGCACTATCACAGATGACCATACCGCCAATACTTGAATCACCAAAAGTGCCTCTACTTTTCTCAAAGTCAGTCAGGATATAGTCCAACATGGGGTTGACAAAGCTTGGGTGGGCATATAGAGCTCTTCTGTCGATGTCACCCATCTTCACTTCGATTTCATCCAGGGCCTTCTGGAGAATCATTTTGTAGTTTGTAGCTATTTCCTCACGAATCAGACGTAAGGTGTAGCCGTCGGCAATAGATTTATTGTAGTAGTATTTATGAATGTATCCACCGAAGAGAGTTTTAGAGTCGTAGTCATCACCCAGTAGTGGCGTGCCAGTAAGCCCAATTTTGATGGCGTTCGTGTCGGATTGGCTGAGATTTGCCAGGAAACTTCCTCGGGGATTGTAACTTCTGTGCACTTCATCCAGAAAGTAGATGCGCTGTATGCTAACATCGTAGTCGTTTGTTGAAACGACATCTGGATCATCCTTAAATTTGTGGATATTCACCACTGTAATTTCAGGCTCACCAGAATGATTATGTATCACCTGTGTTGTCTTGATATCACGTGCAAATGCATCGCGTGAATCAATTGTATGAACTTTCAATCCTCGTGCAGTGAATTCACTGCTAGCTTGCTGCAAAAGATCAAGACGATCAACGATGAAATAAAATTTTGGAACTACCCCCTGCTGTTGAAAATAGTCAGTCAAGTACTTCACACAGTAATAGCTTAGAGCTGTCTTCCCACTGCCCTGAGTGTGCCAAATAATACCCTTCCTCTCACCGGTATCCAGTTTTTGTACGATTGCCTTACTGGCAAACAGTTGTGGATACCGCATGATATGTTTGTGTAACCCGTCAGTTTCTTTCACATAGGCGAATGCATAGCGGAGAATGAAACTTAAGCGCTCATGATTGAGAAGAGACGTACAGATACGATTGGTGGGTCGATTCGGGTCTTTATTGGCAATAAACTCTGGATTTGAACGAATGACTTCAAGGTTGTTGTCTTTAAGAACCTTCAATTCAATATCGTCTCTCAAGGGATTTAAGAGAGCAGAAAGGTTGTGCTCTTCTTCCTCCCGAAAATAGTTGAACATCGGATCAACATAGGAACTACTCGCGTAGAATGCTCCTTGAAGTGGTTCTGTATCATTCTCATCATATTCCATGTTATTTGAGAAAATCATCATTTGAGTGATGTTGACAAATCTTCTGAATTTCTTGTTCTGAAATCGTTTCTGTATGCGATTCCTCTCTGCTAAAATGCCCTCTCGGTTATTCGGTTTCTTAACTTCAATAAACACCAGCGGCATGCCATTCAATAGAAGCGTTATATCCGGTCTAAACTCTTCATCACCATTTTTGCAAGGGAGCTCTGTTACAACATGAAAACTGTTGTTCGAGAAGTTCTCAAAATCAATGAGACGATTGTTGGACTGATCGCACAGTTTCTCGTAAAAGACCTTGCCCAGATCTTCGTTGTCGAGGACTAGTTTAACCTCTTCAAAGAGTCGGTTATTGTCCTCATTCTTGATTCCTGGATTGATTCGACTAACTGAAGAATGGAACAGTTCAGGAAAAATATTTGTTTCTTTATCCCATACTACGTCTTTAAGTGAGACATACTCATACCCAAGACGCACCAGATGCAGAATTGTAGGGATTTTTACCCTTGAGTCCTCGTTGAAAACCATCACTTCTTCTCTCCCCCTGGCACATGCTTTTGGCAAAATAGCTCAAACTGTCTTAGAGCCAGCTTCGATGGAGTCGTTTTACCATTCTCCCAGCGATTGACTGTTGCAAAGCTCACACCGAGCAAATGGGCAAGCTCCTTTTGGCTAAGATTCAATTCGCCACGTAGAGCCTTTACCTGCTCACTGAAATCATCATTTCCCATTTTTCAACCCATCCTTAGAGAGTTCCGATAATTTTAGTTGTGAATATAACAAGTGTTATAACTGCCACAATAGCAAGCTATGGTTGCAATACCTCCCCGATTCCGACATAGATCGTGGTTATTGTATTTCGTTTGATGATTTTCACCAAAAATGTGTCAGGTTTCAGATTGTTTGCACTTCAGCGACCTTCTGTTTGATTAGCCTCCTCCCGTCTTCTGTATTTTAGCCCCGCACCGCTATTTGGGTCACTTTTTGAGTGTGACTCTTCACCAGGTATTACCTGCTATTGTTTTTCTCCAAGCTGTTTACGCTCATCTCACATAAGATCTCATTCCAGGGCATAGATTACGTCCCTTGCTTCCACAAGCATCAGGACTTTTTCGACAGGCGCTGTGACTGCCAGCCAGAGCTGACGACCACTCGACACCACCCGGGCCACCGTTTTGAGCAACTTATGGCGTACACTGGAGATCATACTGTGCCGCCATTTCTCAGGTAAGCAGATTAGCTGCATCAGCTTAACCAGATTGAAGACCAGCATTCCAATCATTTAGTAGGAAGCATTGGCCTGTATCTGCCCGGTGGGAACCACTTTCAGGTTTAAACCATATTTGGCATCTTCGATAAACTTCTCAGTATTCCCACGACCATTATGGAAGTGCATAAACTTCTGGGCAGACGCTTCTTTTATCGGGCTGTTGCTGTTGAATTGGCGGAGGAGAACCTGGATCTTTTTGCAAAGAAGTGGAGCCCAACCCATCCTACTGTGAGCAAATCCTGGTATGCTAATTGGGACCGTCTGATCCCATTCTTTGATTATCCCAAGGAAATCAGGAAAGTGATTTATACAACAAATGCCATTGAATCGATGAATATGAGTCTGCGAAAAGTGA
>JAIPJF010000036.1 GCA_021734325.1 Fidelibacterota bacterium | reverse complement strand
GATGCCCTGATGCGGATCACCTATGCCAAGGTCGCCTGGAAGGAAGGAAACTTCAAATACGCAAGTGAACTGTATAATCAGGTACTTGATAAAATAAATGTTCTTAACAAGGGAACTCAGCAGGAAAACGCTCTGGTTTTTTTCTATTATGAGTACTCTGAATTTCTATATCATATCGCTGACACAAGTGCTTCTCTCCGCTATCTGGAAAACGCGAAAAATCTGGCAAGATCAAATAAAATGAAACAGATGATCTCCTATCAATTGATGGTAAAATCGGACAGTGCCCTGAAAAAATCGACACTCCGTATATGGCGGCAAAGTATAGTCTATTTCCATAATTATGGCATGACCGTAATGGAGACCCAGGCATATTTAGATCTTGCCAGATATATGATCAGTCAAAATGAGATCAGTGAAGCAGCCACCCATTTAAAAACAGCACATGAACTTGCTGTCACCTCGGGGTATAATTTTCTGCGCTGGGAGATCGAGCTGGTAAAGGGTACACTGCTCAAACTCCAGGAGCGAGAGAAGGAATTACTTGTTTATTTGGAAGGTCTCCTGAAATCTGTAGATAATAACTATTTTAAATGTCTGCTCATGATGGAGTTGATCAGGATTTATCAGCATCAGGACAAATATGATGAAGCTCTGGCAACTGCATTGGACGGTATTCAGTTATGCCAAAGATACTCCATGATTTCTGAACTGGCAAATGTGAGCATACTGATCGGTGAATTATACCATCGTCAAAAAGCTGATATCGCCAAGGCTCATTTCTATTTTCAACAGGCATACGGAGCCGTGCAGACAATGTCCCAATATGGTATTCCCATTGTGGGTGTCAGAGCAGAAGTAGTGAATCAATACATCAGCTTTTTGGAGGAACACTTCCCTGGTGATGCGAACGAATCGGCAAAAGAGGACCTTTTTGCCTTTTCAGCCAAACTGGAATGGGTCAGGATCAAGGACCTTTTCCACTATAATCTTTTCCTGTATCATTATATGAATACGGGGGTGGGTACGAAGACCTTGGAGGCTCTGGAATTTCCAGCATCATCTTTTTATTCGGCAACCGAAAGATTGAGAACCCGGGGGATTCCCTTCCCCAATTTCAGGAAGAATGATGTCATCATTCCAGGCGAGCACTATATAGAGGGACTGCAGCAATATTGTCGCCTCCATCGCGATTTGACCTGGGTGGAGATCAACGAACGATTTGAGAAAGATATGCTGGCTTATCACTACAAGCTGAATAATTACAATAAAAAGCAACTGGCAAAGAACCTGAACCTGGCCTATTCCGGGATCGTGAACCGGACGAAGTATCTGACCTCTGGTGAAAATTAAACAATAAAAAGGGCTGGTTAAAACCAGCCCTTTTTTGTATAGCTTCAGTTCTGAAAATTACTTTACACAACGAAACCCGATCAGATAGTAGCTGTGCTTTGGATTCGCAGGCAGCCAGTTCCATGCTTTCATATTGTTAGTGTAAAACGACCAGCTACCACCACGAATGGTGCGATTATCTTCTGAACCATCAAAATCTTCTGGATCGTATGTGTTTGTCCATTCCCAGGCATTCCCGATCATATCATAAGCGCCATAGGGGCTGACTCCACTTGTTTGCCCCACTGGGATTGTCCCTGAGTTGCACAGTGAATAATTAGCCAGATCACAGGTTGGTTCATCATCACCCCAGGGGTAATCAAACCCTGTATTTCCCCTGGCTGCTTTTTCCCATTCCTTATCTGTGGGCAGATCCCAGCCATAATGCTGTGCATAGGCATGGGCTCCGAACCAGGTCACAGCTACAACCGGATGATTTTCGTAGCCTTCTTCAATAGTGAAATAGGATTCATTCCAGTCAATCCGACTATCCGTTTGCTTAAAATCATAATACAGATAGTTCGCTGTTCCCCAGTTGCCATCGCCGGCATACGCTCCATTGACGGAGTCAGCGGTGACAGTGATTTCATGGATTGCCCATACTTCCTCAAGGAAGGAGACATACTGAGCATTGGTGACTTCAAATTTCATTATCTCATATTCACTTGAAAGATCCCCTGTAACGACATCTGATGGACCAAAAGTATAATCACCTCCAGTAACCGTCACCCACTCCATACCAAGATAGGTGATTTGGGCATTCACTTCGTTACTGAAATCAGATTCTTCAGCACCATCGAAGGCGGCCACTCGATAAGTGTATTCTGTATTGTAAGCTAAATAATTATCTGTATAGGAAGTTAAATTAGCCCCGATTTCTGCAATTTGAGAGAAACCAGATCCAGCATCGCGTTCAATGCGAAATCCATCTTCGAAGATACAGGCATCCTCCCATCTGAGTTTGATTGAATTATTGATCACTGTAGCAGTCAGGTTAGTCGGCGCGAAAATGAGCGGTGAAGCTACTGAGACCTCTGCACTGTAATCTGATTCACTGGCTGAAGTGAAGGCCGCAATCCGGTAGGTATAGTTGGCATTTTCCTCCAGGGCGTTGTCTGAGTAGCTTTCAGTATTTGCGCCTAGCTCTGCGATCTCCATGAATCCCGCACCAGAATCACGTTGGATTCGGAAACCGTCCTCAAAAATACTATTGTCCTTCCAGGTGAGCAGAATGGTTGTATCACCTGCAGTTGCAGCCAGATTTGTTGGGGCATATCTTAAGGGTGAGTTGATAGTTGCCGTTACGGTATAGTTGGAAGTCTTTGTCCCTGCGAGAGCACGAACCCTATAACGATATTCGACACCATAGACAAGATTGACATCGGTAAATGCTGTTGTATCAGCGCCAACTGTTCCGATTTCGCTAAATCCCGCTCCGGCATCACGTTCGATACTGAAGCCAGATTCAAAAATGCAGTTATCAGTCCAGCGAAGGACAATAGTGTTATCCAAAGTCGAAGCAGTCAGGCCACTTGGGGAAAATTGGATAGGTGATGAAATTGAGACACTCCCGCTATAATCTGATAGTCTCGCTGATGTAAATGCAGCAACACGGTAACTGTAAAATTCATCCTCCGCCAGGTCATCATCTATAAAGCTGGTGATGTTGGCACCAAGTTCAGCGATCAGAACATAGCCTGCATCCGTTCTCCTCTCAACCCTGAAACCGGTTTCAAAATTGGCGTTATCGCTCCATGCCAGGGAGATTGTTGTATCTCCTGCGGTTGCTGAAAGATTTGATGGCGCAAATTGCAAGGGTGAACCAATAGCGTACGATTGAGTGTAATTTGACTGTTTACTGGCGGTGAACGCAGCCACCTGATATTTATAAATCTGGTCATAAACAAGATTTGTGTCTGTATAACCAGTGATGTTTGCAACAAGCTCAGCAATTTGTTTAAACCCATCACCTTCATCCCGCTCAAGTCTAAACCCACTTTCAAATTTACAATTGTCATTCCAGCGCAGGACAATGGTTGAACCGCTTGTGGAAGCAGCTAATTGGGTCGGTGCAAATTCTATAGGAGATATGATGCTGGAACTGGATGTGTAATCAGATGCACTTGTAGCTGTGAATGCCTTAATGCGATAGGAATAATAGACATCCTCGTCCAGATCGTAATCTGTATATGTGGTTGCATTTGCTCCCAATTCAGCAATTTGAATATAACCTACCCCGCTTTTATTGCGCTCAAGCTTGAAACCTTCCTCAAAGAGGGCATTATCCTGCCAGGTGAGGATAATGGATGTATCCGTGCTCGTTGCCGCTAGACTACTCGGTGCAAATTTCAAGGGTGAGTAAATGCTGGTAATCAAACTGTAATCAGTCTGATTGCTGGCTGTGAATGCAGCAACTCGATATCGATATTGGATATCGTATTTCAGGCTGTCATCAACAAATCCTGTGGTATCCTTTCCAACAATGGCGATACGTTTGAAGCCTACACCATCATCCCGCTCTATCAGAAAACCAAGTTCGAATGGTGTATTGTCATTCCAGCGTAGTTTGATGGAATGATCAGATACACTACTTGAGACCCCAGTCGGAACATACAGTGAGGGTGCAGGGGATAAATTGTGTGCACCGACGGTTTGCAAACCAAAAGAGTCAACAACAGCTATCTTGTAATAATACTGCACCAAAGGATCGATCTCTGTATCACGAAATGAGTGGATCTCAGCATTTGCGCTTTCATAAATGATGATGGCCGAATCCATGAGTGAGCCTGTGAATTTCATGAGCTTGTAGGCGGCAAAATCCTCGTCAGAAGATTTGTCCCATGTCAGGGTGAACCCCAGATCTTCATAAACGATGCTTATCAGGTCAATGGATTGCGGATAATTTGCAGTGTTTTCCACCAGAACTCTGATCGATTCACTATCCGTATAATTTCCACTTGCATCCCATGCTCGAACCACCAAGATATGAGATGATTTGTTCTCGTATAAATAGGTATTGAGTTCAATAACATAGGGTAGTGTTGAATCGGCCAGTCCGGTCGCCTCACCATCAACGTACAGCTCAACGCGGCTCATCTCTTCATCATCTGTGGCTGTGATCTCAATGAGGGCGATATCAGAGATCGGTGCAAAACTGATGGGTGAGTCTATCAGCACTTCTGGCGGCGTATTATCAATATTTTCACATGCAAAAATGATGAATAAAATAAGAAGCATTGGGAAAATAAAAAATTTACGCATGGTGTACCCCTTATAGGCAACAAGAATCTTTTATGTCTAACTGTTCCGTATTCGAAGCATAGAAGAATTATAAAAAGCTTACACTGGTTGACTAAATTTAGTTTTCACCGATAACATTCAAAGCAACTTCTAGATCAGTAAATGGGTTTTACCGATATCTGTCACAGGTGTTTTCTAGAGGATAATTCTTGCGTTCAGGAATCGGGGTGATTCATATTTTGGGTTTGTGATCTTCTCCGAACGGTATCGAAGAGGAGATTCCAATGGCAGTATTTTCTTCCTTCTCACTCTTAATACCTCCTCATGCAAATACCCCTATGATGAGCTTAACCTTTTTGAAAATTTAATCTCTAAGTTATGTTGCACGGCTTTGAAATATTCGCTGGTTCGCTTTGAATCTCGAGCTAATTATTAAGGAAAAGTTATGCTTCGCTATATAAGAATTTCACTCCTCCTGATCATGATAATGCTAAGTTCTGAAACTGCCTTCATGCAGCCCGGTTCGGGGATGGGAGCTGGAAACGGCAATAGATTGAATACAGCAATACTTGGTACCGTTCTCGATGAAGCTACCGGGACACCAATCCAATATGCCAACATCATGCTTCATAAGCAGAATTCCGGTGAGGCCATCACAGGAACCATTACAAACGAGAGAGGTAGATTCGATCTTTCTCCAGTTCGACCAGGTCGTTATTACCTTACCATTAAATTCATGGGATATGAGGAGCTCAGGGTTGACAGTCTGACCATCACTTTCGCCACGCCCATTGCTGATGTAGGGGATCAATATATAAAACCGGCTGAACTGGAAGGTGAATCGGTTGTCGTGGAACGGGAACGCACGACAATGGAATACAAAATAGATAAGAAGGTGATCAATGTTGGCCAGGATATTACCTCTTCCTCGGGAACTGCAGTTGAGGTTCTGGAAAATGTCCCCTCCGTTACTGTTGATATTGATGGAAATGTCGAATTGCGAGGCAGCAGCAATTTTACGGTCCTCATCGATAACCGGCCATCCATTCTGGAAGCCAACGAAGTGCTTCAAACCATTCCCGCCAGTACGATTGATAATATTGAGATCATTACCAATCCCTCTGCCGCTTATGATCCTGATGGGGTTTCAGGTATCATCAACATCATTACCAAGAAAAACAAACTTGAGGGATTCAGCGGAATCGCCAATCTGAATGCCGGCATGTTGGGTCAATTCGGTGGCGACTTCCTCCTCAATTATCGCAACCACCACTATACTGCCTATATCAGTGCAGCCTATAATACCAGGGCTCATGAGGGACAAGACACCTCTCTGAGTAGAACCACGGTTTTGGATACAAGCTATACGGTGAGTCAATCCGGGGATCGACGGTTTGAGCATGGGGGCTATAGACTCCGTGGTGGTCTTGATTATAATTTTACGGATCAGGACGTGCTGGGTCTAAAATTTTCGTATGGCTCTCGAGGATTCAACAGCTCCAGTAATAACAAATTTGAAAAATACACCAACTATGATTTCGTGCCCTTTATATCAACAACAGAAGAAAAATCTGAGCGTGGCGGTGCTTATTACAGTATTGAAGCAAATTATGAGCATCAGTTCGGGTCACCAAACCACCGTCTGGAAGTGAATGGCGACTACAGTATTCGAAAATCGGATGAAGAGAGCATCACAGAACAATTTGATGTGAACAATAACCAGATCGACGGTAGAAGGACCATAGAAGATGGTCCTACAACACGGGGTGAGTTGGAAATAAAATACGAGCAACCATGGGCGAATGATGGCAAACTGGAAGCCGGTTATCAATTACATACAGGAAGCTCAATTGATAAAAATGGTTTTCAGAATTGGGATGCGGCAAGTGGATTGTATGTGAATGTTCCCAATTATGATTTTGATACGGAATACCGCAGGGATACTCAGTCCATTTATAGCGTTCTTTCCAATAATTATGGAAAGCTTGGTGTCCAGGGTGGTTTCAGAGCAGAATACACTTATCGAGATATTGCCATCATTGACAGCAGCTCATTTACCATCGACCGGTGGGACTATTTTCCCTCCGTCCATCTTTCCTATAATATCACCCCGACCCAAAAGTTCATGACCAGCTATTCCAGACGAATCCAGCGAACCCGGGGATGGTTTCTTGAACCCTATGAAACCTGGACAGATGCTTACAACGTACGCAAAGGTAACCCTGGACTTTTACCCGAATACATCAACTCTTTTGAAGCAGGATACATGAAATATTTTGGCAGGAACATGATTTCGGCAGAACTTTATGGAAGACAGACCACCAATCTCGTTGAACGAGTCCAGAGTGTCTATTCTGAAGATGTCATTCTTCACACCTTCGAGAACGTTGGGAATTCACTTTCAATTGGAAGTGAACTCTCTCTAAGGCTTATGGCTTTTCCATGGTGGGATTTCAATCTAATGGGCAATGTTTACCATTACGAGATCAACGATCAGCCAAGCTCCTTTTCCCAGGATATTCAAAGTGATAACTGGAGTCTGCGCTTCAACAATAATTTTACACTCAGCAAGCAAGTCAAACTCCAGCTCAATGCAATGTACAACAGTCCATCGGTCTCTATCCAGGGCGAACGCAAAGCGATGTTCTTCCTGAATGCTGGTGCACGTCTGAATCTCATAGAGAACAAACTGAGCGCCACAGTGAATATCCGCGATATTCTGGATACTGGCGATCACGAATCGATCAGTCAGGGTGAGGACTTCTATCGTTTCCAGTCCTCTGATCGAGTAGCGCCCATTGTATCTGCATCCGTCAGATACGTGTTCAATAATTATCGGGACAAGAATCAACAGCGTAACGGGAATATGGAAGATAGTGGGAGTGAAAGTGCTGAAGGAGATGATTTCTAGAAAATCTGATTGAAGGACGCTTCCCAGAGCATCTTGCTTCTGGATTAATCCTCCTGGAGCACTGCTGTCTCTGATTGTAGATTTGATCTTTTCCTGATTCTGGTGTAGATCGTAGAAACGGTCAGGAGCACAACTCCCAGAGCAAAAAAGGTAAGTATGCGATAAATTGCTGCCAGACCCATGGTGGCAATAAGTACGACATAGATTACGGATGCAAACAGTGTCCAATGCCCCATCCAGCGATACCGGCGACTGCTTAAAAGGACGCCCAGTATATAATATAAAACCGTCACACCCAGCCAGGCGAATGTCACCCATTCGCTGGGTAAAGCTTTCCAGAGAGCAAAGGGCAGTGAAACGAATGCAATCCCCAGATAAAGATTGATCAGGGTGTCTGAGGCCTTGGAGAAATGCTCTTCGAATGCCCGGATTAATCGCGCACTCAAAAGTGCAACAAAACCAAAACTGACACTAATGATTCCCGCAAATCCACTTGATACCGAATAGGCGAGAAATAAAAGTATGTAAAGCATGAAATTGGATATGACAATAAACTGGGAACGAAACCAGAGGGCATTGGCGAGGACAAATAAACTCTGCCAGATCAGGATCACGAATAAGGTTGGAGGTGCAATGCTTTGCATAAAACCGATACTGATGGTCCCATGAGCAAAAAGCGTAAACAGGACCATTGAGAAATTGATTGACAATCGTTTCCAGAAGACGAGGGCTAATCCCATGAACACGATGAAGAATAGTAGTTTAGAAAACAATGGGTTTGCGAGTCCCGATAACAGGTAAAAAACATTAAAAAGCAGAAATGCCGGCATGCCGTTCAGTAGTGCATTCATGATGACATTCTGCTGAGTTGATTTACCCTCGCTGGGGATCATGATGTGGAGTGACAAAATGCTTACATACACCAGGATAAAGAAAAAGTACCAGAATGGATTTGGATATATTTGAATTCCACCAGTCATGATCGGATTTCCCAGCACCCAGATCAGGTGGACGGTGTAGACCATGAGCGCACCGTAGCCATATAAAGCGGGGCTATTCAGTCTTCGGGATGTAAACACGATCAGGAGAGCGGTGAGGGCATTCAGACCAAGCGTCAACAGGGGCAGATCAATGATCAGGGCGGTAACGACCAACAGCGTCAGGCTAAACCCCATCAGATAGGCCGATCGTTTTTGGTGGGCGAGATAAATCCAGGTTGTCGAAAGAAGGATGAGTGTGGCATATTCAAGCAATCCCGGTGTAAAGAGTGTGAGTTCAGAGAAATGAAAGAGACGTAAAATAGAGTCATAGCTTAAGAAATAGACAGCAGCCCAAAGTTGGAGACAGATAAATTTATAGGACAGTCTCAATCGATTGGCTGAATAGACCATTGCAGCGCAAACCATGAACCCCACAAGGGACGGTATGACAGGGTGCAGCCCAGGCCAGGGGAGGCTGAGCATGAACATGAAGGCCAGAACCAGGACCAGAATGCCGACGGATGCGAACCAGTACTCACCGATATGAATCTCAAGATTTTTCGGTTGGCTTTTATCCTGGGTCACTTCATTTGGCTCGATGATCTCGGCAGAATGTACCGGGACACCTACACTGTTTCCTTCCAGACGGGATACACGTTCATCCAGCGCTTTGAGCTTGGCGGCTATTTCTGATGCATTGAATTCAGCGGAATTTTTTGTCATAGCCTGTCTCACTCCTCAGGTAAATGTAGTAATTAGTAGCTGGATCGATGGATATTCAATTTGGTAGATAGATTATATTATGAAAATTTGTTATTCGCAAGTGTTATTGTGGAATGATAGGTTATTTAGGGGGGGGACGTGGATTAAAACTGAAGAAAATAGTGTGAATCATTGAGAGGAAGCGCCACTACATGTTTCATTCATGGTGGAGGTCCGATGCCGGAAAATGATGGGAAGAAAAACTATATTACTGTCATAAAAAGAAAAAACCCAGGCATGCCAACTGACTGTTGACCCACAAGGGTTTCGAGATTGCCTGCTGGCCGGAGCTGAGCTCCGATTAGCGAAGGATAGTGACCGCGGTAGCCCGCCTACCTGACGGTAGTCGGGTAGGCCTGTCCGACTGGCGTCAAACCCCGCTCAAAGCGGGGAGCCAGGCGGAGAATCGAACTTATTCTTGATGAATCTTCTCCCCCCAGCAGACTTTAAATACTTCTCCCTTCTGCATGCTTCAGTATAGCCTGGAATAGATTCAAAATAGAGAATCTGGAAAGGTCGATAAGCTCTATTTGACTTGGTTTTTCCTGCATTGTGCTGTTTCAATCGGGATTCAAGATCCTTTGTTCTTCCTACATAACGATATGAACTACTACAACTCTGCAGTACATAAACATAGTACATATTATTTGTCCAAATTTGTATGCTATAGGTTTGTGACCGCGGTAGCCCGCCTACCTGACGGTAGTCGGGTAGGCCTGTCCGACTGGCGTCGAACCCCGCTCAAAGCGGGGAGCCAGGCGGAGAATCGAACCTCGACTTAATGTATCTTCGCCCTGCAGAAGAATTTAAATACTTTTCTCTTCGACAAGCAGCAGTATAACCCTGGACTTCCTCAACATACAATACCTGGAAAGGTTTGTAGGCCGTGTTTGAGCTTGTCCTCCCAGCATTATGCTCTTCCAATCTTCTTTTAAGATCTTTCGTGCGACCAACATAACGATAATCAAATCGCATACTTTGCAGTACATAGATGTAATACATGAGTGCATTCCTGAATAAAAACATTTTTGAGGGGTTGTGACCGCGGTAGGAATCGAACCTACGACCAATTGATTAAAAGTCAACTGCTCTACCAACTGAGCTACGCGGCCTTGTGAAAAATCTTTTAGCAGCTTGATTACTGCTCTACCAACTGCGTGTCCCGCCGAAGTCCCGATACATGTGTCGGTGACGAAGGAGGAAGCTATTCGTCTCGGCGAAGCTGAAAGCGAAGACGGACGCGGCCGGTCAAAATGATGAATGATGAGTTGTGAATTATAAATTCACTGCTGCCATCGATCATTGATGTCTGTACTGTTTAGCTATGAAAATAAACAGTTATGTTAAAAAACCCGACTACGCCTGGGCTTCGTCGTGGTTAGCATGCTGGAAGCTGGCTTCAAGCATGCTAAAAAGCGAGGCAATATAGTTTTGTCAATACCTGTGGCAAAACATTTTAACCAGCATCTTTCCTCTGGCGGGTGCCAGATATTAAGAATTGGTTGTCTAAATTTTCTATCTATCTTTTACGCATGGCAAGAAGAAAGAACAGCGCCTGGAGGACCATCTCCACGGCTGTATATGGTGCTCCCAACGAGGGTAAGATATACGGTGTTGCGGAAATCGATGTTACCGAAGCGTGGGAAATGATCAAGCTGTATCGTGCGGAGGGTCAACGAATAACCATGACCCATATGCTTGCCAGCGCCATCGGGAGGGCCCTTGGCTGGGATGTCCCTGAAATGAATGCCTTTGTGAAACGTGGGAAAGTCGTGCAGCGAGACCAGGTTATCGTTACCGTCGCCGTAAATATGCATGGCGGTCGCGAAATGTCCAGCATCAAGGTTTACGATGCACATAAGAAAACAGTTTTTGAGATCGCTGATCAGATCCGTGAGAGAGTTGCCAAGGCGAGGGGTGGTTCGGACAACAGCACCATGGAGAATAAAAATATACTCGCCAGGATTCCCTGGCCATTTCGCCGTCCAGCATTCATGCTGATCAGGTTTATTACCAATACATTGGGATTCCAATTGAAGTCCATGGGACTTGGACACGATGCTTTTGGCTCCATCCTGCTTTCGAATATCGGATCCCATGGACTCGATATTGGTTTGGGTGCCTTGTTCCCCGGCTCAAAATTACCTGCAGTTCTTATCATGGGAAAAGAAGAGGATAAACCAGTCGTTGTCGATGACAAGATCGCTATCCGCAAGGTTCTCTCTCTGAGCGGAACCTTTGATCACCGAATCGTAGATGGCTACCACGGTGGTCTCCTGGCTCACCATATCAAGCGCTATATGGAGCATCCTGAACTTCTGGCCACCATTCCTGAAGAGATGAAGATCGAAGCAATCAGCTCTGATTAAGATTTCAAGTGTAAAGCTTTACGAAACCTCATTTCCAATAAGACCGATACCCCAAGGAGGAGCAGATTCTCAAGCACCTTCAAAATTCCAATATTTGCTTCAGTACTATCCAAATTAAAACAGCCACAATTAAAATTTAAGCCTCTTAACATGGCGGAAATGATCGCCATTGTAAATATGCCCGTCAATAGCCCGATGATCAAATTTGCCGCCCGTGGATAACGATCGAGAATGAGCGCTAATCCGGTCAGAAATTCCATCCACGGGAGAATGATTGCCGCAGCGTGTAAAAAAGGCAAGGGCAGGATTTTGAAGTTGGCTATGGATTTCGCAAAAAGACCGGGGTACCAGATTTTATCCAGACTGGCATAGACGAAGACCAGTCCCAGCCCGATTCTCAGCAACAGGTATAGGGTGGATTCGATTTTTTCATTTTGGAAAAGGGAAACTCTCAATTTGAGTCGCCCCCCTGGGGGTACCCAGCCTGTTGCCATTCCTGCCAGCCGCCAAAAAAGAAGGCGACATTTGAGAACCCCATCATTTTTAAATCAAAGGCCAATTCGATAGATGCATTACAATCTGCACCATCACAGTAGGTGATCAGACGCGTGTCTGGTGCCAGTTTCTCCAGGTATGGGAGGGAGTCCACGAAAGCATGTACAGGGATATTTACTGCACCCTGTATATGCCCGGTCTGAAAATCATCCTCGCTACGGGCATCGAGAAATATTGCACCGCCATTTTGGTGAGCGGAGAAGGCGGCTGGCAGCTTTATCTCCCTGGCACTGTCATCTGACCTGTCCGGATTTATTGAAACAGAAGGAATTGCTGTCGCATTGGAGTCAGAACCTAGCAGAGAGATCTCTGTCTTGACAGAGATGCCATTCGGCAGTATTGATTGAGCGCTGACACCAATGATGACCGATAACAGGATAAAAATGATTGATTCTTTAATCAGGTACGTTGGATTTTTCATAAGGATTCAATATTAAATTCACTTGACATACATTGCAAAAAGATTGTCACGTCTGTCAATTTTAATAGTATGATTAAAAATTTCGGTTTCACCTGACATTGAAGCGCCAGGCACCTATATTCACAGGCTATGAAATAGGAGGAACTATGGCAGCAAAAAAAATTATTATTGGAGATAGTGAAGTAGAGATCCCGGACTTTGGGATCAAGGCATTTATTTATCCCGTTTTATTATTATTACTCGTCTGGATATTTTTCGCTGGACCTTTTTACGTTGTTGATCCGGAAGAAAATGGAGTCGTTCGGACATTTGGAAAACTATCAGCCATTACCGAACCAGGTCTGAGATTTAAATTTCCCTGGCCGATTCAGACAGTGGATCTGGTAAATGTTGAAGAAGTGAGACGCTTGGAGCTCGGTTTTCGGACAGTCAGAGCTGGCGGGACGTCAAATTCTGCACAATATAAACGAGTACCTTCGGAAGCACTTATGCTAACGGGTGATGAGAATATTGTCAGTGTTGATCTTGTTGTTCAGTACAAGATAAAGGACGCAGGCGATTTTCTATTCCGCGTGGCTGATCCGGAACGGGCGGTTTCCCATGCTTCAGAGGCATCCATTCGCCAGGTGGTCGGTTCACAGCCCATCGATCAGACCCTGACCACGGGTAAGGCCATGATCGAGGCAGAGACCAAAATATTATTGCAAAAGATACTGGATAGCTATGAAGCGGGTATTTTTGTATCTGAGATCAAGCTTCAGGATGTGACCCCACCTCAGCAGGTTGATGCAGCCTTTAAGGATGTTCAATCAGCCAAAGAGGAGAGAGAAAGGCTTGTCAACGTAGCCCTGGGATATCAAAATGAAATCATACCCAAGGCTCGTGGGGAAGCAGCTCAGGCTTTCCAGGAAGCAGAAGCCTACAAGCAGAAGCGGATAAAGGAAGCAGAGGGTGATGCATCTCGTTTTACACAAATGCTCAATGAGTATCGACAGGCCAAAGATGTGACCCGTACTCGTATGTATATTGAGACCATGGAAACGATCATGCCCAAGATGGATAAGTATATTGTTGATGGCAAAGATGCCGGAGGGTTGGTAAACGTCCTGAGCCTTGAAAAAGTAAAGGGAGGTGCCAAATGAGAAATGTAGGTAGTATCGTTATCGCTCTTTTGGTGGTCCTGTTTATCTATGGTGGCATCATGATCGTGAATGAAAACGAACAGATCGTCATCGTTCAGTTAGGAAAGCCGGTCAGGAATATCACCAATCCGGGATTGAATTTCAAAATACCATTTATCCAGTCGGCTACTGTATTTGAAAAACGTCTTCTGGAATATGACAGCGCTCCAAATACGATCTTGACAGAGGACAAGAAAAATCTGATCCTTGACAACTACGCCCAGTGGAGAATTATTGACCCGCTGAAATTCATGCAGACCATGCAGACACAGGCAAAAGCCCAATCACGCCTTGATGATATCATTTATTCCAGTCTGCGAGTACAACTGGGAACCCATCTCATGCACGAGATCGTCTCCACCATGCGGGATTCCCTCATGCACAAGGTGACACAGAATGCCAATTTATCCTCGACGGACTACGGAATTGAAATTGTCGATGTGAGGATCAAACGGGCCGACCTTCCCCGAGAGAACGAGCAGGCTGTATTCGATCGAATGAAAGCCGAACGGGAAAGAATGGCGAAGCAATTCAGATCAGAAGGTGATGAGCAGGCGGTAAAAATTCGGGCAGAAACCGATAAGGATCGCGAGATCATCCTGGCTGATGCCTACAAGGCAGCCCAAATGGTTCGTGGTGACGGAGAAGCTCAGGCGATCAAGATCTACGCCCAGGCATTTCAACAGGACCCGGATTTCTATGAATTTGTAAGGACAATGGAAGCCTATACAGAAATTTTTGATGATAAGACCAAACTGGTACTTACTCCAGAATCAGAATTTCTAAGGTATCTGAAAGAAATGAAATAGCCGTTCTCGAATAGTATTATCAATGAGGCAAGGGTGGACATCTACAGAGATGTTCACCCTTGTTCAGTTATGGCTCATTCCAAAAAGAATTGCTGCAGCTAGAGGCTAATCTATATTTAGCGGCTTCAATGGGAAGTTGGAACAGAATTAAGAAGTGAGGTTTAAATGAACATGTTTCCTGATATTCACGCTACCACTATTCTGGGCGTCATGCTCAACGGAAAAGTCGCCCTTGGTGGAGATGGCCAGGTCACTTTTGGTGACACGGTAATGAAACATGGTGCTGTAAAAGTACGGTCCATTTATGATGGAGAAGTATTGACAGGATTCGCCGGATCAGCTGCGGATGCCTTTGCCCTGTTTGAGAAATTTGAGGGCAAACTGGAGGAATTCAGTGGCGACCTTGTGCGAGCATCTGTTGAACTGGCCAAAGAATGGCGCATGGATAAAATGTTACGCAATCTGGAAGCCATGCTCGTGGTCATGGATAAGGAGCATGGACTCATTATCTCTGGTAATGGAGATGTTGTGGAACCGGATGATGGGATATTGTCCATCGGTTCAGGCAGTCCCTATGCAATTGCAGCAGCCAGGGCTTTTATCGCCAGCGGCAAGAAATCTCCCAAAGAGATCGTCAGGCAGGCTCTGGAGATTACTGCTGAGATTTGTATTTACACAAACACCAACATAAACGTACTTGAATTAAAATAAGAGAAATAGATGAGCAAGTTTTCACTCACACCCAAAGAGATCGTCCAGGAGCTGGATAAATATATAATTGGTCAGGATAGCGCCAAAAAGTCCGTTGCTATTGCTCTACGTAATCGCTGGCGTCGTCAACAGGTTACTTCAGACATTCGCGATGAGATCGTTCCCAATAATATCATCATGATCGGATCAACCGGTGTTGGGAAGACCGAAATTGCGCGTCGTTTGTCCAATCTGGTGCAGGCTCCCTTTGTAAAAGTGGAAGCCTCCAAATTTACAGAGATCGGATATGTAGGCCGCGATGTTGATTCCATGATCCGCGATCTGGTAGACAACAGTTACAATATCGTCAAGGCCGAGCATGAAATTACTGTGCGCGAAAAGGCTGTTGATATGGCCAATGAACGAATTATGGATCTTCTGTTGCCTCCACCACAGAATGCAGACAAGGATAGTGAAGATTATCAACGCTATCGCAAGACCAGGGAAAAGATGAACACTCGCCTCATGGCTGGGGATTTCGAGGATCGTGAGGTAGAATTCAAGGTTCAGGGTGATGCCTCAACACCGATGATGCAGATATTTGGTCCCTTAGGAATGGAAGACATCGGGATGAATCTTCAGGATATGCTCGGGAATGCCATGCCGAAGCAGAAGAAAATGAGGCGTCTTAGCGTTGCCGAAGCTCGTATTTTACTTATCAGCGAAGAATCACAAAAATTGATCGATGAGGAAAAGGTTCAGCACGAAGCAATTCGCCGAGCCGAGCAGGACGGGATCGTATTTGTTGATGAGCTTGACAAGATTGCCGGTGAAAGGGCCGGAGGGGGGCCAGACGTATCGCGGGAGGGGGTCCAGAGGGACATACTCCCAATCGTTGAAGGCACGACCGTAAAAACGAAATATGGAACTCTGGTGACCGACCATGTTCTTTTCATCGCAGCCGGGGCTTTTCACATGTCCAAACCCTCCGATCTGATTCCTGAATTGCAGGGTAGATTCCCCATTCGTGTCGAATTGGACAATCTTACGGAAGAGGATTTTGTTCAGATACTGACACAGCCTAAATCAGCGCTTCTTAAACAGTATACGGCCATGGTGGCAGCTGAGGATGTCAAGATCAGTTTCAATAAGGATGCCATTGAAGAAATAGCGCGCGTAGCCTTTGAAGTGAATGAGAGCATTGAGAATATCGGTGCACGACGATTACAGACAATTATGAGTAAGTTGTTGGAAGATCTGCTCTTCGATCTACCAAATGCAAAAATTAAGAGTGTGAAGATTACCAAATCCATGGTTGTGAAAACATTCAAGGATACCATGGCAGATCAAGATCTGAGCAAATATATTTTATAAGTATAATGAATAAATTTACACACCTGGTTTTGAACATGTTTGAACCGAATTACAAAACTCCGTCCCCATGGCGGAGTTTTTCATGTGTACCAATATCGGTATTTGTACACATGACCTCGGCGAACCCCGCCACCTGCGGGGGAAGACGGGCAACATATCTACCCCTGGTGTGAATCGCTGCAAAATGCGATCAACCCAGGTTTTGAACAAAATTAGAGGAGACCGAATGAAAAGAGATTTTCTAGCCGTTACTGATTTCAGTAAGGATGAGATTTATGAAACCTTTCGTATTGCCAGGCAATTGAAAGCGGATGTTAAGAATGGTAAACCCCATCACTATTTTGCGAATCAAACCATGTCAATGGTATTTGCCAAACCATCCCTGCGAACTCGGGTGAGTTTTGAAACAGGTATGGTTCAGTTCGGCGGACATGCTCTCTATCTGGGACCCAATGATATCAGCATTGGCAAACGTGAATCTGTCAAGGATATCGCCAGGGTGATCTCTCGTTATAACGACTGGATCATGGCTCGTTTGTTTGACCATGAGCACATGATCGAATTTGCGAAATATGCCAGCGTTCCAGTGATCAATGGTTTAACAGATTATAATCATCCATGTCAGATCATGGCCGATATGCTAACGATCCAGGAACACCGAGGCACAGTCGAAGGTCAGAAAGTCGTCTTTATTGGTGACGGTAATAATGTGTGTAATTCTTTTCTGAACTTTGCCGCAGTCGTACCCTACCATTTTGTCCTTGCCGCTCCTGAAGGGTATGATCCGGATCCGGTAACCCTCGAGCGGGCAAAAGCTGCCGGTCTCAGCACCATTGAAGTGGTACGCGATCCCATTGAAGCAGCCCGGAATGCCGATGTGTTATACACGGATGTGTGGACCTCGATGGGTCAGGAAGAGGAACGCCAGAAAAGGCTCAATGATTTCAAGGGTTTTCAGATCAATCGTGAGCTCTTAAGCTTCGCCAAATCTGACGCATTGGTGATGCACTGTCTCCCGGCTCACTACGGTGAGGAGATCACCGAAGAGGTATTGGATGGACCTCATTCTGTCGTTTTTGATGAAGCTGAGAATCGGATGCATGCCCAAAAGGCGGTCATGGTCATGCTGGCAAACTCATCTGGAGCGGGTATAAATGTGTAGATTGTAGAAAACGTCTTCGCGGAACCCCGCCAAAGTTAATGCCAGATGGCAAGTCCAGTAAAAAATTGAGTTCAAGTAATCAACTCTACATATTGTTTGACTACGTGTTTAGCAATGCCGGTCACCAAATGAACATAATCCACATCCTGCTTGTGCTGAT
>JAIPJF010000035.1 GCA_021734325.1 Fidelibacterota bacterium | reverse complement strand
ACGTTATAAATTTCAGCGTAACCTCATTGCAAAACTATCTTTTGAGGATGCAATTGGAAACAAACCGATAGATGAGGCATTAAAAATATTAATCACACAATTTGCTGCAAATCTGAAAGTTGAGAGGACGAGTGTCTGGCTTCTTTCAGAGGAAGATAAATTATTAAAACGCAGGATGTTTTTTGATTCTGTCTCTGGTATTGATTCACAGGTAGAAGTATTGAATACAGCCGAATTCCCCTCCTACTTTAAAGCACTTTATAAAGACAGCCAGATTGATGCAAGCGATGCTCAAAACGATCCACGTACAAAGGAATTGAATGAGAGTTATTTTATTCCACTTCAAATAAGCTCCATGCTTGATTCCGCTATTCAGCGGGAAGGGCGAGTAATTGGTGTTTTATCTGCCGAACATCGCGGACCGGTCCGCAAATGGCATCCCGATGAAAAATCTTTCTCAAGCTCTCTTACAAATCTAGTTTCACAATTATTTGCTCATGCCGAGCGTAAGCTGGCAGAAGAAAAAATGAACAACGAAGCAAATCGCCGTCGCATTTTGATGGAACAGTCAAAGGATGGTATTGTTGTTCTTGATCTGGACGGAAAAGTATTCGAATCCAACAAGAGTTTTGCTGATATGCTCGGGTACCCGCTTGAGTCCATGTGTCAGCTAAATGTTCTTGACTGGGAATTCCAGTATCCGCCCGAACAGGTCTTGGAGATGATACGCAGCGTTGACGAAAATGGGGATCATTTTACATCAAAACATCGAAGGAAGGATGGAAGTGTTTATGATGTTGAGATCAGTACCAATGCCGCATGGTTTGACGGGCAGAAGCTTGTTTTCTGCGTCTGTCGTGACATCACCGAACGTAAGGAGGCGGAGACAGAACTCCGGAATTTATCCGTGGCTGTTACACAAAGTCCAGTTTCTATCATCATCACTAATGCTGAAGGAATAATTGAATATGCTAATCCAAAGTTCCTGGAGCTGACAGGCTATGGTTATGATGAAGTTATTGGCCAGAAACCAAGTCTTCTAAAGTCCGGGGAACAACCTGAGAGTTATTATAAAAAACTCTGGACAACCATTAGTTCTGGTAAAACATGGACAGGTGAATTCCACAATAAAAAGAAAAATGGTGAGTCGTACTGGGAGTATGCCAGCATTTCTCCGATACGCGATGATTCAGGCAACATCACCCAATACGTTGCTTTGAAAGAGGATATCACTGAGCGTAAGCTGGTAGAAGAAAGGATTCGCGAAAAAGACGCTGAGTTCAGGAAGCTTTCATCCAATCTACCTGACTTAATCTTTCAATTTACCAGGAGACCTGACGGGAGCTATTGCGTTCCCATAGCCTCAGAGGGAATAAAGAACATTTTTGGTTGTTCTCCTGAAGATGTTGTTGATGACTTTGCTCCGATTGCCAAAGTAATTTATCCTGAAGACGCGGAAAGAGTGATCAACGATATTGAATACTCGGCCAAACATTTGACCTACTTCACCTGCGAGTTTAGAGTGCAAATACCCGGTAAACCCATTCAATGGATCTATTCCAGATCATCACCGGAGAAATTGGCTGATGGCAGTATCACCTGGTATGGCTTTAATGCTGATATCACCGAACGCAAATTAGCTGAAGCGAAGGAGCAAGAGCTGGAAGCCCAACTTCGCCAATCCCAGAAGTTGGAGGCAGTAGGCACCATGGCCGGTGGAATTGCACATGACTTCAACAATATACTCCAGGGTCTCTATCTATACTCAAGTATCGTCGAGAAACAACTCCCTGATGACAAGGAGTTGCGCGCGAACTTTAAAAACATTATCGATTCCAGTATCAGGGCTAAGGAACTGGTCAGGCAGATCCTCACCTTCAGCCGCAAAGAGGAGGCTATTCTTAAGCCAGTCAGGATCCAATATCTGATCAAGGATGCATTAAAACTGACCAGGGCTTCTACACCCAGCACCATCGAGATCAGGGAGAAAATTGATTCAAATTGCGGGGCTGTCATGTGTGATGCAACGCAGATCCATCAGGTCTTTATCAACCTTTGCAACAATGCCATACACGCCATGAGGGAAAAGGGTGGGGAGCTTTCAGTCAGTTTACAGCAAACAGACTCACCCATAGAATTGGAGCCTGGGCACGCAGTTACACCAAAGAACGGTGTACTTGAATTAATGGTGAGTGATACGGGTCATGGGATGGATGCCACAACACTGGAAAAGATATTTAACCCCTTCTTTACGACCAAGGGAGTGAACGAAGGTACAGGACTGGGCTTATCCATTGTTCATGGGATCATCAAAGATATACAGGGGCAGATCACAGTAGAGAGTCAGCCCGGTAAAGGGAGCACATTCAGGATTTTATTGCCAATCTGTGTCGACGAAGAGGATAGTGAAGAGATTCAGCAAGGAGAATTAGGCTCTGTGGAGGGAATAAGAGTCCTCTTTGTTGATGATGATAAAATGATCTCCAGTGCAGGCAAGTTGATCCTTGAGGCCAGGGGGTATCAAGTAGTTACTGCAGCCAGTGGTCTGGAAGGACTAAAGATCTTTCAAAAAGACATTAAGGCGTTTGATCTGATCATTACTGATCTGACCATGCCCGGGATGACTGGTTTGGAGTTGGGCAAAGAAGTGCGGAAGCTGTCAAAGGATGTCCTCATTGTGCTAACAAGTGGGAATCTGGATCCTGTACTACAATCAGAGTTTGAATCGCTCGGATTCAACGGTTTTGTCCGTAAACCCTGGACCGCTCCTGAGATGCTGAAGGTGATAAGCTCATTGGATCTGGGCTAAACAGCAACGAAACACAATTATCACAAAAAATAGTTTCCGATTTTCAATTCTTTTTCAAAACGGATATATTCTGCTGAAAGATTAAACATTTTGAAATTCCAATTGCCTGATGAAGGACGTGAAATATAATCTGGGAGAACCTAATGCACCGAATCATCTTGTCCATCATTCTCATATTACTCATTCTAGGATCGGTCATTGCTGGTCCAGAGGACTGGCGCATTGCCCTGTGTATCTCTGAGGATCCTCAACATCAGATGAATGTTTCCTGGCGCACTGAGAGCCAGATGAATGCACCGCTGGTGCAAGTGGCCCAAAACCTTCCACAGGTTATGTTTTATGAGCAGTCCGTGGATATTGCTGCCCAAACTGAGATAGTCCTCAGGAGTGATAGTACCCGAGTTTATGTCTATTCGGCTAAAATGACCGGACTGATTCCATCAACAGCCTATGCCTATCGCGTGGGATCAGAAGACGAGTGGAGCGAGTGGTTTGTTTTTGAAACTGCGAACAGCACTGAAGCACCCTTTCGTTTCCTCTATCTGGGAGATCCCCAGAATGGATTGCTGAGTCATGTGTCAAGAGCTATCAGGGCTGGATACGGGGAAGCACCCGATGCAGCTTTTCTCACCATAGCCGGAGACCTGGTCTCGGTGCCAGGGATTGATCAACAATGGGAAGATCTTTTCCACGCTGGCTCCTGGGTTTTTGCTACAATACCTCTCGTCCCGGTCATGGGAAATCACGCCTATTACATCGATGGGGAATGGTCGGATGAGCACTCTTCATACTGGCAGCCTCACTTTACCTTGCCAGAAAATGGATTGGCAACACTTCCCGAGACCAACTACTATTTTCATTATCAGGGAATGCTTTTCGTGGTCTTAAATGGGAGTGAGCAGTTGGATGAGCAGGCAATCTGGCTGGATGAAATTCTGGGTCAGGTTGAAGCAAAGTGGCTTATTGTTAGCATGCATCAACCACTATACTCTACGGGTAGGGGTAGAGATGGCACCAAAAGACGAGATGCCTTTTTATCGGTGATCGACAAACATGAAGTTGATCTGGTTCTGCAGGGGCATGATCATACCTTTGGTCGTACCTATCCGCTTAGAAAGGGCAAGCGGGTCAAGGGGCGACAGAAGGGAACGGTTTATATCAACTCAGTCTCAGGGTCGAAGCAATACGAACTTGAACCAGCAATTGAGGACGTGTTCGAAGTCACAGGTGAGAATCAACAATTCTACCATGTAATTGACGTTCAGCCCTCGAAACTCATCCTGTCCTCATATACTGTGGATGGGGAATTGAGGGATGAGATTATTATCAAACCGTCTCGCAATAGATGATTTTTGGAGCAGGCAGATATTGATTAAGACTTTCCTCATCCCTGAGCTCGCCTGTTAGGCAGTAGCCGAATGGCGAAAGCTGGGGCGGTTCTCGTTTGTGTGACAGAAGACTCGAACCTGTTTTGAAGAGTGAGACACAATACTGTCGTTTCTGACATAGATCACTCTTATACATGACAACAAATGTCACAAACTTGTCTAGAAACACACCTCGGCTATATTCCTCATTAAAATTTTCTAACAATCTGGATCTGGGGAGCATCTCATGATTAGAGTCCTGCGTCAAGTGCTTATTCTTATGCTAGTCTGTGTTGGTATTGCTCAGGGATCTGATCAGGAATCAATTAAATATAGAGTTGATGTGTTGGGTGAAGACATTCTCTCGTTAACTCAATCAAACATCAAACAGCCTGTTCGAAGCAAACAACTGCCTAATTTGTCTGCAGCAAATTATGAATACCAGACAATTATAGCCGCACCTGACATAAGCCGAGGATGGCAGACAAGAGGAATTTCTGCTGGTTCGGATATTGATGATGATGGCCATCCAGAAATCATAATTACCGACTACCTTTCGAACAACGGTGTACACATGTATGAACTGATCAACGGCCAATACGAATGGGTGTGGTCAAGCCCCAAAATTGATTTTGGGGTGTACACAACGACTCCCAGGGATGTAGCAGTGCTGGACCTGGATGGCAATGGTAGGGAGGAAATAGTATTCTCAATTTCTGGTGATGGCACTTTCCCAGAATATGGAATTCATGTTTACGAATGGGACGGCGCAACAGATAATGGGTTCAATCACTATCACTTTCCAATTTTGATCAATGGTGAAGTACCTGACCGATGGTTCTCAGAGAGTCTTAATTGGGGGGACCCTGATCAGGATGGTCAGACAGAAATTCTTTTTGCTAATAATGGTAATTCTAATCAATATGACGTCTTTATGATCCTGTCATTTGCCGGCACCTTCTCTGAAGGAGCAACTGTAAATACTGAGCTCATGGTAAGTCGGGATGATATTGGGTTTAATGGAAGCCCCTGGGCTGTTATTGAAAGTGATCTTGATGGCGATGGCTATGGTGAATTGCTCATGCAAGTGTGGGATCACGCAAAATTTATTATTTATGAGTCCCACGCTGCGAACTCCTACGACTTTGTGAAGCTTGTGCAGATTGATCAAAAAGAGTTGGATGGTGTATTCTATAGGGGGGGAGTCGTTTCCGATGTAAACCATGATGGAAGAGATGAGTTTTATGGGTTCATGTACTACTGGAGCGTAGAGGGTGACAAGCTATCTTGTGAAGATTGTTACGATGAGATCATTCTTTCTTGTGAAGATGACCTCACATTATTAGACCCAGCCCAGCATCTGCTTTATTTTGATTCCAAGGTTCTTTTTGGCTTAGGGGATGTCGTTTCAATTGAGGGCAACCTCTATTCATCCGGATACTGGAATGGCAGCATATTTGAACGCCAGTTTGTTGGTGATCCAGGAAGTTCTGCACTGGATTTGATCAATTGGGATAGCACATATGCTCATTCCTGGTCAGATAGTCTTGGCGGATTTTCTCTTTATAATGCAGGCGATATGGATAAGGATGGTAACTACGAACTTGTCCAGGGCTTTTTAGAAGAACCATTCTGGATTCACAATCCAGAGGGAATAATAGCAGCAGTTCTCAAGATCCCTGGCCAAATGAATGATGATTCTCAATTAACACAAGTAGATGAACATACTATTTTGTATGCTAGATTTGATGAATCTGATGGAGAAATCCTATATGATGATAGTGGAAATGAAAATCATGGGTTTTTAGGGAATCTAGCATCAACAGATTCAAGAGAACCTCAGCGAACTGATTTCGCCTTTAGTGGAAAATCACTACACTTTCAAACAGATCAAGACCTTGCACGCTTTCCTTTTGGCGGTTTCGATTTTACTCAAGGAACAGTCAGCATGCTGGTATACTTAGAATCTGAGGTCGGTGACATGCCCCTGATTTCGATTACGAATACAGAGGAGTGGAGTCAGGAATGTTATCATTTCATGTATAGGGAGGACACTTTTCATCACCATACACGGCACAACAATGACTGGACGGGAGAATGGAATGTAAACATCAACTTGGAGACCGATGTCTGGAATGAGGTAGTGTTTACATGGAGTGGATCGAACAGGAAGATTTTCTTCAATGGTGACCTTGTTGGGGAAGATAATTCATTGATACATGGTGAAGTAGATCCAACTTACTGGATTCGTATAGGTGACAATCCAGATGGCTCCACGTTTCACGGGTATATTGACGAAGTAAAGATATCAGATGTTGATCGCTCCACAGATTGGACACCCTCGCCTACAACCATAGCACATTGGAAGTTCGATGAGGGCTCAGGCAGCCAAGCTTTTGACCAATCAGGTAATAGCCATCACGGCACTCTTCAGAATGGTGCAAGTTGGTCCACAGGTATCACGAGTGGAGCTGTGGAGTTTGATGGTATTGACGACTATATCAATGTCAACTCCGAGTTCCTGTGGGGTCTTAATGCGGGTACAATTGAAGTCATTTTAAAACCTGACATCATCGATAGTGACAACTGGTTTTTTGCTTATGCAATGGATACTAATAATGGAATTTCAATGTGTGTGGATGGCAATCATGCACTGTGTTATCAATTTGGTACAGCCCTTCCAAGGGGTAGGGCAGAAAATATCCAAGAAAATAACTGGTATCATGTTGCATTAACCTGGGATGGCAACACTGTCAAAAGCTATGTAAATGGAATACTTGATCGAGAAGAGGATAATACTGCTCTTCCCCGGCAGGATACGCATGACCTGCTCTTTGGAGCTGACAGCTATTTTAGAGATCAATATTCCTTCGATGGAATTATCGATGAGATCAGAATCTCAAGCGGCGTATTAGAGCCAGAACAATTCTTGGCTTTAGGTCGCTCAGGTCAATCAGCGTTTTTCAACGGACCTGCTCAAGGTTCCAGAATGAGAATCCTAAACGGTAGTCCTATCAATGAAAACGCCAATCCAGAAGCGTATCAAATCAATGGAACGAATATCACCGTGGAGGCCTGGGTCTATCCACTTGATTATCCAGCACCTGAGTATAGAAGTCAAATTGCAGGATTGCCCATTTATCCTTCGGTCGATCCCTGGCAGATCTACGGTTTGTCCATAACTAATTTCTCGGGCACACCCAAAGCATCCTTCACAGTTTCGACAGGACAACCGGGTTCTGAAGTTTGGGCGTTTAGCTCTGCTGATGTACCCACCAGAGAGTGGACCCATATTGCTGGGACCTATGATGGCAGTGAACTTAAAATATACATGAATGGTGAATTGCAAGGATCAACCTCCACAAATATCAGCATTGCAGGAGACGGTGGAGATGCAGGGTTTTTTATCGGCAGATTCCAGAGCGAAAGATTTTTTGGATTAATTGATGAAGTAAGACTGTGGAACACGACACGAGCCCAAACTGAAATTAGAGAAAATATGTTCACGAAATTTCAGGGAAATGAATCAGGACTCGCAGGATACTGGCCGTTGGATGGGACTGCTGATGCAATAGATATCGCAGTTGACAAAACCGCGAATCATAATGATTTGATCATTCAAAGACCCATAACTTTTACAGCCATTGCACCGGGTAATCCAGTTGGGATTGCAGACATTTCAGATTATCCGGCCTCAATCGATTTTGGGGCAATCGAGCAGGCAACGCTTACCTCGCAGGCTTTTAACCTTACCAATACGAGTTCCAACCCATTCATTGGGGTAGGGCGAATTGCCGGTGAGTTTTTCCGTGAAGAGGATATGATTAGTGGCTTCATTGTCCCTCCAAAAGCAACTGAACAGGTATCGATCACATTTAGTAACATGGGAGTCGGGGCTCAGCAATCTACATTGACACTCGAAGGAAATATGACCAGCCAGGTTTCGATTCCTGTCTCCATTCAATCTATTGCACTACAAAATCTTGATATAAATAATACTAATATGTGGGTCCAGAGAGATGGCCGATTTGCCAGGGACCCTTTCCCTCCACGTCATGCCGGTTTTGAATGGCCTCAAGGTTCAGGGCTTACTGCTGTTTATGCTTCTGGTTTATGGCTGGGTGCAAAAGTGAATGGTGAGGTTCGCACCTCAATAGCACAATACGAACGAGAGTATATGGCCGGTAATATCACGAATGGGCAGGCGGTGAATCCAGACAATCTTCGTTTTCGGGTGTATAAAATTCAGGCAGGTGACGATGAGTCAAACCTTGATTATGCTGAATGGCCGGCGGATTTGGGTGCGCCAGTCACACTGGATGGGAAACCGTTAGTGTTTGGACAGCAAATGCTCTATCACGTATATAACGATCAAAATCCAGAAGCCCACTTTGATGGTGCGCCACCTCTCGGTGCTGAGGTACAGCAATTGACCTTTGGTTACAATATGCCCGGCTCCCTGGAAAATACTGTTCTGCTGGGTTTCAGGATTATCAATAAAAGCAATGATGTCTGGAAGGATGCGTATCTCTCACTGTGGTGTGATCCAGACATCGGTCATCACCTGGACGATCTCCTGGGTGTTGATACAATACGCAATATGGTTTATGCCTATAACGGTGACGATTTTGATGAGGAAAACTCCTTAAATTCAGGCTATGGCTCCACACCTCCCGCCATTGGCTATAAGATCTTGAAAGGGGCTTTTTATACGAAACCCATGCAGGCAGCAGCAACCTATGCAGATGGATTTGATTTTCCATACCATGATCCAAGCTCAGGAGAGGAAAGATATCGTGTAATACAGGGCCAACTTCTGGATGGTAGTTACAGAACAGACCCAGGAACCGGTGAACCAGGTGTATTCCCGTATGCCGGTGATCCAGTAAGTGGAGAAGGGTGGATCGATTCTGACCCCGGTGATAGAAGGTTTATTATCTCTACAGGTCCCTTCAATATGGATCCCGGCCAAAGTAAAGTACTGTTCTTTGCCTTAGTTGCAGCTCAAGGATCTGATCGCCTCAGCAGCATCACAACACTGAGAGATTATGCTGATGAGCTTCAAAGTCTTTTTCAGAGTGGAGCTGTCATGGGCAGCACAATTGAAAATGTAAGGTCGCTGGAGATTCCTGCCAATACCAGGGGGCAACTCGATGAAATAGCTAATGCGGGAGTGAGTATTTCCATGCTGGGAGGTGATGAAGATGTGACTGTGGAAGTCGCCACCTATTCAGGGAATCCCCTTGGACTAGCCCCTATGGAAAATTCAGGATTCAAAGGCGTGGGTTCATTTCAAGATGTTCAAGTTATTGGTGAAAATGATTGGCCGGTAGTGATAAAGCTGTATTACACAGATCAGGATCTCCTAAATGCCGGGATTACTGAGTCAGAATTAGCAGGCGTATACTATTGGAGCGGTAGAGAAAACAGGTGGATTCATTATTCAGAATCTGGTCAAGATGATCAAGGGCGTGGATTATCCAGTGTGATAATTGTTCCATCGGATATCGAGTTGGGTGGAGTCAATTATTCAGGTTATGTTGGCGTATTGGCTTACCACTTAAACCCGATGATATTAGGTGCAGAAGGTGAAATCACAGCGTCTGAGAATTCATACCTGAAAAACCTTCCAGATCATTTTTCCTTGAGACAGAATTATCCTAATCCATTCAATCCAACGACAACGATTCTTTATGGTTTGCCAGAGTCATCAAATGTCAGCCTGATCCTGTACGACATAAGCGGGAGGAGGGTAAAGACACTTGTCTCAGAATCCCAGCCTGCAGGTTGGTTTGATATTGAGTGGAATGGAACAGATGACAAGGGCCGACCCGTTGGATCAGGAACCTACATCGCCCGGATACAGGCGGGATCATTCATAGATGTGATGAAGATGGTGTATCTGAAGTGATGAGCCTCCAAAATGGTCCGTTGTATGAGGACAGATTAAAACCCTCTTTTCATGTCACACCTTGTGCCAGGGGCAACAGAAAGAATCACCATTAGGAGAACATATTCATCATCTTAAATTGGACTGAAAATAAAAATGTGAGTGGGGGAGTTAATAACATTAATGCGTAATGTTGCCTGCATTATACTGATATTCAGCGTTTGTTGGGCTCAAGAAGTTCATGCTCAAAATCCAGATAATAATACTGGGAAGGTGATTATCCCCTATCAGGATGACATCTATGTTTCTCTGGATGATAAGAGTATTGAGGATTATCCAAATACCAGATTAAAAAAAAGCATTATCTCCAGAAACAAGAATTGGGTTGTTGATAAGCTCCCCCTCGGGGAATATGAAATACGAGTTGACAAAACATACCACGAGCCTGTTACTGAAAGATTCACACTTACTCAATCTCAACCTGTCAAAGAAGTAGACCTGATCGAAGGGATGATTTTGCTGTCTGCGAATGTAAGCTTATCAAGTAATGCTGATGGAAGGGGGAGATTCATTGGCGACAAAAGCGGCAAATTTTCCTTAAGACAGGGTGAAAGCACTCTGGTCAAGGTACCCTACGGGCATTATGATCTCACCGCACAATCTCCTGGTTTTTTCCCGGTTCAGCAAAAAGTTACCATCTTTGAAAAAAACCCGCCTCCAATTTCCATTGAATTCATACCCTATGATAAAAGTGGCGCTGTTCGACGATCCATGCTGATTCCTGGTTTGGGACAATTCTATTCAAAACAGAAATCAAAGGGTTTTGTTTTCGGGATGATCTCAGGACTTGGTGTAGGTTTGCTGGTCAACTCGTTTCTGGAATATGATTCTGAGGTGCAGCGATACGATACCCTTAGTGAAGAATATCTGGCAGCGAGCACGCTTGAATCCATGACCGAATATGGATCACAATTAAATTCGAGTAAAAAGAGAATAAGCGAGCTCCAGACTCAATTCCTGGCAAGTGCTGCCACCGTTATTTTAACCTATACCTGGAATATCTTTGATATAGCCGTACTGTTCCCTTATGACTAGTCATCACTCCCCCATATTAAACATCCTGCTTTGTCTGCTTGTATTGGCGTCCTGTGAAGTTCTGGAAACACCGGCGGATGTAGTCCATCCACTGGATCCCTCCAATCCAGACTATGAACCACCCTTTGTTGTCTTCAAGCTCGCCCCTGGTGAGGGTGAAACAATTGACACCTCTATTGTGACGTTTAAATGGTCAGGCAATGAGACCAATATGAATTATTCCTATCGAATAGATGATCAGGAATGGAGTGATTGGCAGCTTGATAGTGCGAAAAGGTTCGAGTTGCTGGATGATGGAGAACACACCTTTGAAATAAAATCCCGGTACTTCAATAACGCTGAGAGTGAGGAACCACAGTCAATATCTTTTATTGTTGATGACCTCCAGCCCTCCTCCCTTACGTTCTTTCCCCGGCTTGTCTCATATACTGGGACGGTGGATGCTTCCCTGGAGGTTTTTGTCCACGAGGTAAGTAAGCTGGCCATGGTAAAGGCAGTTATACGATTTGACCCGAATCTTCTTGAGGTCAGTGATGTTCAGGTTTATGAATCTGAATCCTTCCTGGCCAAGTATGGTGGAACTGTTATTCCGTTTGCTTCAATCGACAATAGCCTAGGTGAGGTTAAGATTGACGTTGCCGTGGCGACAGGGGATTCGCTGTCGGTATCTGGTACAGGCGCCCTCGCACGTCTGTATCTCAGGATGAAAACGAATATTCCAGCATATCTCAGATTTCATATGACCTCGGAATATCGAACAGCGGATAATACGACAATCACGATTACTGATTTTGGACATGGTGCAGTGCATGCTGAGTAAACCCATTAAAATTGTGATCATCTTATCTCTGCTGAGTGTCTGTTTTGCACAGGAATGGGAATTCTCAGACGACTTTGTGACCCTTGAGGGGAGCATGGGAATAGAGATTGACAGGAATGGATTAATTTGGATTGGTAGTTTTTTACCCACAGAGACCCTTATTTCAGGCGAGGATACTGTCGGTGTTTCACCCATTTACGTTTTTTCTGAAGATGGTACGCAAACGTCCTTTTCACCCATTTACTTCATAGAGTACAATTCAACAATCGACACTATTACTGCCTGTCGGGCAATAAGTCAGGATAGCAATGGAAATATTCTGCTCACCTATAGAAACACAGCCCATATGAACTGTGTGGTAAAATTGGATTATCAGTCGGCGGGCTGCATGAACAAAAGACAGCTCGAAAATATTACTGGTCGTGCTACAAGTGATAATGAGGGGAATGTATTTGTTGCTTCGATACTGCCAGGATATCCACTTGAAATCCTGGATTCAGACCTCAATAAAATCGGTGAAATAGATACGCTTTATTCCTCCTATCAGAGGGGAGTGGAAGTCGTTCAGCGGGGAATGCACTACGAGGTCTTTGTTGGCCTCCTGATTGAGAGCAACCCTGCAAAAGGCGGCCAAATCATCCGATATTCAAGTGATGGTGGAATCCTGGGCCCCTGGAAAAAGGACTCGCTGCATGTCCTCCCTGCCGGCTGGGAAGAATCCCCCCTGCTGAACGATCTGCAGTTTGATGATTTTGGGAACATGTGGATCTTTTTTTCAGGTAACAATGAAGGTGGATTATTCCGATATGACACCACCGACTATAGTATCATTGATGAAGTAGGGAGTTTCAAACCGCGCCAGGAGCAGGCATATATTAGAGGAGATTCACTTTCATACCTGTTTGATCTGAGCTGGACAGCAGATGGTAGAACGATGTACTCTGCCGACTTTTTCGGATCTACAATTAAGAAATGGCATAATTCGAGTCTCCCAAATCTCTTCTTCTCCGAAATAATTGAGGGATCATCTAATAATAAAGCGATTGAAATTTTTAATGGCTCTTCCGTAAGTGTGGATTTATCAAACTTTAGAATTGCCTGGTGCTCAAATGGTTGTGAGAATAATGAGTGGGAATACTGGCATGAATTCCCTGCAAATACGATTGGACCATCGGATGTCTGGGTGATGACCACAGATGCGGCTGTTCCTTCCCTGATCAATGCTGCTGATGAGATATTGGCTTATCCTTCACCGGTCTATATTAATGGGGATGATGTGGTTGGCCTATTTCAGATTTCCGGCTCCGATTCTATCCTTCTGGATGTCTTTGGCGAATATAGTTCGGTTGATCCAGGTGTTGGGTGGAGCGTTGCAGGTGTAGCCAATGCTACCATGAATCATACCCTCATCAGGAAGAATAGCGTTAAAAAGGGTAATACTGATTGGGCGAGTTCGGCCGGAACAGATGCAGATGATTCAGAATGGATCGTTATGTGGCAAGACTATTTTGGTGATATAGGTAAGCGTGGTTCATTCACACCACTGACCTTTCAGGTGGATATGTCACATGAGACGGTCTCTGATAATGGCGTGTTCTTAGCCGGTTGGTTTAATGAATGGCTAAACTACCAGTCGACACCACTCTCTGATGAGGACCTGGATGGCATATACCAAGTTACACTCCCCAACACCCAATTGGGTGATACACTTGTGTTCAAGTATCTAAATGGGATTGACGGATGGGAGAACAATTTCGATTGCCCTGACTACAAAGGGAACAGGAGTTTCATTGTCACTACTGAGTATGACACGACCCCAGCCTATTGCTTTAATGAATGCAATCCCTGTGATATGCAACCTTCAGTTACATTTCAGGTTGATATGGCCAATGAAATTGTATCGCCCAATGGTGTTCATGTTGCAGGATCATTCAATGCGTGGGACCCCAGTGCAACAGAGCTGACAGACCCTGATGGGGATGGTATATATTCGCATACAATACTCAATGAGACATATGGTTTAGTCAAAGATGATGTAATTGAATACAAATTCATCAATAATAACTCGTGGGATTCCGGTTATGAGGTAGACTTCAACAGAAAAGATACTGTTTCTGGTGGTGTGGATACGCTTCCCCCAGTATGTTTTAATTATCTGGTCCCCTGTGCTGAGATATTCACAAACCGAGTGTGGCATGTATCGACCTCGGGGGATGATGATTTTGGTGATGGTACTAATAATAACCCGTTTGCCACAATCCAAAATGCAGTAGCTTCTTGTAGGTGGGATTTCCAAGATACTGTTATTATTCATCCCGGTGTTTATCATGAAAACGTTAATTTGTGGGGAAAGAGCTTGGTATTAGGTTCATTATTTCTCGTCAACCAAGATACCTCCTTTATCTCAGCAACAAGAATTGATGGAGATTCAAGTCAGACGGTCATCACGTCAGGATTTGGCTTCATTGAGAATAACATTGATATTATTGGGATAACAATACAAAATGGCTCAGCGACGTTTGATGATTCTGGTGGCGGTATTAGATATACTGGCTTCGGCAGGCTGATTCTTGAAAATTTGCATATTGTCAATAATTCTGCAAAATATGGTGGTGGGGTATCAATAGAAACCTATGAACCATCTGAAATTGAATTCTCAAATGTTGTTCTAAGAGGTAATCAAGCCACAGAAGGTGGTGGCATATATTTTTATAATTCAACCGGCACTATTAAAAACTCCTTATTTGATAATAATATTGCCTCCGTAAATGGATCTGCAATTTACGTAGGTAATGGATCAACAATCGATGTCCTAAATGTTACTACTTATGGTAATCATGGATTGGTTATTTATGGTGAGGCTGGGGACAAAATCAACTTACTCAACACAATTATTGGTGAGAATATTGTTCCGCCAATTGATTGGGATGATAGTATTTGTTCATCGTATTACTCTGTTGAACAAACTGGGTTTTTCGGCTCGTCAAATGGAAATATTGTTAGTGATCCTCTATTTATTAATCCGGATATGAATGACTATAGATTATCTGAATCATCTCCATGTATTGGGTCTGGTATTGATTCAATTAATATTGGAGCCAAGTGGTATTATGCATCTGGCAGAGATATCGATGGTAATATGCGTCCCAACCCAGTGGGTTCAAACCCAGATATAGGAGCCTATGAGAGCCCATTGGCAGAGCCAGCCAATTTAGGCAAATCTATTGAATCTGTTTACCCAACTCCAAATGCCCTGAATGCAGATCAGCAGACACTGATATCGGTTAGCTTCAGGGAGGAGATAGAGCCGGTAATGATCAACTCCAACACCTTCGTGGTACATGCAAGCCAATCAGGCAAGCACACAGGGACCTATCTTTATGATTCTGTGACAAAAACTGTCAGTCTCAAGACGAACCAGCCTTTCGCTGTAGGTGAAAATGTCAGCGTCATCCTCACAGATGGTATCCTCACCACCAATTTTGAGCCGATCATGCCCTATCAATGGGAATTCAAGATAGCATCATCAGCTGGCCCTGCCATCTTCAACACAGAGAAGGAACTTCAGATCAACCATAATACCAGATCGATGGGCCTGGCAGATTTTGACAGGGATGGTAGTCCTGATCTCGTGATAGGCCGGGGAGAAGTGGATTCCATGACAGTATATATGAATGATGGCAAAGGGAATTTCAGAATTGATCATAGTTATTATACGATAGAAACTCCACTATCCATTGTGTCGGCAGATTTTACTGGTGATGGATATAATGATATCGCATCAGCAGCATACTTTGATTCGAACAAGGTTATTATTTACAAAAATGATGGTACTGGGAATTTCATTGTACATAGCTCAGCAGATATTGTTAGCCCCCAACAGCTCCTGTTGTCAGATATCGATAACGATGGCGATATTGACATGATCGTTAATCATGACGATGCCATGTTTCAAATATCAACGCTTATCAATAACAGTGATGGATCATTCTCTCCTGGTAAAGAATATTTTTTTGCAGAGTCTGTAACGGCCGCTGCCCTTGCAGATATTGATGGGGATGGCAGCAGAGATTTGATCATTAATCATGGATATCCCAAAAGGATATTTGTGATGAATAATGATGGCGCAGGAAATTTTCTGCCAGGTAATGAAATCGATCAGGTTGAAGGATACACGGGAAGTATAAGCACGAGTGATCTTGACGGAGACGGTGATTTAGACATGCTAGTCCCAATGGATTCTACGCTGATTGCACTAATAAATGAGGGTGGTTTTTCATTTTCCACAGAGACGCTGATTGTAGCAAGCGATATAATATTATCTTGTGATATCTCAGATCTGGATGGGGATAAAGATCAGGATCTGGTCATGAATTATCATGCTCAAAATAAATTCTCTTATTTCTTGAATAGTGGTTCTGGAAATTATAAAAACCAGATTGATATTTCCCTTGCTGCTTGGGGAGACGTATTAGAGATCCGCACTTTTGACTTTGACGGTGATGGAGCCACAGATATACTCGCAAGGGCTCAGTCTGCACTTGTTATGCTGATTAATGATGACACTTTGAATCAGCAAGGTTTGGCAGTCACAGAATCCATATCAAATTATTCCACTGAACAATCAGGCGATATCCTCGTGGAGTATGTTCTTTCTGACGAAGAAAACGATCCCCTCGATATTTTGCTCGAATACTCTGTAGATTCAGGGACCAATTGGGATGTAGCTTCAACAGCTGGCATCACAGCTGGAATTGGATCCGATCAATATTCGGGAAGCATAATTTGGCATTCTGAAAATGATCTACCGGGGATCGATTCCTATTCAATCCGTTTGAAATTAACGCCCAATGATGGAAATATTGGTGTTCATGCGGAGTCGAATGATTTTCATCTGGATAATAATTGGCCGCCTCAGATAAGCCATCTCGAGATCCCAGATTCAATCGCAGTGATAGCTCTCCTTGAATACTCCCTCAGCGATGCTGAAGGAGATACACTGAGTCTGGACATTCTGTATTCAAAAGATCTGGGAGAAAACTGGGTTTCGGGTCTGGTATCAGCTGGCCTTAGCATGATTCCACCTGACAACTATTTCAATAGCCTCACTTGGAATACCTATGAGAGTTTTGGTTTCCAACGATTACAGAATGTGTGGATCAAGTTCATGGTGAGTGACAATGACCCTGGTTCAGATACTACCGTAAGAGATATCTCCATTCTGAATTATCCAGCTGAATACACTGGGGATCTGGAGATAACATCTGAGGATCTGGCCATCTTCGCATCTGCCTGGAATTCGGACCCACAGGATGTGGTCTTTGAGATTGGTCCGGCCACTGGCTCAGTACCAGACCTCACACCAGTTCCTGATGGCGTTCTGGATTTTGAGGATCTGGCCGTATTTGTCCAGATGTGGAACTGGTCCTATGCCAATCACGGATTAACAAAACCCGGGCAGCTCGCCAAGGTCAGTTCAGGATCCTCCTCCTGGTTGGATTTTGAGATTCATTACCCTGAAGATGTATGGACCTCAGATGGTTTAACATCAGTGATTATAAAAACTGAAAGAGACGATATCCTCCAGGTGGAGCTAATCGCTGAAGGAACACTTTCACAGCTATCCATCAATTACAAGGAAGGGAAGTACTTTACAAATCGATTTAAATCCACGCCGATCTTCAAAGAAGTGAGTCCGGACAGCTCCCTGTCTTCCTTCTGTATTACCGGTTTGGAATTGAAGGAAGGCCAGTCAGGTGCGGGTAATATTGTTGAATTGGATCTAGGCAATCTGACTGGAAGCACGCAAGCCGTGAACCTGCTGTACCGCTTATGGAGTACATCAGGAGCAGTGGTTGAATCGGGTCAGATCAACCTGGAAGTGGAGTCTCAGCTTCCGAACAGATATACACTTCAGCAGAATTTCCCCAATCCATTTAACCCAAGTACAAGCATACGTTACAGCCTTCCCGAAGCTACCCGTGTCAATCTATCCGTCTTTAATATCCGAGGCGAGATGGTGGATGAGCTTGTCTCACAGCATCAGGTTCCAGGATATTACCAAGTTCGCTGGGATGGAGATGACAGGCTGGGTAGAAAGCTGAGTGCAGGTGTTTACTTTATTCGACTTTCAACACAAAAATTCTCAGATACGCGGAAGATGATTTTTCTGAAGTAGTACAAAAGAACCTTATTTCGGGACAATTTCATGATGGTCACTTTTTAGTCACTGTACCCCGCCATCGTTAATGCCAGATGGCAAGTCCAGTAAAAAATTGAGTTCAAGTAATCAACTCTACATATTGTTTGACTACGTGTTTAGCAATGCCGGTCACCAAATGAACATAATCCACATCCTGCTTGTGCTGATAGGCAGTTTTAAC
>JAIPJF010000012.1 GCA_021734325.1 Fidelibacterota bacterium | reverse complement strand
CTGCGAAGCAGTAACTCAACTGCCTCTCGTTTGAACTCAGCCGTGTACTGTCGTCGTATAGGTTCCGTTACCATTTTCAGCACCTCCGCGGACAATGTAAGTCTTCTCGCTCTGTCCACAAAAATGTAGCAATTTCAGTCGGATGTTGTCCTCCCCTTGCTTCGCCCTTACGCTGTAAGGGCTTCATTTGCCAGCGGCTTCGCCCTCGGCTTTCTCCGCTTCGCTCCGAATCGAACTTGGACTAAATCCCTGACACACCAATAAATAAAAAGACCACCCTTGCGGATGGTCTTTTTAATTATGTCGAGGTGGACCCGCCATAGCGGGTTTCAGGGATTGGCTTTCGTTTCACTCGGCCTCACCTGCGGCCTTTGCCGCTGGCAAAGTACTTGTTGTCGAACAATGGGGTCCGAACCCTATCCACCAATAAACAAAAAACCCACGCCTGGCGGGTGGGTTTTTTGTTTATGTCGAGGTGGAGGGATTCGAACCCCCGGCCCCCTGCTCCCAAAGCAGGTGCGCTAACCGGACTGCGCTACACCTCGATAGTGTAATTTATGTCAATGTTCGAGGGGGAGCCGTGGCCCTCCCGACATTCCAATGTCGGGATGCGCTAACCGGACGGAGTTTATCCTGAGCCGGTCGAAGGGCTACACCTCGATAGTGTAATTTATGTCAATGTTCGAGGAAAGCCACCCGGCCCTGAACCCCGCATCTGCGGTGGCCCGACATTCCAATGTCGGGATGCGCTAACCGGACGGAGTTTATCCTGAGCCGGTCGAAGGGCTACACCTCGAATACTGTTTGGTACAAAAAAAGAGACCTGCAGAAAATTGCATCCGAGCCGCGGCGAACTCCGCCACGGCGGAGGAAGACGGGCCTCTCTCAAGCTAGCACCAATATTTCAAATATTACCCGCCTTCGCCTCAAGGCTTCGGTGTGGTTGTTCTGACAAAATCATTTGTCAGAACAAAAAGCGGCATGAATATAGTTTCAGGACAAGCTAATTCAAGCCAGTTCTGTGAGCTTTTTCGCTATTTTACAACCCAAGTCAACATTGTTCAAAGCCAGCGATCGATTGGTCTCTAAGCTACGTCCTCCTGTGAGTTCAACGATACGCCCCAAAAGATAGGGTGTCAATGCTTTTCCCTTAATTCCCTGATTATCAGCATCTTGCACTGCTTGTTCGATATGCTTTTCCATCTCTGCGAAGGGAATATCATACTCTTTTGGTAAGGGATTGGCCACCAGCATACCAGCAGGGATTCCTAACTGGATCTGATGCTGAAATGCACGAGCGATCAGACCAGGATCGTCCAATCGGGAAGTCAGTTTCAGACCAGAATTCCGGGAATAGAAGGCCGGAAATTCAGAGGTTCCATAACCAATTACTGGGACACTCATGGTTTCAAGATATTCCAAGGTCTTTGGTAGATCCAGGATCGCCTTGGCACCTGCAGAAACAACAATGACTGAGGTACGCGATAATTCAATAAGATCGGCCGAGATGTCAAAGCTCGAACCAGCCCCCCTGTGAACACCCCCGATCCCACCAGTTGCAAAGACGTGTATTCCTGCCAGCCTGGCAAGCCTCATCGTTGCCGAAACCGTTGTGGCTCCACTTCCTTTCTCTGCCAGAGTCAAGCCAATTTCCCGAGTAGCAACTTTGACTACTGCCTTGTCTGATGCCAGCTGCTCCAACTGATCTGCATTCAATCCGATACAGATTCTGCCGCCAAGAATGGCGATTGTGGCCGGGACAACTCCTGATTTCCTGGTCAGTGATTCTGCCTCTCTGGCGAACTCAAGATTCTCAGGATAGGGCATACCGTGGGCAATAATTGTCGATTCAAGAGCCAGAACCGGCTTGCCAGCAGAAAGTGCTTTCTGGACTTCTTCGGAAACTGAGATCTGCTGCTGCTCCATAACGTTGAAATTACTCTCCAAGTTAGCCATGACAATTGATGTTTTCACTGGATGACCAATTCCACACCAGTCACCACCTGCAGGTCCTGGAGGGAGGCGACCTTTTCAGTGGTTGAAACAATACCATCTTTGTCAGTTTGCCGGGAGAGTATCCATGGAATATGGAGTGGAATATCATGCTGGATATACGAGGCATCTATCTGTCACCTCTGAGTAACACCTGACTTCAGTCAGGTGGTTTTACAATCATTAAGAACAAACTACTTTAACAGGTTCGCTTGTTGAAACCCTTAAAACGATTTTGATATTCTTAAGGAGAGTGTTAACCCCCAACTCAAGTTGGGGGTCAACGATTTTCAAATCGAGATCAGTCAATTAATTTTAGAGCCTTGAGTTCCTTCTCATATTGATCAACAAGATTGGTCAATTGGTCCATTACTGCCTGAACTGCATCGGGCTGAGTCATGTCCACACCAGCTTTCTTCAATTGATCTACAGGATAGTCACTTCCTCCTGATTTCAAGAGATTCACATATCTTTCCACGGCAGCCTTTTTGTCTTTTCGTGAACCTTCGGTTATGTCCTGGTGCAATTTTGCTGAGGCTGCAAAACTGGTGGCATACTGATAGACATAGTAAGGGGCAAAGTAAAAGTGTCCAATTCGAGCCCAGGTGATGTCATATAATTCGTCAGGAGTAACACTTTCACCATAATATTCCTGTGACAACTGGTGATACATGGAAATCAATATTTCAGCCGTAATGGGCTGACCATTCTCAGCCAGTTGGTGCACTTGCAACTCATAATCTGCCCACATCGTCTGTGTATAGAAGGTGCCTTCAATACTATTGATGGCATGACTCAATAATACCAGACGTTCTTTGGGATCTTTTGTCTCAGACAACATCTGATCCAGAAGGAGTGCCTCATTCATTGTGGATGCTACCTCGGCAACAAACAATGTATAATTTGACATGGAAAAGGGTTGAGCTTCCTGAGCGAACATTGTGTGGACTGTGTGCCCCATTTCATGCGCCAGAGTAAAAACATTGTCCAGCGTATTATTGTAATTCAGGAGCATGAAGGGATGGACGCCATAAACACCACCAGAATATGCACCCGTAGTTTTACCCTCGGTTTCATACACATCAACCCAGCCTGGTGTGAAGGCCTGCTCCAGTTTTTCCGTATATGCTTTGCCCAAAGGTTTAACCGATTTGATAATACCATCTTTCATATTGTCATATTCGTAGTTTTCGTCGATCTCCACCACAGGGATTGAACTATCATACAGGTGATACTCGCTTAAGCCCAGGGCTTCCTTGCGCAGCGCATGATAACGTTGTAGAGGAGCTGTACCTTTTTTTACTGTTGAAACAAGATTCATATAAACATCAACAGGAATATTGTTGCTTTCCAGTGAACGTTCCAAAGTTGATCCATACTTACGTGCCTGAGCCATGGCCCAATCGCGCTGACAAATACCGTTATAGACTTCTGCATAGGTATTGATAGTCTTGTTATAAACACCATTACGCGAGAGGAAGGCATTCTTCCTGTCCTCCTGATTTCTATTGGAGGATAGGATCTTATAATATTCACCTGGGCTTACGGTAACCTCTTCATCTGTCGACAATGTAATTGTTTCAAATTTGATGTCAGCAGTGGAGAGCTGATTGTGAATATCGCTGGGGTTTCCCCTGAATTGTGAGAAGTAGGATAAAAGTTTCTCCCCTTCTGCATCAAGTACATGTTTTTGCTCACGGTACAGGTCTTCCACGGAGAATCTGTAAGGTGCCAGTGCTTTGGTATTGTCTAACCATTGTTTCATGGTCTCCCACGGGATGGTGAGAATTTCAGGGTTCATCCAGGAAGTTGCCGTTCCATAGCTGGCATACAGGATCTGAACTTGCTGGAGTTTGGCATAAACTTCATTATCCCGATTATCCAGGTCTCTGGTCATGGCAGGATAGCCATAGACGGCATCAATGAGTATTCCCAGATCATCTTCCAGTTGAAATGCCTTCAGCAGCTGCTCTGGGCCCTGTGTGAGCGTTCCTTTCAAGCCTGCGATCTCATCAATGAGACCTTTCAGTTTATTGAGGTCCATTTCCCAGGCATCCCAGTCGGGATAAACATCTTCCAGGGTCCATTTATAGGCAGCATCAATGTCTGCTCTTGTTTTGGGCTCGGCAAAAACACTTCCACAAAGCAAAAGCGCAAGCAATACGATTAGTTGTAACTGAAATCGGGTTCTCATGGGTCGTTCCTCCTCAGGTAACGCTAAATTTTTAAAAGCTGCTCAATATAATCAATCATCTCATCCAATGCTGAATAGCTTCGGTATGCGGATAAATAAACAGCTAAAGGGAATGAGACAAGAAATGAGTTGCTTTCTGCCATGGAAAATGTGTTTATTCCGGTGCTCTATGACAATTGGGGGCGACCTGGTTTCGACGGGATGACGAAGACCATTGGCTGCATGTAGTGTTTTCCCAAAATCACTCAAAAAAATTGGACGCCTATTATAAACGGCGAATCTAACTACGCACTAGCTGCTTAATTAAATAGCAGCTCGTTCCTTCTCTGCTCTTGCCCATTGGCAGGGTCTGGGGCGTCGCTAAAATGGGATCGGAGACTCACTCGTCAGCGGTGGGAATCTTAAATTTAGCTGAATAGTGGGTAAATGATCCTGTCCGAAGGAGCCTTGCCTGCGAATTTAAAGTTCGGTCTAAACATGTAGACGCTAATCGGCTTTGCTTTGCGGACGGGAGTTCGATTCTCCCCGCCTCCACCAGCCTTCGCTAAAGCTTCGGCTGGCAGGCTTTACCGAAAATAATTTTCTTTCTCTTGAGAGGATAAATATTTGATGCGAAGGCTGTCCGCCGTAGTCTTGACGAAGGAGGAACACCATTGAAATTCGTTTACACGATTCAAAGTACTGAAAATCAAGAGCAATATTATACGGGCCTAACAAAGGATATAGAACATCGCCTTGCCGACCACAATAGTGGCAAATCTCCCTATACGTCAAAATATCGACCGTGGAAAATTATCTCTTATACTGCATTTGAAGATGATGAAAAAGCGCAAGCCTTTGAAAAGTACCTAAAGTCAGGATCAGGCAGAGCTTTTTCAAAGAAACACTTGCGATAAAATCAGACATTCTTAAAACAATGATTTAATATACTTAAAATCTCATTCGTGCCACCTACTCTGTGAAGCTCAGTGATCTGGAGTGAAAATTCCAAGTTTTAAGACGGTTCTGGCGATCCTCTAAGTCCCTGATATCAGGGATATATGGTACTATGTAAAGATTTGATTGATTAGAGTCTTTTGTATCTCCACACTGCCAGGAATATCCACAATTAAAATAATAACATTTTGTTATATTGTTCCCATGTGTACAAATTCCAGATTCGCGCCATTTGATGTAGAAATAATGTCCACGAATCATAGCATTCCCTTTCATCAATCGCGGAGAACATCTCATTTCCAATCAGACTAAATCTTCACAATTCCAATTTAAAATGGATGGACTAAATGACTTTATGTGACTTATATTATCATGTTATGATTATCCACCATTTGAACAAAAACTAAGAGAGGTAATGATGCCAATCGCGACTATCAAAGTCATAGAGGGGGTTTTCTCGAAAGAGCAGAAAGAAAGCATGCTTAAAAAAGTGACCGAAGCCATGATCGAGGTTGAAGGAGAAGCGATGCGGGATAAAACCTGGGTCCTGATCGAAGAAGTCAAACAAGGAGACTGGGCGATCGGAGGATCGCTACCAAAAGTCAAAGCTGAAGGCAGCTGAATGATTACCTAAAGAAATGGGCGACGATTCGATTTTTAATGTCCCTTCTGGAACCAAGGTATCGTCAGATGCAAAATCAAAATCCTTTCTGTTGTCCATGTGCATGTGCATCTGCATGCAAATAAATCGAGCCAAGAAAATTGAGCGAAGAGTTCACCTCGTGCCACATTCGTGCCACTTGTCCCGTGAAGCTCAGTGATCTGGAGTGAATATTCTGAGTTGAGTGACTGCTTCTCCGTATCCATAAGTCGCTGATAGTCAGCCTGATACGGTGCCACGTAAGGAATTGAAAGGATCAGGTCTTTTGAATCTCCCCGCCTTCGCTCGTCAGAGCAGAGGCAGCTGCCCCATAGCTCTGAATAACAGGACGAGCTTCGGCGCAGGGGTCGAATTACAGGTTTATGTGACCTATTGAAAACTGATTGATCAGCTATCCACGGCAAGGCTTCTTGCTTTGAATACCAGCCAGAATCCCAGCAGGACCTCGCCAAAGAAGGTAAACATGCCCACATTCAGTACGTAGTCGGCAAAAAGGATTTTACCAATACTATCAATCATGTATCCTGCCCCGGCAAGAACGACCAGATAGCCAATAACTTTAGGGATGTAGGTCGATTTTATGATCAGATAGCCCAACACCACCAGGTGCAGTCCAAAAATGGTCAGACCCAAACTCCAGGCATTCATGAATCCATCCAGGAGACTGGCGATTTGTACTTCGGCACCGGCTTGATGCAGCAGATCCGTGATTGAAATGAGATTACCAAGGGCCGCAGCAAAAACAGCGGCATAGACCATTCGCAGCCAGCCCTGTAGAAGCGCCAGGTTTTCGTTAACAGGCTTGACCAGAAGATACATGGACCATGCCAGCATCACATCCAGCAGGACGATGACCAGGACGAGCACGATATTGATGCGAAAACCCGTTTCCTGCTTGATTATTTCTTTTACCAAATCATCGGCAATGTTAATGGCTGACAATCCTTGAATCGAGGGCATTGCAACTAGTGCCAACACGGTCATAAGAACTAATCCTATACCCGTGATCAATCCTGCGTTTGAAAGGGATATTGCCCCTTCGCTCTTGTTAATGATGTTCATTGTGCTTTTTCCTCCAAATTTTTTAAACCAGTTCGTTCGACGTTGTCTGCATATGTGCTAAGGCTGAGGGCGATTGTCTTCCCACGATGGCTGGCGCCTCATGGATCAGATCGTCATTTTCGAGAGCTTCCACCATGAAAAGCGCAAAATCAACCCGCCGAGTCAGATTACTGGCAAGAACTGGATCACCTACATGGCGGCTCCAGACAGGCAATCCCTGGCTTTCTCCCTCTTCCAGGTCACTTCCCCTCACGATGGTCCAGCTTGTATCACTCTGGAATATCTGCCGAGCTGCCTCAACCTGATCGTCTAGTTCAACCAGTCGCAATAACCTTGCGATAGCGCCAAAGACCTTCACAAAGAGCTTCAGTTTCCAGGAATAAACGTCCTGACCGTCTCGACTGATGTGCCATCCACAGGAGAAAATGAGTCTTGCATCAGGTTCTGCATAATCCATTACGGCTCGTGCAGTTCCTGATGAGTATTGCTGAATTCCCCAAGGTGCGAGTACAGTCAGAACACCATCACAGCCAGCTACTGCGGTTTTTATGACCTCACGATCGTTGGTTAATCCCGGGATAACGGAAATGCGTCCCTTGAATCGATCAAGCTTATTAACGCTCTGCGGTCGACATACTCCCACAACCTCAAAGCCTTTGTCGAGACAACGCTGGACCATGTACTGGCCGAGTTTTCCGGATGCGCCGACAACACATATCTTTTTCATTTTCCAGCTCCGTTCACCCAAAGAATTCTTCTCCTGCGGGCCGCCCAATCAAGCTTGAAATCTGGCGATCCAGGCTACCTGGACTGGATCTCATACCATTCTTTCCAGTATGGGGAGAAGAATTAACAAGAGCCGCTTGAAGAATGAATGTTCAAATGCTTTGAGTGAGTTATAAATCACCTTAAATATGACAAATATCATCTCATTATAGTTTTTTCCGATAGCTTGTCAAGCAGAAATCAGAGCAGGTTATGCGATGTAACTGGCTCATTGCGGTATACCGTGAGTAAAATATTGTTTATCGCGCGTCACATTCGTGCCACTTTCTGCATGATACCTGTTTACTCGAGAGGTGGCGCGGTCCATCTGTGCACTTATGCAGAAGTCCCAGCAGTTAATCAGTCCGAATGAAGGTGAAGGTTCCAATTGAAGGAATCGTATCGTCGACCTTGAATGGTGAGACTTCGATCATTGAGATATTTTCAGGAGGATTGGTCACGAGGTTATCTGATGCATAATCCTCACCGCTGTCGGTCCCAGCATCATAGGCATACAAGTCGATTGTCAATGAGTCCTTCCACATGCCGTCTGCCGCAAGATCAAGGCTGGAAACACCGACAAACCAGTCTGGGCTGGGCGCAAGCATAGAGACAATGGAGACAAGTGGAAATTCCTGATTCATCTGGAAGGTCAGGGTTACATTGCCTGGTGAGGTAGGGATCCCATCCCCAGACAAGATCTCGTTTGCTTCCCCGATTTGAATTAAGGAATCGATCTCGTTTATCAAGGAGGTCTTTTGTCCCTTCTCGGCCATGTCTTTTATCCCAACTGAGGCTAGCTGCCCCTCTTCCCAGACTGTGAATTGGGCATTGTGACTGGCACCAATAAGTCCTGAAAAATGTGGCCTTGCCGGGAAGTCAAAGGGATGTGTCATACTGCTCCAGGTGCTTTTAAAGGTGAGCTGGTACTCGGCTGTCACATCCATCTCATCCTGAACAGGATCTTCACAAGAAATTAAAACCAGGATACTGACCGCCTGGCAAGCTAGCAAATATTGATTCAAATGTTTTCCATACATGGTAACCTTCCCTGATTAAATATTTTTAATTAATGACCATAATACTCACATTACACATTCTACCATTTAAAAAGTTCCCCAAATACGTTTCCCTACTCAAAGACGATGAGCTCAATCGCTTGGATATGTTGAGATTGGTAGGTCAATAACCCATTATCAAAAAAGTTCATTGAATAAATGGTACGTTTTCAAAGAACGAGATGTGGGTCCCGTTGCACCTATTCCCAAAGCAAAAACAGAGACTCACCACCACCTTGAAGATACCCTGAGGCAAACCCTTTGTATTCTGTCTTCGACCACAAAAAAAACCCCACTGCTTGAGTGGGGTCTCTGTTGTTGACTAACTATCAGATTATTTTATAAAGAATTGAACCGCATGCTGCGCATAGGCAGAAAGTGGATCGCCGAGCATCCAGGCAAAAAGTAAAGGAATTGCCAGAAGTGCCAGAAGAATGGTCACATTCAATGGAGCTTGATGGGTTTTCTTCGGGAATTCCATCTTGCCAAAATACATTGCCTTAACTACCCGCATGTAATAATAAAGTGAGATCACACCATTGATCAGACCGATCAAGGCCAGATAAAAGTACATATCACCATATTCGATCAAGGCTCTGAACAGATAAAATTTGGCTACAAACCCTCCAGTTGGAGGCAATCCAGTTAGTGAAAACATAAAGATTGCCATAAAGACACCGAGCAGCGGCGCCCTGTACCCCAGAGCTTTATAATCCTCAATTTCTTCCGTGTCGAAGGCATTTTTAATGTGGATGACCACAAAGAAAGCGCCCAGATTCATCAGCATATAAATAGCAGCATAATACAGAATGGCGGAAATACCTGTCTGGTCAGCAACGACAACTCCAAGCAGCATATATCCGGCATGGGCAATACTGGAATAGGCCAGCATGCGTTTGATATTTGACTGCTGTAAAGCAATTACATTACCCACAGTCATAGTCAGTACCGATAAAACCCCGATGACGGCCTGCCAGTTCATATTCTCCAATACAGACCAGGACTCAAGATTAGGATTTCCGTCACCTGAGAAGACGACATTAAAAAAGCGAATGATAATGGCAAAACCAGCCGCTTTGGGGGCCACTGACAGAAATGCCGTAATCGGCGCCGGTGCACCTTCATAAACATCTGGTGTCCAGAAATGAAAGGGCACAGCAGCTATCTTATACCCGAAACCAACCAGAACCATGATCAATATCAGCAATAACAAGGCTGGCGGGGCTGTCCCAGCTGCAAGTGCAGCCTGTATTTCAAAAATATCAGCACTCCCTGTGAGACCATAAAGCAGGGAAAATCCATACAGCAATATTCCGGAGCTAAAAGCGCCAAATACGACATACTTCACGGAAGCTTCATTCGAACGCATCTGTTCCTTGAGATAACCTGAAAGCAGGTAGCTCATGATACTGACCATTTCAAGTGAGATGTAGATACTGAGCAAATGGGTGGCTGAGACTAAGAAATACATACCCAGGACAAGGGTCAGGATCAGAATATAATACTCCCCCACGCGTCGATTCTTTAACTCGTTCGAGTTAAAGGATATCCACATGACCAGCATGGCACCTACGCTCACAACTATTTTGAGATATCTCCCGAAAGCATCGACTGCCAGCATATTTGAGAATATCCCCAGTGGTGATGATACGTCCTGTCCGATAACAGCCAGCGTCGTCAGGGCCAGACCTCCCAGGGCCAGATAGCCTGCCCGAATAGATGTCTCCGCCTTCTGAAGAAGATCATACACAATGACCATCAGCAGAACCCCTGTGAGCAGAATCTCAGGGATGAAATAGGATAGGTCAGCTACGATTTGATTTAGGTTCATACGAATATCCTATTGGATTACAATCCTGCTACCATTCCAGCGGTTTTAACGGCTTCTACAAGATGATTCAGCGTGGCGCTCATCAGATTCAACATGGGGGTCGGGTAAACACCGAGAAAGAAAGTGACAATGGCCAGAGGGATCAGAGCAAAAAGTTCACGATTATTGATCTCTTCCAGATTTTCATATTTTGAATTCAATTCACCCATGAACACCCTTTGATAAGCCCAAAGGAAGTATCCAGCATTAAGAACGATTCCTACCGTCGCGAAAATCGTGATCCATGTAAAGACCGGGAAAGCACCAATAAAGCACAGGGCTTCTGAGATAAATCCTGAGAAACCAGGCAGACCGAGACCGGCAAAGAAAGCCAGAGCTGTTACGCCGGCGTAGATTGGAACAACCTTGGCAATTCCACCAAAACCCTCGATATCACGATGGTGGGCACGATCATAGAGTACGCCAACCAGCATAAAGAGCATGGCTGAGATCGTTCCATGATTAAACATCTGGAAGACAGCACCGTTCATGCCTGCCGGTGTCAATGCAGCCATTCCCAGGAGTACAAATCCCATGTGGGAGACGGAAGAATAGGCCACCATCTTTTTCAGGTCCCTTTGCGCCAAGGCCGCCATGGCACCGTAGATCACATTGATCAGACCCAGAATTGCCAGGGGCAGGGCAAACCACAGTGTTGCATCCTTCAAAACGGGAAAACTGATCCTCAGGAACCCATAGGTTCCCATTTTCAGCAACACACCGGCAAGAATGACGGAAATGGCAGTTGGTGCTTCAACGTGTGCCAGAGGCAACCAGGTATGGAAGGGAAAAATTGGCACTTTGATGGCAAATCCAATAAAGAGCAGGATGAATATCACCTTCCCGGCATTCATCCCCAATAGCAGTGTTTTACCAAACTCCGCCGATTGTTCTGCCAGGATGAGCATGTTAAAAGTATGTGGTTCAGAAATAAAATACAGCGCCAGCATTCCCAGCAACAGGAGTACAGACCCAAATAAGGTATAGAGAAAAAACTTGATCGCAGCGTATTCACGTTGCGGTCCACCCCAGATGCCAATCAGAAAATACATGGGCAGCAACATGACTTCCCAGAAAATATAGAACAGAAAGAAATCAAGAGAGACGAAAACGCCCATCATGCCTGCATCGAGAAGTAAAAAGAGGGCAAAATAGCCCTTGTGGGCTTTATCAATGTTCCAGGAAGAGAAGACTGCCAGGAAACTGAGTAAGGCTGTTAACAGCACCATGGGAGCGCTTAAACCGTCAATTCCCAGGAAGTACTCGATATTGAAGTCTGGAATCCAGGCAAAATGCTCCACCAGTTGTACATCGGCACTGGAGAAATCGAAGACCTTCAAGATCCAGATTGCCAAAATCAGTTGCAGACCGGTTATCGCAGCCGTACCCCAACGAATGATGTCCAGCTTTTCCTTCGGGACTAACGCAATGACCAATGCCCCAAAAATGGGCAGGAAGGTTACAATGCTAAGTAGATGATTTTCCATAACGTTATTCGACTCCTTCAGTCCTAGAATACATTGGCGACAAACAGCAATGCTGCGCCGATCAATACAAAAATGAGATAATTTTGAATTTTACCGGTCTGGATGAACTTCAGTGTCCAACCCAACCACTGGAAGATGATACCTGAGAAATTCACAGCACCATCCACAATAAGATCATCAGCCAGACCAACTCCCCTCGAAGTTTTTTTGGCATTTCTGCCCCATCCATTGATGAGATAATGATCATAGAAATCGAGATCAAAGCGACCAACTGCACCACAGCCTTTCAAGAATGGCCGGATGATCCCATTGATATAGAACTCGTCCATATACCATTTATTGAACGACCCTCGATAGAGCACACCCAATTTTTGTGCCAGTTCTTCAGCAGAGATCTTTTTCAACAAATAAATCAGCACGGACAAGAGAAGTCCAAGCGCGGCTACGATCAATGAGGTTGCCATGGCAGGAACATGTGCGGCATGTAATCCATGTTCAAAATGCTCCAGTTCAAAAGCGGGACCAGTGGTAACTGCACTCTCTGGTGATTGAATCAGTTCGGTGAACCACCCATGACTCGAAATCGGATTGACCGATGGCAGAGTAAAGACAAAGAACATGGATAGGATGGCCAGAATCATCAGCGGTACGGTCATGACTTTTGGTGACTCTTTGATATGTCTGAAAATTTCAGGTCGTTTAGCCTCCCCATAGAAGGTCATGAAGATCAATCTGAACATATAGAATGCTGTTATGGCAGCAGCTCCAAATCCGAACACAGGCAGCAACCAGGCCAAATGTAAATTGGCTAACCAACCTTCATGAACATTGGCTGCGTACGCCCAGCTACCAGCAAGAATCGCATCTTTGCTCAAGAATCCAGAGAATAGCGGTATCCCGGAGATGGCAGCTGTTGTTATCATGAACACCCCAAAAGTGATGGGCATCCTGGTCCTTAACCCACCCATATTGCGCATATCCTGAGCATCGGTTTCATGGTCATGTATTTTGTGCAGACTGTGATGCATGGCATGAATGACAGAACCTGAGGCCAGAAAGAGGGCACCTTTGAACATGGCATGGGTCACCAGGTGGAAAAATCCCGCGACATAGGCACCTGTTCCCAAAGCCATCACCATGTATCCAAGTTGGCTGACTGTTGAGTAGGCCAGCACCTTTTTAATATCATTTTGTGTAATGGCGATGGTCGCTGCATAGATGGCGGTGAATCCACCGATAAATGCGATAGTCGCCATCGCATCTGCCGTCAGGAATGGAAATATCCTAACCGTCAGATAGACACCAGCAGCAACCATGGTCGCTGCATGGATAAGGGCGGAAACAGGTGTGGGGCCTTCCATGGCGTCAGGAAGCCAGACATGTAAGGGGAATTGTGCTGATTTCCCTACTGCGCCCATGAACACCAGAACTCCGGCAATGGTCAGCAATTTATGCGGTTCAATACCTCCAAAGAGCATCCCTGCATTGGCAGCCCAGACACCTTCATGAATTCTTTCCGCGATCTGCTGGAAATTGAAGGTTCCCAATACCGTGGCGATGATCAACATGCCGGTAAACATCCCTATATCACCCACCCGATTCGTAATAAAGGCTTTTTTTCCGGCATTGGCTGCAGAGTCTTTTTCCCACCAGTGACCAATGAGGAGATAGGATGAGAGACCAACCAGTTCCCAAAAGATGTAGATCATGAAAAGACTGTTGGCCAGAACGATCCCGTTCATGGAAAAAGTAAAAATCCCCAGGAAGCCAAAATATCTTGAATAGCGCACATCTCCCTCCATGTAAGCAGTTGAATAGAGATGCACCAATGAGGATATGATCGCCACTACATTGAGCATGATCACAGTGATATTATCAATATAGAGACCCAGGTCGATCTTGAAGAGTCCCAGATCAAGCCAACTTTGGTGAAATTCCAGACTAAAGCCTGGATCATGTTTGGACATCATCATTACGAACATGATCAACGACAGGATCAGGGTGGTAAATTGAATGCCAACGGAGACCCATTCTCCCTTCTTGTCCTCAAATCGCCTACCCAAAAAAATCTGCAGTACGAACGAAAGCAGTGGGAGAAAGAGAATAAATAAAGCTAGTTTAATCATAAGGTCTGACCCTACTGTTTCAGTGAGTTGGCTTCATCAACATTGATGTGCCCACGATCGTTATAAAGATTCAAGACAATGGCCAGAGCAACTGCAGCTTCGGCAGCTGCCAGCATAATGATAAAGACTGAGATCAGATGACCGTCAAGATTATGGGTAACGAATTTTGAAAAAGCCACGAAATTGATATTAGCGGCATTCAAAATAAGCTCGACTCCCATCAGAATGGCAACTGCATTACGTCGTGTGACAACTGTATAGAGTCCGAGACTGAACAGGATGGCACTGAGGACGAGATATGAACTTAGATGATCCATCCTAGAGCTCCTTTCTCGCCAGTGTCGCTGCACCGACAAGTGCACCAAGCAATAATACAGAAGCGATCTCGAACAGTATTAAATAATCTGTAAATAAAAGCTTTCCAATGCCAGCCACTGTGTCAGTGAAGTTCATGGGCTGGATGCTTCCCGTCCAATCATGTGAGAGAACTGCAGACAGGATTATGACAAGGATAGCCAAAACGATTATTATGCCCAGGCCTTTTTGAACCGAACTCTGCGAAATCTGAGCCGTACTGATCTTGTTGGTAAGCATGATCCCAAAAACCAGCAGCACCAGAATACCACCAACATAGACGACGATTTGAGTCACTGCCAGAAAATCAGCATTTAAGAAAATGTATATGCCAGCTACTCCGAGAAAAGTGCCCATGAGAGCAAACACGGAATGGATCAGGTTATTCCCGAATGCAACCAGGCCTGCTGTGGCAACGATCAGCACCCATATCATCCAGAAAATGAAATCAGCCATTTTCACGCTCCTCTGTAGTCCTATCTTCTGAATCTTCACCCTCTCCAGAATTATTTTCATTTTCAGGGAGTTCTACTTTCTCTTCCTGAGTTATACTGGCGGTAATCGTATCCATTGGGATATTTATCCGTGTAATTTCTTCCTCTCCAGAAATGTTTTCACTTTCAGGAAGGTCTGTTTTGTCTTCCAGCGATATACCGGGGGCGATCGTATCCATGGAGATATTTACCTGTGTAAGTTCTTCAGCTTCAGTGACATCTTGCACTGAATTGGCGGTTTCCATCGATGCTTCAGTATTTGCAGGATGTGCTGTAATAATCACATCCTGAGCAGGAGATGATTCTGTCTGCGTTGGTGATGTCTGAGATGACACACCTTCAGCTATTGCAGCTTCCTCAGCAGCAGCCTTGTCAGCAGCGGCCTTTTCGGCCTCAGCTTTTTTTGCTGCCATAGCCAGTGCTTTGGCCTGTGCAGCCTCCTCGGCTTCAGTTTTCAGACGTTGCCGCTCTTCTTCAGGGACCTTCGAGAATTGATAAATCAAGAGATCACGATCACGCCAGCGCTCTTCAGGTGTAACCTCTGTTTTTAAATTATCATTGCTGATAAATTGATAATCCGGGGTCATAACAATACAATCTTCAGGACAGGGAGGTGTACAAAGATCGCAATACATACACTCACTCATATCAATGGTGAAATTGGCCACCAGTAACTTGATCTTGGTTCCATTGCTGGTAGTCCCCAAATCCTCTTCAGGACCACCCTTATATGCGTCAATGGTGATACAATTGACCGGGCATGCCCTTTCACAGGCCCTGCAACCAATGCAGTCGTTTATATTCACTGTCAATTTGGAGCGGATCGTATTGTACGCATCAAGTTCGCCAACGCCAATATTTCGCGATGGAACCGGCCAGACCTCATCAGGATATTGCAGGGTCACATGCTCACGAGGTCGAACAAAATACCCCATGGTCACTTTCATGCCATCCACCAGGGTCGAAATCGCATTACTTATATTGTTAAAATAGCTCATGTTTTATCCTAAAATTGAATCTCACCGCTCAACCACATCCAAACGGCGACACCCATTAGATTTATTAGGGAAATTGGCAGAATCACTTTCCAGCTTACATACATTAATTGATCAACTCTCAGTCTTGGAAAAGTCCAGCGGAACCACATCAGCAAGAAAATGATACTGGCCGCTTTCAAAACTATCCAGAAAAGTCCTGGAGAGGCCAACCAGATGGCAAACCCTGGAAATAACCAGGCAGCCATTGTGGTCAGGATACTTATTCCCAATGGATACATGGATAATCTTCCGATCTTGACCTTGACGAACACGGTCCACATGATGGCCACAAGGGAAATAACAAGCAATGCAGCTTGAGCACCACTATAGCTGGCAAACGGGGATTGCCAACCGCCGAGAAAGACGATCGAAACAAGAAAGGCAACCAGCGTTGCATTGGCATACTCTGAAAGAAAGAAAAGAGCCCAGCGCAAACCTGAGAACTCGGTCATGAAACCGGCAACAAGCTCAGATTCTGATTCAGGTATATCGAAGGGTGTCCGATTGATCTCTGCAGTTGCACCTATCATATACACAAACGCAGCCAGAAATAAGAATGGACTGTGGAAAATATACCAGTTTGGCAAAGGGATGGGGATCCAGTGAAACAGATTGCCCACACCGCCCTGGCTCTGAATAATGGTCTGCAGATTGAGACTTCCTACGACAGCCACGACAGCTACCAGAGTGATACCAACAGGTATTTCATACGAAATGATCTGAGCCGCTGATCGCATTGCGCCATACAGGGACCACTTGTTGTTAGAAGCCCAGCCTGCCATGACAATCCCCAGTACCACAATTGATGAAATTGAGATGACATAAAAGAGACCGATATTCATGTTTGCTGCAAGCAGCGTATCTGAAAAGGGAATAGCTGCAAAGGTAGCGACTGAGGCGACTAAAATTGTCCAGGGGCCAATCGTAAACAGGACCTTGTCAGCTTTTTCTGGGATGATATCCTCTTTCTGTAACAGTTTTAGAGCATCGGCCACAGTCTGCAGTACTCCGAACTTGCCAACCCGCATGGGTCCAAGCCGGACCTGCATAAAAGCCGACACCTTGCGCTCGACATACACCAGAACGATGGCGTTCACTGCAACAAAAACAAAGATCAGAGCAGCGACAATAAAAAGTGAAAGACCCCAGACCAGGGAACTTCCCAGTCCTGATAAAATGTCAAAAGACAATATCCAATTTGCAAGTGATTGTATCATTTAGCGATCGATCTCCCCTAGTACAATGTCCAGACTTCCTAGAATCGCAATGACATCTGAGATCATCCAACCCTGGCCAATTTCATTAATAACACTAAGGTTTGAGAATGCAGGTGAACGCATTTTAACCCGAGCAGGAATGTTCTTGCCATCGCTAACGATATAATAACCGAGTTCACCCCGTGGATTCTCACTTCTGAAATATATTTCACCGACTGGTGGTTTAATGCGTCTTGGAACAGCTGCCTGGACATCACCTTCAACAGGGAGTTGTTCTAGTGCCTGGCGAACAATCTTGGCACTTTCCCGCATTTCCAGAACACGAACATAGTATCGATCCCAGCTGTCACCAACAGTCCCCTGTAAACCTTCTCCAAGGGGAACGTCAAAGTCAAAGCGATCATAGATCGAATAGGGTTGTGTGCGGCGAATGTCAATGTTTACACCAGACGCTCTCAGGCTTGGACCGGTCACGCCATAATTGATCGCAACCTCTGGCGTCATGACACCAATATCTGCAGCCCGTTCTACGAATATTTTATTGCCGGTGAGGATTTGATTGTATTCGTCAACCCTTTTATCAAAGGCATCCAGAAATTCATATGCTTTCTCAACGAAACCCGGCGGAATATCGTGGGCCAGCCCTCCGATCCAGATATAATTGTATAGCAGGCGACCTCCTGAAGCCATCTCAAACAGATCCAGGATCAATTCTCTTTCTCTAAAACAGTATATGAAGGGCGTAATGGCACCAACGTCGAGACCGAATGTGCCAACTGCTACCAAATGACTGGCTATCCTCTGAAGTTCGGCAAAAATGACTCGCAGATATTCGACCCGTTCGGGAAGTTCAATACCCAGCATTTTCTCAACCGCCATGGCATAACCATGTTCACTTCCCATGGCTGCCAGGTAATCGCAACGGCCGGTAAAGGGAGTGACCATCTGGTACTCAAGATTTTCTGCATGTTTTTCAAAGGAACGGTGGAGATAGCCGATTACCGGCTCGATCTTGGATACGATCTCACCATCTGTGGTCAATTTCAGTCTCAACACCCCGTGGGTACTGGGATGTTGGGGACCCATATTGAGGATCATCTCTTCAGCGTGTAGTCGACCCATTATTTCACCTTTTCAATGCGCATGCCGCGATAAAATTCAGCAGTCACATAATCTTTTTTAAGGGGGTGTCCCTCCCAATCTTCCTCAAGCAGGATTCGCTTCAGGTCTGGATGATCATTAAATTTAATCCCAAAGAGATCGTAAGCCTCTCGTTCATGCCAGTCTGCTGTGCGATAAATATTTGCGACACTCTCCACAACCCCATTCTCCCTACTCACATGGGTCTTCAGTGTGAAATAGTGATTAAGGTTTGTTGAGTAAAGATGGTAGATCACGCTCAATTCAGATTCTCCGTCTGGATCATGAGCTGCCAGATTCATCAGCGAATCAAATTGAAGGGACTCATTGTTTTTAAGGAAAAGACAAATTTCTGCAACGGAATCAGCCTTGATAACAGCAGTTGGGTTAAGTGTTCCTTCCTCCATAAATTCGAGGACCTTCTCACCAAACTTGCCACGAAGACCACTGTAAATTTCCTGCTCAGTCACGATCAAACTTCTTTCTTCTCTAAAACATGTTCTTCACGCATTTTTTTCTGTAAATGCATCAAACCTTCGAGGAGCGCCTCGGGGCGAGGGGGACAACCGGGGATATAGATATCCACTGGAATGATCTGGTCCACACCTTTGAGAACATGATATCCGTATTGCCAGTAGGGACCACCTGAATTTGCGCAGGAGCCCATTGAAATAACATACTTCGGCTCAGCCATCTGTTCGTATAATCTTTTTACCCGGGTAGCCATCTTTAGCGATACGGTTCCTGCAACGATCATGACATCCGCCTGGCGTGGCGATGATCGGGGCATTGCGCCAAATCGTTCCAGATCATGACGTGCAGCTGCTGCAGACATCATTTCGATCGCACAACAGGCCAATCCGAACTGGAAATACCATTCTGATCCTGAACGGGACCAGTTCAACAATTTATCAAGGGAAGTGATGAGAATATTCTCATTAAATTTATGGTTCAGAGCACCCATTTATTTGGTCTCCGCTTCATGCAACCGGAAAGCTGAATAGCGTCCGGTGCCATATTTAAGTTTCATTTTAACCCACTCAAGGTCACCCTTAACCCAAACGTATGCCAGACCGACCAAAAGGATCAGCATAAAGACAAAGACCTCAATAAAAGTAAGGAAACCCATTTCTTTAAATACGACGGCCCAGGGGAAAAGGAACACGACTTCTATATCGAATATGATGAAAATGAGGGCAACGACATAGAAACGAATATTGAATTGCAGCCAGCCATCACCTTCAGGAATCTCACCACATTCATAGGTATCCATCTTGAGATCTGTCTTGTTTTTGGGCGAGATCAATTTTTGAATGATGAAGCCAACGTACATAAGAAGGAAGGCAACGACACCAAAGGCGAGAGCAATTCCGTAATGTTCCTGCATGATTTCTATAGATCCCTTTCACTCAAAATTCGTGTGCCAATATAGACGGTTCCCAAAGTCTCTTCAAGGGTCGATTCAGGTGAATTCATTCGCTTATGACACCACCAACCTTGACTTGTTTGCAAAGGCAATCACTGTGCCACAATATTTGCCATGACCAATTACTTTTTTGCCATTATACCTGATTTTTTCCCTGTTTGTCTCGTTCCTGGGCATCAACGACAGCAATCGCAGTCATATTGACCACATCGTGAACCCGGGTCGATCCAACCTGCATAATGTGAACGGGCTTATCCATTCCAACCAAAATAGGTCCTATGGCCTCAGCATTACTCAACCTGTGAACCAGCTTATAGCTGATGTTTGCAGATTGCAGGTCAGGGAACACCAGCACATTTGCTGAGCCTTCCAATTCACTAAAGGGGTAGTGTTCCTTCCTCAATTCCGGCAGAATCGCTACATCGGCATTCATCTCACCATCAACCATCAACGCAGGATCCTTTTCATGAATCAGCTTGACAGCCTGTCTAACCTTCTCAGCGTAGGCATGGTTTGACGCACCATAATTCGAATAGCTGAGCATGGCAACTTTCGGGGTCATTTTGAATCGTTTGGCAACTTCGGCCGCCATAAGTGCTATTTCTGAAAGGACTTCTGCTGAGGGCTCAATATTTACAGAGATATCTGCAAAAATTTTCATCCCGTCCTTAAAAATGAGCAGAAATAATCCCGCTGCATGTTTCATATCCGGTCGGGTGCCAATAACCTGAAGAACCGGTCTGAGTGCTGCAGGATATTGCTGGGTAATTCCTGAAATCATGGCATCAGCCTTGCCCATCTTCAGCATCATGGCCGCAAAATAATACCGTCTGGTCATGAAACGTTTGGCAGCACTGAGCGAAACTCCCTTCCGTTGTCTCATTTTGTAGAATGCTTCAATAAATTCTGCTTGAAATTCGCATTTCATCGGGTCAACAATTTCAACACCTTTTATCGGAATATCCAAAGCTTTGGCCAACTGTTTTATCTTAGTTTTTCGGCCGATGAGAACAGGTATTGCGATACCCTCCTGTTGTATCAAATGACTGGCACGGATGATGCGCTTTTCCTCACCCTCTGGAAAGACCACCCGTTTCGGTGCTTCTTTAGCCCTGTTGAAGAGGGAACGCATGAATTCACGTCCTTTACCCAGACGGGCTTCCAGCCGCTCTGCGTACACCTCAATATCGATCTGCTTGCGGGCAACACCTGATTCCATGGCCGCTTTCGCAACTGCGACAGATTCCTTGATCAAAACACGGGGATCGAAGGGTTTCGGTATGAGATAATCTTTTCCGAATTTCAAGTTATCGAGACCGTAAACCTTCATGACCTCATCAGGTGTGTCTTCCTTCGCCAGGTCAGCCAAAGCCAGGGTGGCAGCGACCTTCATTTCGTTGTTTATCTCAGTTGCCTGCACATCCAGAGCCCCCCTGAAGATGAAGGGGAATCCCAATACATTATTCACCTGATTTGGATAGTCTGAGCGACCTGTTCCCATAATTGCATCAGGTCGGGCAGCCATTGCTTCTGGATACGTAATCTCAGGATCAGGATTCGCCATGGCAAATATGATTGGATTGGGTGCCATCACCTTGAGGTCTTCACCACTGATGATGTCTTTTTTTGAAAGGCCAATAAAGACATCCGCCCCCTCAAGGGCTTCAGCGAGGGTTCTGCATTTGGTATCATTTGCAAAAGGGAGTTTGTATTCATTCATCCCCTCTTCTCTCCCTTTGTAAATAACGCCTATGGAGTCACACATAATTAGATTTTTACGCTGAGCGCCCATGCGAATATAGTGATCACTACAGGAGAGCGCTGAAGCACCGGCACCTGAAACTACAATTTTTATATCCGCCATCTTTTTACCACTTAATTCCACCGCATTCAAGAGAGCGGCTGCAGAAATAATAGCGGTGCCATGCTGGTCATCATGAAAGACGGGAATATTCATGAGCTCTTTCAGTCGTTTCTCGATATAGAAACATTCCGGTGATTTGATGTCCTCCAGATTGATCCCCCCGAAGGTGGGTTCTAGAAGTCGTACTGCTTCAATAAACTTGTCCGGATCTTCCGTGTCGACTTCTAAATCAAAAACATCTATATCGGCAAACCGCTTGAAAAGAACACCTTTGCCCTCCATGACTGGTTTGCCGGCAAGCGCACCTATATTACCTAGACCCAGAACAGCGGTCCCATTTGAGATGACTGCCACCAGGTTGCCCTTGGCAGTATATTCATGGGCCAAGGCTGGATTTTCAGCTATGGCAAGACAGGGATATGCTACGCCGGGTGAATAAGCAAGACTCAAGTCACGCTGCGTTACAAATGGTTTTGTGGGGATAACCTCTATCTTACCTTTACGGTCTCCCATACTGTGGTAGTGCAGGGCATCTTTTTTTGTGATCATGTGTAATATTCCCAAATTAAGATGACACCTCAAATTGAGATGTCACCCCCTTAACGATTAATATATTTTACTACAAATTAGTTGAAATTTTATTCCCAGAACTTTTTCAATGCAAACAGACCCTCTTGAATTCTATCAACGTTAATTCCACTGTAGGCAAATCGTATAAAGACACGATCCTCTCCAGGGAGGCGTCTGCCGAAATGTTCTCTGGAACAAAAAGATACGCCAGTTTCATACAATGCATCCAGACGGAACTTTGCCGGGCTGGTATATCCCATGCGCTGATATATCTCAGTTACATCTGGAAAGAGATAAAAGGTAGTCTCAGGTTTTGTGACTTGTACACCATCTATGTCCAAAAGAGCATCAACCAAGGCATCCCGACGAATTTTTAATTCGTTCAGTATCTCTTTTTGCGGCTTTTCCGGACCTTGAAGGCAGGCAATTCCGGCGACCTGAACAAAGTGGTTTGAACAGGATTCCTGATTCGTGTTGAATTTTGAGATGGCCTCAATAACTGCCTTCGGGCCGGCGGCGCAACCTAATCGCCACCCTGTCATGGCAAATTTTTTGGAGAAGGTATACAGGATGACGGTGCGTTCAGCCATCCCGGGAAGTGAGGCAATGCTTTTACTGGTCCCACCATAGCGTACTTCAAAATATGCTTCATCTGACAATACCCAGAGATCATGTTTGATGGCCAGATCTGCCAACCATTGCATTTCCTCTACAGTCGATTCAGCACCAATGGGATTCTGATAATTGTTATAGATCAGGATGCTGGTCCTGTCTGTAATCTGAGCTTCAATTTCAGCTCTGTTGATGGTAAAACCGGTCTCACTCGGCACATAGCCGTAGGGCAAAGCTTTTCCGCCTAGATATTCTATCTGAGATTCGTAAATCGGGTATCCAGGGTTTGGATAGAGCGCTTCTGCCCCCTCCTCTAACAATGCCCCAAGGAATTTACCGATGACCGGCTTTCCCCCAGGTTGCACTGATATGTTCTCTGCTGTGAATTGAAGACCACGATCCTTCCCAATGTTCTCAGCGAGTGCCTCGCGTAAGGGCAGGATTCCAGGACCTGGCGCATAGCCTGTTTTTCCATCGCGGGCAGCCTTATTGGCCGCGTCCAGGATATAATCAGGTGTGATGATATTCATATCACCAAGGTGAAAAGGATAAACCGGATTCCCCTTTGCTGCCCAGGCGGCAGCATCAGCACCTACGGCAAAAGCAGTTTCGGTGCCGAGTCTACTGTAACGAGTTGAAAATTTTCTCATACTGTACCTCTAATAATTCTCTGTGGAAGCCTAAGAAGCTCCAAGCCGCTTCATGCGGGACTCACGATCATGGGCAAATCTCTCAATGCCTTCCAGAAGCCAACGCTCTGATAAATGCGCTTCTTCGATAACTTCTTCCAATGATCCACCGGAACGCCAATTATCATCCCAATCTGAAGTCATCGCATACTCCAATGAAAGTCGATTTCCTGTCCAGTCCTGCATGGCAACTGCAGAGGCATTGGTAATGAATGTTGAATTCAACCACTCACTTTCACTAACCAGTTCATGCTGATATTCTTCAGATTGCATGGCAAAAAGTTGAGGACTGACTGCCGCTACCAATTTCACATTCAATCCTCGCTTATCCAATTCCGGTAATAGTTTGACAATGTTTGCAGTGGTGGCCGTTCCCTGAACAAAAATGGTTCCCATTTTGGGTAGATCAGACTTATAGTCCCGGATAAGATAGGCCCCTTTGGCAGCTTCCAAATGTGAAGCCATCCCCAATTTTTTCCTGTCTGGGATTTCTATTCCGGGTCTGGTCAGATGCAAAGCGATAATAGGGACATCAGTTCCCAGGGCAGCTGTCATCATCGGCGCCACCTCATTGTGTTCCCAGGGGTAAAGATTGATGACCTTCCCTTTTGGGAAAAGTTGGGTAACAGCAGGTGAGTATATACCAAAGTGTGTGCGCGAATCCTCTGCCGTTTCAGGTCCTGAATGCCCGGCAATCCACAAAACTTTACCAAGTTTTATATCTGCATCCTGCGCCATCTGGCTGAAGATTCTAAATGAACCGTATTTCAAATATGAAAAAGATCCATAGGTCGAACAGGCAGCATAAAATCCATTAAACTCTACTTCTGGATCAAGGGCAAAATTTGTGGCGGCAATACCGGTGCAAATCCCGGCATTGGCAAATTCTGTGATCGCCTGTGGCAGCATAACACCTTTTTTGTTCTTTTTCCGATCGTAAAAACCGTATCCACTAAAGTCGCCAAATGCTTTGCCAAATCCAGAGATGTTGGTAGAATCTGCAAGATCCGCTGACATTGCCAGGAATAGAGGTCTACCATAATTTTTGCTTACATAGGCATTAAGCCAGGCGCCGTATTTTGACAAGCCAGCTCGGTTGGGAGCCACCTCACCTGGATTTACAAATAGATGTGAGGGAAGATCTTGAATGTTGGTCAGTGTAGGATCATTTAAGGGGTTATGCTTGGTATCGATCCAGACCTGACCCTCATCTGCAGGAATAGCATCACCCATTTCAACCAGACGGTCAGCCAGATAATCAAGTAGCTCTGGATCCTGATCAAACAGATGAAACACACGTTCCATATTGATCCGTGTCTGTTCCACGCGTAAAGCTTTTTCTGCTGGGCCTTCCTCGTTATAACCTTCAAACTGGATCCCATATTTGTCCATGAAAGTTTTTTTAGTCTCCCAGTAGGTGGCATTATTAAATTTGTGCGCTGCTCCGTGGGATTTGTTGTCAAAGACGCCATAACCTCTACCCTTCCTGGTTTTAAACCAGGCAACCGCAGGCGTTTGTTCAGAATTCTCATCCAGGGACATGGTGAGCATGGCATTGTTTACACTCTCCCACTCAGAGCCATTTTCCGCACCAAATACTCTCCACCCATGGGCAGAGAACCAGCCCTCAGGTGTACCATATACAACGGATGAAAATGGACGATTATCAATACCGAAATCATTCCAGTCCACAAGAAAATACAGATTGCTCAATCCCAAGCCATAGGCCGAATTTAAAGATTCATGAGTCACACCAGGTGTCAGACCGCCTTCACCCTCGACAGCAAAGACCCTGACATCCTCAGCACCGGCATATTTCAGGGCCATGGCTTCACCAACAGCCACTGGCATACCATGGCCGGATGGACCCGTATTGGCTTTAAAGATATTGGTTTTGCCAGCCATTTCAGCATGACCAGGTAGTCCACCTTTATTCCTCAGGGTCAACAAATCTTGCCAACTAAGAACCCTCTCATCCAATCCCAGATAATATCGATCATCACCTGTGGCCTTATGTTTTCTTTTCATGGCCTCGTTGAATACTGCCAGCAGGGCATATATGACCGGCACAGTGTGACCAGCAGAGAGGATAAATTTATCTCCGAATCTATTTTGGGGTTTTCTAATATCCCACCGCATGGCACCGCTTAAAAACAGGGAAACCAGCATGTGTACCTTTGAACGGGACCCCCCCGGGTGACCAGACTGTCTCAAGTTGAGCATCATATCGATCAATTGATCGACCATATCTTTGATCTTTTCCCATTTTGGGAATACATCTGGTGTGGATTGCAATCTAGACGTCTCGTTTGTCATTCTTACCTCATTGTTTTTCTTTAAATAATAAATCCATACCTATTTTATGGTTAATTGTGTAAGATTCTTTGATTTTAACACCCTCGCCATTGCTGCCTGTGCCTCATCCCATATATCGTGCATACCACATTCGCTCATGAATTCACATGCATTGTCAACCAATAAACATTCGTTCAAGGCCAAAGGACCTTCTAATGCTTCTACGACCTCAAGGACGGTAATTTCCTCAGGAGCCCGAGCCAAACGCACACCACCTGATACCCCGCGAGTACTATTTATGATGCCCTGTTGAACCAGGGGCTTAAAAAGTTTCCGTAAAAATGGTTCAGGGATATTCTTGTCAACTGAGATGTCACCAATGCTGACACGCTTTTGATCTCCAGTTTCTACCAGATAGCGTATTGCCCTTAATCCGTATTCCCCAGCCTTCGTTAATCTAATCACGCCTATACTCCTTTTTTCGTGAAACCATTTTTCCCGGCCAATCTGGACGGTGATATTGTTGAAATACTATTTGTGAGAAAATTACTCTTAATAGCGAGAATTCCCAGATTAAGTTTGAAGCAATTTTGTGAATTACCATTTTGCAGACAAAACCGGGACACGTTTATTCCTCCGTGGTCGATTTGCTTTTTTGAAGAAGAAGGGCGATACCAAATAGGCTTGCTATCAAACCCAGGCTCAAAAAAAAGATCTCTAGGTAATTGCTGTTTCCACCCAGAATATTCCTCCAGGCCTCCCAAAGTGAGACAGCACCAACAATCAGTGCAGAGTATCCAATTTTTTTGTCTTCCTTCAAAGCTATCCTTGCAATTTGACAATTTTTGCCTTCAATTCCTCACAAGTAAGGCAAATATGTTGCCAAACACCAGTTACAACAGGAACTAAAGAGAATGATGACATCCCCATTGATGATCAAATGTGATGAGTACTTACTTTAGAAGGGTTATTTTTCGTGAGGAAGTTTGATTGTTTGAGGATTTGATTTGTGCAATGTAAATACCTGAAGCCACAAGTGAGCCATCATTATTCCTTGCATCCCATTTTGCTTCATATTGGCCAGGTTCTTCATGTCTCAACATTTGAGTAGCGATTTTTCTTCCCCTCAGATCGTAGATGTAGAGTCTACCTTCAAAACCTCCATTTACCCGATACGGAATGGTCATCTCCTTATTAAAGGGATTAGGAAAGGCTTTCAGCATAAGTGATTCTCCAGGTAAAAGGCCCTGGTCGTAGAAGTGTTTATCTGTTTTGTGAACCCATACATCAGGATCAAATTTCAGGGTGGTTGGTGTAAAATCTAATTGAAAAGTATATTCCTGCGTTCGTAAGGAATCCCAGATTATTAATGTGGTATCTTGATCTGATCCCTCGAAGAAAATATCAATCGGCATCTTAAACGTCGGGTGAGACCAATCCTGCACTTGATTAACGTTTAGAGTTATTTCACATCTCCCCAATTCATCGGGACTTGTTGTTCGCCACCACCAATGATAGCTCGGTTTTCCGGTACCATAAATCCATTGATTAAAAAACCATTCCAGGCTTTGACCATATACAGACTCAGCAACTGCCTGAAAGTCTTCAGTCGAGGCATGACTGAAACGAAAATCGTCACGATATTGGCTTAAGGTCTGGAAGAATGGCTCATCACCCATGATGTGCCTAAGCATATGCAGGGTCCAGGCTCCTTTTCCATATACTATATAATCAAAGATTGACCATACATTGGTGGTATCATTCCGGTAAATGGATCCAACATAATCCCAATCTTTAGCAGCCATATGAGAGTGATAGGCTGCTTCCCCGTTCTTCGCCCCCCAATAAAGCGCTTCAGCATAAGTGGCAAAGCCTTCATTGATCCAGATATGATGAAAATCACTACAGGTAACTAGATCTCCCCACCACTGATGAGCGAGCTCGTGAGCGATGGTATTTTCACCAGAACTTCCCATACTTGAGCAGGTTTGATGCTCCATGGCACCCCCCCAGGTAAATTGTGCCATCCCATATTTTTCATCTGAGAAAGGGTATTTGCCAAAGGCTTGGTTAAATGTCTGTAACATGTTTGCTGTCAAATTCCAGCGATCGATGGTCGCTTGGGATGCTGATATCTGATAGACCCAGTATTCCAATGGCATGGAGTCGCCGTCTGCAAAATGAAAGGTTTCAGTCCAATAATGATAATCGGTAATAGCAATGGAAACCAGATAGGTGGCGATGGGGTATCGGTGTTTCCACTTCCATGTTCGGATGCCACCGTAATAAGGTCTATTTGAAATGAGCAAACCATTGGAGACCGCCGTCAGGCTACTGTCAACAGTGATGCTGACCAATAACGAGTCCGCTTTGTCTGTTGGTACATCCTTGCAGGGCCACCACGTCCTTGCACCATAGGGCTCACTCAAGGTGGAGATCATGTGGGCGCCCCCAACGGTATCAAATGCAAATGCCTGGAATCCACTTTCCAGCGGATGGCCGCTGTAGGCGACCCCCACACTGAGGTCATCGTTGGGGTCATAGACATCATCCAAAGTGATGGTAAGGATATCTGAATCGTGGATAAAAGAGTTTCCCTTAAGATATACGGAATCCACTTGCAAGGTGTTGCTCAGATTCAGGGCAATTGTATTTAAACCTTGAATGGTTGGAAAAAAGTGTACTTCTACCCTTCCATTAATGGTCTCATTCTCGGCATCAATATCGAGGCTTAGATCATAATAATGTACATCATAAGTTTCCATGTCAGGATCGACAATTGGTTTAGCCAGTCTATCATAAGACGCTGCCATTTTAGCGAGCGGTTTACAGGGAATGGTCGTGATCTCTTTTTCCTGTGACCAGATACCTGACGACAATATCAGTATTAGTCCAATATGAGCATATCTAGATAGGGCCTCGTACATAGGTCGAAGCTAAGGTTTTTACTGATTTAAAGCAACAGGAAGCGAGCTAGCTGGATAGGGCGGTTTTAGGTGGGCCAGAAATTTGAATCATTCCAGACCTCTTCACGAAAATCCTCTTCCAGAGCGAGCAGTTTTCGATGATGTTCCAGCTCCCAATCTGTGAGCCAGGTAAACAGTTTTTTGATTTCCGGATCAGTTGCCGCCTGTTCTTCTTTTTGATAGAACTTGAAGGCTTTTTCCTCCAGGGTCAGAGCAATACTGATGGCAGAGGAATCAAAGGCACTGTTGCGCAGCTCAAGCAGAAAGGATTTGTCGATGATAGGATCCTGAAATCCGAATTGTAATTCCTCCTCAGTGGGAAGAATGACCCGACCGGCATCAAGGTGTTTCCTAAAGGTCAGCTGCAGGATATGAAGATGATGTTCCTCTTCCTTTACCATGTGCTCAAATATTTCCCGCGCAACGGGGGAGGTCGCTGTCTTGGCAGCCATACTAAAAAACTCTTTACCGTTCATTTCCAAAAGAATAGCTCTTTTTAAAACATCTTGGACAGATTTAAAATCACTCGATTTTTCCGACATATTCATGATGTGATCCCTATTCTTTTTCTGCGCTCGTTAGCGCTGTACCAGAATCTTTGCTCTGATTCTGCTGGCTAAGTTGTTCCTGTCGATAGATGGCACAATGCTCAATATCAGCATCCCGGAAATTCGTTATGGGATTATAATCTGTTCCCATCCGGTCATTGCAGGATTCTGCAGCGTCCAATCCCTCCGGACACTTGATATCATATACTGGACAATATCCTTCACGCATTTTTTCAGTTTTGACCAATTAATTTCCCATACTGTATCACTTACCGCATTTGCACGTCAAGCGGGTAAACCGGGACAGTGGTTCAAAATAAATTCCTTTCTAAGAAAGGAATCAATTTAAGCTTTTCCCCTGTTGGCCTGGAACTCCAATAAGGTACGCATATAATTATCTCGTACCAGAGTTTGCGGTTTTGGAGAATGGATCAAGCTCATACTACCCTTCATCTGGTCAATACTGTTATACTCATTTTCATCCATCCAGGTGATCAGGTCTTTCTCTATAGTTCTTATCAAGCCAGGGCCATGGGCCATCAATGCTGATGCCAGCATGGTTACATCGGCTCCTGACATCACCAGTTTCAGGACATCCTGAGCACTATGAACACCGCCGCTGGCAGCAAAACTTACATTCACATTGCCACGCAAAATTGATATCCAGCGCATGGGAAGTCTGATTTCACGGGCATGACTTAACTGGACCTGTCTTTTGGTCACCAGTTTCTCCAGATCAACGTCGGGATGATAGAATCTATTGAACATCACCAGGGCATCTGCACCCGCACCTTCCAGGGCTTTGGCGACTGCAGGTAAGGAGCTGAATCTGGACCCGATTTTAACAGCGACTGGAATGGAAACATTGGCCTTCACCCAACTCACAATATCTGTATAGCGCTTTTCTACATCAGCACTGGTTTCGTTGAAATCAACAGGCAGATAATGAATATTCAATTCAAGTGCATCTGCACCAGCTGCTTCGATTTTCTTGGCATATTCCATCCAGCCACCGGGTGTCGCCCCATTTAGGCTCCCGATTACCGGAATCTCCACGGCAGCCTTGATCTTCCGTATATTCTCCAGGTATTCCTGGGGTCCACTGACGAATTCGTGGGCTTTTGGAAAGTAACTCAAGGATTCAGCGTAAGACTCAGTTCCATAATCCATGAAAAACTCAAGCGTGCTGTCTTCCTGCTCAATTTGCTCTTCAAACAGCGATAGTAGGACGACAGCTGAGGCTCCATTATCCTCCAGGATTTTGATATTATCCAGATTTTCGGTGAGCGGCGAAGAGGATGGAACGAGAGGATTCTTGAGCTCTAATCCCATATAATTTGTATTTAAGCGCATTCTATTTGTCCTTTACAGATCTTTATTTAGGCTTCGTCGTAGGAAATGGCAGCCAATTTTGAATAGTATTCATATTTTTCCTTGGCTGCTTTGTCCGATTGTTCAAGATATTGAGTAGCCAGCGTTGGATTGATCCGACTCAATATGGTGAACCGGGTTTCATTGCTCGAATATTCCCGGACATGTCTTGTCGGTGGTTTCGAATCCAATTTCAAGGGATTTTTACCTTCCAATGCCAAAAGTGGATTGTACCTGTAAAGTGTCCAGTACGCGCTCTCCACGGCAAGTTTCTGTTGCGTCATACCTTTTACCATATCGATGCCATGGGCGATACACTGACTATAAGCAACGATGATAGATGGACCTGGGTAAGCCTCTGCTTCGATAAATGCTCGGACTGTCTGGGCATCATTTGCACCCATTGCAACAGAAGCCACATAGACATTTTTATAACTCATGGCCATCATTCCAAGATCCTTTTTCCCTGACGGTTTTCCACCGGCAGCGAATTTTGCAACGGCACCTAAAGGTGTGGATTTCGATTTTTGGCCACCTGTATTTGAGTATACTTCCGTATCGAGAACCAGAACGTTAACGTCTTTTCCTGAAGCTAAAACATGATCCAGACCACCATATCCTATATCGTAAGCCCAACCATCTCCACCCATGATCCACACACTTTTCTTCACCAGATTATCTGCGACAGAAAGCAATTGTTTTGAAATGGGAGTATTCAATTTCTCAACCGTTTTTATCATTTCCTGAACACGGGCACGTTGTTCAAAGATCTCGGGCTCGTTTGTCTGCGGTGCCGATGTTATCGCTTCCACCAGTTCAGCCCCTATCTCATCCTTGATCAGGGTCATGAGTTCAATAGCATGCTCCCGATGCTTGTCGATGGTCAATCTGTAACCCAATCCAAATTCAGCATTATCTTCAAACAGTGAATTGTTCCAGGCAGGGCCACGACCGGCTCTGTTCTTAGCCCAGGGTGTGGTTGGCAGATTGCCGCCGTAGATGGATGAACAGCCTGTGGCGTTCGCAATGACCATCCTATCCCCAAACAACTGGGAACTTAGTTTTACATAAGGTGTTTCTCCACAACCCACGCAGGCACCGGAGAACTCAAATAGCGGCTGCAAGAGTTGAGCGCCTTTAACCGTATCATGTTTCACTGCATTTCGATCAATTTCCGGGAGTTCCGTAAAGAAATTCCAATTGGCCCGCTCGGTTTCGCGCAATGGACGTTGCGGAGCCATATTGATCGCTTTGCGATTCAGATTTGATTTATCGCGCGCGGGACATACCTCAACACAGAGATTACAGCCTGTACAATCTTCCACAGCTACCTGAAGAATATACTGTGATCCCTCATCCCATTCTTTGCCCTTGACGGCAACGTGCTTAATGGTCTCAGGAGCATTGGTGAATGCATCCTCGCTTGTAATCTTTGGACGAATGGCGGCATGGGGGCATACCATGGCGCATTTATTACACTGAATACAAATATCCGGTTCCCAGACTGGTACTTCCAGGGCAATATTTCGTTTTTCCCACTGGGTCGTTCCTGTAGGCCAGGTCCCATCAATTGGCATGTCGCTGACGGGAATGCCATCTCCGCGGCCAGCAATGATTTCAGCGGTAACCCTTTGTACGAATTCCGGAGCAGCTTCAGGTACAATCAATCGGTTTGCATCACTACCAGTTAAGGTAGCAGGTACATCAACCTGAAAAAGATTCGCAACTGACTGATCCACAGCATGGAAGTTTTTCTCCACGATGGCATCGCCCTTGTTGCCATAGGTTTTCTTGATCGCTGCCTTGATCTTGGCAATGGATTCCTCTTTGGGTAAAATCCCTGAAATTGCAAAGAAACAGGTCTGCATGATTGTGTTAATACGCATACCCATCCCAGTTTCCTGAGCCACAGTTACGGCATCGATCACATAGAACTTCAATTTTTTATCAATGATTTGTTTCTGGTATTTCCTTGATAATCCGCCCCAAATCTCATCTTTATTCAGATGACTGTTCAGGAGAAAGGTTGCCCCATCTTCAGCCCTATCCAGAATATCGAATTGTTCCAGAAGCTCATACTGATGGCAAGCAATAAAATTCGCTTTATCGATAAGATAGGTCGACTGGATTTTATCTTTGCCAAAACGCAGATGGGACGTGGTTGTACTTCCAGATTTTTTGGAATCGTAGACAAAATGTCCCTGGGCAAAGTTGTCAGTACCCTCACCAATAATTTTGATCGAGTTCTTGTTAGCACCTACAGTACCATCAGCACCCAAACCATAAAATAGCCCTCTGAAGACACCTGGTTTGTCTGTCCTAAACTCAGGATCATAATCCAGGGAGGTATGAGAAACATTGTCATTGATACCAATGGTAAAATGATTTTTCGGTTTCTCCATCAAGAGCTCATCAAAGATCGCCTTAATCATGGCGGGAGTAAACTCTTTGGATGAGAGACCGTAACGTCCACCAATGATCGCAGGTGTTTTGTCGAATTGGAAGTAATCTTCTATTGCAGCTTCGGCAAAGGCAGTAACCACATCCTGGTACATGGGTTCACCGGCGCCACCGGGTTCTTTGGTCCTGTCCAATACGGCAATTTTTTTCACTGAGGAAGGTAGTGCTGAAATAAAATGTTTGATCGAAAATGGTCTAAAAAGGCGTACCTTGAGCAGCCCAACCTTTTCACCTTTGGCCAGTAGATAGTTGACCGTTTCTTCTACCGTTTCAGCGCCAGAGCCCATGATAATGATGACACGTTCCGCATCCTCGGCACCAACATAATCGAATAAGTGATACTGACGGCCAACCAGTTTTGCGAAACGATCCATAGTTGATTGGACAATTTCCGGAGCAGCTTCATAAAACGGATTGACAGTTTCACGACCCTGGAAATATACATCAGGGTTCTGGGCTGTACCCCTGAGCACTGGAGAATTCGGATTCATTCCACGATTACGATGAGCAATCACCCATTCGTCATCGATCATGCCTTTTATGTCATCGTCTGTTAATTGTTCAATCTTCATCACTTCATGTGAAGTTCTGAAACCATCGAAAAAGTGAATGAATGGTACGCGGGATTGAAGCGTTGCAGACTGAGCAATCAGGGCTGAGTCCATGACTTCCTGGACAGAATTTGCAGCCAGCATGGCCCAACCAGTGGCTCTGGTTGCCATCACATCGGAGTGGTCTCCAAAAATGGAGAGTGCCTGTGCTGCCAGAGATCGAGCGGAGACATGAAAAACAGTTGCAGTGAGTTCACCAGCAATCTTATACATATTGGGGATCATGAGCAGCAGGCCTTGTGAGGCGGTAAAGGTAGTGGTCAATGCACCCGTTTGGAGGGCACCATGAACAGCTCCAGCTGCGCCACCCTCGCTCTGCATTTCTTCTACCCTTGGTACGGTACCCCAGATATTTTTTCGTCCCTGGGCGCTAAAGGCATCAGCGTGCTCACCCATATTTGATGAAGGTGTGATTGGATATATGGCGCATATTTCATTAGTTTTATGGGCAATGTAAGCCGCAGCCTCATTCCCGTCGATGGTTACCATCTTGCGTTTCATTAATTTCTCCTGCCTGTGATATCTGGAATTAATCTTGAGTAATTTCTATTAAGCATCTCTATTACTTATATAAATATCATGCCAAAGAGGACATCCTGGATGATTTATTATCGATTTGTGATGATTTTGGTCATGGGCCCCTTTTATTTTGCAGTATTGCAGCAGCCCCCGACCTTTAGTCCGACTTACAAATAATATTTGATGCCAAATTGTATTTTTGAAAAACTATTTTGAACCTCGATTTTGCGCTCAGAATTATCAGAGAGGGCATGATTAAGATCACTCATCCATTGCTCTTTCCTGAAAGCTATCGTCAAACCCAGACCTGAGCTAAAATGATAGGCCAATCCAGTATCCATTCTGATGATATTGTCCAATCGATAGTTTAGCTGATCATTCCTCAGTGAAGCTGCGAATGTAAGATCAATAGGTGACATGGACCACTGTATGGATGCTGAAAACTCATTGACATTCTGGACACTCTGTTTGATCTGGGCATCGACGATTGGATCAAGACTATTACCCTCAGAATTGATCAAATTACTCTTCATGGAGCTGGTCGTGTAGCTATGAAAACGATAATTAACACTGACCTCAAGGGGGTCAACAGTAAATCCTATTCCTGTTCCGATGCGCCAGGGTCCCCAGACCACGTATTCCAGGGCAGAACGCTCATCACCCTGCCAAAGTGTGTCGCTTCCATCATCAAATGATTCCATAATGTCCTGGCTTGAGGCTTCGGTAACTGAAAGCCTGGAAGGGAACTCAAGACTAACCCCAACTCGAATGGCGTCACTCAATTCAGAACTCAGACCTAGCCGGGCTGAGAATCCTCTGTATTGTGGCGCAAAATGGAGACTATCCAAATACTCAGTGAACAGGAAAAAATCATTGGAATCGTTTTCGTAATATATTTTATCATAGGAATTGGACCCGTTTAAAAAGCTGACCGAGAATCCCAGGCTTGTATTGATGCTCATTAAAAAAGAAGTCCCTGCAGTGAAAGCGTACAGACTCCCTGATTCTCTGTTGCGACGTGCGTAGGTGAATTCAAGATCACTATCAGGATCTGTATCCAAGCCACTAAACTCCTGGATGCTACTGAAGGAGTACACGGGTTGCAGGTTGAAGCCCCATACCCAGGCTCCTCGATAAACAGGTACTGGATAAATGTAGCTTAAACTGTTAAATCGAATTCCCCCACTGGAAATTTGATCACTTTTATCTGTGTTGAATACGCTCGTACCAGCAAATTGATCATAGCCCAGATCGAGTGCTACAAAACCCTTCTCCGCATAACTCAGTAATGCAGGATTTCCCAACACGGCATTACTCGTCGTGCTGGCAGCAGGGAGGATTCCACTCTCAGCCCCAGATACGCCGCTCATTCCATAAAAAGGCCGAATAATATCCAGATAGCTTTGTGAGAAGAGGGTGGCCGTCGTCAGCAACGCGGTCAGGAAAAATCGTTTTGTCTGCATGGGGAAGCTTACTTCCTGGTTCTTACGCGGGTATTTTTGGCTTTCGTCTCTGGCTGCTCCTGATCGTCCTTTTTATTGGAATCAGATGTCTGCTTGATCACAGGCTTAACTTCCGTCTTCGTTTTTCGATCAGGAGGTGTCTGTTTTTTTATAGGGCTCTTTTTGATCTCAATTTTCGGATTTTTGACGACCGGAGTACTCACGACAGGGATTGTGGAGACTTGAGGTATAGATGTAGGAGCAACATATCCCCCAACGGCACCGTTGGTACTGTTTTTTTGATCTCTGATCCGATCGCTTATCTGCTCATCTTCCCTTCCGATTTCCCTTCCCTTTATGGGTCTTGGCTCTTCACTAGTGACGTACACTGGAGCATAATAGGGGTGATGATAATCGTAATAATTAAAGGGGTCATAATAAGAGGCCCCATATCCGCGATAGTAATTGGTGTATGGTAAAACCGGCTCCCAGTAGGGATCCCAATCTGAATAACCCACCACATTTACAGTACTACCCTCGACAAACTCGGTGGTCACAGTACTTGTCGCAGGAAGTGTTTGGGGAGGATAGATCAGAGTATAGCATGATTGCAGCATCAAGATGCTTATGAGTAGAATCGATGTCTTAAACTTGTTTCTCATAAGTGAAACGAATTTAGCCTGATTTATCAAGGATGTCAACATGATGTACCCCTTTCAGCATTAACTAAAACGGATGAGCACCCCAATAGTTCCCAGGGACTCGGCTATCAAATCAAGATGGCAAACAACAAGACGATAATGGTAATGCTGACTGCTGACAATAAGTACAGCCCAATGGCAATAAGAAGTGCCAACAACGCTGTAAGGAGGAAGGACCCGAATTCAATCCCGTAGATCGTTCTTAACCCAACGTAGGCCAGGTAGATCGTCATCATGATTGAGGTCATACCGCCAATAATGGGAATGATCAGAAGCAAGGCAGCCGTCCCACCGGAATAGGCCAGAATCCTGAATATCAGATTAAAGTCGTACAATTGGAGACCACGCCATCGCAATGCAATATGCAGTGCATACGCAGCTATGAACTGGAGAAGAATAATTGAAAATGGATAGATTAGGACCATGATCTGAGAAAAATTCTCTGGTAATTCTAGCATCTCCAGTATTGCAGGATTCTGTGGTAACAGCATTCCGGGATCTGCCCCACTCATGGCAAAGGTCCATAAAAAAGTGAAAACCTGTATTCCCACAGTATATACAAGAGCATCAGAGATACCAGCAACCCGTCGAATGACACTGAAGGTTTTGGCAGGCCTGAGCAGGAACGCCTTTATGGTTTCGACAAAGGCAACAAAAAAGCCGATATCATGCTTCTTTTCCCATGGAGGACCATCGATGATGAAAAGGGGTAAGGCGTGTTGTTCAGGTTCTTGCATGCTGATCAGTTAAACGTTTTGCCTGCAATCTGCAATAAAAAAAGGCCAGCCAACACCCTGTATGTTAAGATGAAATGCCCAAAGCTGCCCGGGTTTGACGATGATCTGGACCCCTTACAGAGCCTGCCTCATCCGCTCAATAAAATCCTCGACATTTTCGAATCCTGTAGAACGTAGGGACGTTATTTCATTACCGTCCTTGATAAAAATGTACGTGGGGACCCCTTTTATCGCGAATTGAGATAAGATATCCTGCTCAAAGTTATCGCTCTGCCGGGTCATGTCAATTTTAATGGCCATGAATTCCTTTGACAGGTTCACCACATTCGGATCTGAAAATGTAAATTTATCCATTTCCTTACAGGGGATACACCAGTCAGCATAAACGTCGATCATAATCGGTCTGTGGGTATCCAGCAACGCTGATAATTCGGTCTGTGTGACCGGGTGAGACCAGCTAATACCCTGGCTGCTATTTGTTTCTGCAGGGACACTCATCCATGTTCCTACCATTATGAGCACAATGGCTATCAATTGTTTAATGCGATTAAAAAGGGGATTCCCCTCCCCGCTTTTATCGAATACAATGAGGTACACGCCGGCGCCAATCAGAAAGATGGACATAACCCAAGGAGCATATTCACCAAGCAAGGGCATAATGAAATAAATAGCCATTGCAATGAGTACAAAACCAAAGATGATCCGAACCCCGACCATCCACATCCCAGAACGCGGAAGTGCAGAGATCTTGCTGGAGTACATGGCCAGAAATAAATAAGGTAAGCCCAGTCCCATTGCCAGGGTAAAGAACATCGTAAACCCTAAAAGGACATTCTGTTGTGCAGCCACATAAGTGAGTAAGCCGATAACAAAGGGACCCACACAAGGTGCCGCTACGATACCTAAGGTCAGTCCCATGAAGAATGATCCAAAGATGCCAGCCTTTGATTGGCTGGCTGCCGTCATCAAACCTGTAGGTAATCTGAATTCATAGACGCCAAACATGGACAGCGAGAGTCCCACCAGCAATGCCGCGATCCCTATGAGTACCCAGGAATTGGTAAGCAGTGCTCCGAACAGACCACCGCCAAGTGCTGCGACCACACCAAGAATGGAGTAGGTCACTGCGATTCCAAGCACATAGGCGAGGGCCATCCAGAAAGTACGCCCCTTGCCTGCATCAGTACCCCCAAAAAAGCTGATGGTGATTGGGATTAATGGATATACGCAAGGTGTTAAATTTAAAGCCAGACCACCCAGAAAGATGATGGCGAATGTAAGGATCATCCCATATTTGACCACCAAACCTGAAATATTATCATCTTCGGCGACCTCAGTTACGGTTTCTGGAAGCGAAGAATTTGAGTGTGTGAAAATATTCGTATTTATCGACTGCGATAAATTGGCATTATCGACAATCTTCAGAGAATGATTGAAGGACACGGTTGCAGGAATCAAGCATTGGACATCATCACAGGCTTGATAATAAACGGTACCAGCGAGTTCCAGTATTCCAGATGCAGTCGCTTCAACTGCGATCGAAGTTCGTAGAATCAGACGTCCACCATAGACAGCGGCTGGTTCTTTGACACCGGCGACAGAGATCATTTCAGCTTTAGGGAAGGTCCATTCATAGACTGAAAAGGGTTGACCCTCAGATTTGATTGAAGGCGAAATTGCAATGATGAACTCATCATTTCCTTCAGGCGCATAGACATGCCAGGGATCGTCAATTTCAATTATCAGGGCGATGTCAAGATCTTCCCCAGCTATGGCAACATCCTGACTGCTGACTAGCTCAACACTCAGAATGTCTTCCAGCGCCTGTTGACCGATGAGACTCACGCCTGCAATCATGGATAAAACAATGATAAAAAGTATGAAGCTTCTGTACATGTGGATCCTGTTTCTTATCCCCTTATTAAAAAAATAATGTCAATAAAAAAGATCTTTGATCCTCCCCATAAGCGGGTGTCTTTTTTGATACCAGGACCTATTAAAGGTTACAACATGCTCGTCAAATGCTTGCTCTCCCAGGTTCACAAACATTTCTCGTTGATTGTAGGCCGACCAATGCACACCAGGCATTTCTGGTTTCAACAATACATCCGCTTCCCGGTTCAACATGTCGCGATAGTGACAGGATCGGATATTCTCACTTTGACTCATAATTGCCATGGCGTTATCCATATCTGTAAGGGGTGCAATATCCTGTCCCACATCCACAGCCAGCACAAAATCCGCCCCCATTTCCCTTGCCATGCGTATAGGCACTTGCTGGGAAACACCTCCATCCACAAGGGTTCTCCCTCCCACAATCACTGGTGGAAGAAATCCTGGAATGGCTATGGAAGCCATAACCGCATTCAAAAGAGATCCTTCTGTAAAATAGACATCCTCACCATTATACAGATCAGTAGCTACGATACCCAGCGCAGCATTTGGATTTGACCAGACATTCTCCTGAATGACAACCTCCAAGGCCTCCCTAATCTTTTCCTCGCGAACCAACCCCAGTTTTGATTGAGCAAGGTTGATCACAATTCGATCTTGAATAGCTGAGGCAACCTGATGCCAGAATGATTCTCCGACACGACCCTTCACATTTAAGAGATGGAGACCAAGATTTTTAAATGCCTCACTTTCGACCATCTTGTTGAGCTCATTATAAGTGGCATCGACTGTGATTTCCTTGATATACACTGCTGCTACCAGAGCTCCCATACTGGCCCCTGTGATGATATCCGGTCGAATCCCCATCTGCTCCAAACGTCTGAGCACACCAATATGGGCGAAACCTCTGGCTCCCCCACCTCCCAGTGCCAATCCAAATTTTGGTTTTGCCACTTGATTACTCTAATAAAAGATGGACGAGACCATCGTTGTTTTAAGGATGGTCACCGAATCCAGGGGATTATCCGCTTTGTCTCTCTCCAGCTTTGCAATCGCATCAATCACATCCATACCTTCAACAACATTAGCGAATACAGTATAATTGCCATCAAGTTGGGCAAGCCGGGCCAGACAGAAATAAAATTGACTCCCGCTTGATTTTTTTTCAGGATTGTTATCACGGGCAGCACCAATGGTACCCCTAAGATGCGGCTGACCAATTTCAGCCGTCAGCCTCTCACCGATTCCCCCCATACCATCATCCACCCGATCTTCATTATCGCGTGTATTCGGATCCCCACCCTGGACCACAAAACCAGGAATTACCCGATGAAAATATGTGCCTTCATAAGCGCCATCAGACACTAGCTTTTTAAAATTTGCTGCATGAATCGGTGTCTCATCCTCGTAGAGATCAATAATGACTGTTCCCAGACTGGTCTCCATTTTGACATATTTATCTGCTGAGGCCCAATAGATGACAAATGCCACGATAAGCAGAAGGATCAGAACGATCAAGGATTTTAGGTTTAGATATTTTTTCATTTTGTCTCCACTTTTATGCGTTTCGATGTGCGGTGCTGTTCAGCAACATATATTTCCAAACTGTTTCCCACCCTCCTACGGACTGTCGCCAGAGCGAGAGCCGGATCATTATTTTTTTCGCTTAAATGTGCCAGCATGACACCCCTTAGTTTACCCAACTCAACCAACATGGCAATAAATTCAGCACTATCCAGATTCGAAAGATGACCAACTCGGCTATCAACACGGGCCTTCAAATGAGGTGGGTAAGGACCATCCCACAACATATCGCGATCATGATTGGCCTCCATGACCAGAAAGTCCGCATGACGCATCATCAGGAAATTATCTTCGGTGACTGCACCCAGGTCCGTCAAATACCCTAATTGCTTATCACCGCTTTCGATTAAAAAACCAGTGGATGAATCTGAATCATGGAGGGTGGGAACACTGGACACCTTCATTGATCCAAGCTCCATGACCTCTCCCATTTCGAAATGTCTTATTCTCTCAGATCCAGTGAATTTTTTCCGTCCTGCCTGTTTTGTGGCAGGATGCATGAGAAGTTTCACTCTGTGCCTTCTGGAAAGGATGCTGGCGCCCTTGATGTGATCACCATGTTCATGCGTGATCAGACAAGCTTCAAGATCTTCTGGCTCAAGACCAAGCGACTGCATACGCTTTTTAATCTCAGCCCCACTAAATCCAGCATCAATCAGGATCATCGTGTCCTCATTTTTTACAATGCATGCATTTCCACCACTTCCACTTCCCAGCATCATCAGTTCAAGCATGTATTTTGATCGATCCTTCGCTTTATTAACCGGACTTGCAAACAATTTTCAAATTAGTCCCTCACTCTCTCATTTCAACTAAAAACTCTTGAGGAATCTTTGGCTCTATACATACGATTCAGCGAAGGGCTTTGAAAAAACGACTCTCCTTAAAGGTTCAATATCCCCAGTAGTGCCTGAAAAACAATTGTCTTGATTACTCCCTGCATTTAAACTTCGACGCCATGTCGCAACTGGAATTTTTTAAACCCCCTGTAAAAGCACCTGCTCGATCAGAAGTTAAATTGATCGCAGCCACCCTTAATTTTCAGATCAAATTGGTTGAAGCTCTATCCGTGAGAGATGCAGACCGTGTGATCGAAATTTCGCAAGGTCTGATCAAACCTTTTGGGGCTGATACTGCCTTCACCAAAAAAACCGTATGGAAGTATTTCAACCATCCCCACACTCTGCCCTTCGTCGGGGTTCTGAGAAACGAGATCATTGGTTTCCTGGTTGGTGTCCCGCTGGAGAATTTCGACGACGAGATTTGGGCAAAAGCTGACCCAACCCTCGGCCAGCATGAGACTATTTATACCTATGCATTTGTTTTCGATGAGAAACATCATGGCCAGGGATATGCAAAAATGCTAAAAAAAGTGTATTTGAATTGGCTAAAGAAAAGGGGATACATATTTGTCTCTGGCCATGTCCGCGAGGGCATAGCACAAAGATTCTCATTGCATACCCGCGTCCTTCAAAAATTTCCAAATTGGCATGATACTGGCAAGGTATTCGAGTATTATCAGCGTCCATTGCGCTGAGTTGTTGCTGTCTTTTTGATACCTTATTGATACGGAGGCTGTGTGTTTAATAAACTCGTCGTTGCGCTCATGCCATTGGCACCCAGAGCGATCGTGAAGATGATCTCAAAGCGCTATATAGCTGGTATGGATGCGGCAGCTGCCATAGCAAAATGCCAGGATTTGAAGGATAGCGGATTTCTCACCACCATGGATATTCTAGGAGAAGCGGTAACCACTGAAACCCAAGCCGCGGAGGCACTTGACTCCTATCTTGCATTGATCTCCGAGGTCTCCCAAAGTGGCATCGAGAAAAATATCTCCCTAAAGCCTACCGCCCTCGGATTGGCTGTATCGGAAGAATTGGCACTTCAAAACATATCGTCAATCGTGACCAAGGCCAAACAGGCTGGCATCTTTATCAGGCTGGACATGGAAGATTCTCCTTATACCTCCAAGACCCTGCGTATGTATGAACAGCTCAGAGCGGATTACCCACACATGGGGACCGTCATCCAGGCGTACATGCACCGGAGTTTGGACGATGTCAAATCCATTGCCGCCCATGGAGGTAATCTGCGTATCTGTAAAGGAATATATAAGGAATCACCAAAGATTGCCTATCAGGATAAAAATGAGATCCGGGAAAATTATTTAAAACTTCTGGCCACCATGTTCAGCAATAACGCCTACGTAGGAATTGCCACTCATGACCACTATCTCATTGATCAGTCTCTGCAGATGATCGAGGATATGGATATTGCAGCTGACAGGTATGAGTTTCAAGCCCTTCTCGGTGTTCCCATCGTTGATCGCCTGACCGAACTGATTCATGACAATCATCGCGTGCGCATCTACGTTCCCTTTGGAGTTGACTGGTACGCCTATTCGAGTCGAAGGTTAAAGGAGAATCCCGACATTGCCGGGTATGTATTAAAAAATATTTTCCAATGGGCTTCATGATGCAATCCATCGATAAGACAGATTTGATATCAATCCTGAATACCAGCAAGACCATTGCAGTTGTAGGTGCTTCCCCTAATCCGGATCGTCCAAGTAATTGGATCAGTCACTATTTAATGCAACAAGGATATAAAGTTATCCCTGTTAATCCAGGCCATGAGGAACTGTTTGGATTAAAATGCTACCCGGATCTGAGCTGTATTGACGAGAATATCGATATTATCAATATATTTCGCCGTTCGGATTCAGTCCTTCCACTTGTTGAAAGTATCCTGGACAGGAAGAATTTGAAATTGATATGGATGCAGGATAATGTTTACAGTGAAGCCAGTGCGAAGCTCGCGGAAGAGGCTGGCATCCCCATCGTCATGGACAACTGTATTTACCGCTTTCACCGTCAGATCTGAGTATACTCGGCTCTAGCTGGATCTTCGACCCCAGTGTAGTTTTTTCCGCAGTTTTTCATAAAACGTGTTGTTGGGCAAAACGACCAGTTGGATTCTGTAGGAGCTTGGTCTGATGCGAATCTTAATGCTTGGGTCAATTACCCTTGAATCCTTTCCATCAACATGCAAGCGAGCGTGATCTGCCTCAGGAGACAGATTTATATGGATGTTTTCCTCTCCAGTCAGAACAACAGGTCTTACAGAGAGTGTATGGGGAGATATTGGCGTGATCAGGATGGCTTCGAGGCTTGGATCAATGATGGGACCTCCAGCTGATAGCGCGTAGGCAGTAGATCCAGTAGGGGTCGAGATGATCAGGCCATCTGCCAGATAATGGTTCAGAAGTTTGTCACCGACCCTAACTTCTAAAGGCAGTAAACTGAATACTTCAGCTCTTTCAATGACCACATCATTCAGCGCCCATAGTGTTTCCTCGCTGCCATCTGGAAATTCCAGCCGGCAGTTAAGGACCATGCGATCCTCGATATGATAATGTCCGTTTAGAATATTTTCGAATTCACTCCGCCAGTCTCGCTCCAAGCTTGTCAGAAAGCCTAGACTGCCAAGATTTATCCCCAAAATGGGGATCGGGGTTCGCATAACCGCTTGGGCGGCTGATAAAAGTGTTCCGTCACCTCCGATAGATATGATAAAATCTACATCTGTAGGGATCCTGTTTTCCGGAATCGAATTCACCTTGGGGTGATTCAGTTGTAGTAGATCCGAAAAACTATCGAGAATATAGACTTCATGCCCCCCCGAAATCAATTTGTCAATAATTTCTGCAACATGCTTTGCGATTTCCTTATCGCTCTGGAATCCCCAGATGGCAAATTTCATTCTCCACTCCGATCGCTCATTTAATCCAGAGCCTGTTCTTCCCAGTTGCCTTCTGAGTTCTTCACCAGTTTACTAATTTTCTGCCTGGCAGAATCCAGTTTTTCCCTGCATACTTTAATGAGCTGCAAGGCTTCTTCATTGCTGGCTATCGCTTCGTCAAGGCTCAAACCATCCCCTTCAAGTTTTGCGACCAACACTTCCAATTCCGACATGAGGGACTCAAATGATTTTTCTTTTGCATTCATGATTAAATTTAGAACCTCCCTTTCAGGAATAATACTCTATTCTTTGGGTTTGATCGCTGTAATACTTGTCTCAACCTCACCATCGGATAAACGGATATGAATCGAATCCTTCACCTTGATCTCAGATACGGACCGAACGATGTTCCCAGCTGCACTGCTCACCACTGAGTATCCCCGCTTCAATATCGAAAGCGGATTTAAAACGTCGATCTGCTGAGCCATTGCATCCAATTTCCCCATCAAGCGGTCAATCCTCTCTTTGCTGGCACGAAGTGACCTATCCTGAAGATGGTCCAGATGCTGCATCAATTGATCGACCATGATCACAGGCCGCTTCAGAGCATAAGACCTTTCCAGCGAATTCAGGAGGTTTTCCTGCTTTTGGATCCTGTTGCCCATCCCCTCTATCAGATGCTTCGAGTGATTTGTGAGCGTCGTCATGAGCATGATCCCGTCTGGAACGACCTGTTCTGCTGCTGCAGATGGCGTAGGTGCTCTGTGATCGGCAACAAAATCACTAATGGTCGTATCTGTTTCATGTCCAACAGCACTGACGACAGGAATGATAGAATCAGCAATTGCTCTGGCGACAACTTCCTCGTTGAATGCCCACAAGTCCTCCAGCGACCCGCCACCGCGACCAATGATCAAAACCTGGCATTCCTGGAGTTGATTAAAGGTCGCAATTGCCTCTGCGATCTCAGTGGCAGCACCTTCACCTTGGACCTTGACTGGCAAGAGCTGGAGCTCAGCCAGAGGAAAACGGCGTTTAAATATATTGATCATATCACGAATTGCTGCCCCCGTAGGGGAGGTAACTAGTCCAATCCGCATTGGATATTTGGGAAGTGGTTTTTTTAAGCCTGCATCGAACAGACCTTCTGCACTTAGTTTTTTCTTCAAGGCTTCGAATGCCAGATGGAGATCCCCCTGACCAGCTGGAAGGAGTTGATCCACGATCAATTGATAGCGACCCTGGGGTGGGTATACCGATATTCTGCCATGGGCTGTGACTTCCATGCCATGGGTTATTTCAAAGCGAACCGTCTGGTTTTGTCCGCGAAACATGACAGCTCCCATTTGTGCTCCACTGTCCTTCAGACTGAAGTACCAGTGACCGGAACTATGCTTTGTGAGGTTGGAGATTTCTCCCCTCACCCAGATGGAAGCAAAGTCCTGTTCAAGGGAATTTTGGATCTGACCCGTTATTTGGGATACAGTAAGGGTAGCATTTTGCTCGAGTACCTGAGCCATAATTATGAGAACAAAAAGAGGGTGGAACGTGTTTCCACGCCACCCTCAAATAATTGTATGATAGTATATTTAACGGATTTTTTTCTTTTGACGATTGGAACGTAAACGCTTTTTACGTTTATGAGTTGCGATCTTACGCCGTTTCCGCTTTTTTCCACAAGGCATGTAGCTTCTCCTATTTCAATGCGCGGCGAATGTAAGCGCCCAACCATCGTTCACAAAGATTTTTTATCTTTTTTGACCGCAGACTACTCGCGGGCCAGGAGAGAATCATTTACCCGATCACGTAATAAGCGTGAGGGCTTAAAGACTGGGACATATCGCGCAGGCAAATTTACTGCTTCTCCGGTTCCGGGATTTCTGGCTTGCTTTGGGGCTCTTTTTTTAACACCAAAGCTGCCGAATTTTCTAAATTCGATGCGGCGACCATCCACCATTGACTCAGCCAAAGTCGTTAAAAAGGCGTCAATCACTGCCTCTGTTTCAACCTTTGTGAGACCGGTTCCACTTGAGATAATATCGACCATATCTGCTTTGGTCATGCTTTCCTCCTTCATTAATAGGGGATGCGGTATTGTAAATTTACGCTTTGGGGAGAATCCCAGCCAGGAATGGCTGCCCCCATATCTTCTTTAAATCTTGTCCACCAGGAGCGTCTGGGTTCAGCCGGATAGAGTAAAGGACTATCCTCGGGGATGCCTGCAACTCTGCAGAGCGTTTTGCGTGTATCTTCGAAAGTTCCAACGGCATCGACCAATCCCTGCTGATAGGCCTGTCTTCCAGTAAAGACACGGCCATTTCCCAACAAGTTCATATTGATCTCATCTATCCCTCGCTCCTTTGAAACGACTTCAGAAAATTGTGCGTAAACATCTGAAACCAGATCCTGGAAATAGGCTCGCTCTTCATTACTCATTTCTCGATACGGAGATCCGGCATCCTTAAAATCCCTGGATTTTACCACTCGCATGCCTATCCCCACTTTATCCATCAAGTCTGAATAAACCGGAAATTGCATAATTACGCCAATACTTCCTGTTAAGGTTCCTGCATTGGCATAAATACTGTCGGCACCTAAGGCGGCATAATATCCGCCGGAGGCTGCAATACTGCCCATGCTGACAAATATTGGTTTGTCCTCCGATTCGCGAAAGTCTCGAATTGCCTGGTATATTTCCTGGGAAGGGGCAACATGGCCGCCAGGGGAATTTATGGAAATTAAAATGCCGGCAACCCGACTATTTTTCCCAAAATCTTTCAGTTTTGATATCCACGGCTGTGAAGAAATGATCTCCCCTTCCAACGGAAGCACGGCAATCCTTTTTTGATAGTCAAACCAGCTACGATCACTGTCTTGGCGAGAGATCATGAAGATGAGTATGGCCAGGATAACCAGGATGGTCACCCCATAGATTCGGTTCTTCCTCTTATACTGATTATCCATTTTTCACTTTTGTATAGATGGCTAATTTCTGACCGGGATAAATATTTTGTCCGTAGCTCAATCCGTTCCAGTATCTGATCATCTTGGCACTGGTATGATAATCCTCGGCAATTTGCCCCAGGGTATCCCCTTTTCGAACTGTATAAACTTGCTTCTTGTAATCTGATCCTGCTGGTGCTTTACTCGCGGATTTTGAAGCTCCTGACGAAGACGCATAGTCCTTTGGTGCAGGAATGATGAGTTTTTGTCCCACAGAAAGACTGTTACGATTCTTGATTTTATTGGCACTTACCAATTTGGACATCGAAACATTATACCGCCTGGCTATGACAGAAAGCGTCTCTCCCCGTCGAACATAATGCACTTGATAATCAATTTTATCTGAAGTAGGAATGGAAGTCAAGGCCTTCTCATCCAGCGTAGTTTTCCCAGGTGGGACCTTTAATTGATACGGCGTTTTCATAGGCGGTGTTACCCCTTGCCGTAATTCAGGATTAAAAGTCTTCAGTAGCTGATAATCAACCCCAAGCGCCATTGCGATCTTATCCAGGTCCAAACTTCTGGACACTTCAATTGTTTCATATTCCCAATTTTCTTCCTGGTTCATATGAAATCCGTATTTCTCTGGATCTTGGCAAATGATGGCTGCCGCCAGAACAGTCGCCACGTAATTCCGTGTTTGTCGAGGCAGGGTAATCATTCGCCAGTAATCCCGATGACCTTCTCGACGTATGGTTCTGCGAATGCGGGCTTCACCAGTATTATAGGCAGCCATGGCCAGATACCAGTCGTCAAATTCATCGTGAAGATCCTTCAAGTATTGCGCTCCGGCATGTGTCGACTTGATCAGGTCACGCCTCTCATCGACCCACCAATCCCTGTTCAAGCCATATCGTTTCCCTGTAGCTGAAATAAATTGCCAGGGTCCCACAGCGTGGGCATAGGAGTAAGCTTTTGTGTTTAAACCGGATTCGATCATGGCGAGATAGATCAATTCTTCAGGAACTCCGTAAGAAATAAGAATAGGTTTGATCGTACTGGCATAGAGTGCGTATCTATCCAGCCAAACTTGAAACTCAGCGTGCTTCCTCTCATTAAGCAGATTGATCATGGTCTTGACACGGGCGTTGAGGATGAGTGGGAGGTGACCGTCACGATCATCAACGACAACAAAATTAATATCCTTGTCAAGAGAATCTACCAGATCACTCATGCGTGAGAGTTGATCCTTGAGGGAGGGTTGTCCCAGAAGATCCTGTAAATCATTGCTGATGTAACCCTCAAAATCTGTAGAGGCCAGCTCGCTTAATCCGCCAACAGTCTCACGAATGTCTTCGGGCATAGGGTCATCAATTTCTTCAATGGCAGCAAGGGTGGCAACAAGCCGTTCCACTTCAAACTGGACTCCCAGGGTATCATCAGCTACGATCATCAGACGCGCATCAGCGTAATACCGCTTTGCCTCCTGAATAAAGTATTCTAAAAGAAAATCATCGTCCTGGAGATCCATCACAGGCTGAATTATCTGACCCATGCTGGCGAAAACCGGTAGGGGTGGACTTTCAAAAGCCGCCGCGTTGCCTACAGGTAACAGACAAATGATGCTTAGCATTAAAATTGTATGTAATTTGTTAGGAAATCTCATAATGGGAAAGAAGATATCACCATACTTATTTGATAACAAGCTCAGATTCAAGCTCTTATAACTTTTAATTCATCCTGTGATTTAATCAATCGTGGCTATAGTCTGATGGAAACGGTTTAAGGGACAAGTCGAGCAACGCATTGCCTGACAATAGTGTGAATCCCACGCCAATAAGGCCTGCTGCTCGGCGATGGTTTCAATATGTTTCAGACCAAGATCAACGCACAGGCGAGTTTGCCTGCCGTAGGTCCTAAATGGAGCCAGATTCTGCCAGATATGGAAGCCATTTTCTGCCGTTCCGTATGGTGCCAGGATATTCACCAGCCATTCCCGGCATTTATTCTGTGAAATTCCCATAATTTGGAATCTGTTCAGGAGGATATCCCACGCTCGCCAGGAAAGATCATGTTCAGCCATCCATAGATTCTGATCGAAGACGGCTGCATGGGCAAGTAAGTCATTGATTTGTTCCTCAGCAGACCAGCGTGATGCAAAACCTTGTCTACTGCCATGCCATTGTCTCACGTCAGGCCAACACGCCATGCCAAGACTGGAAGCTGCACTCTGTAAGCGTTTGTGACGATCAGCACCTGCAAATAGAATCTCATACATGCCCAGTAACAAGGGATTGAGACCTGAGTCATTTTCTGATAATCTTCTCATATGCCTGGCTTTGGCCTGATATCTCTTATAGGCAAGATGATTTAGCTCCAATCTGGATACAGGACGTCTGGCCAGGCAAAAATGAGGGGTGATTTGATTCTGCTGGATGATTAGCGTGGGTAGATCAGGTCCTGCTCCCTCCTCCCCAACAACATGGAGAATGACACTGTCATAAGCAGGGTCAGAATCATGATGATGTTGATACCATTCCACCGGATTCTGATGCATTTCAACACTTCCCGTCAGTTCAACATCGTCAATAAAAAGATGACAATTTCTAATGTCCGGACCAGGACCATCATTCAATTCACCTGCCCTGATAACGATCACCTGCTCATTCTGGGTGGTTCGCAATGGAGAATGGATTTCGGCTTGAGATAGCCACCACGTATGCATATCTCGTTCGCATCTTTTCCATTTCCAATGCGCAAATTCAGCAACTTGAAAGGCCTCAGCCGTTTCTCTGATCAAATACATCCACTTTTCCTCGTTGGCTTGGGAAAAGATAATTCCCACACCCTCCCCAAAGAAGGTGTATTTCAGAGTAAATTTACCTACTCTCTGTAAAAGTTACGCTGAAGGAGGAGTATAATGCTGTTCAAATATTTGATGCACATCTTCGACAAAATGATCACGTGTATCAAGTGTGTATGATTCTGGTGACACTGGGGGAAGGATCAAAATTCTGATGGTCGTAGCCTGAATTCGATTCCCTTTTTTTTGCTTTGCATGAAAGGCACCGGATATAATGATGGGCACGATGGGTATTCCCGTGTCCAGAGCAAGCATGAATGCACCTTTTTTAAAGCGCTGTAAATGGCCATCATAGCTGCGCGTTCCCTCGGGAAAGATGACCAGAGAATGGTCCGGTCTTCTTGAAAGAATATCGGCAACCTGTTCCATCACAGCCATGGCTTTCCGGTGATTGCCCCGATTTACAAAAAAGTGACCTGCTGCCCACATTGCCCAGCCAAAAAGGGGAATATATTTAAGTCTTTGCTTGGCCAGCATTCCCAATTTATTCTTCAATCCCCAGTAGACCGCGGGGATATCAAACGCCGACGTGTGGTTTGCGATAAATATATACTGACCCCTCGGATCGATCAGATCCAGCCCTTCCACCTCAATCTTCATTCTGGAGACTTTTAGTATCCCGAGACTCCACAAGCGACCTGCCTGGTGGGAAACCTGACCTCCCGGGTTGACGAACTTACCGAGAATCACAAAAACTATCCCCAGAAATGTCCAGGGGACTAGAAATATCAAAACGAGAAAATAATGGATCATGCAGCGATTCTACTTGAGGTGTAATCCAGTAGTTCCCATGTAGGGCTTTAAAATTTCAGGCAACAATACACTCCCATCACCCTGCTGGTATGTCTCCAGGAGAGCGACCAGAAGTCTTGGTGTTGCTACACCAGAGCCATTCAAAGTGTGGAGCAGCTGGGCTTTGCCCCCACCTTCCGGTTTAAATCTGATGGCACCCCTCCTGGCCTGAAAATCTTCGAAATTGGAGCAGCTTGAGACTTCCAACCAACGTTTCTCTCCAGGTGCCCATAGTTCAAGATCATAACATTTTGCGGCGGCAAATGAAAGGTCACCAGTTACCAGTTCAATCACCCGGTATTCCAGTCCGAGGGCTTCCAGTATTTCTTCTGCATCTCTTCTGAGTGTTTCCAGCTCTGCGTAGGAAGTATCAGGGTGGGTAAATTTGACCATCTCCACCTTATTGAATTGATGCAAACGGAGAAAACCTCTTGTATCCTTACCATAAGAACCAGCCTCCCGGCGAAAGCATGCAGAATAGGCACAGTAGCGTATGGGTAAATCTCGCTCAGCTAATATTTCATTCTGATGAATATTCGTTACCGGAACCTCAGCAGTTGGGATCAGATAGAGATCATCCTGGGGAATCTTATACATATCCTCTTCAAATTTTGGAAGTTGGCCCGTTGTGGTCATGGTTTTTCGATTACTCACAACAGGGGGCAGAACTTCGGTATAGCCGTGCTTCTCAATATGAAAATCAAGCATAAAATTGATCAGAGCTCGCTCAAGCCTGGCGCCGCTCCCGGTATAAAGGGGAAAGCCTGGGCCGGCAATTTTTGTTCCCCGGGTAAAATCAAATAATCCCAAAGCTGCACCTATTTCGAGATGGGTCAGCAATTCAAAACCTGGTGCGTACCGCGGACCCCATTCCTTGACAACAGGATTTTCAGAGGCATCAAATCCCACAGGAACAGAACTGTGGGGTATATTGGGTATCTGCATCAATAGATTGTCAAGTTGTTCCTCGACCTTGTGCTGCTTATCGTCCAGAGATTTGATCTGTGCTCCGATCTCCCGTGTCCGTTCGATCAAGGCAGTTGCATCGCCTTTGCTCTTCTTGAGTTCAGCCACCTGATGGGAAAGAACATTACGTTCATGTTTGAGGGCTTCCACCTCAGAAATGATATCCCGTCTTTCCTGATCAAGACTCAGAATGGTGTCCGTATCAATAGGCGCATTCTTGCTTTCAATTCCTGTGCGAACTTCATCTGTGTTTTCTCTGATCCGTTGGATATCTAACATTCCGTAACCCTATATTATTTTTGGTTTTATGCTATCTGCTACCTGAGCCAGAAAACATTACATAAATTGTATACATAATGATTTTGAAATCAAGCCTTAAAGAGATGTTCTCCAGATAAAATAAATCGTATTTTAATTTGAGTCGAGAGGCCTCAAGTGTCGTATCATAGCCCTGCTTAACCTGTGCCCAACCAGTGATCCCCGGCTTCACCTGATGACGGCGCGGATAAAGGGGATAGAGCTCAGATATTTGCTCCACAAAATAAAGCCGCTCAGGTCTTGGTCCCACGAGACTCATTTCATTCCTCAGGATATTGATTGCCTGAGGGATTTCATCCAATCTGAGATGACGCAGAACCCGCCCAACCCTGGTGATCCGGGGATCATTTTCTGCTGCCCATACAGGACCGGTTTCAACTTCTGCATCTTGAACCATGGTTCTGAATTTAATCACCTTGAAAAGTTTGCCATACCTGCCTACGCGTTCCTGGACAAAAAGGACGGGACCCTTCGAATCAAGTTTGATGGCAATGGCGATGATCAGCAGTATCGGAGATGCTACAATGAGCACAAGCAGAGCAACAAATATATCAAATATGCGCTTGAAAACCTGCTCCCAGTAAGGCATATATTCAGGCATGATGTCAATTAGCGGTATTCCATGAAGCTGTTGTGTTCGGGCAAGGCCCGATATGGCATCGTACATATCTGGATTAATCTTGATACCAACCTTATGTCCCTGTAATAATCGAATGATATCTACCGTGCGGTCATGGTGATCCTTTTCCAGAGCAAGAATCACTTCATCAATCTGCATATTTTCGATTATCTGGGACAAATCTTTTAGACTACCCAAAATCGGGATCTGAACGAGGTCAGAGTTATAATCTGTTTCACCCTCAATCTGAATAAATCCCACAGGGATATACCCTGATCTTGGCTTGCGAATAAAATTCTCCTGAACCTCCAACCCTCTACGATTCAAGCCAATGATGAGCGTTCTCGCCAGTCCACGGCCTTTTTCAAGTAATTTCAGATGAATGGAACGGATGATCATCCGACCTATACTTAAACTAAAGATCAGGGAGATTCCATAAAACAGTAAGATACTCTTTCCGAAGGTAACAGGATTGTCCAGGTCAACAGTCAGCAAATACAGCAGGAAAATCCCCAGTGAGACGTATTTGATAACATTAATCAATTCATCAGATCGAGAAAGTGTCCGCTGAATTCTATAGAGACCGTACCAGGAAAATATCAATAGCCAGAACAAAGAGAGAATTATTGAGGGAGAACGCATGTCTGTCCAGGCAAGCTGGATCGTGTTGTTATACATTCCGGACTGAAATCTGAGTATAAAGATCACCACAAAACTAAGATTGATGGCAATCAAATCCGATATGATCAGTAATACTCTTTCTATCCAACGCATCATTTCGTTCCAGATTCCTTATCATTTACTGCAGGCACTTTCTCCAGATGCTCAGCAATGTGGAATGAATATAATCGCTCCATATTCGAGTCAAAGGTCTCAATATCAAAGGGGGCGATCTCCCATCATTCCTACACCGTCACCCTTTGCAACAGCCACTTTTCAGTTTAATCACTTTTATCCAAACGGAATTACCTCCAAGCTGTAACAAGAGTAGCATATTGTTTGACCTTGCTTATTTTTTCTGCATGAGAAAAATTCTACTCCTTGTATTGTTGATTGATATGGTCGCAGCTCAGGATGTTCCCTATATAATGGATCACCCCATTTATCATTTTTTTGCCAGACAGGAAGCTCTGGGCAATATAAATGCAGAATATTGGAGCACGCGTCCCTACACCTACATGCAAATTAATGAGATGCTGGCTGAAATATCAGGGCATTTTTCTGATCTTACTGTCAGTGACAGGAAGATTTTAGAACGGTTTCAACACGAATTCAATCGAGAATTCAAGGAAGGGATCACCTTCCCCTGGAGCAAATCGAGTCTACGAGGTCTCCGCCATCCAAGTCAACAAGAAACGCCTCCCTTCTTTATGACTTATCATCAGGGAAACACCCTGGGATGGATAAACTGGTCAGAAACATTCCGCTTGCAGAATAATGGCAAAGCGACACGAGGATATTACACGGACCACCTGGGTATATTTGGAAGTCAAGGCCAGATATCCTTCACCAGTCAATTCACTTACCATCGTATCACAAAAAGTGATCAGTTCACAGAACTGCCTGCGAGCTTCAAAGAGGGCTACATTCTGGATCGCGATTATATTGATTGGATTACCTGGGATTATCCAACTTCATCTCTGGTGTATACACATCCAAACTTCACACTTGGGATTCACCGGCAACCGGTCTACTGGGGATATTCAGCAGAAAACTCACCTATCTTATCCGATAATGTTAACCCTCTCCCTCATGTCGAATGGACAACAAAGATCTCTCATCTGAGATATAGATTCCTGCATGCACGACTGACACCAAATGAAACTTTAAATCCAGACACATTGAACGTCCGCCGAAATCTGACAGCTCAGCGTGTTGAGTTCGATATCGGTCCAAATTTTGAGTTCTCATTCAATGAAATGATAGTATATGCTCACAGAGATTTTGAACTGGCCTATTTGAATCCAGTAAATTTTCTGTTCAGCGAAGAACACGTCCAGGGAGATTTGGACAATTTACTCATGGCTTTCGATTTCAAATGGCGATTAAGACCAGGAGTGGTGACATACGGGACCTGGCTTTTTGACGAGCTTGACTGGTACAAACTGTTCTCAGGCTGGTGGGGAAATAAGTTCGTTTTCCAATTGGGGCTTCACTATTATCCAAAGGTCTATTTACCCTCCATCAACCTTGAATATACTGCTGCGAGACCCTGGACATATTCACATCTATATGCTGTGAATAGCTATACTTCAGCTGGAAGATTAATCGGTCTCCCATCTGGACCGAACACAGAGACCATGACTCTCAACATGAACTGGCAGGCAACTTCAAAATTTGGTACGATTATAACTTATGCCTATGAGCTGTCAGGAGACGGAAGTGGAAGCGATGTGTTTTCGACCTACAGTGATCGCGATCTAGTCTATCTTGAAAACGCCCCATTTTTAACTGGCAAAGTGCATTCAAGTCACGCCTACCGGATTCAGTGTATTTATGACTTGAACAGAATGATAAGTGGATTTATTGATTTCCAGCAGCACTCAGCATATTTTCTCAGCACAGGGGTCGCGTTCAACTGGTGATTTACTGAGTAGATTGAATCTATTTCACTCGATGGATGTGGCATATAAATTTCTAATGTCTTCGATTAAACGATCACTGCTGTACCTTTGATACATCTCATCATACCATTGCTTGCCTGACTTCTTGCTTATTGAGGCAATTTTGACAGTTTCCTCAAGAGATTGTGAAAAAGACATGGGATCAAATCCATCGACAACCCTCCCCATTTCAGGTAATGCAATGATTGATTTTACGCCACCAACATTCGTGGAAACCACGGGTACTCCGTGAGACAGCGCTTCAATGATGGCGACTGGTGTTCCCTCATTTAAGGAAGTCAAAGCCAGCACATCTAGATCATTATAAATTTCAGAAAGATTCGTTTGCCACCCCAGAAAATGAACGTTCTTAACCATCTCTTTCTGAAATATTTTTGACTTCAATAATTCTTTCTCGGGCCCATCGCCAATTATCCATAGGCTTGAATCCCTGTTGATCTGCAAATATTCTGCATACGCATCAATGAGAAATGTGACATTCTTAATTGGAGCTAGCCTGCCAACAAAACCAATACAGACAGTAGATTTTTCAATGCCCAACTTTTGACGCCATAGTCCTTTATTTTTATTCGTAGATACCATCTTTTTAAAATCAAATCCCAGGGGAATAATCGTTGTTTTACATTCTGGAGCTATTCGGTATCGATGAACAATATCTTCAAACTGCTCTGCGCTGATGGTTATGATCGATGTGGATATTTTTGCCAGAAATCTTTCAGCAAGAATAACCAGTTTTGTTACATTTTCAGAAAAATATCCTGAGAGCACATGCCCATGAAAAGTATGAATGCGTATTCGAACACCTAATACTTTTGCTGCAACCCTCCCCAGTGTACCTGCTTTGGCATGGTGTGTATGAACCACATCAGGTTTGCTTTTGTTGATAATTTTAAAAATTTTGACTATTGCCATGATCTCTTTGAGTATGCCTGGCGTTCGTCTGAGCTCCTTCACATTGATCGGGTTCACACCATAATTTCGTTCAGCATCCTCATAAGCTTTTTCATCCTCTTCAGGGACGCCGGAGATGAGGAGTGACCGGTTGTCTCCTACATTTAATTTTTGAGTGAGCAATAGTGTGTGAAGGGTCGGCCCACTTATGGTCAATCTGGTGATGATACGTACTATTTTAATATGCTGCTCCTGCCTAACTTCAGACCATACCTGGCTTGATTTGTTTGCCTAGTATCAAATTTTTCACGATGAGGACTTCTCCTCATTTTACTAAATGATGGATATTATTCTTTACGATTGAATATTTTCCACTTGCAGATTTTTCGATATCTTGTACATAGTGAAAATTAATTTTGATAAGCTCACCTAAGCGGTCTACCAACTCTTTTTTAAACTCATTCTCATCTTCACCTGAGTAATGTGACTGATCTGTGATAATCTTGACATCAATTTCATCAAGTTTGTCCTGTATAATTTGGAATTTTACCACACCATTTAAATTTTTCACACAATTAGAGATATTACCCAAATTTATCTTCCCTCGTTCCCTGGAATAAATGTATTCAATCTCCCTGCCCTGAACCGATTTAATAACTGGTTGTGTATCACCACAATCACAAATCTCATTTGACCAACTCATTTTATCCCCGATTCTGTACCTTACCAAGGGCGTACCTCTTGTCGTAAAAGAGCTTACTAGGATTTCACCCTCTTGTGCTGGCTTCATATTCTCATCGACGATTTCAATTATACCACTTAAAAGCTGAAAATGCATTCTGCCTTTTTGACATTGAAATAGGAAGGGTGCTCCTTCCGATGATGCATATTGATCAAATACCTTACAATTAAATACCTCCTCAATGACGTCTATCTGTTCCTTTATCAGTGTTTCTGCAGTTGTAAATATAATGTCTGGCTTAAACGTGACTCGAAGGTCATTTAACCTTGCGGTGTTTGCAATCTCGAAAAGATTGGAGGGAAACCCGGAGATAATTTTTGGTTGATACCAATTTAAATCTTCAAGTATATACGGGATGTTTTCCTGGGTAATGTGGAATGTCGAATAATAGCGTATATTAAAAAAGTAATCAAGTTTCCAGAATCTTTTCTTTCTTTCATCCTTTTTATTTAGGATGGTTTTTCCACTGAACCATGCCGTTCTTTTTCCAAATTTGTACCCATATTTCTCGCGAAAAGCGTCGAGCATTGCAAATCGATCCTGAATATCATCCCATCGATAATAGACCTCCAGCGATTTACCTGTTGTACCTCCAGTATGCCCCACATACGATTTGTTCGGCGATATTGTCTTAATTGTCTTTATATTTCTCCGCAATGTCTCCTTTTCCATAACAGGCAGAAGACTGATACCAGTAACATCTTTTATTTGACTTAAGTCGATATCCGCATAGTAGTTTTTATAAAACTCGGAATGATTGGTAACATAATTAATAAACTCTAAAAATCTTGTATTTTGAAGATCTAATAAATGCTCAAGCGGAGCAGTTTGAAGTTCCTTATACTGTCGTTTCAATCGAGAATAATTACCTCCATGGCGTCTGAGATAGACGAGATCAAAAAATGAAATCATCGTATTTTGAACGAAATTGGGCGATATCCGGTAAATATTCTGAAACAATTTATTCATGCTTTTTCACCAACTTTTGATACAATTCTGCAGTGTTTCGAGCCAGTCCTTCTGCTGAGAATTTTTCTCTAACCATAATTTTTCCCTTTTGACCCAGGACTTTCGCCTGCTCATAATTAGCAAGAATTGAACTTACTCTCTCATATATTTCATCAGAATTGTCTGGTTGGATCAAATATCCAGTAACCCCTTCGAGAATTACCTCAGGAATCGCTTCGACATTTGATGCAATAACAGGAAGGCCAAGGGCAAGTGCTTCTATATTTACGATACCAAAGGCCTCCCACCTTGAGGCAAGAATAAATATTTTCCACCGAACCATTTTCTCCCTGACCAGCACAGGTGGAATGTTTCCCAAAAATCGCACGTTATTCTCCAGTTTTAGCTCCCTGGTCAATAAACTCAACTTCTCCCGGTGCGGACCATCACCGATAATCTCCAATATCAGATTCGGAAATTTTCTGACAAGCTGTGCATGGGCATTGATAAGCACATCAATCCCTTTCTGCTTATCCAATCTACCAACTGTTCCGATGATCATTTCAGATTCATTTTTTAAGGTATATTTATCAAATATCTTTAAATCAACAGCATTATACATTACGTATAATTTTGATTTGTTGATCCCTAGATTTAGCAGATAAGTGCGAACATAATTGGAGATACATATAATGGCATCACTATATCTTTCTGTATAATCCTCCAATTTATTAATCAATCTCTTATGTTTCTTGGCTTTGGCGTAATGTCGAGTAGTAACGCACTTTACAGAAGGGAGAATAAAAGATAGAAACCTACCGAGCAGACTGGCTTGGATCAGGTGAGTATGGATGATGTCAATCTTATGCGATCTCGTGAACCGGAAAATATGAAATATTGAAAGAAAAGTAAATTTTGTTGTCGATGAAAAATCTACAAGAGTAATATTTTTCATGTCTTGGAAAAGTATGCTGGTCCCTGTTAGGTACCCGATATATATGTCCATCTCTTTGTGATTATAGTAGGGTATTTGAGCGTGCAGCAAATTACCAACACCACTTGGTTCGATCGTGTTTAACAAATGCAGTACTTTGATTCTAGTCAAGGGTCAACTTTCAATTTACCTGGTACAGTTTAAGCCTTTTAATTAACAATCATTATTGAGTGGTAGAAAGCTTATTTATAATTTCTCTATCTTCACGTAAAAGGTTTTTAAACACCGCAAGAATGGATGAAATTTTTAAAATTTGAGTCAGTATTAATACCTCTGAAATATATACGAGTATTGGTATGGAAATGAATTTTCCCAGGTACAATGCTAGCACAAAAAAGAGAATATATATCAGCATAATAACCCAGTAGGAGATCAATTCCTTATTGCTCCCTCGAGCAGAGATAATAAAATGGAGAATTGTATGCACAATTTGCAGTGCGCCAATTAGGGTAAACAAGAAGATTAAGAAGGGACTGACATAGGCTTCGAACTTTAGCTGAAATACTATATTGACCAACTGGACACCTGTAAAATAAAAAAGAATAAAAGTGGCAGAAATAAGTATCGATAAATACAGGCTCAACTTTCTGATATTTATTTTCTGACCTGCAGATATTTTCGGGAATATCACATAACCAATCGCGCTACCTACCATAGTCATGCTGGTTGTAAAAATAAAACTGATACCTGCAAATATTCCCAGAATATCCCGGTCATAAAATACTGGTATTACCAGCTTATCGATTCCGCCTGAGATTAATCCAGTAGAATTGATTATCCAGAATACCATTCCTAACTTTAGATAGTGCCTATAATCAATTTCCTCGTCACTTTTCTGGTAACTCTGGAACAGAAATTTTATGTAATAACTAGAATAGATAAAGAGAGAGAGCAACATGAACTGATAAATCGATATGATTCGCAACGGGGATTCAAGATAAAGAGCAATCAGAACGACCACGAGCAAAGCTATTTTCCACCCCCCTGCGAATATCTGAGCCAGTAGAAACCTTCCTTTTAATCGCTGAATGGCAGCTACAAACAGGCCGGTAGCACCAAAGACAGTGCTAAAGAAAAGGTAAAACAGTTTGTCCCTATGGAAGTCATAAATGAACTTTAAAATTGTTACATAAATGATCGAGAGGAGCGCAAAGAATAGTAGCGTTAGCAGGTGGGTTTTCCTGTTTGCATCAGTTTTTAATGCAAAAATTTTTGTGTAACTAAAATCTAATCCAAAAATTGCGATTGTGATTCCAATTAAAACGACTTGCCTCAAAAGTGCGTATTCGCCAAAGTCACTTATGGAAAGCGCTCTACCCAAAAGAATTGTAACGGCAAATGAAGCCAGCATGCTTAATACCATAATGAATAAAGTTGAGCTTACGTTCCTTAGCATCTGTTGTTATTTCATTTTGTCGATAAATTTAAATTTTTAAGATGAACCATAAGCAAAAGTGCCGGTAACCACAGGACACGTTTATATGAGTTTGCCATAAACATGTCACCAAACACCATCAATACAGCTACAATGGTCAACCCGATTAATAAGTCATTATTAAAGAATTTGTGTTTATACGCGATGAATCCCCGTTTCAACAATAGAAAATAAAGCCATGTAAACCCGATCACGCCTAGAATACCATTCTCAAGCCAGGTCAGCAGAATTGGATTGTGAAGACTGATGTCTGTGTATAGATAAGAATTACCCAGGCCCAAACCACTGACAGGATTTTGATTCAGGTAATCCATCCCCATATTGATCACCTTTAAGCGTTCGAGAGATGATGCAGATTTTTGTGGGTTCAGGATAGTACTATATCTTTCAAATGGTTTTTCGAAAAAATCTTTATTCATGCTGTAGGGGACCAACAAGAGAGTCGTAAAAATGATCACTGTCAACAATAGTTGACGTGGTTTCAAATTTCTACCTGCATGTACCATAAATATTACAAAAAGGAGCAGACCGAGGACGAATGCGAGCATGTTTGATCGCGAAGAGGTGAGGAATATAGCAAGCAATTGGATGATGATAAATATACCCAAAATCAATTGGACACGTATCTTTTTTGTAGTAAGTAAGAAAACTGCCAACAAAGGAATATTTTGCAGGATAATTCGTCCAGGAACATTTGGTTCCATGCCGCCATAGGAAAATCGACCTCTCCAACCCTCATAGGCTAGAAGATCCAAACCTAAATCAATACTTAAGAATTTTAACATCATCATGAGAATACTTATTATTATGCCTGGAATTATCAACAGGATGACACCGATTCTAATTTGCTTCTCATTCTGGAGAACTTCTGAAATGACTGGGTATGCGATCAGGAAAATAAAGATAATCTGGATGTAGGCAGTGATACTTTCCAGAATATATACACTATTATTTATTGATATTAGGAAACCAATACTAAAAATTATCAATGGAATAGTAAATTCATTTTTCACAACCACCGTTTCAGATAGAAATCTTTTCCCAACACTGGATATTGAAAGTGTAAAAAAGCTGATGGCAATCAGAATATCGCTGATTGAAAGATTACTGAAAACTTTAATAAAGGTAAGAGGTAATAGTAAAAAGGCACTGAACAACAGTATCCGTGTAAGTTTGAACAGCATTGGATTACTTGAAAACGATTTTCTTAAGCTGCTTCTTTCTGGTTTGCCTTAGCTGCAATGTAGCTAATATGCACAAGAAAGGTTACAAGGAAAATGCTAACAACTAGCAACATTCTCCTCGGTCGATATTTCCGAATAGGGGAAACAGCCTCATCCAGGACCTGAACAGTGGGTGTATCCTTTGCTTCCTGGATTTTCGCTTCCTCATATTGCTGTGTCATAAATCCGAAAAGTGTGTTTTGAATTTCTACATCCCTTTTTAAACGCAATAATTTTACCCCTAAATCAGGTACCTCAGAAAATGTGGGAAAGAGCATATTCTCAATGGAATGATCCTTTTTCGCTCCATGATCCATCAAATTAAGTTGTGATTTTAATTCATCATTTTCCTTAATTACCATCTCCATCTCGGGGTGGCCAGGGGTAAGTGTTGTTGCCATGACTGCGAGTTTAACTTCATTTGAAAGGATCTGTCCCTTGATTAGGGCCGCTGCTTCAATCGCAGCACTGGTTTGTTCAGGCAGAGCGATTAGTTTATATTTCTGCTGAAACTCCTTAAGGTTTTCCTCGGCCACGGTCATGTCGGCAATATTTTGGTAGTAACGTTTTTCAATGAACTGTCTCCGAAACGAAGCCTGCTGAGACTTAAGGCGTTTTCCCACCATATCCAGTTTTTCAACAAAATAATTTGCTATATTCGCAGACAACGTTTTGGCAACCTCCTCTTCTTCATCAGGATGAAACCAACTGGTTGATACAGTTGCTGCTATTCGAATTGTGCCCTCATCTTCCACCGTAAACATTACATTATTATTCAATGCCAGTACTGCATCCTCGATATTCTCTGATTCATATAGATCTATTAAATCAAACTTCCTAACCACGTCCTCCATCACTGTTCGACTTTTCAATATGGCAATAAAACTCGTCGTTTCATCTGCCGATTGAGATAATAACCCTCCCAGAGGAAAACTTGTTAGAGAACTCAATAGACCTGAAGCTGAATTTTCTGATGACGGCGGCATCAATACTGCTGCGGCCTGATATGTTTTAGGCATTATCAGGGACATGGCCATTGAGAGAATTGAAACAATAAAGAGGCTTTTAGCAATTGATAGTCGATTTTCCCAAAAAAGGTGTCCATATTCGAACAAACCAGGGTCATTCAAGGGATTATCAGGAAGTAGGTCTTGTGTAGTCATCATGGCTTGTCCTTATTTCATCATATCATGTAAATATTTATCATTTGGATTTATTTTGTAGCCGCTGCTGAAATAGCTGCGATTGTCTGTCTAGGAAGATTAACTGTCAAATGCCCTGCTCTCCGGTCTTCTTCTTTGCTCGAAATCCCAGGTGTTGACAAATAAAGCTGAATCCCAATCGTTACCACCTCAGTGATGTCCATTCACAAATCTTCTGGAGAACACCTTGCGTGCTTCTTCTAGAGCTTCTGCTTTGCTTTCTGCCAGGGTTCTACTTTTGAGGACAGTAATTGTACTTATCGCTTTCAAACTGCCCTCTGCTCCCATGAAAGCACTAAGAAAAAACGAGGTCATGGCAATATTCAAAGTCCCATGGTTAAAATCAGCGATCGAAGTCATCGATGTTATTGTTGCATACAAAGTTTTGGGCATAATAATTGCGACCGTGACAAAAATAACACTTGCGATCATAACATTGCGAAGAAATTGTATACTATTCCGCCACAGATTTGAAGGAAATAGAATTAAAGAGTCACTACTCCTCATTTCTGTTTGTATCCCTGAATTGATATTTTGTGTCACCTATTGTTTTCCTATTGTATTGTACCAACAAGGAACGATAAAACTTATCTGAGAGATAAATCTTTCTTGGATTGTCTTCCGCCAAGCCTAACTGCCGCTTAGCAATCACGGGGACCATCACCAGCTGCAAATGAGTGGATCATGGTATACGATTTAACAATCAAATGGATATTAATATCATTTTGCCATTGCAGCCGAGCGTTAATCAGATTAAGTGTTTTATAGCGCATATTTATCCTGTTAAGAACCAAAGTCGTTAAAGCTTCCAGGTCAGCAAACTTAATTCGTAAGAAGCGATCTTAGTCACATTCATCAATTATCCAGTAGTAGCTAAAAATGTGAGATAAATGGTTACTAAAGATACCGTTATTTGTAATGCGGATATTTCTCCAATTACTGAATCTTTAAGAGTTCGCGGAACTACAATTACATCACCACGTCGAACTAGTACTCCCTGCCCGGTTTCCTCGTTTCCATCACGATGTCTAACACTACAACGATTGGGATTCCCATTGGTCGCATTCCCACCGGCCATCGTTATGTAATCTGCGGCAGTGTAACCCGGGAAGAACGAAAAGCCTCCTGGATTCAATACAAACCCATTGACCATAACGCCCTTCTCCCAAAGAATGTCAATAGTCTCTCCAGCATGCAATTCCGTCGAGAAGAAGTTTTGGGGTTCAATCGTCGTATAGACTGTTTTACCATCGATTACTTGGGTGATAACAACGCTTTCCAGATCTGCGTTTGGGTTAAAATTTACCCTTCTTTGTAAAAAACTCCCCAGCAGTTCATTTGGTTCGATAATATCATAGCCACTCCCCTTTACTGCCCCGCGCAATACTATCCCTTCTGCCTTCATATCGCCGAAGGGAACAATTATCTTATCCCCCTCGTGAAAAATCGGATTGTGTTCCAGATCCCCTTCACGTAGAAAATTCAGAAAGTTAATGGTTGTACTTTCGCCATTTTCTCGAACTACTTTGATATTAAATTCCTGCGCTAATTGGTGAAAATCATTGCTCTTCTGTATGACATCACTCAATCTCTCCAATGGGTTGATCTCAACAAATCCAGACTTATTTACAGCCCCGACAATTTGAACTTTAAATGTTCTAACATTTATTAATACCAGATTTGTTTTCACACCCGGAAATGCCTGTGTCTGGATAAATTCATGTACAACTTGGGAAGCCTTTGCCAATGTCAACCCTGCAATATGACAGACACCCACTCCAGGGATGAAGAGATCACCCGTTGGCGTTACGGTTAACGTATAGGTCATATTCCCTGAGGTCAATATATTAAGGCCCAGTTTATCCCCCGGTCCAAGTATATATTCGTTTGGATCAATTTCTCGTTCAAATGCAAATTGCTCCTCAGAAGCTTGTAGCGTTTCGCTTTCTCCATGTTGATCTTTTTGCTGATCAAGATCAAGTCTACCGAAGGACTGGGCATTTATCAGAGAAGTAAAAATGAATAGTAATGTGACTGATATTACTTTGTGAATTCTTTTCATATTTGCCTATTTTATTTTAAAGGATAGCTCCTGTTCGTTTGAAGGTCAGTTACTATTGAGCAGGGATTCAACCAGAGGCTCCTAAGCGAACAATTTTTTCACTTTTCAGCTTAGCCGTCGCGTTTCTGGTATCGATAATTAAGCTGGCGTTCTCAACGATTGCATTCACATCATATTCTGTATGATTTGTGGTGATAACAACACAATCATATTGACTCAGATTTTTCATGTCTAGCTTTATGGATTCCTCAAAGCGAGAATCAAATTTGATCCTATTAACATAGGGATCGTGAAACTCAACTTTCGCCCCCTTTGCTTCCAATAAGGCATATACATCCAATGCCGGTGATTCACGCACATCATCAATATCGGGCTTGTACGCCATCCCTAATAACAGGATATTGGATCCATTGATACTCTTGCTTCCGCGATTCAGGGCACTGCCAACCAGTTCAACAACATACTCAGGCATGGCTGAGTTTATTTCACTGGCCAATTCTATGAACCGAGCCTTATAGTCCAATGTGCGCATTTTCCACGATAAGTAATGGGGGTCGATTGGAATACAATGCCCTCCCAAACCGGGACCCGGGGTAAATTTCATAAAGCCGAAAGGTTTGGTCGCTGCCGCATCAATAACTTCCCAGACGTTCACACCCAACTTCGAACACATGATCGCCATTTCATTGGCTAAGCCGATATTAATGCTTCGAAAGGTATTCTCCAGCAATTTGGTCAGTTCAGCTGCCTCAGGTGAGGAGACTGGGATTAATTTATCCATAACATGGCCGTAGACCGCCATACCGAGTCGAAGACAATTATCAGTCACGCCACCAATAACTTTTGGGGTGTTCTTCGTTTGATAGACTGGATTTCCCGGGTCAACTCGCTCTGGAGAGAACAGGAGAAATACATCAGTACCAACTTTCAGACCGGAGGCTTCCAATGCTGGTTGGAGCAGTTCCCTGGTTGTGCCTGGGTAAGTCGTACTCTCAAGAATAACAACCAAGTTCTTGTGGACGTATCTTTCAAGTTCAGAGTTTACTGATAAAATATAGGTAATATCAGGATCCTTGGTCTTGCTCAAGGGGGTGGGAACAGCGATACAGACTGCATCAATATGCTTCAAGCTCGAAAAATCTGTGGTAGCGGAGAAAGTTCCTGCATCAACCAAGGCTTTGAGCTCAGCATCACTCACATCCTGAATATAATTCGTTCCCCGATTCAGCATGTCAACACGTTTCTTGTCTATATCGATTCCAATGGTTCGCAAGCCTGCCTTGCCAAATTCGACAGCCAGTGGAAGTCCGACATATCCAAGTCCAATCACACCAACGGTTATGTCCTTGTTCTCAATTCGCTTTAATAGATCCTGCATCTTATTCCCGCTTCTTTCTTTAATTTTTAAACCGTACTACGGCCAACATTTCTGTAGTTAAATCCATATTTCTTTAAATCATCAATACTTAAAATATTTCGGGCATCCACAATATTTGGAGACTTGAGCAATCCCTTTAAATCCTTCAGATTCAACCCTCTAAGCTCATTCCATTCCGTGAGGACAAGTACCAGATCCGCTCCCTTGACAGCCTCACTTACAGTAGGACGACAATCCAAATCTGGAAAATAATATTTTATCATGTTTTTTGAAGCCACAGGGTCATAGGCCTTCACTAATGCATTTTCTGCTAACAAACCACGTATGATATCCACTGCCGGGGTATCCCTTACATCATCCGTATTAGCCTTAAAGGCTAATCCGAGTACAGCGATATGTTTTCCATCTAAAGCCGGTAGTAGTTCCTTAACTTTAGCCAGAATAATCTGGCGCTGGAAGGTGTTTGCATTGATCGCTGCCTGAACAACCTGAAACTTGACATCGTGTTTGAGACCAGTCTGAACCAGTGCTTCTGTGTCCTTGGGAAAACAACTTCCCCCAAACCCAGGGCCAGGATGAAGAAATTTGGAACTGATCCGGCCATCCAGACCCATGGCATGGGCAATCGAATGAACATCTGCTCCAACTTTGTCAGCCAGATTTGCCATTTCATTGATAAAGGATATTTTGACAGCTAAAAAAGCATTCGAAGCATACTTTATCATCTCTGCAGTGGGGATATTCGTAATGACCATAGGTGTTTTATTGATGAAAAGAGGCCTGTATACTTCGCGCATGATCGATTCAGACTTACCTGAATTAACCCCTAAAACAACCCTGTCAGGGATCAGGAAGTCTCTCACTGCTGAGCCCTCCCTCAGAAATTCCGGGTTGGAAACAATATCGAAATTATGGTCCGTTTTGCGCTCAGAATCAATTATTACCCTGAGTTGAGATCCTGTTCCCACGGGTACAGTACTTTTTGTACAGATTACTTTGTATGTATTCAGGTTCCGAGCAATCGTCTGCGCAACTGATTTTACTGCGCTGAGATCTGCATCACCACCCTCACCAATCGGTGTGCCAACAGCGATAAATATAACTGATGATTTCCTGATCGCTGATTCAATGTCTGAACTAAAGCTCAAGCGTCCGGCATGAACATTGCGATCTACTAATTCCTTTAAACCAGCTTCATAAATGGGGATCTCCCCTTTTTTGAGAACATCAATCTTCGTTTGATCAATATCAGCACAAATCACCTCATTCCCAAAATCGGCCAAACCAGCCCCAGTCACTAGGCCTACATAACCTGTCCCGATAACACAAATATTTCTCATCCGGTCCTCAAATTCTCATGTTCCCCAAAAAAGCTCAGCAATATAGACTGTGCGCCATCTTGCCCAAAGGTAATTCCCTATAATAAGCCGCTTCGCCGGCGAATGTACCACTCCATTAAGATACAGCTGAGGAGAATAAAAAAGAGCCGGGGAGAGCGTATTCCTGCGAAACGGTGAGTCGTTCTTTCTTCATATTCTTCCACTGCAAATCTCGGCAAATCCTTTTCTGCAGTTATCACTTTTCCGTTGCTGTGTTCTGCTAGCCGTTCAAGAAAAACCTGATCCACTCCTTCGCTTTGAAATTCTTCATTATAGGCGATCAAGTTAATTCTACTCGTATCACGCCCCCAGAGTTCCCCATATCGGAATGCTTCTGCAATGATCCTTTGGCTGCCTGCGTATTTCGTATCGATAGTAGCAGTAAAGGTTCCTGATTTATTCCTGACAAACTGAAGAACAGTTTTGTGGCCTGCTGAATCTTCCTGCCATACTCTCAACTCAGAGGGTACGATCATCAGTTTTCGAAAATCTGCGATTGCAATGTCTGCTGTAATAAAATCCCCCGTAGCGCCTTGATTCTTGCTTAGCTCAAGGGTAAGTGGCTTGAAACTTGAAATGTCTTGCAGGTAACCATAGAGATACTCCCAGAATATCGAAAAAGAATTTTTTGACTGAGGATAAAAAAACCACTCCCAATAATTCTGTCCATTAAATATAGCTCTTGGAGGCGAGTCAGAGATTGTTAATGCGTTGTTCTGTTCACTTCTGGGTCCAGCAACCAATAATTTTGAACCGGGATGATCCAGACTGAATTCATGAAAACTTATAGGCGGGAATTCGATCAGCTTCTCAGCTGAGAAGCCTTGCCCTTCAAGTTCTAATACCAGGGGATGATCCCTATTCCCTTCCCCCCAATAGACACCATGCTGGCCAATGGAATTCGTCCCGATCTGATTCACATCAAGTATTTCCTGCCATTCAGCGGCAAGCTCGTTCTGACCTGGATAGAACAGAATAATCGGTGTGGACCTTTCGATCTCCTTCTGAAATATGTTTCGAGTTTCCTCTGTGAGCAATAAATGTCCCGGGGCATTCAGAATAATCAGATCGAAGTCCTGCAATATTTCCCCCGCTTCGCGGGATAATTCTCCATTGATGGAGGTTCCCGAAATAGAACGGACATTAAACAGACTGTCAGGAAGATTAAATCTTAGGAATTTATGGAGTTCATTAATGGATTCACTCAGCAGTAAAACCTGCTTTTTATCGTTAGAATAATCAATATTTATACGATCATCAGAACGGAATCTTCCATCTATCAAGGATAGGACCACTCGAATCTCATGAGATTCTCCCAGAGTGAGTTGAATTGGGATGGTGATTTCTGGGAAAGATTGTCTGAGGCGATACTCTCTCTGTCCCAGGAGATTCCCACTGTCATCCAGCATGTTCAGCCTGGCTGTTTGACCAATTAATCCATTTTGCCTCAATTTTACGTGGATTTGAGTGGCAGGATCTGCAGTTTCAGCTTTTGTGTAGCTCAGATCCATGATGCTTAGCAAACTGCTCGAAATAGGTTTCAAAGGCATATAGGGATAGATAGGGATCGTTTTTGACCAATTCTGGTCCAGGGGTGAACGCCCCCTGTTCAATTGACCATCAGAGACAAGGATTAGTGCCTTGTAGACTTCTGTGTCTTGATGACGGGAGACCAAACCTGGAGACCATGTGAATGAGCTGTGATCCAGCAGAAAGTCCGACTTCTCTTGTTCATAGACATTCCCGTTCATCGACCATACGTCGACCCTCTCAGTGCTCTGCAAGTCTTTAATCAAACGAGATATGGACGATTGGAGTTGAGATGCTCCACCCTCCCACGCCCTCAACATGCTCTGGGACTGATCAATAACCACAGCTACTTTTTTGGGCAACAGACGTATCCGCTCAACGCTGAGCTCAGGTGAAAAAATCAGAATGAGCATAATGAATACTGCTACCATCCGAAGTAAAAGAATCATGCTGTAGGATGCTTTATTCAGATGTCCGCGTTTAAGCACCCTTCGTCTGTTCATGAAATAGATAAACAGGATTGAGCCTAAAAGGATCCCAAGAAAGAGACCAAAGCCTCCATGAAAATCAGCTCTCAGACTATAACCAAATGGTAAATTCATTTACTCTAGAAAACTAAGTTTTAGATTCGGAATCGCTGCGATATCAAGCTTATCTGGTTCACTGATGATAGATTTCCAATAGGCCATGTAGGCAATCATAGCTGCATTATCAGTGCAAAATCTCAAATCTGGTTGAAACAATTCTATATTTTCCTGCGTCGCAGCTTGAGTCATTTTCTCCCGCAATCGGGAATTTGCAGCCACACCACCAGCTAGAACAATCCGCTTATGATGAAGATCAGCTGCGGCAGTTAATGTCTGCTGCATTAGAACATCAACTACAGCTTCCTGAAAACTGGCAGCGATGGATGCTTTATTCTCACGGATGAAATCGGGTGAATTTTTTTGAACATACTGAAGAACATTTGTCTTGAGTCCAGAGAATGAAAAATCATAGCTCCCCTCAAATGAACTTCGCGGGAAATGATGAAAATCGGGATCTGCCTGCTGACTAATCCTGTCGATCAATGGTCCACCGGGGTACCCGATACCTAACAGCCTGGCAACTTTATCAAATGCCTCACCAGCTGCGTCATCTCTGGTCTGACCAATCAGATTATATTTCTGGGGGCTTTCCACATGGATCAGCTGCGTGTGTCCGCCTGAAACCAAAAGACATAGAAATGGGAGGGGCAATTCCCTTTGGCCGATGAAATTGGCAAAAATATGACCCTCAATATGATTCACACCGAACAGTGGAACCTCCAAACCAAGCGCCAGGCCCTTAGCGTAGCTCAGTCCGACAAGCAGGGAGCCAGCCAAACCTGGTCCCTGAGTCACGGCCACAGCCTCGATATCTTTCAGACCCATGTCCGATTGCTCAAGAACCCCCTTCACAACCGGCCCCAGTAACTTATTATGTTCCCTGGAGGCATATTCAGGAACAACACCTCCGTAGCTTGTGTGAACAAGTTGCGTGGCTGTGATATGATGAATCAGTTCAGGTCCACGAAAAAGGGCGGCAGCTGTTTCATCACAGGAAGTTTCAATCCCCAGGATAATGGAGTCTGACATTTATTTTTGTACGATCTCTATTTTTTCAGGTATAAATCGGTTAACTCGTTTCACGCCCATAGGCAATTTGGCTTCAGGAACATATAAATGCTTCTCCTGATCCCAATTCTCAGAATAATCAAAAGTGACGATAAAATCCTCAGGTTTCAGATCAAGCATTCTATCCAACCCTCCCTCAGCTTCTAGGCCAATAACATTGGGAATGACCGACACCTCAACACCAGGAGGTACATTTTCCAAGCGAATGGGTATGTTCTGAAATTCAACAGACCCGATACTCTGAATATCTGCACTTACCGTCACCGATGAAACATCGAGACTGAATAACTGCTGTGGTTCAAGAACCAGTGGCAGAGAAACCAATACGTCCGTATCTACATCATGAAGTTCTAAAGTTGGAACCGTGATACTGGTCATTTGCTGTAGCAAAGAACTGGGGCCACTGACCACCACTTTCGTAGGTGTGACTTTGATGTCGCCTACCGTCATGTATCCAAGGGCAGGAACGATATCTGCCTGGATATTCACGTTGAGCTCCTTGTGCTCCATTTTCTCAACACTAACCCAGATGGATTCAGGTTGGACAATTTCAATTAAATCAAGGCTATAATCACGGGGTAGAATAAAGCGATCTGGATGTTCATTAAAATATTCATTTAAATAATAGACCTGTGTATTCTTCGTCTTTGACAGATCCAACAGAAGACCCGTTTCAGAAAGGGGCATGGTCATACTAGCCCATAAGAGTGTGTGCCCCTTGCCCCTAAACCTGCCAGTGACAGTCTTGGGGATCTCATTATTAAAGGCTTTATCAGCTGAGAGGCCCTCTATCCGCAAGGGTATCTCCAGATCAAAGAAATATTCGATATCAGTCACTACAAAAAACCATAGCAGCACTGCTAACAATAGCGATCCGAGTTTGATCTGAATATCGAATGTAAATATCTTTTTCAACATCTAATTAATATAGCTTTTAATTCTCAAATACGAATTACGAATTATGAGTAACATCCCTGTTTGTATTATGCAAGTGGGATTAAAAAAGGCGATGTATCTGGATTCCCATGATATACATCGCCTTTTATGTTCAGATCAGGAAGAGCCTCTATCCTGAAAATACAGATCTACAAGGGTTTACTCGCTATCCTCAGTTTCTGCTTCTTCATCAGCTTCTTCTTTTGTTTTTTTTGCTCCTGCCTTTTTCTTAGCTGGGGTTTTTTTGGCCGGCTTATCTTCGGCGACCTCAGCTTCGTCGGCGTCTTCTTTTTTAGAATCTACCTTCTTCTTGGCAGCTGCTTTTTTTAAGGGTTTTTCTTCAGCTTTTTCTTTGGAAGCTTTTTCGGCTTCACGAATTTGGCTGACGATTGCATCAGGAATCTCTAGCTTATCGTTGCCCTGTCCCTGTCCACGCATAAACTCATCGATCTCAGCCCGTTCTTTGTCTTTAATGGCGGATTCATGACTAACGACTACTTTCTTCTCAGCAGCATCAACCTCAATCACTTTTACTTCGAGCTCAGTACCTACTTCAAACTGATCAAGAATATCCTTACGCTCATTTTTCTTAAAACTCCCAAGCAGGATGATTCCCTCAACATCAGTTTCGGGGAAACCAAGAATAACTCCCTTTTCAAGCAGTTTTATCACGGTTCCTTTATGGGTTGAGTTGATCGTAAAGCGATCCTTCAGTTCGGGCCATGGATTTTCCTGTGCCTGTTTGATCCCAAGAGATATTTTGCGCTCACTTTGTGAAATATCAAGAATCTTAACTTGAATTTTGTCACCGCGGTTGACGATCTCTTTGGGATGACGAATTTTGCTGGTCCAGGACAAATCTGAGATATGCACCAAACCATCAATACCCTCTTCAAGCTCAATGAAAGCGCCGAATTGAGCCAGATTGCGAACTGTTCCTTCGTGAACTGAGCCAACCAGATACTTCTCTTCGATTGTCGTCCATGGATCTGCCTGTAGTTGCTTGACACCCAACGAGATCTTGTGATTCTCAGCGTCCACGGAAAGGACAATCGCATCGATTTCATCACCAACAGTAAAAACATCGGAAGGATGTTTGATATGCTGGGTCCAGGAAATCTCGGAGATATGAACCAGACCTTCGACACCGGCGGTAAGCTCAATAAAGGCACCATAATTTGCCAAACTGACGACTTTACCACTCACGTGAGATCCTTCAGGATATTTCTCGATCACACTTTCCCATGGATGGGGTTTGAGCTGTTTGAGACCAAGAGATACGCGTTGTTTGGTTGTATCATAATCAATAACCTTGACCATAATATCCTCGTCCAAACTGACAACTTCTGAGGGATGATTGACGCGTCCCCATGAAAGATCGGTAATGTGGAGCAGACCATCAATTCCACCCAGGTCCACGAAAACACCAAAATCTGTGATGTTTTTAACTCGACCCTCAAGAATCTGACCTACTTCGATCTCATCCAGTAATTTTCCGCGTTGCTCTTTGAGACTTTCCTCCAGTAATTCTTTACGGGATACCACTATATTTTTACGAAATTCATTAACCTTAACGATCTTGAATTCAAATGATTTACCAACATACGCATCAAAATCTCTAATCGGACGAACATCCAGTTGAGATCCAGGCAGGAAGGCATCAACACCGAGGATGTTAACGACCATTCCACCTTTAATACGACGAGAGATTGTACCCTCAACGGTTTCGTCGTCTGCATATTTTTGCTTAACATTATCCCAAACAAGCATGAATTCAGCCTTGCGTTTGGATAACACAGCCTGGCCAAGTTTATCCTCAATTCTCTCAAGGAATAAATCAATACTTGCACCAACTACTGGGGTTTCACCCTCATCAAATTCATGGCGAGGTACGATACCTTCAGATTTAAATCCAAAGTCAACCATAACATCACGGTCATTCACTGAGATGATGCGGCCCTTCACGATAGATTGCTGGTCAAGATCAACAACTGCATGATCGAGAAGTTCCTGGTAGGCCACAGATTCTTTGCTTGATATTTCCTGTTCTTCCGGAAGATCATTTTTTTTCATGGTCTTGATATTCGCAAAAAGATCATTCATCATGGATCGTTTTCCACTGGAAACATCTTTTACTTCATACGGCGCTTCTTCAATTTCAGGAGCAGGTGGTGCTTCATTACTCTCGACAAGAGGCGCCTCCTCAGAAGCAATTTCTGGTGACGCTTCAGCTGTTTCTGGTGACTCTGCCTCCTCAACGACTTCAGCGACAGTTTCTTCTTCAGATACCGCTTCTGCTTCTGCGAGTTCAGGAGCTTCTTTTACTTCTTCTTTTGCTTCAACTTCTGCGATTTCTTTTACAGCTGTTTCAGCACTTTCCTCGGCGGGCGTCGTCTCGACGGCGTCTTGGGATTCAACAGATGCTTCAGCCGATTCTTCAACTGCTTCGACTTCTACATCCTGCTCTTGTTTCTTGGTCATTAAGTTTCCTCCGTTTGTCTTAGCTGCCTCCACCTTGGAGACAATAAATTTTATTTGATCATCGATATCAATTTTTGTTGTATCGAGAAAAATTGCATCAGCAGCAGCCTTCATTGGGGCTAGTTTTCGCTTGGCGTTGTGCTCATCTCTTGCCAGAATTTCCGCTTCCAGCTCATCAAGGGATTTTTCTATTCCCTGCTCAGTGTAATCCTTTTGGCGGCGTACTGCTCGCACCCTGGCATCTGCAGTCATATATATTTTTATCTCTGCATCAGGAAAAACGACTGTTCCAATATCACGACCCTCAAGAACAACATCATGGGACCTTGCAACATCCCGCTGGATTTCGAGAAGAAACCCCCGAACCGCGGGTAGAGCACTTACATCTGCCACCAGATCAGTTACTTCAGGTGATCTGATTTCCTGCCCCAGGAGATTTCCATCAAGATATAGCTCCTGAATATTGTTGGGAAAATCAACCCTAAGATCAAAATTCTCCAGCATTTCCCGAAGCTCATCTTCACGTGAGATATCAATTTTTTCCTTGATTATTTTCAAGGTAATGGCCCTGTACATCGCACCAGTATCAATATGGCGAAAGCCTAATACTTTAGCCACGCCACTTGCAGTGGAGCTTTTACCTGATGCTGCGGGACCATCAATGGCAATAATCATATTTCAAATAGCCCTTTACTGAGCATAAGTTCATTATTCAGTCCTTCCAAAGCGGCGCAATATAGAAGACAACAAATGCGGATACAACCTAGAATAGTCCAGCTAAATGATTGAAATTAATACGGGATGAGACACTAAGAATGCCCCCTGCTCTAAAATGAACAGCAATGAAGAGATACCAATGGATGTCAATGCAATCCAGAATACTATTTAATGCGATATCCCTTGTCCTCGTACTCAAGTACCCAATTGACGATGATACCAATGTCCATCCGCTGGGTACCACCCAAGAATCTGCGATTCCTGAAGTAATAGGAAGAGAAATCCTGCTTTGTCTCTTTTGACATATCGGCACTTAATGCGCTCAATCTCTCCTGCCATTTTTTGACATTGGAAGCGCGGAGATCCAACCAGCCCGTGTTGGTCCATTTTTCAACATTGCCGTGGTTTACCTCAAGTACGGTCCGACCTTCAAAATTGGGTACAGAAATCTCTGGCCCCCTTAAAAAAGTTAGACCATTCTTCAAAAGGATTGGGGTACCCACTGAAAGAATGGTTGAGCGAAGCTCCTGATTCCCCAATATCTCATTTTCCATCAAAGTACTTAATTCTTCAGGATCTGCTTCCAGCACGGCATTGATATTCCCCTTCAATCGCTTCAGGATGTAAACCTCATACAACAGCTTTGTCAGACGGGGCGGCCCCAATAATTCAAATGCCACACTATCCTTTCCGGTCTGTTTCTCCAGGGTTTCCATCTGTTCGATGGCATCTTTGCGAATTAAACCAGCTCGATAGGAAGGCAACAGGACCGAACTATCCAAACTTGAGATTATATCATTTCCTGTGTTGCCGCCCTTGATCTCCAACAGGGTTAAATCAGCGATCTCTTCGGGTGTGACAAATTCCATTTGTCCCTCCCCTGTGAGGACGGAAAATTCGCCGGCTGAAAAATATCCATTTTCACCTGCATCTATATAGACAGACTCCAGGAAGTCATTCCCAAGGCGCTTCCAGTTGGCTTCTGGATTCTTCACCAATTCTGCTCCAAGCACCGTATTTGCATCCGGAAGGCTATCATACAGGGGAATGTGACTTCCCTTTCTGACGACCTTTCCAAACCCGATCTTCTTCCAGGCGATGGCTGCTGTCGGTTTGATCTCTTTCACGATGGGTGCCTGTGGTGTTCTTCCCAGCAGCCAGAGCAGCATGGTATGAGCTCCAGCAAGCGATGATTTGCTCATCAACATTTTGGAAGGTTTGTCCTCGGAATGGGTGTAGGGAATATTAAAACCCATTCCTCCGGTCCCGCTGGTCCCGACCTTTAAATAAAGTTTTGTTTCAGCCTGACGCATACTCTCAATGAGTATCTGGATATGACGAATAAGCTGAGGAATGTAGAGAGTTGATATGATCCTTTCGACGGTATCAATAAGTTTATCATCAGCTGTTTTTCCAGCCCTGATCTCCTCTATTTCGGCCCTCAACTCAGCCACGATCTGATAGACATTCTGATAGGCAAAAGCGGTAGCTGTATTGATGCAGTCAATGAGAATTTGAGGTTTATGCTTATCCATAACCTGAAACAATTTTGAATTGTGAATAATATCTGGTCCCAGATCATCATATATGTCGTGGATCATCAATTTCACTTGCTCAGATTTTGTGTAGATATCCGCTTTGGACATATTTGATAATGCCTCCCGCACAAAGAGATCTCCATACACTGAGATGATACGCGTTCCGCTATTGAGTGGGTGGGCTTCCAGAATAGTTTTTATCTCGTCGGCTTCATTTTTCCGCAAAGATGTCACAATCATTTCTGAAGGTTGTTCTTCAAGCAATTGTTTGGCGATAGCCTGACCAACCAGTCCCCATCCCCCAAATATCATTACCCGCTTACCCCTGATATCCATCTGCCAATTCCTTTAAATTTTTGACCTCTTCAGATGACAATTCACGGAATTTTCCCGTCGGAAGGTCATCAACTCTCAAAAAAGCGAATTGCTCTCTATGTAAGCGAACCACTTTATGCCCAAGAGCCATAAATATCCGCTTGATCTCTCTTTTTCTACCCTCTCGTAACACCATTCTCAGCTCTGTATATCTATCTGTGAATGTAACATTGAGGATTTCAGCAATTGCAGGAGTCTTAGCTTCAATATTTATGCCAAGAGGTATCTGGTCCAGGTCGCTTTGACTCACCTGGCCAAGAACGCGGACTGAATAGATCTTTTGAATTTGAAATTTCGGGTGGGTTAGACGATAGGCCAGGTCGCCATCATTCGTTAAGAGAATTGCTCCTGTGGTGTCATAGTCGAGACGACCTACCGGATACAATCGCTCCCTCGAAGGGACGAGATCAATGATGGTAGCTCTGCCATAGGGATCGCTGGTCGTGGTGATAACCTGACCCGGTTTATTTAATAGATAGTAGCTATGGCTTGATTCAAGTTTTATCTCTTTCCCTTGAAAGATGACCTGATCTGTTCTGATATTGATCTGAGTAGCCGGGTTCATCTCAATTTGACCATTTAATGTGATCAAACCTCTTTGGATCAGGTCATCACAAATGCGTCGAGATCCTATCCCGGCTTTTGCCAGGAATCGGTTAAAACGGATGAGATCCTCTGATTTTTCAGGCATTGTCATGTGCTACCGTGCACGTGGTGCTACAAAGCATTCGAGCGTTATAGGAGTTCGTCCTGTTCCTCACTCAAGATATCTTCGACCTCGCGCAATTTTGGCAGATCTTTTACTGTATTCAGACCAAAATACTGCAGAAATTCAGTACTGGTCCGATACAATAAGGCTCTTCCCGGTCCTTCATCCCTGCCCCTTATCTCAAGTAATTTTCGATCCAACAAGGTCCGCAGGGATGAGTCTGAGCTTACCCCGCGTATGGCTTCGATATCATTTTTTGTTACTGGCTGACGATAACTGACGATAGCCAGGGTCTCAAGGGCTGCCTGGGACAATCGCAATTTACCCGCTTTGGAGAATAAACCTTTTATATATGGCTCAAATTCTGACTTGGTGACAATTTGAAATCCACTGGCAACCTTCTTTATCTCGAATGCACGCCGGGATTTGGTGTAATCCGTTTCAAGCTCAGAGATAATATCCGCAAGAGGTATGTTTGTAGCTTCATCCTTTAAACAGGCTCTGAATCTTGCATCGGTCAAAGGTTCCGGACTGGCAATTAACAAAGCTTCAACAATTTGCTTTAGATCAGCGATTCCCAAATTCAGCACCTCGACTTATAAGTAGATCGTCAAATAATTTTGATTGCTTCACCTTAACCTGCCTTGAACGTAACATCTCAAGAATGGCCAGGAAAGTAACAACCACAATCAAACGTGATTCAAACCGTTCCAATAGGTTCAGGAAACTGATTTTCCCTTTCGTCTGAAGCAGACTACTTAAGTAACCAGCCTGTTCACTTAAAGTCACCTCTTCAACTGCAACATGATGCGTTAAAGGTTCCTCATAATTCTTTAGCAGATATTGGAAGGTCAGCATGATGTCATAAAGTTTCACATCTTCCAGTATTGCTGTCTGATCCTCTTCTTCTGCTGTCCAGGGGGCAGGAATGTGATAATAATGGGGGCGTTCAGAGCGTTCAAGCTCCTCAAAGGTCACTGCAGCCTCTTTGTAACGCTTATATTCCAGCAGCATATTTATAAGCTCAGTTCTGGGATCTTCAATCTCTTCGTCGCCATCGGGATCCTGTGGCAGCAGCATCCGGGCCTTAATCTTCATCAAAGTCGCAGCCATCAACACAAAATCACCAGCTGAATGAAGCTTTAATTCCTTTGCCATTCCAACATAGACGAGAAAATCCCTTGTGATCTTCGCGATGGGAATATCGTATATATTCAGCTCATCACGCTTGATCAAAAAGAGCAAAAGGTCCAATGGACCTTCAAACATTTCCAGATCTACGCGCAGCGGTTTATCCATTGATCAAGATCGCCCCGGAGCTACAAATCCTATCTTGCGATAGACTTTACTCAACGTTTTTCTTGCGATATATTGTGCTTTTTCAGCACCTTCCTCTAAAATGTTTGTCAAATAGTCTTTTTCACTCAATATTTTGTCATATCTCTTTTGAAAAGGCTCAAGGAAAGCGATCAACGCATCTGCCAGCTCATCTTTTAGCTCGCTGTATTGTTTTCCTTCAAATCTCTGGATAGTCTGTTTGGGGGTCAATTCAGACAGGACTGCAAAAAGGGTCAGTAAATTTCCGGTTCCCGGATTTTTCATGGAGTCAGGGGTGATTTCTCGCCCTGAATCAGTTACTGCGCGTTTAATTTTCCGGACAAGCACATCAGGGGGATCCAACAGAGCAATATAGTTATTCTCATTACTATCCGATTTTGACATCTTCTTTTCTGGTTCCTGGAGGCTCATGATACGTGCCCCTTCTTTTGGGATGAAGGGCTCTGGAACCTTGAAGGTCGGACTAAATGCATTATTAAATCGCATGGCAAGATCCCGGGTTAGTTCCAGATGCTGCTTTTGATCCGCGCCAACCGGAACCAGGTCAGTTTGATAGAGCAGAATATCTGCGGCCATGAGAGCAGGATAGGTATAAAGGCCTGCATTGATATTATCATTATGTCTTTTGGACTTATCTTTGAATTGGGTCATTCGATTGAGTTCACCCAGATAAGTATAACAATTCAGTACCCAAGCCAGCTCTGCGTGCTGGGGGACATGCGATTGCATAAATATAATATTCTCTTGTGGGTCAATTCCAGCAGCAAGATACTGGGCAGCAAAAGAAAGACAGCGCTTCCTCAGTTGAGCAGGTTCCTGCTTCACTGTGATGGCATGCATGTCAACGACAATAAATATCCCATTGTAATCCTTTTGAAGACTCACCCAATTTCGCATTGCCCCGATATAATTGCCAAGGGCAAGGTTGCCTGAAGGTTGGATGCCCGATAATAATGTTGGTTTTGTATTTTTTTTGATCGTGTTCATCAATTGTTCAATCTTTGATTATAAAAGTCGCATGGTTTTGGCAAATATTTTTGAATACTTTTCATCAAATAGTTCTGCGTGAGCTGGATTCATGCTATTGATTTTGACAAACCCTGAAGAATGAATGAAATCCCCTCCGCCTAATGATATCCCCACATGGGTGATCCTTTCCTTATGCTCAGAAAAATAGATCAAGTCACCTGCTTGCCAGGAATCAAAATCATTGCTCAACTGGACCCCAAGGTCTGCTTGTAAATAGGCATCACGGGGAAGTTGTTTCCCGTTCAGGCGAAAACAGGTCTGAGTGAAACCTGAACAATCAAATCCTTTGGGAGATTTGCCGCCCCAAGAATACTGAATACCCAGGAAACGAAATGCGGTGTTGATTAAAGCCTCCACCTCAACACTATTTACTGGATGGCGAGGATTGTCTTCGACCCATCCCTGTGTAGAGTCTGGCAAAAGCACCCTAACCCATCCGTCTTTGCGTTCGAGCACGGGCAATCCAGATAAAATGGTTATATCACGAACCGTAGATGATTGCCTTTCAGGATCCTGATAAATCCACGCAACAGGGTTGTTTGGATAAAAGAAATCATAGTTCTCCCAATTTGCGGGTTTCTCCACCACCGAGCCACGTGTCACCCAGCCCTCATAACCATCTTCCTGTCGTACAAAAAGCCATTCTCCTTGCTTACTCAGCACCTCGAGATTTTCAGCCATATAGGTTTGGGATATGGTTTCAGATCCATATTTAGCTTCTTTATAAATATTGGCAATACTAACATTGGTAATCATTTTTTGAGCCAAGCTTCTCCTCCTTTGAGAGGCTGAATTTAATCGCTGATTATGGCGAAACAAGGGTTGCTGGATACAGAGCCGACGAGTTGGTGAGTTTTTGAGTCGATAAGCGTTTGAGTTGTATGACTTCCAGGCTTATGTCTGGTCAGGTCAATCAGACGAGAAGAAATTGTTTGCCCACCATACCGCTTTACAGTAAATAGTCGCTATGCTAGATCAAGTATCTAAAGTTGTTCCAAATTATCCCAACCATCTAATCTGAAATCACTGCTTGCAAGTATGGACCAATTAGCACTTTCAACGGCAAAACAGCGCCTGACTGATCTACTCCTGAGCTCATGCAAAAAGCTGCAGGGTTCACAGGAAGAACGGATCATTCGCTGTCAGATTGAAGTAGAGGATATTGCCGCGATGCAATGGCTCGCTTGTCAATACAGCTCGACCAAAACATATTGGGCCAATCGGAATCAGGAATTCAAAATGGCCGGTATCGGCATCGCCCATGAAATATCGGGGCAGGACATTCCCGACCTTCATAAGATATTCAATCAATTGCAGACCTTTCTGGACCCTCAATATCCAGATCTGCGTTATTACGGTGGCTTTCAGTTCAACAAGGGAGCCCCTGCTGAGAAGGGATGGGAAAGTTTTGGGTCCTATCGATTCATTATCCCTCAATTTGAACTCCACCGATCTCCTGCGGGGACATTTTTAGCTTCCAATTATCACTTTCGACCAAACGAGGAGAATCTTGTCGACGAACTGATTGAGAAATTGAATGAGGTTCAATTTGAGATCACACTCAGTGATTGGGGAGAACGGACAGTACTCCACCGCCTTGATATCCCCGATAGACAGGATTGGGACAAATCCATTCTGCAAGCGCTCAGTGAAATGGATGCCGGAAAATATGAGAAGGTCGTGCTGGCCAGAAAAGCGATTTTGACCTTTAACGATCCAGTGAATCCCACTGCCTATCTCCTCCGTCTACGCAGAATGTCTGAGGAAACCTTCAATTTTTATTTCCAACCAGATGAAGATCATGCTTTTCTGGGGGCTACCCCTGAAAGATTATTCAGACGGAAGGGGCGGACGATTCACACTGAAGCCATAGCCGGCACAAGACCAAGAGGTAAAACGACCTACGATGATGAGCGCTATGCAAAAGACCTCCTGAGCTCAGATAAGGAGATCAGAGAACATAGCATTGTCGTTGATGCAATTGCCAGTGTACTTGATATGCACTGCCATCATGTTCAAGTCGATGAAAATACGCAGATCACCCGACTGTCGCATGTCCAGCATTTATGCAAGCATTTTGTCGGTGAATTGGACCAGGAGACCAGTGATGCAGATTTAATTATGGATCTTCACCCCACACCGGCGTTAGGTGGGTTTCCAACGGATATTGCCCTCAAGGCAATCGATAGGCTTGAACCATTCAAACGGGGTTGGTATGCAGCTCCCATTGGTTTTGTAGGTTTTGATCATACAGAATTCGTCGTGGCGATTCGTTCAGCCCTGATCCAAAAGGAGCAAGTCTGTCTCTATTCCGGGGCTGGTATAGTAAAGGGATCATATCCCGCTGAGGAATGGCAGGAGATTGAAGATAAGATCAGTAAATTCCTCAAAGCGCTTGATCTTTAATCTCCATTCTCTCACTAAATATTTCAAAATCATGGTCCTCTCCAATCGATCCCAGAAGCGGTTCCCCATTGCTCAATATGGGCATATAGCTTAGATTGAGGACAATGATCCATAATCTGGCAGCGAGTGAATTGATCATCGCCAAGCTTGTACAGCTTGGTTCGAATCGCTTTGTTATTTCTCCAGGCTCACGATCCACACCCTTGACTGTCGCTGCTGCACGTAACCAGCAAGCCAAAACCAGCATCCACTTTGATGAACGGGGTGCTGCCTATTTCGCTCTGGGTCAAGCAAAGGCAAGCAAAAAGCCTGTTGTGTTGATCTGTACGTCTGGAACTGCAGTAGCAAATTATTTCCCTGCAGTCGTAGAGGCTTCCATGGATAATATCCCATTGATCATCCTCAGTGCTGACCGTCCACCTGAACTTATTGATGTCGGTGCCAATCAATCCATATTCCAGGAGAATATTTATGGCAGATATCCACGTTTGTTTAAAAATCTGCCTCCACCTGAGGAAAATTCTACTCCTGAGCAATTAGTAAAAATCGTCCAGGAGATCCATGAAGCAGCTTCGGGAGTCCAGCCTGGACCAGCCCATCTGAATTGCCAATTTCGTGAGCCCCTACTACCTGAATCAGAATCGACCGTCGGCCAAATTGATCCTCAAAAGCTCCCCACGGTACTTACGCTTAGCAAGGAGGGTGTTTCAAAGATTTCAATTAACCAAACCTCATTGGTAGTGCAAAAGATTTTGTCCTCGGTAAAGGGCGTGCTGGTGGTTGGACGAGCGGTTCAATATGAAGAAGCACAATCAATCGTTGAATTTGCTCGCCATTTAAACTGGCCGGTGTTTGCAGATATTCAATCGAAGCTAAGACTTCAAATTGACCCCAACATTATCAATCATTTCGACCTGGCACTTCTCAACGATACTTTTTCTGATCAAAAGCCGGAGATGGTGATCCATTTCGGGTCAGCATTCACATCTAAGCGATTACTCAATTACCTCAATGATCCGAAGATCTATTACATCTCCGTCAAACAGACGCCGGAGCGTATTGACCAGAATCATCAGGTTAAAATAGCCTTACAAACAAAAATTGAGGCGTTTATCACTTCGATTGAACGAGCATTGACCCAATCAAATATAGAGTCAAACCACGAGTTTGCTGATTCAGCCACGGCACTGAATTCAAAGGATCGGATCACCTGGTTGCAGGATTGGCAAAGAACTGAATCCGGACTCTCCAGCTTTCTTGATTCCCATCTGTCAGAGCAGAATGAATTAATGGAAGCTGTTATTAGTTACGAGCTTTCCAAGCGCATCCCGATTGAGCACACCTTGATGGTAGCCAATAGTATGCCCATTCGAGAAATGGAAATGTTTGGCCAGGCTCGAGGACAAGGGAGGACAATCATCGCCAATCGGGGGGCAAGTGGAATAGATGGGCTGATTGCCACTGCAGCCGGTTACGCTGATGGGTCCGAAAAACCCCTTACCCTCCTTCTGGGTGATTTATCAGCACTTCATGATTTGAATTCCCTTTCGTTAATTAAAAATATTTCCCAGTCACTTGTGATTATTCTAATCAATAATGATGGGGGTGGAATCTTCAACTTTTTACCTGTTGAGGCAGAAAAAGATGTTTTTGAGAACTACTTTGGGACTCCCCATGGCAGGACATTCGAGCATGCCGCGGAAATGTTTCAGCTTGATTATGCCCTTCCCAAAAATCTAAGTGAATTCCGGTTTGATTATGATCAGGCCTGCCAAAAGGGGAACGCCACGATTATTGAAGTACGTACAGACCGTTATGAGAATCATAAATTCCACAAAAAAATATTTCAAGCTATTCGTGAATCCTGAACATCACAATCCAAGCTGGAATTTGAATTTTGCCGGTAAGGTGAGCAGCTTTCCCCTATTGTGGTTACACGGATTTATGGGCTCCTCACACGATTGGCAAAATTTTGTAACCGAGGGTTTTTCTGATTACTGCAATATCCTTGTTGATTTACCCGGTCATGGAAATGCCAGCATCGAGGAGGGTAGTCATTATGAAGATCTACTCAATGACCTATGCAGTCAACTTAGTGCTGCTGGGTTTGACACCTTCATTCCTGTCGGTTACTCCATGGGTGGGCGTCTTGCGTTTCATCTCCAACGTTGCTGTACTGATCAAATCACTGCAATCGTGGGGATTTCCTCCGCTCCAGGTCTAAAAAGTGAATCTGAGCGTATAAAGCGAATGGCTGCAGACAGAGAGTTAATGACTAAATTGAGGAGCCAGGGGTTAGAGAGATTTTTAAGAGAATGGTATGCCATGCCTCTATTCCAACATATCGGAAAGGACAGGCCACTTTTAGAAGCGCTCATCCACTCACGGGCTCAAAATGACCCTGTTCAACTCGGACGTTCCCTGGAATTGTTGGGGAATGGTGCTTTGCCATCGCTCTGGGGTGAACTATCAAAGATTGAACTCCCTGTGTTACTGCTCACTGGCGAAGCAGATCAAAAATACTGTGCGCTCAACCAGGAAATGGCAGGGGAATTGCCAAATGCTGAACACCACGTCATCATCGATGCCGATCATGCGCTCCATCTGGAAAAACCTTTGGAGACGACTGATCTCATAAGACATTTTCTACGACGTGTAATTAAAGGAGATTAAAGTGGAAATAATAAAGTGGGCATCTGCTGGCGAATTCACGGATATTTACTATCATAAATTCTCTGGTATTGCTAAAATAACCATCAACAGACCAGAAAAACGCAATGCTTTTAGACCTCTGACGGTCATGGAAATGTCTAAAGCGCTTGAAGATGCACGCGAAGATCCTGAGATTGGGGTCGTCATTCTAACTGGGGAAGGTGAAAAAGCATTTTGTTCTGGTGGAGATCAATCTATCCGAGGTGATGCAGGATATAAAGATCAGAGTGGCGTCCATCGTCTCAATGTGTTGGATTTTCAGAGGCAGATTCGAACGTTGCCCAAACCGGTGATTGCCATGGTGGCTGGTTACTCTATCGGTGGTGGTCATGTCCTTCATCTGGTGTGTGATCTGACGATCGCCGCTGAGAATGCCATATTTGGCCAAACAGGACCAAAAGTGGGATCATTTGATGGTGGGTATGGTTCCAGTTACATGGCGCGTATCGTTGGTCAGAAGAAAGCCCGGGAAATATGGTATCTCTGTAAGCAATATTCTGCTCAGGAGGCATTGGACATGGGTTTGGTCAACAAAGTGGTACCCCTTGAAGACCTTGAGACTGAAACCGTTGCCTGGGCTCAGAAGATTCTTGAACATTCTCCGCTGTCCATTCGTTTATTAAAATCAGCTTTCAATGCCGATGTCGATGGACAGACGGGTTTACAGGAGCTCGCTGGGAATGCAACCCTGCTTTATTATATGTCAGAAGAGGCACAGGAAGGTCGAAATGCCTATAATGAAAAGCGCAAGCCGGACTTTAGAAAATATCCCTGGCGTCCCTAGCTAGCATGACTTGTCCTAATCTAAAGCTCTGGATTCAGGCGGCAAGACCCTGGACTCTTGGTGTTTCCATCTCACCTGTATTAATGGGGACTGTGATCGCACATAGTGAAGGGGGAATCCATTGGACAGCAGCAGTTTCTGCGTTACTGGGCGGCATTTTTATCCAGATCGGCACCAATCTGGCGAATGATTTCTTTGACTTCAAAAAAGGGGCAGATACTGTTTCCCGTGTAGGTCCACAACGGGTTACTCAGGCAGGACTTATTTCACCTGGAACGGTTCGTACGGGGTTCTTGGTCAGCTTTGGAATGGCCTTTTTGCTTGGTATCTATCTGGTCTATTTAGGGGGCTGGCCCATAGTAATCATCGGATTATTTTCGCTGCTTCTTGGGGTGATATACACGGGGGGACCTTACCCACTGGCCTACCATGGTCTGGCAGAATTGCCTGCATTCCTATTCTTTGGACCCGTCGCCAGTGCAACAACTACTTTCGTCCAAACCGGGCATTGGAGTTCTGCTTCGATCATCGCAGGATCTGCAGCCGGGTTCTTCTCCATGGCATTATTATCCATCAATAATCTTCGGGATTATGAAGAAGACAGAAAAGTAGGAAAGCATACACTGATCGCAATTTTCGGCAAAGATTTTGGGATCTATGAGTATAGTTTCTCAATATTGGCGGCAACTTTGAGTCCCCTGATATATCTTGTCCTGGAACCGGAACATGGTCTGGTTGCGATAACTGCTTTTACTACTTTGATGGCCCTGCATGCCGTTCGAACTACTAATAACTTTAGCCGGGCTGAGGAACTACTCAGCGTGTTAAAAATGACCTCGAAACTTCAAGCAATCTTTACCATTATTTTTATCATTTCATGGATTGTATAGAAAGATATGCCTCCGATTCCTGAAGTTTTGTTCGGTCGATCCATTTCACCTGAATTTGTTGACACTTCAAGGAATATTGTCTCGGCAAAACTATATCGCTATAGATTGGCACTGAATGAACCACTCAGGCTGAAACAGTTCAACCTGGATCAACGGGAGGGGTTAATTCTTGAGATCACTGACGAAAGGGGAAATAGTGGCCTCAGTGAGATAAGTCCCTTGCCTGGATACAGCCACGAATCATTGGAAGCTGCGACGTACAAAACCCAGACACTCTTGGATCGCATCGTGGGCTCCGATGATTTTGTGGATCGTTTTCTTTTAAGAACCTGCAGGGATATAAAATTCGAAGCCCCATCACTGGCTAGTTTTGGTGTTGAAACAGCCCTCTTATCGTTGTTTGCAAAGGCAAATCAGGTAACACTGGGTGAATTTTTGTATGGTGAATCAAGCCTGGATATTCCCCTCAATGGATTGATCAATAAGAATCTGTCAGAATGGGTGCCTGAAGCCGAAAGATTGGTGGCTGAAGGGTTTCAGACACTGAAGATCAAAGTGGGGCGCATCAATCCTGAATTGGAAGCCATTGGGATAAAAAATATCAGACAGTCTATTGGCCCTGATGTAAAACTGCGCCTGGATGCAAATCGCTCCTGGGACCTGGAAACAGCAATCAATTTCGGCAGACAGGTGACAAGTGAGCAGATTGAGTATATTGAGGAACCGCTCCAAAACCCGCGAGACCTCCCCCACTTTCACAACGGCTGTGGGATACATTTTGCCCTTGATGAGACCCTGCATCACATTCTCGATCCTAGTATTTCATTCAACACCTATACAGGGTTAAATACTCTGATCCTGAAACCAACACTCATTGCCTGCATCCCGCGTCTCTTGTCCCTGGTGCAGCAGGCAAAGGATCATCTTATCTCAACGGTGATCTCTTCCAGTTATGAGACCGATCTCGGCTTATCCATCCTGTCTCAACTGGCTGGTGCGATAAGTGGGGGTAATGTGGCAGCAGGTTTGGATACAGGCTCCGTGTTCAAGAAGAGAATCAGCAAAAAATCCCAGCTTGCCCGAAATGGCCGAATGGAGATCGAGACCTTGGGAAGAGATGATCTGGACTTCAACCAGTGTGAATTAATTTATGAATAGTGGTGAATCCATGGAGCATCCCCTCTTTAATGCAGCCACTCAGTGTCCGGACCAATCGGCCCTGATTATTGAAGGACAATCACTGAACTACGATCAACTATTTCAATCCGCTAGCAAAATCCTGGCATGGCTTACAGAACAGGGGTTGAGAACAGGAGATATTGTCGTGCTGGACATGCTTCAGCCTCAAGAGACCATTTTTTCCTTCTGGGCATGTTCCCTGGGTGGATTCATCGCTTTTCCAGTCAACACCAGATTTCCCGTGGCAACCCTTCAAAACATCATTCATGATGTACAGGCTAAATTGATCATCTCAAATCGTGATCTTGATCCAGACCTGACCATATCCTTTAATAAACTTTTAACGGGTTCCGGCACGAGCGTGATTGAGCAGAACGAATTCGATCCTTTCAAAGCGATAAGTCTTCTCATGACCTCCGGGTCTTCAGGAGATGTGAAGATCGTCCAGCATTCTCTAGCAAATCATGTGGCAAGTGCCATGGGATCAAACCAGAATATTCCATTAAAACCTGGTGACAGGTGGCTGCTAACTCTACCCCTCTATCATGTGGGTGGTCTTTCAATCCTTTTCCGGACAGCCCTTAGCGGAGCAAGTATTGCAATTCCTTCTGCGGATGAAAAACTGATCGATGCAATTTCAAAATTTCAAGTCAGCCACATGTCTCTCGTCACAATCCAGCTTCAGCGATTACTTGATGAATCGGAAGCTGACAAAGTGCTCGCCGGGATGAAAGCTATTCTGCTCGGGGGGAGTTCCATCCCTTCATCCTTGATTGAAGCTTCTCTGCAAAAGAAATTGCCAATTCATACCAGCTATGGGTCCACTGAAATGGCCTCTCAGATTTGTACTACGTCTCCCGGGAATCGATCATCGGCTTTAAAAAGTTCAGGACAAGTCCTGTCAGGTGGAGAATTACTCATCTCTCATGAAGGTGAGATATTAGTAAAAGGTGACACGCTGGCGATGGGATATAGAGAAGGTACGGAGATTAGTAATTTTCGAGACTCACAGGGCTGGTTTCACACAGGCGATGTTGGTTACCTGGACATCGATGGATCAGTGACCATCACCGGACGCATGGACAACCAATTCATCTCAGGCGGTGAGAATATTCAGCCTGAATACATTGAAATGGCATTATTAAAAATTCCCGGTATCATTCAAGCCATCGTTTTACCAAAAATTGATCCTGAATTCGGATACCGACCTGTGGCCTATCTCAAGCTTGAAAAATCTTGCTTTATGGCCCAGACAATTCTAGATCAACTTAAAAAATCACTCCCTGGATACATGATCCCGATTTCATTTTTCCACCTACCCTCTGATTTTTTTAAAGGAGAGATGAAGACTTCACGGCACAAACTTGCAGAATTTTTAACTGATCCAAACAATCATTTGCACCCAATCAATTAACTGATTATTTAGATCGCATGGAAAAAGCTGCCGCAAATTCGAAGCACTCCCGTCTTGAATCATTTTTAAGCAATCCTCGCAAGGCGATCTGGACCCTGGGCTTGCCAGTAATGATGGGTATGGCAGTCCAGACCTTGTATAGCATTGTTGACATGTTATTCGTGGCCCGCATCTCAGTGAATGCTATTGCAGCTCTGGGTTTTAACCTGCCTTTGTTCTGGCTGGCCATGGGAATTAGTTTTGGACTGGGAACAGGCGTTACTGCTGTCATCGCCCGCTTTATTGGATCCAAGGACCATAAATCTGCCGAAAATGTTGCCGAACACGGTTTGTTGATCGGTTTGATCATCGGCGGAGTTTTTAGCGCCATCGGCTTGATCTTCGGAAAGCATATTCTGCTGATGCTGGGGACACCGGAGCACCTCATGGGTGATGCTCTTGCTTATTTCCACGTTATCTCAGGTGGATTCGTATTCATGATAACCGGTATCTTTCTGCGCTCTATTTTTAGTGGAGAGGGCGATACAAAAACGCCGGTCAAGATCCAGATCATCAGCACCATCGTAAATATCATTTTGGATCCCATTCTGATCTTCGGTTTTGATATGGGTGTTGCCGGAGCCGCCTGGGCGACGCTGGCAAGTATGCTCGTCTCTGTCATCATGTACTCACGTGTCATTTTATTCAAGAAATTGACATTACTCCAACTCGACTTTCGTGTATTCAGCTATAATTTTCGCTTTATAAAAGATATTTTCAGAATCGGTATCCCATCCTCAGTCTCGATGATCATTATGTCCATGGGTGGCGCCCTTTTCAACTGGATTCTGGTTCACTATTCATCTGATGTGGTTGCTGGATACCAGATTGCCGGTAGATTGGATCAAATCTTTTTTCTGCCAATCATGGCGATCGCCGGGTCTCTCGTTACCCTGGTGGGAATGTTTTACGGCGCACAGCGCTTTGACCTGATTACCCGGGTGATCAAGGATGGACTTCGTTATGGGATAATGATCGGAGTAGGATCAGGCTTTGTTTTTTACTTTATCGCTCCGTACGCATTTAAAATTTTTACCGATGATCCAATCGTGAATGAGGTCGCTGTCAGCATCATTCGAACCTTTGCCCCCTTTTACTGGTTGATTGCTATTGGTATGATCTCAGGTAGGGCGCTACAGGGGCTGGGCACCGGAATACCCTCCCTGGTCATTACAGCCATCCGAGTAGCTCTGGTCAGTGGACCTCTGGCCTATTATTTCGCAGTTGTATTGGATAAGCCCTATCAATGGGTTTGGTACGCCTCTATAATTGCAATTTTTGTGGCTGGCAGCACGTCTATCACCTGGTTGGTGGTACGAGTTCGAAAAGTCAAGAAACAAGTCTCTCTCGATGCAATTTCTGATCTTTCTTCATAGCATTTAATTTAAGTTCGGCCATCTCAGACTTTAGTCTGGATGTTACTCCAACCAGACAATAATGCGGGGGTACCTTAGGATGAGGTCTAGCTATTCCGTCGTTTCAGATTCAAGGCTCAATTGACCACTTTTGCCTGGAGGAAGTGTCTGCTTCTGTAATTCGAGAATTCGATTAACAGGTCGTTCAAGGGCCCTACTCCGGGTTGAGATCAACGTCTCAAACTGATTGATGGCTCTCTGTAAGTGGGTTTCTGTTTTTGTCATCACATCTGAAAAATTATCCCACTGTTTCTGAAAATTGGCAACTTCCACCATGATCTCAGAGGCTTTTTGCTCCATCATGAAATTGGAGGTCGCTTGATTTAACAGTGAAAGCACGGCATACAGGGTTATGGGGGAACACAGCATGATTTTTTTGCTGAGCGCCTCCCCTATCAAACCCGGATCTTCCTGATTAATGAACCCATAGATAGATTCATTTGGAATAAACATCATGGCATAATCCACAGTTCCCTTGGCGGTGTTGATGTATTCTCTCCTGCTGATTGCATTCAAATGTTTTCGGACATCCTGAAGAAAGGCTTTTTTCTCAATATCCTGCACCTGTACATCGTTGCTCTCGAGATAATTCTCATAATGAGCCAGGGGGAATTTGACATCCATGTTGATCTCAAGTTCCTTTGGTAGTTTGAATGTATAGTCAGGACGTTGCCCATCATCCATGGTGGTTTGTTTTGTATAATTAATATTTTCCTGAAGCCCGACATATTGAAGAATATCTTCCACCAAACGTTCACCCCACTGGCCACGTTTTTGTGAACTTGCCAGCAATGTCTGTAAAGTCTCAGTCGTGGTTCGGAGCCGTTTTGTCTCATCCTTGGATGTTTCCAGCTCTGTTTTGAGCTCTGTGGAACGCTGAACAATATCCTTGAGACGACCATCCATATTTTCGAGCGATTTTTGGATCAATTGCTCTTTTTCACCCAGCTGATCTTTATTCCGTTTTGATTGATCCTGGAATTTTTCATCTGCGAGACGAAGGAATTCTTTCTGGCTTTCCCGCAGTACATCCTGTGAAAGACTTTTAAAACTTTCCTGGAGTTGCTCCTTCATTTCCTGGAGTCGTTTTTTTTCCTCCTCCAGTCGATCCCTTGATGCTTCCAGTCGTGTGCTGATGGTTGCATTACTCTCGCGCAGATCCTGAGCTTCCTTGCGTAATAGATTTAACTCAATCTCCATCTTTTCCAGTTGTGCATTCAGATTGTCCTTCTCAACCTGCAATCGGGTGAGCGCTTCCTGGTCTTTTGGATCCTTGGGTCGACTTGTTTTTCGGGCAAGAAAATAGCCGATGATTCCAGTGATCAATGCTATTATAAATGTATATGCGATGTCCATCTTAGTCTACTTATATCGTTTTTCCAGCCGTTGATATGCATGGATAAGAACAGATTGAATTGCTTGAGTTTCCATTGAGTCTGCGTTTATCAGTGCTAATCTGCGGCTAATTTTCTGGCTCTAGAGCTTTTTAGCCAAATCTTCTTCGGCAACGAACTTAACCTGGATCTTATCTAATTGCTTGATCTCGTCATAACCAACCACAATTGAATACTCGTAAACCTGCTGTACTTCCTGGGCAAAAATGCGCAGGGCATCAACGCCGGGGATGGCCATCAACAATTGTTTGAACTCCCCCTGGTTATAATAATGCTCTCCCGGTGATTCAATGGGTCGTGGGAATGAATGGTAAAACACGCGTTTCCCTGGAGATGAATCCATCCCCATGGTAATAATGGGTACGATTCTCCAATCCCCACCAGCGATCTGTTTTGTAAAATCAGCATCAATATAGCCCAGGTCCATAAATGAGTGTTCTTCAAAAGATTCTGTCTTCTCCACATGGCCTGAACGCGTTCTACTAAAATGCTCGATCTCATCCAGGATGCGGGGATTAATTCGGTAACTGACCTTGAAGTTCACCAGGACGCTATCCGGCTCATACTGTAAGCGCAGGGTATGGATATCAAAGATCTCAGCCAAATAGGGATCATAGGCAATATCATGCCACAGGGCCTCCAGCTGCGTGCCCAGTTTCATCATGGATTGCTGCTCATACTTCCGCTGCAGATCTTCAGTTTCCTTCCGCTGCTTCTGATTAAATATCTCGTACATCTGATCCTTTATGGGCACGCCAGGCATCGGGGCTACGCCATTGTCTAGCGTTTTCTCATCTGAGTAGGAAATGCCTGGCTCATCGATCAGATTCAATTGTGCGAGGATCCAGTCCCCCAGGGCTTCTTTCCAGCTAAGCAGTTTTGTGTAGCCAAGGGTCTGTTCAAATCTGGCGATCCTGCGGGTGCTTTTTAATGACAATAATTCCATACGGATCGAGATTTGACCTTCAAGATAGGAGTAGCTTCCCAATATAAGGTAGCTCTCATAGGCTGGATCGATCTCTCTCTTAAAAACAGATTTCCAGATCATATCCTGCAATCTGTGGGGGCGATCAATTAAACTGGCATCGAAATCGGGAATGAGATAGGGATACACATTGTCTGTTTCACTCAGGGATGTCTTTAAAAAGCCCGGCAGGCCCTTATTTAGCCAAGACTGGCTATGATCTGGGCCCTGGTCCTCAAAAGGTTCGATAAATATCAATATTTTATCAGTGGAGTAGGGCAAAACCTCTTGAGAGAACAGGTTACCCGCCAATACACCTAAGATGGCAACAAAAATCAACTTTTTAATCATAATAACCCCGTATTTTCCAGATTTTCTGCCCAGAAAATAATCCTCTGCACCTTAAGATAGTATGAAAACCTTGCGATATTATCAGGACCTGCTAGCGATCTTTGCCCAGGTATCCCGCAGAGAAGTAATCCGATTGAACACCAGATCATCACCTTGGGAGTCCTGATCAACATGAAAATACCCAATACGCTCAAATTGAAAACGTTCACCCGCCTGAGCACCTTTCAGCGAGGGTTCCAGTTTTGCGTGCTGTATCACCTGGAGTGATTCAGGATTCACATGGGAACGGAAGTCCTGCCCTTCTTCGACCTTGTCTGGATTCTCCGCTAGAAAAAGACGATCGTATAGCCTTATCTCAGCTTCCAGTGCCTGTTCTGCCGAAACCCAGTGAATCACCCCTTTGACCTTTCGATCTGTAGGCTGTTTCCCAAGCGTATCAGGATCATAACTACATCTTAATTCAACGATTTCACCCATATCATTCTTAACCACAGAATCACATTTAATGATGTATCCATATCGCAGCCTGACCTCTTTTCCAGGGGAGAGACGAAAATAGTTCTTCACAGGGACTTCCATAAAATCATCCCTGTCAATGTACAGTTCCCGGCTAAAGGGGACGATTCGACTGCCAGCACTTTCGTCCTCTGGATTATTTACTGCGCTTAATTGTTCAACCTGTCCTTCGGGATAGTTCTCAATGACCACTTTTATGGGATTAAGAACCACCATGACCCTGGGAGCAATCGCATTTAAATGTTCCCGTACATGATTTTCCAGTATGGTCACATCAACGATAGAGTTATTCTTGGCAACTCCGATGTAATCACAAAATTTTCTGATGGATTCTGGTGTATAACCACGACGGCGAAGACCTGAGATAGTAGGCATGCGAGGATCATCCCAGCCGCTCACGAATCCCTCATTAACCAGAATCAGGAATTTTCGCTTACTCATCACAGTATAAGTCAGGTTCAGTCGGGCAAATTCGATCTGCTGGGGATGGTGAATATCCAGTTTTTCACAGAACCAATCATAAAGAGGACGATGATTTTCGAATTCCAGCGTACAGATCGACTGAGTAATCTTTTCAATTGAGTCTGATTGTCCATGGGTAAAATCGTACATGGGATAGATGCACCACTTATCCCCGGTGCGGTGATGACGAGCATGGAGAATCCGATACATGACGGGATCCCGCATATTAAAATTGGGGTGGGCCATATCTATTTTGGCTTTGAGAACCCGAGCACCATCAGGGAATTCACCCTCGCGCATTCTTTCAAATAAATCCAGATTCTCTTCCACGCTCCGATCGCGATAGGGACTGTTTTTTCCCGGTTCAGTCAAAGTTCCACGATATTCGCGAGCTTTATCTGAAGGGAGGTCACAAACATAAGCCTTGCCGTCCTTGATCAGTTTGATTGCCCACTCATAGAGCTGTTCAAAATAGTCAGAGGCATAGTATTCCCTGTCTTCCCAGTCAAAACCCAACCATTTGATATCTTCCTTGATCGATTGAACATACTCTTCCTCCTCTTTACTTGGATTGGTGTCATCAAAGCGAAGATTACAGAACCCTCCATATTTTTCGGCAAGGGAAAAATTCAAGACAATTGATTTAGCGTGACCGATGTGCAAATACCCATTGGGTTCAGGTGGAAAACGCGTATGAACGCGCTGTCCAAAACGGCCTGAGGCCAGATGATCATTAATAATCTCTTCAACAAAATTCAGCGATTTTTCTTTCTCAGGTGAACTCTCAACCGCAGGCTGTCTATCTACCATGTGCTCCTCATATATCATGTCCCTCCCTGGGCCATGTAATTCAGTTTTTAATCAGCAAATAACATACGCTTTCAATACTCAATTATCTATGCTGAAATTGGAGGTATTTAGTACCCAGATTCCGATATAAAAGTCAGATAATGAGTTTTGCATGATGATTTCCATCAAAAGAGTTGTTGGATTTATATAATCATCACATCAGCGAACTTTAGTAGATCAGGCTCCTCCATTCTTACTTGAAATAACCCTT
>JAIPJF010000011.1 GCA_021734325.1 Fidelibacterota bacterium | reverse complement strand
GCAAGGGCATTTAATGTGTTTCGTTTATTTTTTCGGGCGTCAAAATAGGCCTGAAACAAGTCGGTTAGAATTTTATCGCGGTCTTGTTCTTCAAAGAGTGATAATTGCATAAAAATGGGGCAAGACGGCCATAATTGACCGCCCTGCCCTGATTGACTGTGATAAATCCCTCACCAAACGCACCGAAAAACCGTTTTGCTTATTGTTGTTGTTCCGGTTGACATTGGCATTGTTGTAGTTCAATTTCCGGTTCCAGGCGTTGTTACTATTGTTCTCCGTAGATGACCAGAAGTTGGCGTTGTTACCCATATTGTTGAAGTTACCATTGTTGTTGTTGCGGTAACCCCCGGGAAACGCGGCAATAAAGCAGCCATTTGATTAATCATATCTTCATTTTCAGAAAACATGAACTGATACCTCGTGAAGAACACAAGGAGGCTGCCGGATTTAAATACGCTCACTTGCTTATGCCTTGGCAATAAGCAACTCCGGCTAAACAGTCAATTCTTTTTTTGATTTTTGCCATCCTGTTAATTGTCTGGATACATTCTCGATCTGTTTGTTTACCTGAACGAATCTTTTCAAACTGATCTGGTGCAAGTCTTTCATCATCCGCACAAACAGACGGATCACCTCAATTTTCTCTCTAGCCAGCTGCAGCGTTTCCTGTTTATCGTGTTTGCTGTTGGCCCTGTATAGGTAGGTGATCATTTCCAGCATCTCCTTTTTAAGGCTTTCGCCGACCGTATATTTATACTCCCGCTTGAATTCCTTGGTAAAGCGGAAAATCTCAAGCAGCAAGTCATAACTTGCCTTGTATACCGGTAACTCATCATGTTTTGCCATAGGACCAACCCAATTCGATCCCGACAATTAATTGTCGGGATAAATAGTCAAATAGTCTAATCCCTCACCAAACGCACCGAAAAACCGTATTGCTCATGGCCGCTGTACCGGCCGACATAGGCATAGTTGCAGCGCAATACCCGGCCCCAGGCGTAGCTACTACTGCCCTCCGTAGACGACCAGAAGCTGGCGTAGCCACCCATATAGTAGAAGCCACCATTGCTGCCGTAGCGGTAACCCCCGGGAAACGCGGCAAAACCGCTGCTCCCGAATACAGCATTGTTCTCAAGATCACCATCTGTCCAAAGGTCTGCATTCCCCGCCAGTTGGCTGGCCTGGTCCGTCCCCCGCAAGCCGGTATTGTCAGCCTCTGACTGGCTCATACCAAGAGTCATCTCCAACGCTTTCCATTCATCATCACTGGGCACATGCCAGCCTTCAGGGGCGATATTCCTGCTGTCATCGACCGTATACCAATTGTACAACCGGCCGTAGGTATCTACATTGGCTGGGTTGTTATCATATTCACAATAGGCTCCCGTCGTTAAATTTGTCCATTCTGTAGAGTCGGTCACATTGGGGATCGCATCCCCATTCCGGTAATGTGTCACCTTTAAGTTCTCTTTAAGCCAATATTGATTGCCAATCTTTATTACATGATACAAGTTTCCATCAATGTCAATTACAGGAGTGGCGTCATAGATTTCTACGGTTGTTGTTTCCTCACAATTATTAATATCAGTCACAGTTACCGTATAGACTCCCAATTCAAGTCCCGAAATATCTTCATTGGTACTACCATTCGACCAGTTATAAGTATATGGGGCTTCTCCACCAGTTACAGTTAGGTCAATGGATCCCTCAGAATGTAGATCATCAACATGAGTTACCTCTGAAGTCAACACCATCCGGCCCGGAATGATAATATCGTCTGAAGTCTTTGTCTGGTTATAAGCGTCAGTGACGATTACTGAGTAAATATCCGGACCTATGTTTTCAATATCTTCCGATGTTGCACCATTTGACCATTGATATGTGTAAGGGGGTTCACCACCCAGTACACTAATGTCAATTGACGATGATGAGTCACCATCGCAGGAAATAACTCGCTCAAAAGCGATAACAATATCATTCTGAGTTTGCATGAGGATGTTAATGTATTTCTCAAAATTAGAAATAGTGGCATCAATGCCAAGCTCGTCAAACCGTGCTTCCAGGTTTCCCCGTATCGAAGTTGTATCCAGAGAATTTACAGATTGAAAAAGACCGGTGGTAATTGAAGAACTGTTGATCTGACCGTCCGTTTGTAAATCGAAAGAGATATTTGAAATGAGTTCACTCAATTCTGCTTCTGTTCGAGGCCCTTGTAAAATGAGTGAAACAGCTAATAATTTGGCGTTTTCTTCTCCAGCGGCAGAGATATTTAAATCTTCGGAATTAATAATCGAGTCCAGCGGAAAACTGAAGGCTCTCAGAATATCCTTATAGGTAGAATCCTTTGCCATGGAAAAGGTCAGTCCATTATTAATTAGTTGCTTAATTCGCGGACGTTCCAGGGTCGTAAACATATTAATATTCACTGATTCCCGGTTGGTAATATCAGAGAGTGCATATAATGTGATCGGAGATGATGAGGCACTTCCACTTATCTCATTATAGTAATATCCGTCTGCTTTGAGTTCAACGTATTGGGACGAATATTCAACTGAGGGTAACTGAAAAATACCAGCATTGTTTTCTATCTGAGAAGAAAAGTTTCTGCCGGTTGGTGTCAGATTCCCTTCAAGTTCGGATATCAGTACTGAGGTCCCATTCAGGAACGGACCTTTTTGTACGGCGCCTGATAATGCAACTTCAATTTTAATCTTATTATCGTCTGGTTCAGTTATATTTTCGCAGGAGAAAGCAACCATCAGTAAAACAATCAACATGACTGTTCTTACAGCGACTTTTGTTTTCATTTTAAAACCTCCATGTAAATTTATTCCGGGCAACGCTAACTATACTTATGCAGTCTGCATAATGCCCTGATTTTGAAGCTTGTTACAGTTTTAACGGTTTCTCGTCGCATATAAGCCCCTGACAGACAGCTAGTTAGATAACTAAAGTACTTATCCCTGTCTTTATGCAGTCTGTATAAGATGAACCATATTTGGTTAAGGTCATTGCCGGAACGCCCCATTCAGCATGAGATGCAAAACCATCACTATGCCCGGCTGATATATGATCTCGGATATGATCCATCACAATTTCCCGCTTGAATGTGTGGGGAATGTAGATGTTCAAGGAAATAAAGCAATTGCGAATTGTGAATTATTGCTGGGTCCGTCTACGTCCCTGCGGAACTTCGCCGGGACAAGTTAGGGGTTAGGGGTTAGGAGTTAGGGGTCCGACTACGTCCCTGCAAGCCGCTCAGGGAGACGAATCAAGAGGATCTGACAATTTGTCCACACTACCTTTTCATCTATCCTCTAACGCCTATCACCTAACTTCTCACAAGAGCTCGAGGCGCTTCGGCCCCCCCAGAGCCCTTTGCGTTCTCTGCGGTTAAGGCTGTCACCCCCATACCTTATACCACTTTTGTCTGGGATCCTGAACCCCGCAGTATGCGGCGGTCGTTCCCCTCGCAACTGCTCGGTTCACTCGAGGAAGACACGAATTTAAAATTGTGTAATTGGTCAATGTATGGGATTGCTATGTCCTGACACATGGACAGGGAAGGTTGCTCTGGGCAGTTACACCCCTCATTCCCCCAGAAATAGGATTTCTAAACGTTTATGTTTCTCAATTGGCGACAATGTTGAAAGATCATACTCATCCGAGAGAAAGCCAAGGCTATGATCTGAAAATGTTCTATAGCCAATAACAGATCCAAGTACTGTGCAACCCACACCCACGGCTATATTTTTCCCAATATCTGTTTCAGAATATCCACCTTCTGGTTCTAATAATACATTCACCATTCCACCTGTCAAAGCCCCCAGGAATCCGCCACCACCGATTCCGATTAATAGCCCTCTAAAAAAACTATACTCATCCGAGTGTAAGCCAAACGTCGAAAAATCACCCATATTAGATCTTTCTATTTCTACAATGGATGAAATTGGAATGATACCCACCCTGCCTGTTTCAAGGTATTTCATAGAGAGTGTACTATCACTTAAAGACACAAAATTGAGATCAGTTACCGTTTTACCTGACTCCAGAGACAAAGTATACGACTGACCATACGACAAGAGCGGCAGCTGAAATAAAACAAACAGCATGATACATCGAGTTGTTAAAGCTCTCATTTTATTCGTCTTTCCAACAATGTCTTATATGGCTTATTGCTTGTTCGGTGCCTAAGCTAATCCAAAAGGAGGAAGAATCGACGAGTTTTCCAGACACTGAGGCTGAAAGCCGACAAGTATCAGGACTCACAGGGACAAGATTCGGGTTTTCGTGTTCTACTTCCGATCTCCTAACACCCACCTTCTTCCCCAATCTACCATGCTGCCCCAGACTGAGATTCTTCGCTCCACTACGTTGCGCTCAGAAAGACACAAGAGGGAGAGATTGAAGGTCTAAAAAACAGGGATTGTCACTACTGTCTCTCGACTTGGACCTGAAGCCCTCAGCATGCGATGGTTGCTATTTCCTTCGTCAGTGCTCAGGAGCTTCAAGAAACGCATAAAACCAATGAACCCATAAACTCATCATCTCAAGAATTCATCAGCCCACTGGCCAGATCCCGATCCAGACAGGGTGTTTTTGCATTGGAAATAATTCGATTATTAGGTAAACTGACCCGTTCAAAAAAACGGATCAATCGATAATTGCAAAATACAGGTAGGTGAATATGAATTTTCCCTGGAATATGTTCCTCGATCTTGGTGTTATCTCAATGGCCTTGCTCCTGGCGACCTTTTTGCGGGCAAAAGTCAGGTTTTTCCAGACCTACCTTATCCCCAACGCCCTGACTGCCGGCTTTCTGCTCCTGCCCTTCTATAACTATATCGCCCCCAAAATCGGCATGTCCGAGATCGGGCTCGGCGCTATTGTCTACCACCTTTTGAGCATCTCCTTTATTGCCATGAGCCTGAGAAAACCAGCCTATACCAAACGCCCCGGCGACAAAAGCGTCCTCGGGACCTCGGTCTCCATTATCTCCCAGTATTCCCTCCAGTCCCTGGTCGGATTGCTTCTCACCTTTTTATTCATGTCCACCATCATGAAATCCCTCTTCCCTGCCTTTGGCTTCTTTATGCCCCTGGGTTTTGCCCTCGGACCGGGACAGGCCTACGCCATTGGTGAAGGCTGGGTGGATATGGGCTTCAAAGGCGCCCCGGATGTGGGACTTACTTTTGCCGCCGTCGGCTATATGTGGGCTTCATTTGGCGGGGTTATCCTGATCAATATGGGAATCAAACACGGCTGGCTGGGAAAAGAACATGTGGACAAGATCCACGCCAAACGATTTCGCACCGGCGTCATGGGCAAAGACGACAAACTTCAGGTAGGCTCCTTGCTGACCACGGAATCAGAAGCCATCGATTCGGCCACCTACAATATGGCCGTGGTGCTCATGGTCTATCTGTTCAGTTTCCTGACCCTGAAAGGTCTGGGACTCCTCCTGGGGTTTGCCGGGAATCTGGGGAATGACCTGGCCGTCAATCTCTGGGGCATCAGCTTTGTCTTTGCCGCCATGGTGGCCCTGATCGTCAAGACCATCATGATCAAACTCGGCCTGGAGCATACCCTTGATAACGGGAGTCTGACCCGCATCGCCGGGAACAGCGTGGATATCATGGTCGCCGCCGCCGTCGGTGCCATCTCCCTGACCGTGGTCCTCCAATACTGGCTGCCCATCCTGGTCATTTCTGCTATCGGTGGGGTTGTGACCTTTGTCAGTATTATCTGGATCAGTTCCCGTATCTTTGACAATTACCAGTTCCACCGCGCCCTGATCATCTATGGCGCCTGCACCGGGACCATGCCCACGGGACTGGCCTTGCTCCGGGTGGTGGATCCGGATTTTGAAACACCGGTGGCGACGGACTACATGTATTCCTCAGCGCTCACTTTCTTCCTGGTGATCCCCTTTATTCTGTCCATCAATCTGCCGGCCTACAGCGTCACCAAGGACAATCCCATGTTATTCTGGGCGGCAATTGGTGTCGCCGTGGCTTATCTGCTCTTTGTCCTGATCACCCATCGTCTCATCGCCGGAAAACGAGCCTATTCGAAATTGACGACCCTGTGGTATGAGAAATAGAATCTGTCTTTTGGGCAGGTGAGTGTTTTTCCCTATTTATGGGTGTAAAAAAAGTCTGAGATTCTTCATTCTGTTCAGAAAAACGCAAGGGACAACCCCCCTAACACCTAACTTCTCCCCTCTTTGCTTTGTTCAGGGTCAGAAAGACACAAAGTTGAACCCTCTGCGCTCTCTGTGTGCTCTGCGGTTAATAAAGCCCTGATTCCACCGGTTATATACAATCAGAGATTCTTCCCCTCGTTGCACTCAGGGTCAGAAAGACACACATTTGAATTCTGCAATTAGCCAATGTCCGAGATTGCCGCGTCACTTCGTTCCTCGCAATGACGAAATGGTGGTTTCTGCTTCCCACCCTCAACTCTTTGCGTGCTTTGTGTCCTCTGCGGTTAAAAAGAAGCAGAGATTCTTCCCTCCACTCCGTTCCGTTCCATTAGACACAAAGTTGAACCCTCTGCGCTCTCTGTGTGCTCTGCGGTTAAATGAAGAGGAGCAGGACGGACTCAGAGAATGTTACAGATGGCTTCGACCATTTTTTGTTCTCCAAAGACCAGCAACTGATCCGTTCTCAGGATCTTCATACTTGCTGAAGGGATCATGTCCTTGTCATGACCCTGATGGTGTCGTCGGACCAGAAGCACATCTACCCCATATTTGGCTCTCACATTCAAGGCCGACAAGGTCTGGTTGACAAAAACCGAAGGGGCGTTGATCCGCGCCATATAGAAACCGGGGATGACCTCGGTCTTTTCATGGAAATGCTTTTCCACATACTTCATGGATGCTTTTACAGCTTTTGCCGAGTCGGTCTTGATCAAGGCTTCCTGGTATTGATTGACAATGGCAGAGCGTTCGACTTCACCAGTAAGCTTGTGGTCCTCATCAATGGTGGGCAGGGCCTCCAGATCCATTTCATTCATCTTGCGCAGAGCCTCATGCAGTGGCGTCTGGTCGGTGATGACCTCGATGGATGTATTCATGATATCCCTGGCCGAAACTGTTGACGGAATATCCTCGTGATGATTCAAATAGCGACGCATGGCGGACTGGGTAATGATTCCGGCCAGCCTTCCCGCTTCGTCTTTGACATAAATATTGGCCGCTGTACTCACGGACATCTTTTCCAGCAGACCCTGGAGGGAGATCGATTCGTCAACCGTATCAACGATCTTTTTCTTTAGGGTGCTGATCTTGATCTTGTCCAGCACATTGATATCCGTTCCTGCGTGAATGTTGATGCCCCGCCGTTCAAGTTTCATGGTGTAAATATTGGACCCATTCAGGAGCCGGGAAGAAATGACCATGGCAATGATGCTGGAAACCATAAGGGGCAAAATGACTGAGTATTCCGCCGTGAGTTCAAAAATGATCAGCACGGCTGTTACCGGCGCGTGAGTCGTGGCAGCGACCATGGCAGCCATCCCCACCAGTGCATAAGCCCCACTTCCCGCCGTGCTTTCGGGAAAGAGTACATGGAAGATCACGCCCAGGGCTCCACCGAGCATGGAACCGATAAACAGGGACGGAGCAAAGATTCCTCCCGAGGCACCAAAACCCAAGGAGAGGCTGGTGGCAAAGATCTTAGCCAGGGCCAGTCCCAGGGCAAGCATCAATCCCATATTGCCATTCAGGACCGTATCCATGGTTTCGTATCCGACACCGAGGACCTGGGGCAGAAAGACGGCCACGAGACCCAAAATTGCGCCGCCGACCAGACCCTTGACTGCGACATGAATTTTCCAGCCATCAAAGACATCTTCAGTTTTATACAGGCTGCGCACAAAGAGCCAGCCGATCACACCGGTGACCAACCCAAGGACGATATAAAAGATGATCTCCACAGGGGCGTTTAGGGTGTATGTCGGGGGAACGAAGGCCGGAAAATCACCGTAGATGGCGCGGGAAACAACGGTCCCGAAAACAGAGGCAATGATAATTGGTCCTATGGCAGCAGCACTAAAGTCTCCAAGAATGACCTCGGAAGCAAAGATGGCTCCGGCAATAGGGGCGTTAAAGGTTGCGGCTATACCAGCGGCAGCTCCACAACCGAGAAAGGTTTTCATCCTCCGGGCAGAAACCTGAAAGATCTGTCCCACGGTAGAGCCAAAGGCAGATCCGACCTGGACAATGGGGCCTTCACGACCGACGGAGGCGCCAGAGGCAATCGACATGGCAGAAGCCAGGGCCTTGATGACCACCACGCGCATGCGGATAAACCCATTCTGGGTGGCGACAGCATTCATGACTTCAGGAACGCCATGGCCCTTTGCTTCAGGGGCAAAACGAGAGACAAACCAGGCAACGGCGGCACCACCGAGGGCGGGCACAGCGATCTTCTGATAAAGCGGCGCTTCTCTGACCAGATCGACCAGGGCACCCTGTCCCCAGAGTCCATGGCGAAACAGGTCGATCAACATACGGAATCCGGCAGAAAGCCCACCGGCAAAGACGCCAATGAGAAGGGCCATGATGATGACAAACATCTGGTCAAATGATTTTATTTTAAAGAGGATGTTCTGGAGCCATACATATCTGGCTCGGCGACGATTCAGACGCTTTCTGAGGAGGCCGATCTGTTTCGTCTTTAGTGTTGAATGCTGGTCACTCACAACCATGAATCCCTTCCTGAAACCGATTCAATTTTACCCTCCTAATTAAGTGCAATGATGAGCCATTGCAAGGGCTGGAAAATAAAATTTTGGCGAGAATCAGAAGACTGACACCAAAGGCGGCTCAGTGCAATTCCTTCAAGTCCTGATAGAGATCCAGAGCTTCCGGATTCGCCAGGGCCGAGCGGTTTTGAACCTCCCGCCCCTGAATGATCTTCTTGACAGCGATCTCCACCTTTTTACCGTTGATGGTATATGGAATATCAGTGGTCTGGAGGATCAGGGCCGGCACGTGACGTGGGCTGCAGCTCTGACGGATCAAGGTCCGAAGTTCAGCCTGAAGTGTGTCGCTGAGAGCCAGGGAATCCACGAGTTTGACAAAGAGGATCACCCGCTCATCATCCTTCCAGCTTTGACCAACAACAAGACTGTCCAGCACATCAGGATGATTTTCCACAACGGCATAGATCTCGGCAGTCCCGATACGGACGCCGCCGGGGTTCAGGGTGGCATCAGAGCGGCCATAGATACGGACACCGCCATGTTCATTGATTTCGATATAATCTCCATGACGCCAGATGTTTGGATAGTCTGAAAAGTAGGCATCATGATATTTTTGTCCCTGGGGATCATTCCAGAAATAGACCGGCATGGATGGAAAAGCCTGACAGCAGACCAGTTCGCCACTCTTATTAAGAACTGCCTGTCCGGCTTCATCAAAGGCTTCCACCTTCATTCCAAGCCCTCGGCATTGAAGTTCGCCCCGATAGACTGGCAGGGTCGGATTGCCCAGGGCGAAGCAGGAAATAATATCGGTGCCACCTGAGATCGAAGCCAGGAGCAGGTCCTTCTTGATATCCCGATATACGTAATCAAAGCTGGTTTCCGAAAGCGGAGAGCCGGTGGATAGAATGGCTCTCAAGGCGTCCAGCTTGAATGTCTCCCCTGGCTTGCCCCCTGCGGCTTCCAGGGCATCCAGATACTTGGCGCTGGTGCCAAAGACGGAAATATCCAGATCGTCAGCCATCTTCCAGAGAGCATCAGGTCCCGGATAAAAGGGATTACCATCGTATAAAACGATACTTGCCCCCACAGATAGACTACTTACAAGCCAATTCCACATCATCCAGCCACAGGTGGTAAAATAAAAAATAGTGTCTCTGCGTCTCAAATCACAATGGAGCATCAATTCCTTTAGATGCTGGATCAATGTCCCGCCGGCAGAATGAACAATGGACTTGGGCAGCCCGGTGGTGCCGGATGAATACATGATGTAGAGCGGATGGTCAAAAGGCAAGGGGGTGAAATCGATCTCCCTAGCCGTATTGGCGATGAAATCATCCCAGAACACACTGTTGGGGAGGGCTAAAGTGGCCGGGGTTTCGGTATAGGGAATAATGACCACTTTTTCCACAGAAGGTAATTTGCTCAGTATTTCAGAGAGTTTGCCCAGGGAATCAAAGCGTTTACCCCCGTAAAAATACCCATTAGCAGCAAAAATCACCTTGGGTTCGATTTGCCTGAAACGATCCAGAACCCCTTTGATCCCAAAATCCGGTGAAGAAGAGGACCAGATGGCGCCCAGACTGGCAGCGGCCAGCATGACAATGATGGTTTCAGGCAGGTTGGGGATGAATCCGGCCAGACGATCCCCCTTCTTAACACCCAGATCTTTCAGTGCCTGAGCCGTTTGGGTAACCTGCTGATAAAGTTCTCCATAGCTCAGTTGTCTTTGAACCTGGTCTTCCCCGCGGAAATATATGGCTATCTGTTCATCACGATAGCGGAGCAGGTTTTCGGCATAGTTCAGGGTGGCACCCTGAAACCACTTGGCACCTGGCATTTTTCCCAGGTCATCCACTACTTGCTCAAACTCATAGTGATAAATAATCTTGCCGAACTGCCACATCTCGGACCAGAATTGTTCAGCATGATCAATGGACCACTGATAGAGCTCCGTATAATCTGACAGCACTAACTTGTATTTTTTGTTTACGTGTTGACGAAACTGGTCCATTTGTGTCTGTTGAACCCTTTTATCATCTGGTGTCCATAAAATCCTGGCTGTCATCGTCTCTTATTCCTCATCCGGACTGATCCTCCCCCGTAATTTTTTCTTTTCGCTGCGTTCGGTTTTTATCTGAAGCCGTTTGGCAACCGAGGTTCTTGTCGGCCGGGTTATTTTCCTCTTTTTGGGTTGCACAAGTGCCTTCTGGATGATCTTGTCCAGTCGCGCTAGGGCGGCAAGGCGATTACCCTCCTGGTTACGAAACTGTCTGGCCGTGATGGTGATGATCCCATCTTTTGATATTCGCCGGTCATTCAGTTTGAGTAGTCGTTCCTTGATTTCAGAAGGAAGGCTGGAGTTCTGACTGTCGAAACGTAGTTGAATCGCCGTGGCAACCTTGTTTACGTGCTGACCCCCAGGCCCCCCTGAGCGGATGGCCTTCAGCTCGATTTCGTTTTCAGGTATGTTTATCGTAGTGTCCAATATTCTTTGAATATCCGTCATTTAGCCGGCCTGTGTTTATCCTTAAGTATCATTCTGAACAAGTGAAACAACGTGAAAAATCTCTGATTGACCCTCAATGACAATCCCGCATTGGCTTACTGAACCTCTGATACAAGCGTTCCCAGGGCCTGAATCTCAACCTCGATGCGATCGCCGGAAACAGCTAGTCCTTCCTTACCGTGGGTACCGGGAGGTCCGGAGCAAAAAATATCACCGGCCAGGACGCCTGTTGGCTCTGCCTGTTTGATCATCTCGTCAAAACTGATATGCATGTCCTTGAAACGACCCTCGATCATGCGTTCACCGTTTACTCTCATCTGGAGATCCAGATTGAATCCACCTCCAAGTTTGTGAGCCTCCAACTCGTCAGCTGTGACCAGATAGGGACCGAGACTGCTGGCGCGACCATAAGTCAAGCCATGACCGCCCGACCCTGTCGGATCAAACCAGTTATTCAGGACACAATAACCTGCCACCGAGACATGTTTCTCCCCTTTTTTGCCTCCGAGGATGGCAGCCATCTCTCCCTGGGCCTGGAGCCCGGTCTGGGTCAGTGTTTGCTGATGTCCCAGAAGGGTTTGGGTGTTCCCAAAGAAAAAAGCTCCCTGGTTTTCGGGATCATCGGAGCGAAAGTAACGCATGCTGGGTGGATCAGGAACGGGGGCAAAAAAGACAACGTCTGTCTCCAGCATGGATACAGGGCGCCCGAAAATACTCAGCTCCTCAAATTGAAGATTAAGAAAGGCAGCCTCAAGCTCCTTGAGGAGTTTGAAAGAACGTTCCCAATCCTCAAGGGCTAGCTTCATGGAGGAGGCAAGGTTGAGAAAATCTATCGCATTGCGCTCATCCTTCATCCAGAGGGATGCCCGCATCACATCAACGGCATGTCCTCTCAGCGAGAAGGCCAAACGGGGTTCCATGCGATAATCCAGGCCGTACGAGAGTAGTTTCATAAAGATATCCTATTTTGAATGGAGCTTAAAGATGCAATATTTAGCTCAGGTCTAAAAGAAAATTTGTTTTGAGTTTCCAACTCCATGTATTACTACACTGGATCAAAAAGTGGGCGGAAGTGATGTTCAATTGTCTGCAACGCCTTAGATTATAACACGCAGGACAGAGAGGAGCGCTCATGTTTTCAAAAGCAATCGTAAGAAAACCTTCAAAAAGCATGGTCAAAGGTCTTACATCAGCCAGTCTGGGAAAACCTGACTATGCCAGGGCGCTGATTCAACATGCAGAATATGTGAAAGCCCTTGTCCAGTGTGGCCTTGAAGTTAAGACATTGGCAGCAGATGAGCAGTTTCCAGACTCAACTTTTGTCGAGGACGTGGCCTTGCTCACCCCAGATTGTGCCATTATTACCAATCCGGGAGCTGAATCACGTAAAGGAGAGACCCTTGCAATACAGAAGGTGATCCAGACCTTCTACACAGATATTGAGAAAATTGAAGCCCCTGGAACCATGGATGCTGGTGATGTCATGATGGTGGGCAGACACTTTTATATCGGTCTGTCAGGGCGAACCAATCAGAAGGGAGCTCGCCAGCTGATCGCGATTTTGGAAAAATACGAACTAAGCGGATCCACGATTGAACTAAATAATGTACTCCATTTGAAAACGGGCGCTGCCTACCTGGAAAACAATACACTGGCTGTGTGTGGTGAATTTGTAAGCAAGCAGGAGTTTGAAGGTTTCACTAAGATTGTAATTCCCGGGAGTGAAAGCTATGCCGCCAATTGTGTGTGGATAAATGACAGAGTGATCCTCCCTGCCGGCCATCCACAATCATGCGAGCTCCTAAAGCAGGCAGGTTATGAAGTGATAGAGGTAGACGTCTCTGAGTTTGAAAAACTCGACGGGGGTATTAGCTGTTTATCCCTGAGGTTTTAATGGTGGTGAATGTGAGATGTGAGATATCTTGTCTTATATTAGAAGCATTAAAAACATAACAGAAGGAATGGGCATATGGATTTAAATCTGGCAGTATTGATTGATGGAGACAACATACCTTCTGCAAAGGTGAAGGAAATGATGGAAGAGATCGCCAAGTATGGCAATCCGACTATCAAAAGGATTTATGGAGACTGGACCAAACCCAATCTCTCAAAATGGAAAAATCTGCTTCTGGAGAACGCCATTACGCCTATTCAGCAGTATGGATACACCAGTGGTAAGAATGCCACCGACTCCGCCATGATCATCGATGCCATGGACATTCTATATTCTGAAAAGGTCAATGGATTCTGTCTGGTTTCCAGCGACAGCGATTTTACCCGCTTGGCCACCCGCCTGAGGGAGGCTGGTATGAAGGTCTTTGGGATTGGTGAAAAGAAAACGCCCAACCCCTTTATCGTCGCCTGTGACAAATTTATTTATCTTGAAATCCTGAAGGGCCAGGGATCTGGCGGTGAAGCAGAGACTACCAGCAGCCAGGCTGAACAGACGCCCAATGTGGACAAGATCACACCGGCTGTCATCAAGCTTATCGCCAGCACCATTTCAGATCTGGAGGACGATGATGGCTGGGCCTTTCTTGGTGATGTGGGGAATCTATTACAAAAGAAACAGCCTAATTTTGATGCCAGGAACTATGGGTTTTTAAAGCTGACGCCGCTGATCCGATCCATTGACCGCTTTGAAGTTGATCAACGGGAAAGTCCCGGGGGAAAATTCAAACTGATCTATGTAAAGAATAAAGCGACAAACAGAAAAAGGAAATAAGATGAATTTAGTTGCATCCCTGGACTTTCTGGCCCAGCTCAATAAAAACAATAACCGGGAATGGTTTCAGGCGAACAAAGCGCTCTATCAGGAAGCCAAAGCGGAATTCGAAACCTACATCAATATCCTGATTCCCCGCCTCAAGGAGATTGACCCGGATCTGGATATTTTTCATGCCAGGGAATGTGTTTTCAGACTCTTTCGGGATGTTCGTTTTGCCAAGGATAAATCTCCCTTTAAGACCAATTTTGGCGCCTTTATGGCCAGGGGTGGAAGAAAAAGTCCCTATGCAGGATATTATATTCACCTTCAGCCGGGGAATTCATTTATTGGCGGTGGCTCCTATATGCCACAGGGAGCCTATTTGAAAGCGATCCGGACAGAAATATATGAACACTCGGAGACCTATAAAAAAATCATCAGTAAACCAGCATTCAAGCAGGTCTTTCCTGAGATCTATGGAGAGAAATTGAAATCGGCTCCCAGGGATTTTCCCAAGGACTGGCCGGATATTGATCTGATCCGCAATAAACACTTTACAGTCACCCAAGCCGTTGATGACGCCTTCTGGCATTCAGGGGATATTCATGAGAAAGTGCTGAAAGTATTCAAGGTCCAATATCCCCTTAACCAGTTTTTAAATGAGGCCCTGTCGAGAGTCAATCCCCGGGATAGATAATTTTATTGAGGAGAAGTCATATGAAGACAAAAGGAATGCTTATTGTCCTGGTTCTGTTGGTTGGCTGCAGCAACAAGTTTCAGGAGTATGACTATTTACTTGATCCCCAGATCAGTGCAAAACCAGCCCAGACCATGCTGGTCTATGAAGCCGCCGGTGACCCAAATGAGACCGTGGGAGAAGCCTTTGGTGCCCTCTTTTCTACCTTCTTTAAATTAAAACGAGCCCATGATATGGATATGGCTGCCCCCATCGCGCGCTGGCCAAAAGGGGCGGATACACCAAAAAGTGAATGGGTCGGAATCTATGGAATGCCAGTAAGTGACTCTGTCACAGAAATACCTGCCCAGGCTCTGGAAGAACACCCCGGTTTGAAATTGGAAACCTGGGAGTATGGCGATGTAGCGGAGATCCTCCATATCGGCTCCTATGCCAGTGAAGGTCCAACGGTGGCAAAGCTGCATCAGTTCATTACAGAGAGCGGGTACGAGATAGCCGGATTGCATGAAGAGGAATATTTAAAGGGGCCGGGTATGTTCTCAAAGGGCAATCCGGAAAAGTATTATACCATCATTCGTTATCCAGTCAGGAAAATGGTCCCGTCTGCTGAAACTGCCGATCGCGCTAAGGTTTCAGAAGGCTCTGAAGAATAAAACCGCTCACCGTAATGAGGTATCCGCTGCCATTTTCAAGTTTCCAATATCTCCCTGTACATTAAATTGATTTTACATGCAGCCTGACACACCAATAAGTTCATTGCGAAGCGTTGGTTCCCGTAAAACAGACGCGTTGGCCGAGATCGGTATTCACACAATGGCGGATCTACTGGAGCATTTTCCGCGCCGCTATCTGGATCGTTCTACAGTCACCTTTACCACCGATCTACGCAAAGATATGAATGCCACTGTGGTGGGTAAGGTCACGGGCACCCAGATGCGCCGAGGGCGAAAACGGTCCTGGTTCGAAATGGTAGTGGCTGATGAACGGGGCTTTTTAAAATGCCGCTGGTTCAATGGTGCCAAATGGATTCAGAAACGTTTCAACAAGGGTGATGTCGTTGCTGTCAGCGGTAAGGTTGATTTCTATGGCGGTTTTCAAATGGTCCATCCGGATTTTGATGTTCTGTCTGAAGAAGGCACAAACCCCATTAACACAGGGATGATCGTTCCCCTCTACCCTTCAGGACAAAACTTACAGTCAGCCGGTCTGGACAGTCGTGGATTTCGAAGACTTTTGCGTCCTCTCATGGATGGGATCGAGAGCAAGCTGCCTGAATATTTCCCCCGGAACATGCTTGAGAAGAATGCGCTCATCGGTATTGGCGAGGCCATGCGTAAAATTCATTTCCCAGATGATATGGAGGCCCTGAAGCAGGCCCGGCAGCGCTTGAAGTTTAATGAGTTCTTTTTCATGCAGTTGCTTCTGGCCATCCGGCGACACAGCCAGGCCGAGGTTGTTAAACCGAATCGCTTCACAACCCACGGAGAATACCTGGCCTCCCAGTATGCAAAACTTCCCTTTACCCTAACCGAGGCTCAAAAACGGGTCATGAATGAGATCTGGACCGATCTCAAATCCAATCATCCCATGAATCGTCTGCTCCAGGGAGATGTCGGTTCCGGCAAGACGGTTATCAGTCTTCTGGCGGCAGCCATTGCAGCTGGTAATGGGTACCAATCAGCGATCATGGCGCCAACCGAGATCCTGGCAGAACAGCATTACAAAAACGCCATTAAGTTTTTTGAAGGGACCCCCATTCGTGTGGTCCTTATGACCGGCTCACAAACGGTAGCCCAAAAAAGGGACCTGCGTAAAGCCCTGAAAGAGGGTTACTATCATGTGGCCGTCGGTACCCATGCCCTGATTCAGGGCAAGGTTCATTTTAAAAATCTGCAACTGGTGGTCATTGATGAGCAGCATCGATTTGGTGTCCTGCAGCGGGGTGAGTTGCTGGAAAAAGCCGGCGAGGCTGATGTGCTGGTCATGACAGCCACACCCATCCCCCGCACGCTTTCCATGACCATTTATGGCGATCTCTCCATCTCCATTCTGGATGAACTACCAGAAGGTAGACAAAAGATTATTACCCGAAAAGTCGATATCCACGCGTTGCCCAAAGTATACGACTTCATAAAGGACGAATTGAAAGCAGGCAGACAGGCCTTTGTTGTTTACCCCCTGATCGAAGAATCGGAAAAGATCGATCTGGAAGCGGCAACCATGGGTTATGAAAAGTTGAACGTTCTGTTCAAGGACTACAAAGTGGCATTACTCCACGGGAGGATGAGTGGAGATGAAAAGGACGGGATCATGGAATCCTTTTCCAGAAATGAAATCCAGGTCCTGGTAAGCACAACCGTGATCGAGGTCGGTATCGATATCCCCAATGCCACGGTGATGCTGATCGAGAACGCAGAGCGCTTTGGTCTGGCCCAGTTACACCAGCTCAGAGGTCGAATCGGACGTGGCGAACATCGCGGGGTCTGTGTGCTGCTCCAGAGAAATATAAATGCCGATTCCATGGACCGCCTCAATATCATGGTGGAGACAACAGACGGTTTCAAAATTGCCGAGGAGGATCTCCGCCTCCGCGGGGCCGGCGATATCTTCGGAACCCGGCAGTCTGGACTACCGGCCCTCAAGATCGCCAACATTCTGTATGATGGTGATATCCTCAAACTTGCCAGAAAAGAAGCCTTTGCCATGGTGCAGGATGATCCCCACCTCAGGAAGAAAGCACACACCGGGATCAGACAGATCATCATGGAGAAATACGCCGATCTGTCAACCATCGCAGGTATTGGATAAATCGACTACTCTATATTATCTTTTACGCTCAAATCGGGGAGGAAAGACAATTGTTTGAATGGACTGAAGATCTACAGGTCGACAAAGGCCTTATTGATAAGGATCACAAGGAATTGTTGTCCATTGCCAATCGAGTTCTGAATCCCGAGCAAAGCGAGAAGGACCCGGAAGAGCTGAAACAGGCCATCAGAGAGCTGTATGATTACGTTGATTATCACTTCAAGCATGAAGAGGCCTTGATGCATGAATGCGAGTATCCGGATATGGGCGAGCATTTCAAAAAGCATCAGCTCATCATCAAGGACATGAACGCAACGCTCACAAAATCTCGAACCATGGGTGAGTTATTGGATAATTTTCGTAAGATTCTTTATGGCTGGGTTATTAGCCATATTATGAAGGAAGACAAAAAAATCCAGGCCTATCTTCTGAAGCAAAAGCCATCCTGACCTCAAGACTAATTATGCATGACAAGAAAACCTACCCATCTGATATACAGTCAGATTTAGAAAAATTTAATGTGACTGTTATCAGGGGAAATGAACGTGCTGATTTTCTTACAAAAGCAGATGGTGTGAGTATTCCATCCTGGCCAGAGTTTATGATGCACGATCAGGTTGCCAACAAATACTGGAACCATCTCAACGAAAAATTCGCCAGCTTTCAATTTGCTTTGAGCGATGGGAAAAGCGGCAAATGGATCGCCGTGGGCAACAGTATTCCTGTTGCCTGGACCGCGGCCATTGATGATCTGCCTGATGAAGGCTGGGATTGGGCATTGAGATCAGGCATGGAAGATGATCTTTCCGCCAACATGCTGTGTGCCCTGGCAATCCAGATTCTTCCAGAATTTAGAGGTTCAGGTTTAAGTTCCCTTATGGTCAGGATCATGAAGCATATTGGCAGCGAGAACGGATATGATCGATTGATCGCCCCGGTACGACCAAGTAAAAAGAGTGACTACCCCCTGCTGGGAATGGAAAAATATTTAAAATGGACCTCCAGGGATGGGCGGTTTGACCCCTGGATACGCGTTCATGAACGACTTGGCGCACGGGTGATAAAAATCTGTCCTCGGGCCATGCGAATTCAGGGGCGTATCAGTGAGTGGGAGAGCTGGACAGACAGATCATTTCAGTCTTCAGGTCAGTACATCATCCCAGGAGCGTTGTCTGTGATAAATATCGATGTGGAAAACGATTGCGGCAATTATGTTGAACCAAACGTATGGATGTTGCATAAACAAGACAGTCTTAAACAGAAGAAATAAAGATACTGATGATAAAAATTGACCAGCTTTCGAAAGCATTCGGCAACACCCTGGCCGTGAATAATCTGACCCTTAACATAGAAAAAGGCGAATTATTCAGCTTTCTGGGCCCCAATGGCGCGGGAAAGACCACGACCATAAAAATGATGGTGGGATTGATGACCCCGAGCTCTGGAACCGTATCCATGGGAAATTTTGACATGAAAAGCGAGGCTCAGGCAGCCAAGGCCATCATCGGCTATGTACCAGACACTGCCTTTTTGTACCAGCACCTTACCGGCTCTGAGCTTATGACAATGGTGGGCCAACTCTACTCCATGGACCGGAAAACGATCCTGCGTGAGCAGGACAAGCTTAGCGAGCGTCTTTATATGGGTGAGTGGTTGGGAAACAGGATCTCAGGGTATTCACAGGGGATGAAACAACGCCTGGCTTTTGCCTCGGCATTTTTACATCATCCGGAAATACTGGTTGTTGATGAGCCAATGGTGGGTCTGGATCCGAAGACAGCCAGGATCGTTAAGGATATGCTTAAAGAGCGGAGCCACGCCGGTGTTACGATCTTTATATCCACTCACAATCTAAATGTGGCTGAAGAACTTTCTGACAGAATAGCGATCATCAATAAGGGAAAGCTACTCGGTGTCGGAACAGTGGACTCCTTTCAGTCAGTTTCTGGTGAGCAGGAGAATCTGGAAGATCGCTTTTTAAGAATCGTTGAAGAAGAGGAAGCCAACGGAGGTTGAGGTTTTCGAAACGCCCACAGTCGATTGGTGACTGGGAGTTCCGAGAACAATTGTCTCCTGATATTCAAATGAACCATCTAAGGAATTAAGCACATAGCTATTCAGCAAGCACAACTTCTGTTACAGATCAAGCGTCAGAGCATGAAGGGCTTTCTTGCCAGCGTGCTTAAGACCAAGCGGCTGGAAATCTTTGTTTCCTCACTCATCGTATTAGGGTTGATCTTTGGCGGTTATAGATTGTTTATCTCTGGTGGCACTTTTCTGTTAAAGCAGGGTGAGCTTGGCGAGGTCTTTCTAGACCGCATGTTTTATCTGGGCTGGTCAATCATTTTTTATCTGCTGGTATTGTCAAATCTGATAACCGGTTTTTCAACCTTCTATCGGTCCCCGGAAGTGGCTTTTCTCATGACCCTTCCTGTGGACAATTCACAAATCTTCAGAGTCAAGTTTACAGAGAATCTGATTTACAGTTCCTGGGCAATTCTGATCCTGGGCATACCCCTGACCCTGGCCTATGGTGAATTACAGAATCTCTCCTCTGTACAGTATGGTATTGTCTTTTTGGCAGGTATTTTACCCTTCCTGTTCATCGCCACTGTTTCAGCCGGATTACTTCTTATGTTATTGGTCAGTCTTTCACGCTATTTTAAAATACGTACGCTTTTTGTTCTCCTGGGTGTGTTGTTTGCGGGTTTTTTCTATGTCTATTTTACTGTCGGGCAGCAGGGGACCCTGACAGGCGGACAGCTTGGAAATTTCAGGTCCCTTGGGCGTTATCTAGCGAACCTCTCGACCAACCCCTTTCCGCTTATTCCCAGTCACTGGCTCAGCAAATTGTTCATGGGCACTGACATTATGGGCTGGACTGAGCGCCTGTATTTTGCAGCGATCTTTTTGTCTACTGGTGCAATCGGTTGGGAGGTGATCAATTGGGTTTCGGCAAAGATATATTTTCAGACCTATCAGATCATGGAGGGCAACAACAGTCGCTCAAGCACAAAAGCAATGAGCCGATTTTTTAAGCTTTCCTGGCCTGGCCTGACAGAACCGACCAAAGCCCTTATCTCAAAGGATCTGGTACAATTCCTGCGAACCCCACAGCAATGGGTTCAATTTCTCCTGATGGGTTTCTTTATCGTAGTCTATATGATCAATCTTTCCAGAGGATCTGCGAATTTTGGAGAGTTGCTTCCCTTCTGGCAAACGGCGATTTATGTCTTCAATTTTGGCTTCACAGGCTTCATCATGGCCGCCCTTACGGCTCGTTTTGTCTATCCCATGATCAGCATGGAGGGCCACAGTTTGTGGATGCTCCAGGCAGCACCCTTCTCAATGCGCCAGGTGTTTATTGAAAAGTTCTGGCTGGCATTTTTCGCTCTTTTCACTCTGGCAGAAGTTGTTGCCCTGGCTTCCAACTACTTTTTGGGGCAGCGCCCCGAGATAGCCATTCTGGCCAGTGGTTTTTTGCTGATGACCAGTCTCGCGCTGATCAGCATGTCGCTAGGACTGGGCGCTGTATATGCCCAGTTCAGTGAAAGTAATCCCATGAAGATCAGTAGTGGCTACGGTGGGATCATTGCCGTTGTGCTCAGCTTGATCTATGTTGCTTTATCCGTATTGTCCCTGGTGTTTGTGATCAATCTGATTCAATCAAAAGGACAGGGCTTGCTGATCACAGCGACAGTGAGTTTTGTGATCCTTTTGACCGGTCTGTATACCTGGCTACCCCTGAAATGGGGAATCCGCGCTTTAAAGACTTACGAGCCATAAACCCACATCATAAACCCACAACTTAAGTTGGGGGTTATTAAGACGACAGGCTACCTCACAGGGATCAGTGTCCGCTCGCTCTCGTTCCCCAGTCTATCGACTGCTGTCACAGCCACAGCATCTAAAAATTCCGGTGCTGCCAGGGCATCTTCTGAGCGAATGGCAATGGGCAGGATCAACGATTCTTTGTCAGCGGTCAGTATCTCGTAGCGCCACTTGTCCCCTCTTTGCTGGTATACCACCCACTGATTCACATCGTCGATATCCTCGTGCAGCCAATGGACATGAATCGAACCCTCTTTTGGTTCGATCTCGACCAGTGGTGCTGCCGGCGCTTTATCATCCAGCCAGGGTGAAGGGGGAACCAAAGCGCGATTTTCATAGGGCCCCTTGAGGAGAATATCGGCGATACCGCCATAATTGCGTTGCAGAGCCTTCATGGAAAAGTGGGCATTTCCCGGACCAGAAGGGACAAAACCGCGGGTTATCATGATCTGACTGAAATTTTCCAAAGCGTCTGCTTCATCCTTGATCTTGGAGGTAAATAGCCCAGGCCACAGATTACGCTTGTGAGTGTTTTGCTCAACCCACCAACCGAGAAGTACAGGATAGCTCTGTTTGATCTGGCGTGTCGGCCAGTACAGTTGGGGTGTCCAGTAATCCACCCAACCTTCATTCAGCCATAACTTGGCGTCAGCATAAAGTTTGTCATATTGATCATAGCCTGCGATTGAGAAAGGGGTCCCAGGACGCCAGATACCAAAAGGACTGATCCCGAATTTCACCCAGGATTTTTCAGCCTTTATTCCATCATACACCCGCTTGATAAAAACATTCACGGCATTGCGACGCCAGTCATGACGTTCCAGGGTTCCGCCAGCGTTCAAGTAGGCTTGCCAGGCCTGATCATCGGGAAATTCGATATCACTGTAGGGATAGAAATAATCATCAAAATGAACCCCATCAATATCATAGCGATCGACAACATCAATGACGACATCATAGGAATAGTCCTGGGTCTCTTCCATGGACGGATCCAGCCAGTAATAACCATTGTCGATCTCACGTGCAATTTCAGGTCGGGTCCTGATGATCGAAGATTCTCCGATCTCCCCTTTTGGATGATGGGCGCGATAGGGATTGAACCAGGCGTGCAGTTCAAGACCTCGTTTGTGGGCTTCCTCGACCCAGAACTCCAGGGGATCATAAAAAGGCTCTGGGGCCTGACCCTGAACACCGGTCAAATAGTAGGACCAGGGTTCGATATCGCTGACATACAGGGCATCACACTGGGGTCGGACCTGAAAAATGATGGCGTTCAGGTTTAGAACGACAGCACTGTCCAGCAGCTGGATCGCTTCAACCTGCTGTTCCTCCGTGCTGAGCCCCGGTTTGCTGGGCCAGTCGATATTGGCCACTGTTGCCACCCAGGCCGCCCGGAATTCCCTGGGGACTGAAACCTCAGGTTTCGATGCCAGGGGTTTCTTTGATACATCAGTCGGTTCCGGCGCTGGTTTTGTCGCTGTACAGGCTGACAATACCAGCCCCACCATTACCAGACAGGTCGTGGAGATAATTCGGTTTTGCTTCCCAGATCCCATTCCCAATTCCTAATTCTTAATTCTTAATTATTAATGGTGGTGCCCACCGTGTCCATGAACATGACCGTGTTCGAGCTCTTCCTTGCTGGCATCACGAACATCCATGACCTCAACATCAAAATGGAGGGTCATGTCAGCCAGGGGATGGTTCAAATCGACTTTTGCTGCAACATCACCAAGCTCTGTTACCGTTGCAATGTGGACATGTTCACCATTCTGTACCTGAAACTGAGCGCCGACGACAACTTCACTGCGATTATGGAAATTCTCCAGGGGAATTTCCTGTAAAAGACTCTCGTCGCGAACACCATAAGCCATTTCGGGTGGTATGATTGTGACAAACTGATCGCCTTTTTGTTTTCCTTCCAGTTCTTTTTCCAGACCGGGGATCAAACCTCCGTGTCCGTGTATATATGCCAGGGGTTCCCGTCCGGAGCTGCTGTCCAGGACTTCTCCATGATCATTGGTCAGTGTATAATCGATACTGGCGACTTTGTCTTGTGTGATGTGCATACGATCTCGCTTTTTTCTTGTGTGATTATCTACTATTCCTGGAGAACCAGGCTGAAAGCCGTGGTCAATTTTAAAACATTCTTACTTTCCCGCTCCAGATTGGCGGCGAGTTTTTTGGCGATGTTCTCCATGACCTTGTAGCCAACGGTGGGATGCTCAACGCAAACCTTTAGAAAGGACTCTTTTTCCATAATGACGATGTCGCAATGTGTGGTGGCAGTGACGGTAGCCGTCCGCAGGGAGTCTTCCATGAGCAAGGCCATTTCTCCAAAAAATGGCTTCTGCTCCTCGGTGAGGGTGATAAAGGTCTTATCTTTGGTATCACCTTCCTCTTCATTGAGGAGGGTCAATTTTTTACTGATGGTAACGGTGCCCTTGATGAGAATGAGAAGCGTGTTCCCTCGCTCCCCTTCTGACATGATCGTATCTCCGGCTTTGTACGAGACCAGTTTGGTGGCTGGCCGGTATACAACGATCTCCTCCTCTTTCAATCCATCAAAGAGATGACAATTTTTAAGATGTGGGATGTAAGGCATAGGCTACTCAGTCTTTAATTTACATCATTTAGAGATTCTTCGCATGCGTTCAGAATGACTCTTACTTAAGCAATATCATTTGTTCGCCGGGTTTGATGATGTAGTCCTTTTCCGGATTAATACGGACTTTCACTTTATGCTCTTCATCGCCACTGCGGCCAGCTGCTTTAAGTTTTGCGGCGATGAATTGATCAAGATAATCGCCGGAATCAGCTGTCAGAAAATCACCGATGCCGGCAGAGGTCTCCTCCAGATAAAGGCCCATCACCGTTGTCCCGTGTTCTTCAAAAGAGCTGATAAAGAGATCTCCAAAGGTCTGGCCGATCATTTTGTCAGGTACGGGTTTGGTATGGATTCTACTTTGTTCCGTATTTAACATTTCAGAGAGGAATGCGGGGATGCCGGGGTTGTGCAACTGGCTTGCCCCCAGGTAGGGGCCAAATTCATCGGCAACAATAATACCGTCAACTTTGGCTCTCCGTAATTTGGATCTGTTCTCATACTGAAGGATATAAGCATAAACCTTTGTTTTGGGTGCCAGAGCCTTTATGGAATAGGTGGCTAGAGCCGTCTTTTCGTCGGCTTCGGCCTCGCTGTTTTTGATCAGGTTTGGCAGGATAAGGACCGCTTTGGCTTTCGAGATATTGGCTTTCTCCAGGATCTGATCCTGTGTAAAATCACCGCGTACAAAACCTAAATGACTGGCATTAAGCTTGGAGCGCCAGGAGTCGATCTCTTCTTCAGACAGCTCATTTACCAGAACGATGGGTGTTTGCTCTTCATTGTCCTGTTTTAAAAATGCGTCCAGGAGTTCATCTGCGAGATCGTTCCAGCCGCAAATGACATAATGCTCGGTATAGTTTATTTTTTCCAATCCTTTACCCTCTCTAATTTTCCGTGCTACAAAGATTGACGATATCGTAGCCGTAAAGAACGAGATCAATGCCAGTGAAAAGAACATCATGATGGAAGCGGCTATCCTGGCTGCCGGCGTCGCCGGCGTAAGGTCGCCAAATCCTACAGTGGTCATGGTCACCCAGGCCCAGTAAAAAGCATCAAAGATGTTGGTTATGGTCCTGTTTTCTGAGTCATAGTCTAAAACATAGACCGTTGTGGCGCCAATAAGCAGAATGATCCACAGGATCATGATCAACCCGAGGACGCCTTCGTCCTTGAGCCGTTTTATCCAGTCCACAGTTTCTTGGATGATCTTCATTCCTCCTAAACTAAATCAAAAGGGGAAATCATGAAGCGATAAGTTTGTTATTATCATCAATCAAGAGAAAGAAAGACCGGGCCGATTTGGACGGAAAATCAAGTCCTTTTAAGCACTCACAGGGGGCGTAAAAATTATGCCGGGGAAAATGGATGGGATTTTACATAACAGCAGGTCCTTATTTATAGGCATTTGATAAAATTATTTTTGCAGACGAATATTTTTTGTTTGCTTCTCATATTTAACCACTAGTTTACTAGAGTAGTAAATTAGTAAATATTGAAAGGCTTAATAAAATGAAAATACCAAGCGAACTCAAACATAAACCAGTCATTGTTTCTGAGGATTATGATCTCATCGATGGTCGTTATGCGAACAACTCTGATGCAAAGGGACTGTCTCTCGGGCTAGCCCAATGGAATGATCGGGGAAGCGTGGATATCTCAGCCAAGATCTGGCGTTATACCGGGGAAAAATGGTCCCGACAGTCTGAAGAGATGCCCCTGCACCGCGTCCTTGATCTCGCAATACTTATCGTGAAGACAAGAAAAGTCTTCCTGGAGCGGTATCATAAAAACGAGAAAGATTATCCAAACTATCCAAGCCTAGACCGAATTGGATTGCAGGGCGGCGCCATGAACCTGGCCGTCTGTAAAGACAACCAGCAAATCGAGAGCGATATGGATCTCTTTGAAGCTACGCTGGCAAAAGATGACGAGATCATCGGCGAACGACTGAACGTGTTGTTGCGCGCTTTGAATGACCTTGGACTATAGACGATCTGGAGATATTTCCAGATGAGCAGAAATATACTTCTGCTACTCTTGATCTGTCTCATGTGGAACTGCACGGGCCTGGACGACAAAAAATTACCAACGGATGCCAATGGACAAATCTACTTTGAAGAATTTGAGCTGAACACCCAGCGTAATTATCTCCTGGTAAAGCTGGTAAATGAGAGTCCATACACCCTCACCTCATGCAAATTCAGCGTAAATTTCTACTCGACAACATCCAGTCAGGAGAGCCCCCTGATCCTCACAGAAGTGAGCTCTGATGATGTGCTGGATCTTCTGGAAAGCGTACCAAAACGTTCGGAGATATTTTTCATTCGGGAGACATTAAAGCCGGGATACAGCACAGAAGTCTACTTTGAATTGAACCTGGATGATCTGAGCAGACGAACTATCTACACTCAGGAAATTTTAGAATTAAAGGGCAAAATCTCCCCCTAAGCCAAACCCGGGATTCCAGCTGAAGATCCCCCAAGGCTGAAAGCCAATCAGACAGTATTTGGATTTATACCCGCGAATAAAATACTAAGCCTTGCTATTTGTTTTCCAAGAACTTACGTTATCATTAATTACGACACTTAAAAAGCCAATATAAGGATAACTTCTAATGGGTGACAAAGGCAGTAAAGACAAGGCGAAAAAAGAAACACAGAAGCAGGCACAGCACACACAAAAGGAAAAAAAACAGATAAAGAGAGACAAGCAACAAGAGAAGAAAAGTAATGCGCGCTCCTTTTGATTCTTTCTGAGCCAGGCATCCCCCAGTCAGTCCCGCCCCCTGATTTTTCCCTCCCCTTTCAGCCAGATCCCGGTGCCGAAAGAAGCCAACGCATTTAAATGCATCCTTCTTAAAGACGGGACAAGAATATTTGCCCCGGGTAGAAAGTGAATCTGCACGCTATCCTTAAACAGGAATGTCACCGCCCCCACCGCAAAAATCGACAGGGAGATACCCATCCTGGCTTCTACATTCCCGCCAGTGATTTTTTATTAGTGTCAATTCAACCACCAAAGGAAATATAAAAATGAAAAATAACGTTCAGACCTTATTGCTTGCAGTGTTTGTTCTCATGGGTAGCGGTATGCTTACACCTCAATCCCTCAACGCCCACTGCCAGGTTCCCTGTGGAATCTATGATGACCATGCCCGTCTTCAATCCATACTGGAAGATGCAGCCACAGTAGAAAAGGCTGCCTTGCTGATCAATGAATTAGCCGGCAAGCTGGATGCACAATCACAAAACCAGTTGGTGCGCTGGGTGAACACCAAAGAGCTTCACGCAGAACGTGTCATCGAAACGATCAGTAATTACTATCTAACACAAAGAGTAAAGCCTGAGCAGAAAGATTATACAAAGCGTCTGGAAAAGCATCATGCTGTCATTCTGGCCGCCATGCGCGCCAAGCAAAATGCTGCAGTCAGTTATGGCGAGGATTTGACCAAAAGTATTCAGGCATTGTCAGATTACTATCCGGAACACAAGCACTAAGCATGCTCAAGATAATAAATGCAAAGCTTTGATTTTAAAATTTTCCCGGCACCCGATTTAACACAACTCGAGATCCTGGGGAAACGGATTAAACTGTTGTCTATCAGGCACGCGTATCTAAAAGCGATATTTAAGGAGTTTACACCAGAGATCGTTCGGTATATGCTGCCTCGTGCGCCAGAAGAGATCAGCGAAACCGCCTTCTTTATTTCAGAGTCGATCAAGGGAATGAGTGAGGGATACGAATTGGTCATGGTTATAATTGACAGTGAGAGTGAAGAATTTCTGGGCTGCTGTGGACTTCATGGAAGAGGCAAACTACGTACGCCCGAATTTGGGATATGGATGAAACGCTCTGCCCAAGGTCAACACTTTGGAGGTGAAGCGATCAGGACACTGGGTGCATGGGCAGTGGAGAATATCGACCTGGACATGGTCCTCTACCCCGTCGACCGGAATAATATTCCCAGCCGAAAAATACCAGAGTCTTTGGGTGGTGTCATCTTTCGTGAAAAGATGGTGCCGACCATGAGAGGTAATTTTCTGGATGAGATCGTTTACAAAATCGAAACAGAAGCGCTAAAGATCTAGCAAAAGCTATTTAATTCAGGATTGCTCAAGAATTCTTGGTATATAAAACAGGATTGAGTTCAGTCGTTGCGACCTGTCCCGGCTGCCCCCCTGGAATAAAGGCATCTCGATCAATAAGCTGTGTAGGCGTTGGATGTTGTAACAGGCGACTATCCTCTGCCATATAGATGATCGTCATCACCTCACGTGGTAACGCGCTAAGGTTGGGTCCGGCACTGTGGACCGTCCAGCCCGAATGGATAGAAAGATCTCCGAGTTCATAGGGTTTCCGATCAACAACTAGTTTCATCTTCTCCACAAAACTGGCGTAGAATGCTTCACTCTCTTTACTGATGACCATGTCCCGACCATCGGTGATGAGATGGCTTCCTGCTGCAAAGGTCAATGGTCCCATATCAAGGGAGGTCTTCTGGAGGGGTATCCAGAAGGTGCAGGTATTGACCGTATCCAGGGGCCAGTAAACCTGGTCTACATGCCAGGGTGTAGCTCCACCCCCGATCTCCTTGAAAAGTGCCTGGTCATGATACAGACGAACCCCGTCTACACCCATGATCTGAGCGGCCAGACGAGCAAGCCCCGAATTAAAGACAAACTCCCGAACCACATCGTGTTTTTGCCACAGATTGGTGACCTGGGTAAAGGCACGCTTATAGGTACTTCGCTCCTCCATGGGTACGGTATTTGGATCAAGTGCTTTCATGATAAGTCTAAGCTGATCTGCAAAGTGATGTAATGCATTTCCGTTTAAAACGTGAGAAAGGCGAATGAATCCAGTCTCCAGATATTTCCTCTGTTCTTCCGGACTTATCTCAGTTTTCTGTATCAAGAGGGTGCTTTTCAATGTTGTGATTAATTGTGATTTGAATCGTTTTTGGAAAGCTGTGAAGACAGCTCCAGGAGCCGTTCTTTCTCGGCGTTGCTCAATTGTTCATACCCTACGCGGGTGATCTTGTCCAGGAGGGCGTCCATCTCAAGACGTAATTCGCCCTCGTTTCGAACCCGATGCCAGCCGGTTTGCCTTACAGTTGAATGAGGGGTTTTGGGAACATGTTCATCTTTCTCAACGACTCGGATCTTGTTGAATTTCGAAAGCCAGTGTTTCCAGGGAATATTCAAGCCGCGATATCTACCATTGCGGCGTAGATAGATCCAGCCTACCACGAGACCGCCCATGTGGGTGATATGACTTATTCCATCGCTATTGCCTATGGAGGCAAAGGTCATAAAACCCATAAACAACATGAGGTATTTCACCTTGACGGGCAGGACGAAGTACACAAGTACTGTTCGATTTGGATAGGTCAGAGCATAAGCGAGGAGGATGGCATAAACGGCTCCACTGGCACCAATGATGGAGGAAATCGTACCTTGATATCCAAAGAAAACGCCGATAAAATATGGAACCAGCGAAAAGACTCCGGCACCAAAACCAGTGATCAGATAATAGCGGATAAACTCCTTGCGACCCCAGATCGATTCCAGCTCAGAGCCGAACATCCAGAGCATGAGCATATTGATGGCGATATGCCAGAAGCCGCCATGTAAAAACATATAGGTGAATGGTTGCCAGACCCGAAGGCCAAAGATCACATCATGGGGGTTCAGGCCAAACCAATCCAGCCAGATGCGGATTCCTCCGACCTGGGTCAGGAAGAAGACAAGGGCATTGGCGATGAGGAGCTGCTTGACCCCATCACCCATCTGGCGGGGGCCAAAACGCATCTGTGGAAAACCTTGCTGTGGCTGCCATTTATTCATGATTTAGTATAAGAAAAATCCAGACGATTGAAAGATGCTTACGTTTAAAAATCTTTACAGCCTTTAAACGCTATATCTGTCATTGGAAGTATCGCGAAAATCAGGTGCTTTACCAAAGGCAATGCCCTGTCTCATGCTTTTCAATATTGAATATTAAATCCTGCTCACCCACTCCATAAGCTGGGCAGTGAGAAAGCCAAAATAGAGGCCCAGAATATTCCCCAGCACGCCCATAAGCAGTCCAACAGGGGCCATACCCTTCTGGTAGACGGAAGCCACAATGGGAGCCGTTACCACTCCGCCAATATTTGCCTGAGAGCTGGTGGCAATAAGGAACATGGGTGCTTTAAGAAGTCGGCCAACAGAAAAGAGCACCAGGGCATGAATGGCGATCCAGACGATACCGACCCCAAGAAACAGGGGTGCTTCGGTTATGGCCCGCAGATCGGCCTTGGCACCGATGGTGGCCAGAAGCAGGTAGAGGAAAAAATTACCCAGATGGGACGCACCATGCTGCTCCAGTTTGGATACTGGAGTGAAAGACAAACCAAGACCAACCAGAGAAACAATGATCACTGTCCAACCAAAACTGGTAACCACCTTCCCCAGGTCGGGTAAAAATTCCCCCACCTTAAGACTTATGAACCCCAGACCCAAACCGATGACGATCATGAATATCAATGAGGAGTAATTAAGCGGTACAGGTTTGTCGTTCTCCGGATTGTTAATGTGAGCATTGAGGGCAGCTACAGGAGAGTCTGTTACTCCGTTCCAATTGTCCAGCCGGGTTTGAAAGGCAGACAGAAAGATCACGATTCCCATCCAGCCATATCCGATCACCGTATCGACGATGATCATGACGCCAAAGAGTTCATCCCGAACCCCAATGGACGTTCCGACAGCGACCATGTTGGCGCTACCCCCGATCCAGCTTCCAGAGAGGGCACCCATGCCTTGCCAGGCGTCAGCGGGCAGCCAATGGGCGAAAATAGAGAGGCTCACTACGCCTCCAAGCACAACACCAAGTGTACCGGCGAGCATGGTTCCCAGGGCTTTAAATCCGAGCTTGGATATTGCCTTTACATCAGCCGATAACAGGAGGAGGACCAGGGCAGCAGGCAGCAGGTATGTCTTTATCCAGCCATAGAGAATCGACTGTTCCGGTGTGATGCCCAGCGTGGTTGAGATCATGGGTAGGAAATAAACAAAAATAACAGGGGGGATGGTCTTGAACAAACGTGCTCCCCAGCGCTGTTCCTTTACATAGTAGATTAATCCCATTAAGGAGATCAGATATACCAGAATAGCTGTCGGGTCTTGTATTAATGGCATGGTGTTCCTTTTTTATTGTGATTTATCTGCATTTAGAATCGCCTGGATCTCCTCGTCCGTCATGGTGAATTCACGGGCTTCTTTCACCAGGTGTCGCCAGACCAGGGGCAATCCCAACGCCAGTAATCCCAGGACCAGATAAAAGGAGAGGGGCTGCATAAAAAACAAACCGGAAATTCCAACAAAGCCGGCAGCGATGGTGGTCAGTTTTCCATCTCTATCCAGAATACGTCGTCGTTCGGCGATGGCTGCCTGAATTTTGCTCACATCCTTTAGACGACGATCTGTTTCATTTAGTTGACCGAGAATTGGGTGGGTGTCAATGGCGCTCATGATCAGTTCCTATTCTTCAAAATACACATCTGTGTATCGGTTTGCATTGGGCATCAGGTGGGGAACATAGCCCTTTACCTGTGGCTGAACAACAGTGTATGATATCGGATACCACATAAAGGCGTATGGTGATTCCTCTATCAACACACTATCGACCTGCTTTGCCAGTTGACTTCGTTCTTCAGCATCCAGGCTGCGTTGGAGTTGATTGATCCAGGTGTCAACCTGTGGATTGGAATAACGATTCCGGGTGGCGGCGGTCTCAGTATGAAAGAGGGGTGCCAGAAAATTCTCAGCATCTGCATAGTCTGCCCACCAGTTACCCCAATAGGCATCTGTTTCCCCTTTGCGCATGGCGTCCCGCATCATGTTCCAGTCATTCCGGACAATATGCACCTTGAAGCCGGCACTGTTTAAATAATGTTGGATGGCTTCAATGGTTTGAGACACTGCAGCGCCGGGGTCGACCCAGAGATCAAATTCACAATCATCGGTATAACCAGCGTCCAGCAGCAATTGGCGGGCACGCTCTGGATCGTAGGGCAGCAAAGGTCTGTCCTCATCATAACCGGCCAAAAGAGGGGGAATGGCACCCCGTGCTACGGTGGCGCTGTGATGGAGGATCCGGTAGACGATCTTTTCTCTGTCAATGGCCAGGGTGACTGCCTGGCGAACCCGTTGATCATCAAACGGTGGTCGGTTCACATTCATGGCGAGATAGTAGAGTCCAAGCTCTTCCAGTTTATGGATGTAAGGCTGCCAGGTTTTACTGCGTGTCCAGTACTTGAATTCAGAACTGGGGACGGCCATGACATCCAGGTTGCCGGCTTCAAACTCAAGTGCCGAGGTCAGGATCTCCGTGTTCATATTCAGGATCAAACCATCGAGCTTTGCAGGACCGCGGAAATAATTCAGGTTTTTACTGAGACGGATGTGTCGATCTGCCTGCCAGCTTTCAAAGATCCAGGGACCGGTCCCCATGGGGGTGATCTTGAAATCTATTTTACTGGTACTTGGGACAATGGCTGTGGCGGGGGCACCAAGGAAGCCAATCATTGGTGCGAAAGGGGAGACCAGAACGAGTTGGATTTCATACTTGGAAAGGATTCTTATGCCGCTGACATGGTCGGCGTTTCCCTTTGAATATTCTCGCGCCCCTTCGAGCGGCATTAAAAGCCAGGTCTGGGGTGAGCGGGTAAGCGGGTTTAAAACACGTTCAAACGAATATAGTACATCGGCACTTGTGAAGGGTGTGCCATCCCAAAAGGTAACATCTTCTCGAAGTCGGAACGTGTAGACTTTCCCGTCGTCAGAGATGCTCCAGGATTTAGCGAGTCCAGGAATTACTTCTGTGCCAACACCGAACTCGACCAGGTTGTTGTACATCAGGCCGGTGAGAATAGCTGTCGTAATGTCTGTTGAAAGGGCTGGGTCCAGGGACTTGGGTTCAGTAGTGATGATGAGGTTAAGATAGTTATGATAAGGGTCGTCAGGGCAGCAGGTCCACAAAGAAGGGATCAAAAGCAAAAGGAGAAGCAGGAGTGTCAGGCTTTTTGGCTGTTTGATAATTTGTGTCATGATACTCCTCGTTAATACACGACCACGGATCCTTGGCAGTGATGCAAGTTAGAAAGAAATTTGAGCATGGGAAAAAGAATGTGGGAGTCAATATTTTTACTTGCCCGACCGACTGGCCGGTCATATTTTATGCCACAAACTATTGGAGGTTGCAAAATGTCACCCTTAAAAAAAGACCCAGCAAAGCCGGAAACCATTATCAGGGCAGCCATACACGTGTTTGCCCGGGATGGTCTGGAAAAGGGAAAAATAGCCGACATTGCCAAAGAGGCCAATATTGGCAAAGGGACGGTTTACGAATATTTCAGCAGCAAAGAGGAAATTTTTCATGCTATCGTTGATACCCTCATGGGTGACATGGTCGATGCCTCTGAAAAATTATCATCCATGGACCTGACCCCAAAACAAATGCTGCATACCTTTATGCGCATGAATACAGAGATCATATTCGAGATGGAAGACGCCATGTTGATCATGACAGAGATCTGGGCACAGGGAGCACGGGCCATCATGCGCGGCGAGCATGAAGAGACAGGGCTTTACGATGGATACAAGAAAATGCGTGCAGTCGTGGTCAAAATCCTCAAGGCTGGTGTCGCTGCCGGTGAGTTTCGAGAGATGAATTACGATGGGGTCACGACCCTGTGTCTGGCCTTCATCGACGGATTTGTGTGGCAGTTTATGCTTAGCAATGACCAGGCAGCCTTTGAGACAGCTCTTATAGAGGGTGTTGAGAGTTTTATGAATGGACTTGAGCCATGATAAATAAAACTATATTAGCATTAATAGTATGTGTTTCGACAGCTTATTCTCAGGATGAATTGGCTGTTAAAATAATTAAAACAGTTACCGAGATCATGTCACCTGAAAATATGAAAAGTATCGGTACCCAGACCATTACGACAAGCTCAGGAAAACAACGAACCTTTGAGTTTGAATCATATACAGGCGGTAAAGGTGAAAGTTCGCTCACCCGCTATACCAAACCTGCCTCCATACGTGGACAAGCGTTTTTAACCCTGAATAATGCCAATGATATTTGGACCTACTTCCCAAGAACAAAACGGGTGAGAAAACTCGCATCCCATGCAAAAAAGCAGAAAGTCCAGGGCTCGGATTTTACCTATGAGGACATGGGTGGAGGGGATGTATTTTTAAAAAAGTTCATACCAAAATATTTGGGTGAGGAGAACAAGAATGAAGCGCTGTGCTGGAAAGTCGAGCTGATTGGAATTCAGGAAGAAGAACCACCATACCCCAGGATTATTATGTGGGCTCGTAAATCAGATTATGCCCCAGTCTATCTGGACTACTATGATGAATCTGGTTTTAATATGAAATCATTAAGCCTGGAAGATATCAAAGATGTGGAGGGCTACCCAACTGCCATGAAGATGATCATGACCGATCATAAGGAAAGATCCAGCACAAGTATGGAGACGCTGGAAGTGACCTACAAATGGGAACCGCCAAAAGATTTTTTCAGTGAAAGGAATTTACAAAAATGAAAACACTGAGAATACTGGTCCTTTTGCCCTGCCTGATCTGGGCTCAGCCAGAATTCTTTGGTTATTTTGAATCTGAGGCCGATGTCATGCAGCTAGGTAGTAATCGTTACTCTTATGGTTACAATAAACTTCGCCTGGATGTTGAAGCGCGACCGAATGACCATGTTTTAATTGGTGCCAATATCAGTGCCCAAAAATACTGGGGAAAAACTAACTGGAATGTTTTCGATTTTATTCCAGGCTATGAAAGTTCAGGAATGACGATGAGTTTTGATTTGCCGGACACACTGCTCCTGGACAACATGTATATGAAATTAAGTTTTCCAATTTTAGATTTAACTCTCGGGCGACAGCAAATTTCACCGGGTGTCGGGTATGCCTGGAACCCTACGGACATTTACAACACAAAATCTTTGATGGATCCCAGTTATGAACAAACAGGGGTAAATGCAATTCGTGCACTTCTCCAGCTTGGAGATCGATCCTCTTTTAATGCGATTATCAGTACTGATGAAAATCCAGGCAACACGATCAAGCAGCTTCAATTGAAATCCGGCATTGGACGATTTGATGTGAGTTTAAGTGCGGCAAAATTTGGCTGGAAAACAGCTCGGGCTTATGCGTATAACTACGATGAACTTGACCAAAGGACACTTCTGGGCGGCAGTATCGTTGGAGAAATCGCAGGCCTGGGTCTTTGGGGAGAGTTTGGATACAATGAAGTGGATTATGTGGATGATCCGATTTTCTGGGCCGCTTCCTTTGTGTATCCGGGGCAGATGCCAGATAGTTTTTCTGAATATCTGATCGGCGTAGACCACACCTTTGACAATTCTTTGTACACCTTATGCGAGTATTTCCATAATGGCTATGGAGTAGCAAAAAAAAACGAGGTGTTCCTGTCTGATTATCTCTATACCCTGGCAGGTGAATCTCATAGTCTGATGCAGGATTATGGATTTCTGTATCTGATGCACCCAACCTTTGATTATGTCAGTCTGAGTACTTTGGCAATAGCCAACTTTAACGACAAAAGTGGTACAATCGCACCGCAATTGGATTGGAATGCCTTTGAAGATACAGACATTTCTGTCCAGGTGAGTTGGTCATGGGGGACAGACGATACTGAGTTCGGAATCCAGGACTGGGGACTTCGCTTACGTCTGCGAAGCAATTTTTAATACGCAATCAGGATTAAGAAAGGATTGATCATGAGGGAACGATTAATCAAAAGAATGGCCAACCTGGCAGTGAACAGGACCAAATTGATGATATGGATCATGGCAGGCGTGACCGTTGTTCTGGGGGCATTGTCAGGCGGTATATCGATGAGCCCAAAATGGTCAGACATGCTGCCGGCAGGTGACCGACGCACAATAGAATTTGATCGTATTCTGGAAGAGTTTCAATCTGCATCCAGTATTGTGGTCGTAGCCCAGGGGCCAGAAGTCGAGATCAAGGCATTTGCCGAGGATCTGGCACCAAGACTATTGAAACCATTGAGTGTTCCCGGCAAGGACATGGAGCCCCATATATATGTGAGGCGAGTGGATTATAAAACCGAGGTTGACTTTATCAAGGAGCACGGTTTTATGCTCATGAAAGAGGACGATCTTGATAATCTCAAGGATGTTTTTCAGGACCCGGGCTTGGTTGGTCTGCTCACCAACATGAACAATAGTTTTGAAAAGGAATACATCCAACCGGATGAATCAATTTCATCACGGGAGGAGGAGGATGGAGCAGTCATCTTTCTGAACGGTATTGATTCCTGGCTGGGGGAATTGAAGCAGACATTGGCAAAAGGACAAATTGAACCTTCTGCTGCCGAAGCTGCAGTGGACAAGCTTCTACTCGGTGAACCCTATTTTCTTTCCTATGATCACGAGGCGCTCATCCTAAATGTTGTTCCAACCTTCAGTATGGTCGACACATATCTGATGGTTGATGGTACTGATGCTGTGCAGGGAGTTGTCACAGAGCTGCTGAAAAGCTACCCCAATGTACAAGCCGGCCTCACAGGCTCCATTCCACTGGGAAGAGATGAAATGGTCTATGGGACCCAGGGAATAGGCTTGTCCATGATCCTCTCGTTTATTGCCATCGGAGCATTGCTGTTCATGGCTTTTAAAATGTGGGTCGCGCCCCTCCTGGCACTGCTTAATCTGTTTATCGGTCTCATCTGGGCAGCCGGTCTGGTGGCCATCTTTGTTCCCGTATTAAACATCATGACCGCCATGTTTATTGTGATCCTGCTGGGACTTGGAATAGATTTTTCCATCCATGTCATCTCGACCTTTACAGAGATGCGGGGTAAAGGACTACCCCTCTCAGAAGCAATGGAAGCAGGCCTGCTGAAAAGCGGCAAGGGTGTTTCAACTGGAGCATTGACAACAGCAGTGGCCTTCCTGGCCTTGATGATAGGTGATTCACGCGCCATGAGTGAAATGGGTCTGGTGACAGCCATTGGATTGATCGCCGTTATGATCTCCTCCTTTGTGGTCCTGCCAACCTTCCTGGCGATCAGGGAGAAACGACTGGATAAACGTCTCGCATTAAAAGGGTCGAACATCCAGCAGAAAAAATCGGACCTGACATTTAAAAGCATGGGGAGAGCTGCAGCAATACTGCAGAACCATCCCTGGAAAACATTGCTGGGACTTGTGGTTCTGACGGGCCTGTTTTTCGTTTCAGCAAAAAGAATAAGTTTCAATTACAATTATATGGATCTTGAACCGGAAGGAATTCCAAGCATTACACTTCAGGATACGGTTCAGGATAAGTTTGACCTGAGTATGGATTTTGCCTATCTGGTAGCAGAGAGTGTTGATGAAGCGCGAGAATTGACCCGAAAGGCCAAAACACTTCCATCCGTAGCCAGCGTGGACGACATATCGACCTATCTTCCCTCCCTGGAACAACAAGCCAGACGACGTCCTCACATTGAAGAGGTACGAAAAATGATCAGTGCGAAACAGATCAAGAGGATCGATCAAAAGGATCTTCCCACCCTGGTTTCAGAATTGGAAAGGCTGGAAATGAATATCATGGAATTCCAGTCCATGTCGTTTTTGGGCGGTCAGGATAAAATATTTAATCGTGCCAAAAAAATCGTCGGCGGGATGGAAGAGACCTCGGCAAATACCATCTTCACAAAAATATATGAGCTGTTCAAGCAGGATAAAGCTCAACTGGTGAATCGCCTGAATATTTTTCAAGAGGCTTACGCGGATTACTTCAGGTCAAGCGTGCTGAAAATGGCAGGGACAGATACACTGACCCTGGAAACGTTACCCGAGTCAGTGCTGGACCGCTATGCAAGCCGGGACCGCACACTGTTCCTGACGACAGTTCTGCCCTCTGGAAACATCTGGCAGGATTTTCAATTTCTGGCCACCTTTACAGATGACTTGGACACAATAAGTAATCGCAGCACCGGGATGCCACCAGTCTTTCGGGCGCTTATGGATGTTGTCGCCAGGGACGGAAAAAATGCAGCACTTCTGACCATCGTGCTGGTCTACATTCTCCTGCTTATTGATTTCAAACATTTTGGAATAGCCCTCTTGGCCATGTTGCCACTGGCGACAGGTGCGATCTGGATGGTTGGCATTATGGACCTCCTTGGGCTCCAGCTTGACGTGGTCAACGTGATGGCTTTGCCCCTGATCCTGGGTATCGGGATTGATGACGGGGTACATATTGTCCATCGCTGGAGACTGGAAGGCGCTCGTTCGGCATCGACCGTATTCGCTAGCACAGGTAAAGCAGTTTTGTTAACATCAGTTACCACCATGCTGGCATTTGGATCCATGATGTTCTCAGCTTATCGTGGTTACGCCAGTCTGTCCTATGCCCTGATCATCGGAGTCGGAGCCTGTTTTTTTACGACGGTAATCCTATTGCCGGCCATTATGGGAATAGCTGACAGGGAAAAGGAAAAGGCGTAATTGGCAAACTCTGGGTTCAGTTCAACTTCTTTCGCCATAGCTGGCTGGCCCCCTTCAAATGAAAGTGTCACCATGTCCATGCAAGACATTCAATTCGCTGGAGATTCTATTTGGTAAATACTCTTTTGGCTGAAACTCGTCTTGGACAATGGCTGATGATCCATATCAGAGGTCGAAATATCCCCACTCTGCCGACCTCGTTTCTGCAATTCTGGTGGGGTTTTATCTATTTGATCGCTCTGATGAATTTTTGGAGACTGATCTTTCTCCTGTCGGAATTTCAATTTCTCCGTCCGGGAAATGGATGGCTTTATTTCTCGGCTTTCTTTGTAGGTTTGCGACTGGATGCTGTAATTGCCTCCTATTTGATGCTTCCCATAGCGGGCTTGCTTATGCTTCGGCTTTTCAAGATCAAAGAGATTGTATTCAAATATCTATCATTCACCTATCTCGTTTTAATAAGCTTCACCATATCGCTTATCAATATTGTAGATGTCTTTACCTTTATGGAGTTCAACAGTCATTTGAACTATCTCACGGTGAGGTCCTATGTCACCCAAAAAGAAAGTATGGCCTATATCTATGCAGAATATCCTGTCATTCCTGCCGTGATAGTCCTTGTCCTGCTGACAGGCTTCGTGTTCACCCTTTACCGAAAAGGGGACCGGGCAATCAAGGCAAAACCATCTACCGTGGGCATGAAAGCCGTTGGCGTGCTGTTATCGATCATACTCCTGGGTACATCAATCCGAGGTGGATGGCAGGAGCGACCAATCGATTGGGGACAAGCCATGTTCAGCCGAGATTTTCTGGCGAATCAAATTGCGCTCAACAGCATGTTCATTTTCGGACGATCAGCCATACAATTTTCTTCAGGCAGCAAGGCAGCTGAGCTGGTCAGCTATTACGGAGCGGACGAGGCTTTCCAAATCACGCGCAACCTCCTTGAGTCACCTGAGACTGATTTTGTCGATAACCATTCAATGCGGCGGATCAATCGCGGCACGGCCATGATAAAGCCCAACATCATTCTGATCCTGCTTGAATCGCACAGCGGTCTGTTTTGTGGATATATGAATGGCGAAGAACACTCCATTACACCAAATCTGGACCGACTGGCAAGAGAGGGAATAGCCTTTACAAACTGCTATGCAAATGGCAAGCGCTCAGCCCACGGTATCGGCTCAACTCTGATGTCATGGCCAACCCTGCCGGGCTTACCCCTCATCTCCAGAGTGGAGTCTGTTGGTAAGGTTCCAAGTCTGGGAACAGCACTCAAGGATATTGGTTATAAAACGCTTTTTGTGTATGGTGGCGATCCGCAGTTCGACAACATGAAAGGCTTTGTAAAGGCAAACGGATTTGACCGGGTGATTGAAAGACATGATTTCAGTAATCAGGCGGAAGGCACAAAATGGGGTGTTTTTGATCACTATGTTTTTGATCGTATACTGAAGGAAGTTGACGAGGCAGAATCCCCAATATTTTTGACCATGTTCACAACGACGAATCACCAACCATGGAGGTTTCCGTCAAGTTATGAGACCAAGGTTGGCTCTTTGCCTGATACACTTTACCATTCTGGACTTGTCCATCGCAGCATGTCCTATGTTGATCACGTGATGGGTGAATTCATGGAACTGGCCTCACAACGAGACTGGTATGAGAATACCATTTTCGTATTCATCGCAGACCATGGTCTGCCGATCGCCAAAGACCAATTCGAAAACATAAGGAATGCCAATATTCCTTTTGTAATATCAGCTCCTGGACTATTGCTGGAACCGAAATTAATTGAGCAGCCCGTGAGCCAGGTAGACATCGCTCCCACAATCCTGGGGCTGATCAATTATGATCAAAGCTATAATTTCTTTGGCCAGAACGCTCTGTCACCAGGCACTCCAGTGGTTTGCCGAATAACAGAAGATGAAGCGTTGTGGCTGGAAGATGGTTATCTGTACAGGGAACGTTTTGGTCAGAAGGCAGAACTGTATAAAGTGACCCTCCCCATTCGAGATGAACCGCAAGCAATAGAAGTAAACTCACCCTTAATTCCTTACTATCAGGAACATTTTCGAGCCTACATCCAAACCGCAGCGACCCTGTTTAAGGGATTCAGGACGGACAGGGATTAAGGAGACGACTGGTTAATCCCGGCACAAATATTTCCACAAAAAAGTCAGGCCAGTGACACACCCTCAAAAATCATGGAAGATGAATAAAATTGTTGGGTTACGAGCGGGAACATCTAGCTTGTTCGACTGTTTCCAGATGGATTGAAAAATTCAGGGAAATATTTTTGTAGAGGGACTGAAAATTAAAAGAGAAAGAATAATTATGTCATTACAATGGAATACACCACCGGAATTGCAGATCGATACTGAAAAATCATATACAGCTGAGATCCTTACCAATAAAGGGAGTCTGCGTCTGGAGCTTTATCCTGAGCATGCCCCAAAGACTGTAAATAATTTTGTGTTTCTTACCCGCCAGGGATTCTATGACGGGGTCAGCTTTCATCGTGTAATCTCAAACTTCATGATCCAGGGCGGTGACCCTACTGGTTCAGGTATGGGCGGTCCGGGATATAAATTCGCCGACGAATTTGAGAACAACCCACTTCGCCATATTGATAATGTGATTTCCATGGCCAACGCCGGACCTGGAACGAATGGGAGTCAGTTTTTTATTACCCATGCCTCCCAGCCCCATCTTGATAATCGCCACACTGTATTTGGAAAACTGGTTTCTGATGTGGATGTCTTGAACAGCATCAGGCAGGGTGATATCATGGAAAAGGTCGTCATAACAGAAAGCTAATCTCTTTAGGCCTGTTGTTTATCCTCGCGAAGGGACGGAATCTTCGCAAGGATTTCACAAACAAATGAATAAAAAAGGCATCTACTTCTTAACCAAAACCATTGAGCGGTATCTAAAGACTTTTGACAGGGCGCTCTATACTCGACAGACTTCAATTCCGTATAAAACACTGAATGAAGCGAACAACCCGCCAGCACGATCATTTGAATATTTTATGTGGCCGGGTTGATTAGATTGAGTTCCCGAATTAAGACTTATGACTGGAGATTTATACAAATGACCTACAAAATAAAACAGATATCCATTCTTGGTGCGATCGCGATCATATCTGTGAGCCTGATGATGCTATTGATTTCCTTTAAATCACCACCAAAAAGGAAACCATCAACCGATAATCGTCCAGTTATTGGCGTTATGGAAGTAAACAACAGTCAGCTGCAAATTACGATTCCAGTGATCGGAAGACTGACCGCCCAGAAAAAAGTAGATGTTCTGGCTGAAGTGTCCGGTGTTCTGGAGATCAACCAGAAGGAATTCCTGACCGGAACAGTCTATCAAAAAGGTGAAGTGATGTTGCGCATCAACAGGGAAGAAACAGAGCTTAATCTGAGAGCCCAGCGCAGCAACCTGCTGACGGCCATTGCCTCCCTGTTGCCCGAGTTAAAATTCGATTATCCGGAAAGCTATAAGTCCTGGAACAACTATCTGCAAAACTGTAACAGTGAAGAGATCACAAAACCCTTGCCCGACCCCCTGAATGAAAGAGAAAAGCTATTTGTGGCGGCAAGAGGCATATACAGCACGTATTATCAGATTAAAGCCCAGGAATCAAAACTAGAAAAGTATACCATCCGCGCTCCCTTCAATGGCGTCCTGATCCAAAGCAACATTACGCCTGGAAACCTGGTCCGTGTCGGACAATCACTCGGCGTTTTTATTAATCCAGAAGTTTATGACCTGGAAACCAGCGTCAGTATTGGGGAGGTCAAACACATTAAAGTGGGGGACAAGGTGATGCTGACAAGTGAAAGCATATCAGGGTCATGGCAGGGTACGGTCACCAGAATCAATGTCGGGATGGATGAAATCAGTCAAATGGTAAAAGTTTTTGTTCAGCTTTCTGCACCTGAATTGAGAGAAGGCATGTTCCTCAGGGGGGCGGTTCAGACCTCCAGCTATGTCCATGGCATTCGTCTTCCCCGTAAAATGCTCTACAATGGAAATATCACACTTCAGGTAATTGATGGGGTCATTCACTACAGGGAAGTGGATGTTGTTTCAACCATGGGAGAATACGCAATTGTTAACGGCCTGGAAGACGGTGTGCAATTATCGACAAAAACACTCAGTCTGTATGATGGAACGGAAGTCAAGGTACAGCCCTCGGTGGAAACTCAGGCGTCGGAAAGTGTTGTAGGGGAGCAGGGCCAGGTCTAATGAAAGGCATTATTCAGTACTTTATCAAGTACTCCTCTGCTGGTAATGTTCTCATTCTCCTGATCGTTTTTCTTGGATGGGCGGGACTCTCGACTCTGCGATCCACCAGGATCCCAAAAATTGATCCCGGCGTGGTCAACATTACAACTGTTTATCCCGGAGCTTCCCCAGAAGAGGTAGAGCAAGGGGTCATTCTAAAGATCGAGCAAAGCCTCCAGGGTCTTACAGGGATCAAGAAGCTCACTTCAACATCCAGGGAAAATGTTGGTACTGTAACTGCTGAGCTAATAAGTGGTGTTGATGCGGACATTGTCCTCCAGGAAATCAAAAATAACATCGATGGAATCAGCTCATTTCCCTCTGGTATTGAGCCACCGAGGGCCAGCAAATGGGAATTCCGTTCAAATGCCATTGATTTTATGATCAACGGTGATGTGGACCTTACCCAGATCAAACAGGAAGCGCTGAGAATCGAAGATGAACTTCTGGCCAAACCGGGCATCAGCAAAATTGATATCAGTGGCTTTCCAGATGAAGAGATCGAGATTGCATTCAGGGAAACCGATCTTGACGCATACGGATTGACAATGGCTCAGGCCATCGTCGTTATTCGCAGTGCAAATATTGATCTTACTGGAGGCACGATTCGCGGTGCTTCAGAGGATCTGAGTATTCGCACGAGACAAAAAAAATATTATGCCAGAGAACTGGAAGAGATCGTTCTCCGTTCCAACAGGGACGGTACGGTCCTCAGGCTTAAGGATGTGGCCACAGTAAGCGACAAGTGGGCCGAAGACACAGATGTTGTTTTTGTTGATGGCAAACCGGCTGCTTTCATTTCGGTAAAATATACAAGCGAAGAAGACATTATCTATGTGGCTGACGCAGTTGAGGAATACATCAAGAACTTCAATGCCGAGAATGAAGTGGTCCAGGCAAAAGTACTATCCAACAGGGCTGATGGTGTCCGCAGTATGCAGGCCATTCTCGCGAACAATGGTATCATGGGATTCATTCTGGTTGTTATCTTTCTCTCGCTGGCCTTAAATCCCAGAATGGCATTTTGGGTGGCCATCTCAATACCCCTTTCGTTTATGGGTATGTTTGCCTTGGCGCCTTTGCTTGATATTACGCTAAATCGTATTTCTCTGTTCGGAATGATTCTGGTCGTTGGTATTCTCGTGGATGACGGTATCGTCATTGCCGAAAATATTTATCAGCACCATGAGCAGGGGAAACGTCGTATCAGGGCAGCTATTGATGGCGCCCTGGAAGTCCTTCCGGCTGTTACTTCAGCTGTGATCACAACCATGGTGGCATTCTCAGCCTTCCTGCTTATCGAAGGCACCTTCGGTCAGTTCTTCAGGGAAATGGCTCTGGTAGTCATGCTGGCGCTCTTTATCTCTTTGATTGAAGGAGCTCTGATCCTGCCGGCTCATATCGCCCACTCCAAAGCGCTTATGATGGATAGAAAACCAAGCTGGCTGGAAAAAAGATCAACAGAAATTCTGGCTCATATTCGTGATCACTGGTACGCCCCGGTATATAAGCTGGCATTGGGAAACAGGCTTATTACTCTAGCAGCCGTAACAGGTCTTTTCCTGATCACGATCGGGGCGGTCATGGGCGGTATCATCCAGATGGGTGGTAGTAATTTTGAAAATCAAAACTATTCAGATGTCAGCATTCAGATGCCGCCAGGAACGCCCAGGACGGTTACTGCGGCCACGCTCAACACCATTGAGCAAAAAGCGATTCAGGTTGGCGAACAATTTGCAAAAAAAGAAGGGAAAGCAGTTGTCACCAGTGTTGTGAAACGACAAACTGCCACAGATGCAGGAACGATCTCAGTCAATTTTATTGACAGCAGAGAACGCGACTTTCTATCAACAGAATTTTCAAATGCGTGGCGCCAGATCGTTGGACCCATGCCTCAGGTAGAGCGGATGAATTATGTGGAGTCCTCACATTTTGGGAAAGCAGTCTCTATTTCAATGCTGGGAGATAATATTGAGCAGCTCGATCTGGCAGTGAAGGACTTCAAGGCGGAACTGAACAAGTTGTCAGGTTTGAAAAATGTCATTGATGATAACCAACAGGGTATGCGGGAAATAGAGATCGTCCTCAAGGACCAGGCCCTGCTGCTGGGTCTTGATATTCAGACCGTGATGAGTCAGGTCAGAAACGGATTCTTTGGTGCTGAAGTGCAACGAATCAACCGTGGTACTGAAGAAGTCAAGATCTGGGTGCGTTATTCTGAAAAGGATCGCTCCTCCATCGGTGATCTGGAAATGATGCGCATCCGTACAGCATCAGGAAAAGCCTATCTGTTAAAAGATATTGCCAATTTACACTATACCAGCAGTCTGAGTATGATACGACACCTCAACGGTCAACGACAGGTAACTGTTGAAGCGGATGCAGTCAATAAATCTGTTGACCTGAGTGCGATTAAAAATGAGGTAACCACAGTCATCCTGCCAGAAATTTTCAAGAAATATCCAGGTGTGGGGTACATCTCAGGAGGCAGACAAGAACGCATGGCCGAGGCTGGGGCCTCCATGAGAGGGATTCTGCCGATGATTCTGGTTATTTTGTTCGCCGTTATTGCCTTTACTTTCCGCTCTTTTGGTCAGACAGCAATTCTGTTTCTGTTGATCCCCATCGGGTTCATTGGGATTGGTTGGGGACATGCGATTCACTCAACCCCGATTGATATGCCATCTTACTTCGGGATCATTGCGCTGGTGGGGATTTTGGTGAATGATTCCATTGTGTTTGTAGAAACACTAAACCGTCGATTAAAGCGTGGTATGCTCTACATGGAGGCCATGTTCGAGGCGGGTCTTTCTCGATTCCGACCCATTCTCCTGACCTCCCTTACCACCATTGCCGGATTGATGCCGCTTATCATCGCCAATAATCCAGACGCCCAGCAAACGGTACCCATGGCCATCGCTGTTGCCTATGGTCTCATTGTCTCCACGCTCAGCACGCTGATTGTCTTGCCTGTTCTGCTCAGCCTCTTTAATCAAACACGCAGACTGGCTATTAAATGGCGCACGGGAATTTTGCCAAGTGCTGAATCAATTGAAAGTGCTGTGAAAGAACTGGATATTGATGCGCAATTTGCCGAGGGAAGTGATTAGCAATATAAGCGCGCTGCGCCTGTATTAATTCCCCCGCTCTTCAATCTTCTCTGCTATATTTCAGCAAGGCAGACGAACCATGATATCTATCAGGCACTTAAAAAAACAATTTGGTGATCTGTTGGCAGTAGATGACCTTTCTCTGGATGTACATGAGGGGGAAATTCTTGGCTTCCTGGGTCCTAATGGGGCTGGAAAAACCACCACTATTCGCATGCTCTGCGGCCTTCTCAGGCCGGATGACGGTAAAATCTATTGGAAAGATGATCAACAGACACCTGCCATTGAGGTAGGCTTCTGTCCACAGGAAAATATTTTCTGGCCAAAGCTCAGCTGTTTTGAGCAGTTGGTCTTTATGGCCCAGATAAATCAGCTGTCGAAATCAGATGCGGAGGGTAGAGCACATCAACTGCTGGAAGATCTGGGTCTCACAGAGAAAGCGGACGTTCTAGCAGAAAAACTGTCAGGAGGCATGAAACGTCGTCTGAATATTGCTCTGGCTCTGGCTCACGATCCGGACATTTTGATCCTTGATGAACCGGAAACGGGTCTGGATCCCCAGTCTCGTGTTTTGGTCCGCGATCTGATAAGAGCTCTGGCCAAAACCAAGACCATCCTGTTAACGACCCATAACATGGATGAGGCTGAGCGTCTTGCAGATCGAGTCGCCATCATTGATCATGGTCGACTGTTAAAGCTGGATACAGTGGAAAACTTAAGAAAGTCAGTTGGTGAAGGTGAGCTGCTGGAGATCAAGGCAGAAGCCCTGGCAAAGGACGACATTTCGGGTCAGCAGATCAAGACGGCGTTGAGTGGAATCAGCCAGGAGATCACGATTATCAATGACACCCTCCAGATCAGAAATATCGATGTTCTGTCGAGTCTGAATGAGATCACCAGGATTCTGGACGAACACCAACTTGTCGGGAGTGAAATGCACATGCGGAAAAGCACATTGGAAGATGTCTTTATCCATCTCACAGGAAGGACGTTGAGAGAATGACGATTTCTGGTCTTTGCGAGGAGTCTCGACAGACAAGTCGAGATGACGAAGCAATCTCGGAAATGAGATCGCTGCGCGCATGCTTTCGCTCGCGAAGACGAGTAAATTGGTATTCAGGTCAAGAAACAGGATTGGGCATTTCATAATGATCTGGCCCATTTTCAAAAAAAGCATGAAAGAACAGATCCGGAATTACTGGGTCCTGTTACTCACCGTATCCCTGGCACCTTTTTTTGTGTTTGTCTACTATCTCATTAATGAAGCGAGTCAACCAGTGTATGATGTCATGCTTCTCAATATGGATGACGGAATAGTACGTGAGGGTCAGCGAGTGAATCTGGGTGATGACATGATCCAGTTCATGGACTCACTGATCCTGGCGTCTCCGGGAATTCCCATTAAAACCATCGTAACCGAAGATGAAACCCTGGGTCGAAAAAAACTGGAGCAAAAAAAAGTGGATGCCCTGCTCGTCCTGCCGGCTGATTTCAGTAAGCTGGCTCGCACGCTGGCCGGGCCCCGACCAGATCTGGAAATTTCAGGAGATTTGAGCAGCATTCCCTACATGATATCAGCCATCTGGTTGGGAGAGATGCTAAATGAATTCATGATGGAATCCATGGGTCAGGAACCCCTGTACACTGTTCGGGAAACCGCCCTCGGCCGCTCAGGACAGATGAGTGAATTCGACCTGTGGATGCCAGGTATGCTCATCCTCTCCATTATCATGCTCATGTTTTCCGCCACCATCGCCATAATCACCGAAGTGGATCAGCAGACCATATTGAGGTTAAAATTATCAAAAATGCGATCCTGGGAATTTCTCACCGGGGTGGGAGGAATACAAGTTCTGGTGGGGATTTTATCTATCCTGCTGACCCTCGCCTCAGCTGCGAGTCTGGGTTTTGAAATGCACGGATCCTATCTGCTTTTCTTTCTCATTGCCCTGCTAACCAGCATCAGCATGATTGCCTTCAGTCTCGTGTTGGCGGCCCTTACTCGCTCCGTGACTGACGTGCTCATTGTGGGTAATTTCCCCCTCTTTCTGTTTATGTTTTTCACTGGAGCGGCTTTCCCCATGAGAGCAAAAGCCTGGTTTTACATCGATGGGTATGGAATATCCTGGCAAAGTCTCATGTCGCCCACCCACGCCATCAATGCCCTGAACAAGGTCAGTATCTTAAATTCAGGTATTGGGGAGATACTGCCAGAATTGGGGTCCTTAATAATTATAACAGCTATTTATTTCGCTATCGGCGTCTGGGCTTTTCAGAAACGTCATTTATAAACAAAATGAATGTATGAACGTATAAGTCTGCAATGAGAAACTTTTTTCAGCTCGCAGGACTATTGATATGGTTTTTTCCTGTTGTTGGGACAGGCCAGAATATATCAGGCCGGGTAATGGATTCGGAAACAAATGAATCAATTCCCTATGTTAATATTGGCATTCTAAAGGGCGAACGAGGTACGGTTTCAAATGAGGAGGGTTATTTCTTTCTTGATTTAACTGGTGAACAAGTAGATAGGAAGCTTCGCTTTTCATTTATCGGGTATGAGAATTACGACATATCAGTCTCTGAGATCAGTCGAAACTGTTTGGGTCCCTGTGAAATAAAATTAAACCCCAAAGTATTAGAGATGCAGAAGGTTGTGGTCTTCCCGCGTGAATATGTGGAAAAGGTTGTTGGCAATCCCAAGCCCCTAAAACATGCCATGGCTGGCTTTAAGAATGACAGTTTGGGATATGAATTGGGCATACGTGTTAAGCTGAAACCCAGACCCACGATCCTGAAGGAGCTTCGATTACATGGACTTTCAACTTCCTACGACACCGTTTTCTATCGTTTAAATGTTTATGAGCTGATAGACGATGAACCGGGCCCCAATATTCTTCAAGAAGCAATTTATGTAACCCTTACCGATGTTGACAGGACGAAGGATATAATCATCGATCTGAATCCATATCACATCGTGGTACAGGATGATTTTGTTATCTCTCTTGAATACATTCGCGAGCTGGGTGAAGGCAGCCTGTCCATTAGCACAGGCTTCTTGAGTGGGAAAACATATTACCGCAAGACCAGTCAGGCAGAGTGGCATTCCCTTCCTCTGGGGCTGGGAATGTCTGTGCTGGTTCGGTATCAAAAAGGCTAGCATCAGTGAGTCGCCTAAGACCCAGCCTGTAAAGCCCCAACCCTGCTCATCGGCAGTAATCATTATCGTTTCAAAAGTCTTCAAAAGAGAAGTCTCTCCACTAGGCGGTGACCTCTAATCAAAGAGGTAATATTTACTAAGGCACCGCAGGGCCACTCCGAATATATTACAGCCCTTATGAAAATCCGAAAATCAGAACCAGGGAAAGCGAACTAGTCCGTGGCGAGAGGGATGAAAATTGCGGAAGCCCTCCAGGTTCTTGGGGTCAACAAGGAATCTACAGAGCAGGAGGTAAAGCAGGCCTATAAAGACTTGGCCAGAATATGGCACCCCGATAGATTTCAAGGTGACGAACGACTTGGAGCAAAAACTGAAGCTCAGATCAAGCTGATTAACGAAGCCAAAACAGTGGCTCTTGATTATCTAAAGAAACACGGCCATTTTCGTTTTGTCAGAGGAGATGCAGGATCCGGATCTGGAACAGGAACAACTCCAAACTATGATCAACCACCAAAGCCATGGGGCGAATACGAAGTAAAGGATACACCACCCAGAGAAGACCCTAGAGCCAGACCCAGACCAAAAGCCAAACCGGAACCAGAGCCTGCACCAGAGCCTGAACCAGAGCCTGAACCCAGACATCAACCAGAGCCCGAATCGATATTTGATGATGACGCTTATGATTATGGGAACCCCCACGATACTTTTTTACCCGATTCAAGTGTTCTGATTGCAGCTATTCTCGTGATCGTTTTAATAGGGTTTATATTCATAATGGCTTCATCAATGTCTGATTCACCAAAAGACAAGGTTGAGGCTTATCTCAAGAAGCGGAATCTGCAAAATCCATCGGGAATTGAAAAACAGGTGGAAAAGCTGAAGATCGTAATCGAGGAGGACAGCCTGGAAGCAAATGAGGCTGAACCGGAACCCGCTTTTGCCGATTCATTTTTTACCCTGGGTTCAGATAAACTCTGGGTCTCCATGGTTCAGGGGCCACCCTATCAGATCAAAGGGACGACCTGGCGATATGGCTTTTCTTCCATTGTTTTTGAGGGGGACAGTGTCATAGGCTGGACATCTTCAGAGTTAAACCCCCTGAGTGTGGGTATGTTGCTGGATTCAAGCAGGGTCTACGGATACTCTATTTTTGGAATCGGTTCCTGGAAAGATGAAGTAGCCGCCCTCCAGGGTGCACCTGATATCATCGATGGAAATCTCTGGATTTATGGGGATGCCACAGTCCGTTTTAATGCCGATACAGTGATTTCCTTTGTCAATGACCAGCAGAATCGATTACTCACAGAGTAAAGATCTGAAAGATCGGAATATCTAATTAATCCTTGGCTCCAGACCAAATTCCCCTTACACCACCCCACCCCACCGTCTAAATTCATAGCTTGATAAGTTGGAGATTCACATAGAGTTTTTGCTTGAAACCAGGTGCTCCTTCGGAGTGCATGTGTTGAGCAAAGGTTAAGTGCTCAGGCTGAAAACCCTGAACCCGGGTAAAAAACACAAGATCCTCTTTGCGCTCTCTGTAGTAAAAAATAAAGGTTTAAACGGACCATGGCAGAAGAATTAAGTAAGCGTTATGATGCAAGCTCCATTGAAGATAAATGGTATCAGCACTGGCTGGACAAAAATTATTTTCATTCAGAACCAAACCCTGAAAAAGAACCCTATACCATTGTCATACCGCCCCCCAATGTAACTGGAATTCTAACCCTGGGACATGTCCTCAACAACACCATGCAGGATATTCTGATCCGCTGGCGACGCATGCAGGGGAGAGAGGCCTGCTGGATCCCAGGTACAGACCATGCCTCCATTGCCACAGAAACAAAAGTGGTCAGCCTGCTTCGAGAAAAAGGGCTTACCAAGCACGAGATCGGTCGGGATGAATTCCTGAAACATGCAGTTGAATGGAAAGACAAATACGGCGGGATCATCATTGAGCAGTTAAAAAAACTCGGCGCCTCCTGTGACTGGGAACGGGAACGTTTTACCATGGATGCAGGGTACTATAAGGCAGTGCTCCATGCATTTGTCGAGCTCTATGAAGCGGGCTACATCTATCGCGGGAAACGGCTTGTCAATTGGTGTCCCGCAACCCAATCTGCGATCTCTGATGAAGAGGTTATCTATCAGGAGCGCAATAGTCACCTCTGGTATATGCGTTATCCCATTAAGGATTCAGATGAATATCTGGTGGTTGCAACCACCCGTCCGGAGACCATGCTGGGCGATACAGGGGTTGCTGTTCATCCAGAGGATAAACGCTACAAGCACCTGATTGGAAAACATGTCATCCTGCCCCTGGTTGGTCGAGAGATTCCCATTTTTGCAGATGAATATGTAGACAAGGATTTTGGGACTGGTTGTGTTAAGGTGACACCTTCCCATGACCCCAATGACTGGGAAATGGGTTTACGTCACAAGCTGGAATTCATTAATATTTTTAATGAAGATGCCAGCCTGAACAACCATGTACCGGGACATTTTATCGGTCTGGACCGTTTTGAGGCCCGTGAAGTCATTATTGAGCAGCTCCAAGAACTCGGTCTCATGGAGAAAATAGAAGAGTACGTTCACAAGGTAGGTTATTCGGAACGGGGAAATGTTCCCATTGAGCCCTATGCATCAGAACAGTGGTTTATGAATATGACGGAGCTGGTCAAACCAGCGCTTGCTGCAGTGAGAGATGACAAGATCAAATTTCATCCTGGGCACTGGACCAAAACTTATGAGCACTGGATGTCCAATATCAGGGACTGGTGTATCAGCCGTCAGTTATGGTGGGGTCACCGGATCCCCGCCTATACCTGCCAGGAGTGTGGCGAGATGATGGTGCAGGTGGAAGCACCCAGTGAATGCAGGAAATGCCACTCAGAGGCACCAAAGCAGGACGAGGATGTCCTGGATACCTGGGCCAGTTCATGGCTCTGGCCTCTGGCTGTTCATAAGTGGCCTGAAGAAGATGAGGACCTGGATTATTATTATCCCACCAATGACCTGGTGACAGCTCCGGATATCATCTTTTTCTGGGTCGCCCGCATGATCATGGCCGGCTATGAATTCAAGGGTGATATTCCCTTCGAAAATGTCTATTTCACCAGTATTATTCGCGATAGTAAGGGTCGAAAAATGTCCAAATCTCTTGGGAATTCTCCAGACCCACTTGATTTGATAAAGAAATACGGTGCAGATGCATTACGCTATGGGGTCATGCTGATCGCACCCAAGGGTCAGGATATTCTGTTTACAGAAGAACGGCTGGATGTGGCCAGAAATTTCATGAACAAGGTTTGGAATGCCAGCCGCTTTGTGCTTATGAACAAAGATTTTGATCTGACAGCAGAACATCTGAATCCAGATAAATGGCAGGATTTGGAACTGGCAGACCACTGGATACTGCACCGCCTGAATGTAACCATCGAGCGTGTAACAAAGCTTTTGGAAGACTTCTCTTTTGATGAAACAGCTCGTGCACTGTGGGATTTCATCTGGAATGATTTCTGCGATTGGTATATCGAGATGATCAAGATCAGACTCTACGACGGTACTGCCGCACAAAAGCAGACAGCCATGTCAGTCGCTATCTATGTCCTCAGGGATGTTATGAAAATGCTTCACCCCTATGCGCCATTTATAAGTGAAGAGATCTGGCAGCAGGTGAAATTACCAGACGAACCGGATCTAATCATCACATCCTGGCCAAAATCAAACACCAGATTTCATGCACCGAAAGAGGCCAAGCAGACGGACTTTCTAAAAAAAGTTATCACAGCCGTACGGACCGTCCGCTCAGAAATGAATGTTCCCCCTTCACACACAATCAAAGTGGTTGGGCGCGTACACAGCAAGGTGCAACTTGACATTTTAACCAGGACACAAGCAACGATTGGTAAATTAATCCGTTCAGAAGAAATGACCTTCGGATTGGATATTGTCAAGCCGGAATTCTCGGCTTCTGCCATGGTTGAGAAAATGGAACTCTTTATCCCTCTGGAGGGGATCATTGACCTGGAAAAAGAAGTCCAGCGGCTTGAAAAGGAAATCGCGACAACAAAGGGCCTGCTAAAATCAGTTGAGGCAAAGCTTGCGAACAAAAATTTTGTAGATCGTGCTCCTGACGAAGTCGTGATCAAAGAAAAAGACAAGCTGGAACATTATTCCGAGTCCCTTAAGAAGCTGGAAGCACATTTAGAGACCATGAAGGCGCTTTAAATCATCTATGGCAGGAAGTGATCGCTACACGTGAAAGAGGTAGAAACCAAGGGCCCTCACAGCTTCACCTATACAAGACATAAAAATGGAACCGTCTTTATTCAACATCACGAAAAAAATGGATGCACCTTGAGAGGATCAAAGGCTTTGGCTTTTACAACCAGAATTGACGGGCTAACTCCAGAGCAGCAACAGCACTTTATGGCCAGATTAACGGGTAATTATAAACACGGAAACGAAAAGTTGGGAAATGATAAAAAATAGATTTCCTGTTCTGCGGTGGAAGATGTTCACGCATACACGATCCATCATATTATTAAGCACAGTTTTACTCTTTGCCTGTAGCCAGGAAGAGGCACCCCCCCGACTGGTCATTATGATCTCCATGGACCATCTGGCCTACCACAGCTACGAGCACTATTCCCCCATTTTTACTAGTGGATTCAAATGGCTGGCCGATCACGGTATCTCTTTCGATAATGCCCATCTGGAGCATGGCAACGCCGCGACCGGACCGGGACATTTTGTCCTGGGATCAGGGCTGCACCCGGGACCCGCTGAAATGCTGGGCAACTCTTGGTATGACCGCAGGCAGAATAAAGACATTTATTGTGTAGAAGACCCGAATGCAAAAGCCCTGGAAATTCCAGCCAATTCAGTTTCCTATCAGCAATTAAATGCCACCACTTTTGGAGACTGGCTCAAAGCCACTTCACCAGGTTCGAAGGTTTATTCAGTGGCGTGTAAGGATCGGGCAGCCATCCTGATGGGCGGTAAAAACCCGGATTTGGCAATCTGGTATAACTGGAGAGGCGCTTTTACGACCACAGACTATTATACCGATTCTATTCCGACCTGGTTGACTGAATTTAATAGTTCAGTCAATATGATATCCTACCGCGATTCAATCTGGACCAAATCCTATCCAGAATCACTCTATGCCTCTTACGCCCATGCAGACTCATTTTACGGTGAAACGGATCGGTATCTGAGTGAGGAGTACTCCCCTGTTTTTCCGATTGGATTTGAAGCGACCTGGGACGACAAAAAAATATTTGAAGAAATGGGTGGTCGGCCATGGATGGACCGTATCACTCTGGATCTGGCTAGTACGATTGTCAACGAGGCTAATCTCGGAAAGGATGATATGCCTGATGTTTTATGTGTCGGGTTGTCAACCATGGATATAATCGCCCACTATTATGGTCCATATTCTCATGAAGCCATGGATCTGTTGCTTAAGGTAGATCAATATCTAGGTGAATTTCTCCAAGGGCTTGACCAGCAGATAGGTCTGGAAAATGTTACCATCGTCATGACCACGGATCATGGTGGCTTACCCCTGCCTGAACATTGGACGGGAATTATGGGTGAGCAAGGTGGACGGGTGGACGAAGCGCAATATCTGGCAACACGGGCCAAAGCTTATAATCAGCTGGACTCCCTTTACGGAAACCACGATTTTATTCTTCGGAAAGGTTCTGCTTATTATTATGACTATCAGATGCTGGATTCAATGGGCGTGGATATGGATCGGGTCAACTCGATCATTCAATCTCACATGGAGTCAGTGGATGGAGTGTCTCGCGTCTATACAAAAGCGGAACTACTTCATCCAAAACGTGACGACCCTTCTGCCATTCGACTGAGCCATTTTACACATCCTGACTTAAGTCCGGATCTGTATACCCTTTTAGAAAGAGGGTGGTTGTTCAGGAACCCCTTTGGGACATCACACGGAACACCCTATGATTATGACAGCCATGTCCCCCTAATTTTTAGTCGGCTGAGCTACACACCGGTAATGGTAACAGATTCAGTTGCCACCATTGATATCGCGGCGACTCTTGGAGATATCCTCGGAGTGAAACCGCTTAATCCCATCGATGGAAAGAGCTTGATCGAACTATTCCCAGGGGCAGTCAAGCGAATGAGTTCGGCGGCGAAAGATTAGAAAAATATATGTCGCCGGCAGGTGTTGACCCTGCAGCCCCACTCGTCAGTATAATCATTTCGTGTTATGATTGTGTCAGAGATATTTCGGAAGCCATTCAGTCTGTACATAATCAAACGTATAGCAATATAGAGGTAACCGTTGTTAACGCGGCTGAGCTGACGGCAGCCTGGATGCGATCAAACCCTTTGATTCACAAATGAACGATTGCTCCATTCGACACCAAAGTGAAACCGGGTTGCTTTATATTTTTAATATTAGCGTTCAAACTTAATTGACAGTCCATCGAGCCCCAAGGCTCAGAAATAGCGCTGGTTTTGATTCCCATTTAAGGGCTTGGAAGGATTTCGAACTTCATGTCAGGCTAATGCTGTCAGGAGTAGAATGAAAAGAGATCAGTATTTCTACGCAGCAGTAAATGTGGCTCAGTTTCTGAGAAAACAAATTGCTCTAAAGTCTTGATATTTTTGGACAACACCCTATATTCCAGAATTGAGGAAGGATGGTGAATCGAATGAATTATTTTCGTAATAAAAACAGCATAATTCCGGGACTATTGTTGATTGTTGCAATCGGTCTTGTCAATCAATGCGCATGGTTTAAAAGTGAGCCTGCTGAACCTAACCTTGTCAAACCGACACCGGTGAACGGCTACGATGAACTGGGCACCAATATCTATTATCCAAAGGAACTTCGCGATAAGGGAATTGAAGGAACGGTGTTGGTGAATGCCAGTGTTTCGAGCGAGGGACTGGTTACCGAGACCCGGATAACACAGACGCTGGAACCGAAGCTTGACAGAATCGCTGCCAACGCAGTGCAAAGAACCCTGTTTAATCCCGCCTTGAGAGATGGCAAGCCGGTGGATGTGTGGATTGCCATTCCCATACAATTTACCCTGAAGGACCAGGATCAGGGTAAAACCCCTTTTGAAACTTTTAAAATGATTGTAAAACCCAATTCATCCTTTCAGGGTTTTAAAGTTGAAATGCATGGACGTTTGAAACCAAATGCTGTTTTACCAATGCGGTTTGAGCTCTTACTTCCCTATAATGTTGAAAAGGTCTGGCTCAAATCAGGTGATAAGACGACTCAACCCCTTACCGTAAAGGACGAGAATGGCGAATGGCTCGTTTTCCAGACTGACACCACGGATCTAAATCTTGGATTTAATTATCAACCTTTAGGCAGTGTGGATAAGAATAAATTTTCTTACAAATTCAGTTTGAACCATGCCATACCGGATTGGAGCCTTGTGATCATTTATGGGGACCAAAGCGTCCAATTTGTTCAGCCACCTGACAGGACATTAGACAACCCGGATGGAACCCGGCAATTTGCCTATGATCTTGATCAGCTCAATGCCTACGAAGTGAAATATTTGGAAGTCGCTCTGATTCAATAAACAAACGAGGCTTTACCTGCCCCAATCGTTAAGACTGAATTAAGGTGTAGATCCAGACCCTGTGCACAAAACATGCATATTCATGAATAAAAATATTTAGTAATGACACTAATTGCATGGCATTTGAGTTGTTAGCAATTAATTTCTGCAGATCAATCGAGTTCAAATGGAGATAAATTGATCAGATCACCTAATTATTGGGAGCCTGTTCTTGCCGTTTCGATTAACAAATGAGGGCGAATATGCCGTTCGCCTGATGGTCTATCTGGCCGGCCAGAATCGCGGCGAGTTGGTCTCTGCCCGTGAGATCGCAAAAAACCAGAATATTCCACAGCGTTTCCTGCGCTCTATTGTATCTCAATTCGCCAAACAGGGATTTGTAACTGCTGTTCAGGGGAATAAAGGCGGGGTCAGACTCGCAGAAGGGGCAGAATATAAAACCCTTCTGGAGGTGATTGAGGCAGTTGAAGGTCAAATCTACTTAAATGTATGCATGCAGGGTCTGGATGTCTGTCAGTTCTCCAGTCAGTGTGCCGTTCATCTTGTCTGGCGGGAAGCTCAGGATGCGGTTCAAAAAATCCTGGGAGGGAAGACCATTCTGGAGCTGTCGAACACCAACCTCCTCCACGCAAGCAGCTCCGGTTTTGCGGGTACGGAACAGATGTGCGGCGTTCCCATAACGGATCCAGGCTAAGAGGTGTAGCGTGGCAATCAAGTTTGATCAATACAAAACCGGTCATTCGGATATTGAGAAAAGCGAGTCTCTGAATTGCTTTCACTGTGGTGATCCCTGCCCAGATAAATCGATAGCCGTCGGGGATAAAATCTTTTGCTGTCATGGCTGCAAAACGGTCTACGAAATTTTGAATTCAAACGAACTGTGTGAATACTATGATATTGAAAATACACCGGGTGTATCCCCCAAAAAAGATCTGGTAAGCGAACGTTTCGCCTACCTGGATGATGAGCTCATTCAGGAGCAGGTGCTAGAATTTTCCGGTACTAATGTCAACAAAGTTACATTTCACACACCAGCCATGCATTGTGCCTCCTGTATCTGGTTGCTTGAAAAGTTGCACGACATGGACAGGAGGATCCTTAGCTCCACTGTCAATTTTCCCCGCAAAGAAGTCTCCATAAGCTATGCAATAAATGAGATGAAGCTTAGTGGGGCAGCAGCTTTGATTTCATCTCTGGGATATGAACCCCTGATAAATCTTGATACCGTTGGGAAGCGTGAACAATCATCAGCAGAGAAAAAACTGTACCTCAAGATTGGATTGGCAGGCTTTGCGTTTGGCAATGTGATGATACTCAGTTTTCCAGAATATCTTTCCCGGGTCGGGGATGTTGATCCTGTATTCAAAATGGTCTTTGGCTATTTGAGTCTGGTCCTGTCACTTCCGGTTCTGCTGTTCTCATCCAGGGATTACTATAGCTCAGCCTGGGCAGGGATAAAATCAAGGACAGTGAATATAGATGTCCCCATAACGCTGGGTATTGGTATGCTCTTTTTAAGGAGCGCGTGGGAAATCCTTTCCCAAACTGGTGCTGGCTACCTGGACTCCTTCACCGGTCTGGTGTTCTTCCTTTTGATCGGAAGAATCTTTCAACAAAAGACCTATGATGTTCTGTCTTTCGAAAGGGATTATAAGTCATTTTTCCCGCTGTCGGTCACGAGGAAGATCAACAATGTTGAAGCCATTGTTCCAGTTTCAAAGTTGCTCCCCGGCGATCGAATTGTGGTGCGGAATCAGGAATTGATTCCAGCAGATTCCGTTTTGCTGAAAACGGGGACCATGATCGATTATAGTTTTGTCAGTGGTGAATCTGAGCCAGTAAGCAAGGACGCCGGCGACTTCATTTATGCCGGTGGACGACAGGTCGGTCCGACCATTGAACTTGAGGTGATCAAAGAGCCCTCCCAGAGCTATTTGACCAAATTGTGGAATAATGATGTCTTCAACAAACCCCGCTTCTCACGCTTAAACAAAACAGTAAATCAGGTCAGTCACTATTTCACCCTGGCCGTGGTTGGCATCGCACTGGCAGCTTCGCTGTATTGGCTCCAATTTGATACTCGCATGGCGATCAGGGTGTTTACAGCCGTGTTAATTGTCGCCTGTCCCTGTGCCCTGGCCCTTTCGTCTCCATTCGCCCTGGGAACGGCTCTGCGTATTTTTGGGAGAAAAGGATTTTACGTAAAAAATACTGAGGCTGTGGAAGCCTTATCAAAAGTGAACACCATCATTATGGATAAAACGGGAACGTTGACAAAATCCCAACAGGAGACAATCGAATTCTCCGGCGCCAGACTAAGCCGGGAAGAACAGCAGAAAATAAAATCACTGGTGAAACATTCCACCCATCCCCTGAGCCGGAAAATATTCCAGGCACTGGATACCACAGCGACACTACCCGTTACGGATTTTGAAGAACTTTCAGGAAAGGGAGTTCAAGGAATCATCGGGGGTGACAAAATAAAAATCGGTTCTGGCTCATGGTTGGGAATGCCTGTCGAAGAAATTGATATTGAAGATATGAAGACCAGGGTATATCTACATATTAATGGTCAAATAAAGGGGTCTTTTCTCATTGCCAGTATATATCGCGAAGGCTTGCGTCCCATGTTGGCAAAACTTTTCAAACAATTCAGGCTGATCCTGTTATCTGGAGACACTGAGCGGGAGAAGGCGACCCTGGTCAATCTCTTTGGTCAGGAAGAAGATCTCCATTTTCGGCAAACACCGGAAGACAAATTGAATTTTGTGATCAGCACACAAAAGGGTGATACCCATGTGCTCATGGTTGGTGATGGTCTCAATGATGCCGGTGCGCTTCGGGCCAGTGAGGTGGGCATCGCAGTCACAGATGATGTGTCTGCCTTTTCGCCGGCAAGCGATGCTATTCTAAGGGGTGAGAATTTACACCTCCTCCCAACGTTCATAAAAATGTCCAAGGCCACGATGTCTGTAATTTCTGCTAGCTTTATAATTTCAATTCTCTACAATGTCGTGGGAATTGGATTTGCTGTAAGCGGTATGTTATCACCCCTTGTGTCGGCCATTTTGATGCCGGCGAGCTCTATTTCCGTTGTCGCATTTACAACTTTTTCTACAAGCATGCGTGCCCGTATGATGGGATTAAGTTGATGAATTACGGAGTAAATACATGTATGTGATGTTTTTGTTGATGGGGGCCAGTCTGATGGCCTCGTTAATCTTTTTAGGCGCCTATATCTGGTCTGTCCGTTCAGGACAATTCGATGACAAGTACACCCCTTCTGTAAGAATATTATTTGACGATAAAAAAAAATCAAAAAAATCGGACACCGAAAATGATTCGGGGATAAATGAGGAGGAGAAGAAATAATGGAGATGGAAAAATTTCGCTACGATAATCAAATCGTTCGCATGTTTTTCTGGGCTACAGTTGTGTGGGGTGTGACGGCATTTTTAGTCGGTCTCACAATTGCCCTGCAGTTGCCTGCACCAGTTTTTAATTTTGGAACATCTTGGCTTACCTTTGGGCGACTTCGTCCATTGCATACGAATGCGGCTATTTTTGCCTTTGTCGGTAATGGCATTTTTATGGGTTACTACTATGCAGCCCAACGCCTGCTCAAAGCCCGTAACTTTTCAGATACCCTGAGCAGAATACATTTTTGGGGCTGGAATGCCATTATTGTTGCAGCTGCAATTACCCTACCGGCAGGTCTTACGACTGCAAAAGAATATGCTGAGCTGGAATGGCCTATTGATATTGCCATTGCCCTGATTTGGGTCGCCTGGGGTGTCAACATGATCGGTACGATCATCAAGCGCCGCGAAAAGCACATGTATGTCGCCATGTGGTTCTTCATAGCCACTTTTGTAACGATTGCCATGTTGCATATCGTGAATTCCCTTGAGGTGCCGGTAAGCTTCTGGAAGAGCTATTCGCTTTATGCTGGTGTCCAGGATGCCCTGGTGCAGTGGTGGTATGGCCATAATGCCGTGGCCTTCTTCCTGACAACACCCTATCTCGGTCTTATGTATTACTACATGCCCAAAGCGGCCCAACGGCCGGTGTATTCATACCGCTTATCCGTGATCCATTTCTGGGCGCTGATCTTTCTGTATATTTGGGCCGGTCCACACCATTTACTTTATTCCTCAACACCAGACTGGGCACAAACCCTGGGAACCGTATTCTCAATCATGCTAATTGCACCCTCCTGGGGAGGTATGTTGAATGGTCTGCTAACCTTACGAGGAGCCTGGGATCGAGTCCGACAGGATCCAATTCTCAAGTTCATGGTTGTCGCTGTTTCAGCGTATGGAATGTCCACGTTTGAAGGTCCCATGATGTCCCTGAAGAACTATAATGCCATCTCCCACTTCACGGACTATACCATCGCCCACGTTCATATCGGAGCCCTTGGCTGGAACGGTCTCCTGACCTTTGGGCTTCTTTACTGGCTGGCTCCCCGCCTTTGGAATACAAAACTCTATTCTGTCAAACTAGCCAATGTTCATTTCTGGTTAGCCACCCTGGGTATCATCTTTTATGTCATCCCCATGTATTGGACCGGGATCACTCAGGCCTTGCTCTGGAAACAGTTTACCCCCGAAGGTTTGCTGGTCTATCCAAACTTTTTGGAGACAGTGTTACAGCTCATTCCCATGTACTGGACGAGAGCTTTTGGAGGCACACTCTATCTAACCGGTAGTCTGGTTATGGTCTACAATCTCGTTAAGACGGTCAAGTCAGGATCGCCTGTAGAAGATGAAGAAATGGAAGCCGCACCTCTTAAACCGATTGAGAACGAAAAGACTGACTACAAACATCGCTGGCTGGAAGCCAGGCCGGTACCTTTTATCCTGCTGTCCTTTATTGCTGTTGCTATCGGTGGTCTGGTGGAGTTTGTACCCATGTTTGTTGTAAAATCCAATATTGCCACAATTTCCACAGTGACGCCTTATACACCACTCGAATTGGAAGGCAGGGATCTCTATATCAGGGAAGGCTGCTTTAATTGTCACTCCCAGATGATCCGTCCATTCAGGAGCGAGACGGAACGCTATGGTGAATATTCCAAGGCGGGAGAATATGTTTATGATCATCCATTCCTTTGGGGATCAAAACGAACAGGTCCCGATCTGCATCGTGAAGGTGTGGGCAAGCTCAAAAAACCAGATGCATGGCACTATAATCATATGGATAATCCTCGATCAATGAGTCCCGGTTCGATCATGCCCGTTTATCCCTGGCTCTTAACGAGAAGCAATGACTACGCAAAGCTACCCAAGAAAATCAGCGCCATGAGGACCCTCGGTGTTCCCTATCCAGATGGGTATGAGGACCAGGCCCTTGGTGATCTAAAAAAACAGGCAGAGGGTATTGTTGGCAATTTGAAGGATTCAGGAATTGAAACAAGTTGGGACAAGGAGATCATTGCCCTGATCGCGTATCTGCAAAAACTGGGGACGGGGATCCTTCCCAGGTAAGGGAGGGCCAGATTAATATGTTAAGTCGAATCTATCCAGGTGCAGAGGGTTATGCCTTTTTTCAGGGACTCTCTCTGGTTCTCTTTTTTCTTGTTTTTATCGGCGTGATCGTTTTAATCATCACGATGAAAAAGGATTATATTGACAAAATGAGCAACATGCCTCTTGAGATCGAGGATGACCACAGTACTAATTATGGAGGCCATTAATAATGGGTAAAATCACGAATGAACTAATCGATCATGATTATGATGGGATTCAGGAATACGACAACGATCTTCCCGGTTGGTGGAAGGCTCTTTTTCTGATTACCATCATCTTTGCAATAATCTATGTTCCTTATTATCACCTCTCAGGAAACCTGCAGGAGGCCGAGTACCAGAAGGAGATGGGAATGCAGGTCAGTGAAAGCAGCGGCCGCGGGGCTCTTGAAGCATACGCTTCACCCTATGCAGGAGAAGGCGAAATGACACCAGCCCTGCGAGAGCAGATCAAAACGATTCTGGATGTGGGGTTTGAGGACCAGCTTATGCGGGCCATGGCCAAGGCAAATGCGGACCAGCTGGCACAGCTTGAAACGGCCTTTCCAGATGTATATGCCAGCTATGTAAGCGGTGGCGTTCAACCGGCACCTGAAGCCCCTGCCACGTCTGATGAGAAACCCAAAACAGCAAAAGAAATGGCCGTACTTACTGACGAAGCGAGCCTGGCTGCCGGTAAAAAGGTTTGGGACACACAGTGTTTTGCCTGTCACCTCAATGATGGTGGCGGGAGTATTGGCCCAAACATGACTGACAATTACTGGATTCATGGGGGCGATATGGCCTCGATAGTACATATCATCAATGTTGGCGTCCCTGCCAAAGGGATGATTCCCTGGGCTTCTACCTTGACTCCGGACCAGGTCACACAAGTAGCCAGCTATATCAAGGTAAAACTCGTTGGATCTACACCTGCAGTTCCCAAAGCACCGCAGGGTGAGCTGTATGAGGGTTAGTCGAAGCTAAACCATATTCGTAAAAGAAACTCAAGTGACAAACTTGGGTTTCTTTTACGGGTATATTTAATAAAAAACAACAGTTACACGAAAGCAAGTACATGAGTGACCCGACACGGAAATTAACAAATATCGATGACCCCGCTGAATTCAGAGACAGGATTTCATCGATCACTGATGATGGGAAGCGAAACTGGGTCTATCCTCGCCAGCCAAAGGGTAAATTTTACAATGCACGGACCTGGTTCTCCTACCTCCTTCTGGCGATCATGTTTGCCGGGCCGTTTTTAACCATTAATGGTCGCCCTCTTCTGTTGCTGAATATTCTTGAGCGTAAATTTATCATCTTCGGAATGGCCTTTTGGCCCCAGGACAGTTTTATTTTTGTGCTGGCAACACTGACCTTTATTGTCGGGATCCTCTTATTTACAGTGATCTTTGGGCGACTCTTTTGTGGCTGGGTTTGCCCACAAACAGTCTTTATGGAAATGGTCTTTCGTAAAATCGAATATTTGATAGACGGAAATGCCAACCAGCAGCGCAAACTAAAAGTCCAGGACTGGAACGCTGAAAAGATTATTAAACGCATAGTAAAACATGGTGTATTCTGGGGATTATCATTTGTTATCGCAAACACCTTCCTCGCGTACATCATTGGCAAGGATGAACTATTAAAGATCATAACAGAACCGGTATCTCAACATTTAACCGGGTTTGGAATCATGGTCGTCTTTACAAGTGTGTTCTATTTTATTTATGCCTCTTTTCGTGAGCAGGTCTGTACGCTGGTATGTCCCTATGGTAGATTCCAGTCGGTCCTCCTCGATGATCAATCAATCGTCGTGGCCTATGATTTTGTCCGGGGCGAGAAAAGGGGAAATCCCAAGAAGCGAAGCGCAGAAGAACTGGGAGACTGTATTGATTGCAATCAGTGTGTGGAGGTCTGTCCCACCGGTATTGATATCAGGAACGGGACGCAACTGGAGTGTGTGAATTGCACGGCCTGTATTGACGCCTGCGACACGATCATGGAAAAAGTGAAAAAGCCCAAAGGCTTGATCAGATATGATTCATTCAATGGGATCAGCCGGGGTGAAAAACGGAGCTTGACATATAGAAATGTCGGATATTCGGCAGTCCTTGTTTTACTTGTGGTATTCTTCTTTGGTCTGCTGTTCACCCGCTCTGATCTTGAAACGACTGTTTTAAGATCATACGGAACCTTATATCAAGAACTGGATAATAATCACTATACAAATCTATATACTGTTAAAGTTTTGAACAAGACCTTTGACAAGATCCCGATCCAGTTTAAGCTTCTGGAGCCAGCGGGAAAACTGAACATGGTTGGTCATGACCTTCAGGTAGACAGTCAGGAAAAAGCACAAGGGGCATTTTTTATTGACCTGTCTGGTGATGAGTTAACAGGGACAGAAACAAAACTTAAAATTGCAGTTTATAGTGGGGACAGATTGGTGGAGACAGTGAAAACATCATTTATGGGTCCCAGATTATAATGGCTGCAGCTGAAGCCTCCGGAAGATTATGGATGTGGGGTTTGATCGCCACGATCGTTACATTGATGTTGTTCTTTGTGGGGTTCGCTATCTGGACTTTTCAGGATGATGTAGAGTTGGTCTATGATAACTATTACGATAAGGATATGGTTTTTGAACAACAGATCCGTCGCGTTGAGCGGACAGAAGCCTTGACTAATAAGCCGAGTATAAAATATGAACAGGACACACAGATCGTACTGATTGAATTTCCAGCTCAACTGGGGCATAAAAATCCCGTTGGGGAAATCCTCATGTTCAGACCGGCTGATCTGCACAAAGATCGGATTTTCTCCCTGCAATTACAAGGTGATACACTGCAGAGTATCGGGGTGCCGGATCTTGATAAAGGTCTCTGGCGCGCCAAGCTGAGCTGGAAAAGTGGTGGATTAGAGTATTATCAAGAACAGATGTTCATGGTTAATTAGCGAACTTGCTGTGCTTGCAAAATTAAAAGAGGTCCAAGCCTTGCCCTGTGCTTATAAATGAGGCCTGGAATACAACCAAATAAACCTTGCCGAACATGCGAGTTGAGTTAATTTTTTTACAAAGGGTCTAAGGAGATTTATTATGGGGCTGAATCGTTGGCTCATACTCAGTTTAATCGGTATCATCACACTGGTTGCATGTAGTGAAGACCCCGATGTTTTATACTCAAAAGCTGAGACGGAAGCCGCTTTAGGTTCGAAGCAGGTGGCTCTTAACTATCTCCTCAAAATCCAAAAAACATCTCCAAAATATACTGAAGCCTATCTCTTTGCTGCAAAACTGTTCCTGGACGACAACAATCTCTCCGAAGCTGTTAATCAATGTAAGCGGGGTCTGGATGCCGAGGCTGACTCAGCCAAAATTCTCCGATATATCGGCGAGATTTACCACGTAAATGGTAGCATGGAGAGTGCCTACCAATATTACCGCATGGCAGTTCAGGCTGACCCTGGAAACGCGAAAGCTCAGATCAGCCTGGGTAATGTGCTCAACGAAAAAGACCTGTATGATCAGGCGCTGATTCATTTCAACAAGGCCCTTGAATTGGATTCAGCCAACTATATGGCAAGCGTTGGGAAGGCCCGAACCTTTATCAATTTGAAAAGAACTGCTGACGCGATCGTTCTTCTTGAGGCCGCCGTAAAGGATGAGCCAATGAGCGGCTCCGCCTATGGAGTGCTGGCGATTGCCCAGGAGAATACCTCCGTTGAGGACAAGACGATCCTGGCTAATTATGCCCTTGCCGTTAAACTTGAGCCCAAAGATAAAGTGGTCTGGGATGCCTACATCAAGTTCATGATCAATGATCAGGACAAAAAAGAGGCGATCCAGGCCATTAAGAATTATCTGAATCATTTTCCGGAAGTGACCACAGCCCGTCACAGTCTGGCCGAATTATACATTGATCTTGCCCAGACGGAAAGTCTATCCTGGCTTGAGGCTGCCAGACAGCAATGTGAACAGGCCCTGGCCATGGAAAACGAAGACCATTATAGTCACGCCCTGCTCGCAAGGATATATTTGCTCCAGGAAAAACCACGACTGGCTCTTCTTGAAGCACAGCTCGCCTTTGAGATCAACCCGAATTCGACATATCGCGAATTGGTAGACCAGGCCAAATTTTACACGAATTGAATCTTTTCCTCATCGGGACTCGGAGCAGATCGAGGTCTTGATAAATCATAGAATAAACCAGTGCATTACAAAGTGATTAATGACTAATAAGGTCGTTGTATAAATGATGGAGTGTATAGAAAATTCAATGTTTATTCACCCATGGACTGGCATTCTTTCGACATGATCGGACCCAAACCAAAAGGAAGGTTAAGCCTGTGGTCATTGGTCATGTTGATCTTTGTCCCCACTTTTGGATTTAATAACATTACGACCAATGGGGTAGCCCTGGGACCGGCAGCTGTACCATCCTGGATTTTGGTTTGTTTATTATATTTCCTGCCCTTAACAGCCATCATTGCAGAACTTGCTTCAGCGAATAAACATAAAGGTGGGGGAATCTACAGTTGGATTGCCGGTAGTTTGGGAGATGGCTGGGCCTTTTTTGGTACCTGGTCCTACTTCATTGCTAACCTGTTTTATTTGCAGTATGTCTTTGCCCGTATTCCGGTAATGGTGTCATGGGCCGTGTTCGGTGAAAATCGATTTAACGACCAGAATGTTGCCCTGCTACCCTACTACTCGGTTATTCTTTGTCTCGCCTTAACCTGGATCGCTACCAGGGGGGTCAAACAATTTTCAAAGCTCAGTGACCTGGGTGGTAAGTTCACATTCATATCAACAGGTTTGTTCATCTTACTGGCTTTTGCTGCTTATCTGGGCGGGACGCCTTCAGCCACGGAATGGACCGCTGAGACAGTCATTCCAGATTTCTCCACCAGCTATTTCGCAACCTTTTCCTGGCTTCTCTTTGCCGTTGCCGGGGCAGAAGTTGCCGGAACATATATTGACAAAGTAGACCAACCTGTTCGAACTTTTCCCAGAGGGGTCCTGATCGCTACAATGCTGGTGGGTGTGGCATACATAATTGGTTCAATGGCTGTCAGTCTGGTTGCTTCTCCCCAGGTTCTCACTGAAGCAGGTCTCAAAGATGCGAACTATGTGGTTCATATTATCCTGGCAGAGACTCTGGGGTTGAGCGGAAAACTGGTGGTCCAGATCTATGCAGCTATTCTTGTCGTTACCTCCATCGCCGCGTATGTGGTTTGGATAGAGTCTCCCATACGAGCCATGTTTGCAGATGTCCCAGAGAGAACCTTTCCAAAATTTCTGACAAGCCGAGACGAAAATGATTCCTTTTCCAATGCCCTCTGGACACAGTCAGGGGTCGTCATCATTCTAATTATCATCCCCTTGCTGGGTTTGGCATCCATTGATGGATTTTTTCGGCTATTAACAGATCTTTCATCCTTGAGTCTGGTAATCCCGTATATAATACTGGCAGCTGCTTTTCTCGCGTTTCGGCTTAAAGGGGGCCCCGGACCTTTCACCATGTTGAAATCAAACCAGCTGGCGATCAGTGTCGCAGTTCTGACTGTGATCATCAGTGTTGCCGGTTTTTTTGGTGCTGGTCTTGACTACTTTGTTGGCGCTGAGACAAGTACTGAGGCAACACAGGCCATCCTCATGACCTATGGGGGTCCCCTGGTCCTTATTGCTCTGGGCTATGCACTTACTTATTTTACAAAAAAATTCGCAAAGTGAAAAAAGGAATAGCCTCCTTACGGCAGGCACTTTACAGGAGCTTTTATGAATAACGTAGTGTTTGGGACAGGTCCGCTGGCATGGTGGGTCATGCATTATTTGCTTGAACGCGGTGAAAAGATCACCCTGGCCAGCCGTAGTGGAAAAACAACCAGGAATTTGCCACACAGTGTTGAAGTGAAACAATGTGATGCAAGGAATGAGGACGAGGTGGGCACTGTATGCAAGGATGCTGAAACGATCTATTTTTGCGCCATGCCTCCTTACACCAATTGGCCGGAACTCTTTCCGCCCCTGGTTACCGGCTTTTTAAGAGGTGCTGCAAAAACAAAAGCCAGACTGGTGTTCGGTGATAACCTCTATATGTATGGCCCTACGGGTGGTGCATCAATAAATGAATCACTACCCCATTCCGCGACTGGCCATAAAGGCCGGACGCGGGCTACCATGGCCAGGTTTTTCATGCAGGCCCATGAGAGAGGGGACAATCAGGTGACCATTGGAAGAGCCTCGGATTTTTTTGGTCCTGAAGTGATAAATGCGGTTTTTGGAGACATGTTCTTCAAACCAGTTTATGAGGGTAAGAGCGTAAATCTTCTGGGGAATATTAACCTGAACCATACCTTCTGCTATATCAAGGATTTTGCCAGAGGATTGATCACTCTGGGCAATCATGATCAAGCGTATGGTGAAGTCTGGCATGTTCCCAGCGCAGCAGCAGTCTCGACAGCAGAGATGGTAAAATTGATAGAAAACGAAATGAGCAGGACAATTAAGGTCAGGACTGCCGGGAAAGGGTTAATTTCATTACTTGGACTTTTTAATCCCATGATCAAGGAAGTAAAGGAAATGATGTATACCTGGCAGGAGCCATATGTTGTCGATCACTCAAAATTCGAAAAGGCCTTCGGCCTGAACATCACCGAGCATCAGGATGCAATCAGAGAAACGGTGGCCTGGTATAATAAAAGATATCTCACACAGCATGAGTAGGATCGACCAGACCAAAACCCTGATCCGATTATTGTATACAGGAGCAGTTTATTTTTTTGCTGTTGCCCTTGTTCATGCGCTGGGGATCAAGATCCCGGGGCTCTTTGTCTATTTCAACGTGCCTTCCCATGCCTATCAGGATCGCATCATATCCTTTCTGGCCTTTGGCTGGTCCGTGTTCTTTTTCCTGGCGGCAAAAAAGATGGAAACGGACCTGGTGAAAGCGATTTTGGGTCTCGGCCTGATCGCTCTTATTGCTTTATTCGCAAATACGGTGATAAGCGATTTTGAACACCTGGATGTTTCCATTGACCGAAAATATTTTCTGGCCATTATCTCGGTATTATTCATTTATTGGCTAAGCCTGCTTGTTTTTAGCAAAGAACTCTTTAAAAGACACACCGATGAAAATTAAAAAAAACGGGAAGCTCATTTTTGCCACCCTGCTGGTGCTTGCACTGTTTTCAGCGTTAATTGTCTGGCACGATAAAGCACCTTCGGAACCCAGCCTGAATGAGCAGGGGGAAATACTACAGCAGCTTGGCTTGCAAAATGACCAACTGAAAGCACTCCTCGGACAGATTGATGACACGAAGGCATTTTACTGTTTGGGTGTGAAAGGGGGTAAAATATTCCCCACAGACCTCCGGCGTGCCTGCTATTCTGATCCATTGCTGGCAAAGGTACATTTCGCTAACATTGCGAAGAACTATCCTGACGGATTGAGGGTAATTCGTTATCGAAGCCGAAACGATTTTCTGAACCTTTTTCTCGAAAGAGAGCATCAATCACCTGGAACAGTTTCACAGCTGGATTTCGCGTCTCACGTCCTGGTGAAGGAGAATATTTTTGGTTTTTCCTTTCGATCTGTATTCGCAATCATGGTTGCTGTCTTTGGTCTACTTTTTGCCAATAAATTTAACCATAAAAGGTGAACCGATCCCAATCTGATGGGAGCTGAGTGTAACTTTCTGAAGGCGCCATCAAGGAGATGTCTGGATCAAACAGTGGCCATAGCAGTAGAATTAATGTATGTTGAAAGCTCAAATGAAACGATGCGTGGTACCCAATAAATGAATTTAAAACAAAGGTGTTCAAATGAAGCGTAACCAGGTAATTCTGTTAACAGCGATTATTTTACTTGTCCTGTGGTCATGTGGTGGCGGGGAAAAACAGGCCGCTGATCAATCAATGCAAAAAGAGGATATTAAGGGAAAAGACATGACGACCCCCGCTAACCAGGGGGGGTATGGTTTTGAGAAACTGGCAGAAGATATGGGGTACGTCACCTATGTCATGCAACCCGAAGAACAGATTTTCTTTGGTGATCCACGGGCAAAAAAGGGTGGCAGCTTCAATCATCTTTCCACACGTTTCCCGGTCACACTGAGAACAGAGGGACAGAATGCAAACTATGTTGAAAATAGCACGATAGCCAGTCTCTGCTATGAATCATTGATTTCGACCCACCCTGTAACACTTGAGTTTATACCAACCCTGGCTAGTCACTGGAAAATATCCGATGATAAAATGAAATTCTGGTTCAGGATAAATCCAGATGCAAGATGGTCAGATGGTCATGCTGTGATAGCTGCAGATGTGGTGGCAACCTGGGACCTGCACATGGATGAAACGATTTTGTCTCCATCAGATCAGTTGACCTTTGGAAAATTTGAGCGTCCGGTTGCTGAAAGTAAATATATCGTGTCTGTTGTATGCAAGGAGCTCAGCTGGAGAAATCTGCTCTATTTTGGGGCTTCAATGGTAATTCTTCCTTCACATTATCTGAATCAGATTGATGGATCGGAGTATTTGAAGGAATATCAGTTTAAAATGCTGCCCGGTACAGGACCCTATGTAATCAAGGAAGAGGATGTTGTCAGCCAGGAATCTTTTGTTCTGTCGCGACGTACTGATTATTGGGCAAAAGATGATCCCATGTTCAAGTATCTCAACAACTTTGATCGGATCAAGTTTATTACGGTCAAGGACAACCAGCCGCTCATGTATGAGAAATTCAAAAAAGGTGAGGGTGATCTGTACACAGTTTCCAAAGCCCGGGTTTGGGTTGAGGAAACTGATTTTGAGGCGATTGAGAAAGGCTGGATCCAAAAGAAGAAGGTCTATTCAGAACAACCGGCAGGAACCTCGGGTTATGCATTCAACATGCGTAAATGGCCCTTTAATGATAAAAGAATCCGCATGGCATTCACCTATCTCTACAATCGGGAGAAGATGAATGAAGAGATGTACTATAATGAATATTCCATGATGAATTCACTGTATTCGGGTTCTGTTTATGAAAATCCGAACAATGAAAAAGTTGTCTACAGTCCTGAAAAAGCAGTCAAGCTTTTAAAGGAGGCCGGCTATACAAAAAGAAACGATGATGGCTGGCTGATCAACAAAGACGGTCAGGTGTTGAGGTTTGAGATCGCCATCATGAAAGGGTCTGATTATATGGTCACACCTGTTCAGCAGATGATGAAGGACTATGGCATTGATATGCAGATCAAGTATATCGATGGCAATGCCAACTGGAAAAATCTCATGGATAGAAATTTCACGATCTATATGCAGAATTGGACTGGACTGGTTTTCCCAAATCCAGAGACCTCACTAAAATCTTCTCTGGCAGATCAAAAGGACAATAACAATATCTCCGGATTCAAGAATGACCGCGTGGATGAACTGCTGATGGAGTACGATACAACATTCTCGCAGGCCAGACGTGTGGCCATCATCCGCGAGATCGATGGTATCTATTCCGATATCCATCCGGCAGCCTGGGGCATTGCCCGCAATTACCAGAGAATCCTGTACTGGAATAAATTTGGTTTCCCAGAGTACATGGTAAGCCGTTTTGTCGGTGACTATCGATCCGCATTCAGCTATTGGTGGTTTGAACCGGAGAAGGAAGAAGCCTTACAGGAGGCCATGGCGAACAATACCAGTCTACCTGTAGGAGAAATCGATGTAAAGTTTTGGCCAAAATACCTTGAGGCAATGAATAATGAATAATGAATAAGGAAAAAGGAAAAAGGAAAAAGGAAAAAGGGTTTCGGGAGTTCGATTAGGGTGAATGATACAGTTTATCAAAAGCAATCCAAAATTGAACTGTTTATATCTGAACAGAACTCAATGTGGGATTTAAAAGAGAGAACGCGCTTGTTTGCTCTTCGCTGTATTAAACTGGTTGGGGCATTACCTGAAGCCGATACAGCACATATTCTTGGTAAACAATTGATGCGCTCTTCTACATCTGTTGGTGCGAATTATCGAGCAGCAAGCCTTGCACAATCAAAGGCTGCATTCACAGCAAAATTGAGTATTGTTCTTGAAGAGGCCGATGAATGTTGTTTCTGGCTTGATTTAATAATCGAAGCTGAATTATTAAGCAAAGATAGAATTGAAGATCTCTATAATGAGGCAATTGAGTTAACAAAAATATTTGCTTCCGCCAGAAAGAAAGCCCAGGGGGCTCACCATTAATTATTCCTTTTTCCTTCTTCATTATTAGTTAAAAGATGACCACATACTTCATTCGTAGAATCCTCCTCATGGTCCCCACCTTTTTGGGGTCAACGGTATTGATTTTCATTATCCTTCAGATGGCACCTGGTGGTCCCCTGGAACGGACTATTCAGCAGCTACAGGCTGGAGCCATGCAACAGGGGGAATCTATCGGCAATGTCGGTGACGTGATGAGCGGAGGAAGCACTGTTCTGCCTGAATCAGCCATGAGAGAATTGAAACGCTTTTATGGCTTTGACAAACCGATATACCAACGGTACCTCATCTGGCTTGGTGTCTGGCCAAGAGAGACGAAACATCGTGAGGTAGAATTTAGTAATGGGGTTACAAAGGTCCAAAAGAACGTGGGCCGCGGGAATTATATGACCCTTCAGCTTGACGGTGACAGGGTGATCGTTTATACAGAGGATGGTGTCGTTAGTGATGTCTGGAAGGCTGCCATTGATCAGGAGGGTTCGAAGGATGGGGTCATATTAGCCACGATCTTTCAGACCGAATTCTCCGGGATTCTCACCGGAAATCTGGGCACTTCCTATACCTATGACCAGCCCGTGACAGAAGTCATGGCGCCTCGTTTCAAGATCTCTGTATTTTTCGGGCTAACCGGATTGATTCTTTCTTATGTGGTCTGCATTCCTCTGGGTATTCGCAAGGCCTTAAATCATGGGTCGGCCTTTGATTTTCTTTCCAGCGTTACCATCTTTGTGGCCTATTCCATTCCTGGATTTGCTCTGGGGGGTGTTTTACTGGTACTCTTTGGGGGCGGCTCTTTCTGGGATGTCTTCCCCTTGGGAGGTTTCCGTTCACCCTCTGAAATTTGGGAGGCGATGACCTTCTGGGAACAGGTAAAAGATCAACTCTGGCATGCTGTACTGCCGATTATTGCCTGGTCCATTGGAAGTTTTGCCGGTCTTACCGTGCTGATGAAAAACAGCCTTCTGGAGAATATCTCTCAGGACTACATCCGAACAGCTTTTGCAAAAGGGCTGCAAGAGAAACGGGTCATCTGGGTCCACGCGATCAGAAATTCAGTGATCCCCATTGCCTCCGGTATTGGGGGGATCATTGGTGTGGTCATTGCCGGTTCCTATCTCATTGAGAAGGTGTTCGATATTGATGGGTTTGGAAAAATGGGTTTCGAAGCTATTATCGATCGTGATTATCCAATCACGCTGGGATTTCTGGTCATTGTCGTCATCATCAGATTGGTTGCAAACATTCTGTCTGACATTGCTCTTGCTACCGTCGATCCACGCATAAGGTTTAAGTAACAGGGCGTTATGGCTGAGCAAAAAGAAATATCCTTATCCATTCTCAAGAAGCGCTGGTTAAAATTCAAGACTCTGAAACGGGGTTATTATTCTTTCGTCATTCTGATCATTCTATATGGCCTGTCCTGGTTCTTGCCACTGTTGATCAATAATCGGGCCCTTGTCGTAAGTTATGAGGGAGAACTCTTCTTTCCGGTGATCTCCGGGTACCATGCCGGATCCGAATTTGGGCAGGATGTACCAGGGGAGACCATTTACAGGGAGCTGAAAACAAGCTGGAAACAGGAGGGAAGTGAAAATTGGCTTCTGATGCCTCCCTACCCCTATAGCCCGTATGAGGATATCACTGTTCAGGGTAACAAGATGTATGAAGCCCCGTCTGACAGCCATTGGCTGGGAACAGATAATACGGGCAGGGATGTCTTTGCCAGATTGTGCTACGCCTTCAATATTTCGATTTCATTTGCCCTGGTACTGACCATTCTGAATTATATCATCGGTGTGATTATCGGCGGCAGTATGGGATATTTCGGAGGCAAGTTCGACCTCTTCTTTCAGCGGCTTATCGAAATCTGGTCTAGTTTGCCCATGTTATTCGTCATTATCATTATCAGCTCGATCATCCGTCCATCATTTTTCCTTCTGATCTTTATCTACACGATCGTGAACTGGATCGGGATGACCTATCTGATGCGGGCAGAATTTTACCGGGAAAAATCCAAGGATTATGTAGCGGCTGCCCTTTCCATGGGACAGACGAATTTTAAGGTCATGTTCAAGCATATTTTGCCAAACTCCCTGGTCCCTGTTATCACCTATTTCCCTTTTGCTGTTGTTGGTGGCATATCTGCTCTGGTGGGCTTGGATTATCTGGGTTTTGGGATGCCTCCACCCACTCCCAGCTGGGGACAGATGCTGGATGTCGGTCTACAGAATATCTCAAAATGGTGGATGGTCTTTGCACCGGTTTCAGCCCAATTCGTTACGCTTATCATGGTCGTCTTTATTGGTGAAGCCGTTCGGGAAGCCTTTGATCCAAAAGTTTATTCGAGGTTGAGATGAGTCGCGAAAAACTGGTTGAGGTCAAGGGACTTAAGACCCGCTTCAGGGTGGGGGGTGAATGGGCCAAGGCTGTGGATGGTGTCAGCTTTGATATCTACAAGGGTGAAACTCTGGGGATCGTTGGCGAGTCAGGATCAGGTAAATCAGTTTCAGTTCTGTCTCTCATTCAGTTGATCCCAAACCCGCCTGGTGAAGTATCTGATGGCGAGATCATTTTCAAGGGCGAAAAGATATTTAATGCCGAAGATCTTGCGAAAGCAAGAGCGGTTCCCGCGTTCAGATATTTTCGAAGAATACCAGAAGACAAACGCAATCTGGCAGCTGGCATTTTCTTTTTTCTGTGGCTGGCAGTCTACGCACTGCTACCCATCAGTGGTCTTTTGTGGGGATTGCTCTCCATCATTATAGATCTGTCTGTCATGGTCCATCTTTTCTATAACTCACCCCGGAAGAAAGCCATGGCTGAATTCCGGGAAAAGATCTACAGCAAGATGTGGGACATCCGCGGTTCTGAGATCGCCATGATCTTTCAAGAGCCCATGACCTCCCTGAACCCCGTTTTCAATATTGGGATGCAGATGATGGAATCGGTGCGCCCCCTGCGATTCAGAGAAAGCGTGAAAGGCTGGTTCGTTCATCGGTCGAGAAATTTTAATACTGTTTCAAGAAATGGACGCCTCAAGATCTCTGCCGTGTTTGCAGTGGTGATCCTCTTTTTCTCCCAATTGATGGCAGGCTGGAGCTTTAAGCCCATACCCATGCTGGTGACCACCCTTGCTAGTGGACTGCTTCCCACGCTGTTTGTGTATTTTGTCAAGGCTGTTGACAGGCTCATTGGAATGGACTTCAAGCAAAAATATGATGATCTCTATACAGAGGCAGTCAGGTTACTGGATATGGTCGGAATTCCTGATGCCGAGCGACGCATGGGTGATTATCCGCATCAATTTTCCGGAGGCATGCGTCAGCGGGTGATGATCGCCATGGCCCTGGCAAAGAATCCTTCCCTCTTGATCGCTGATGAACCCACAACGGCATTGGATGTGACCATTCAGGCTCAGATCCTGGATCTTATGCTGGACCTTAAAAAGAATAATACCGATGCTGCTGTGGTCCTTATTACCCATGATCTGGCCGTGGTGGCTGAAACCTGTGAGCGGGTCATTGTCATGTATGGCGGGATCATCCAGGAGATCGCAGAAATAAATGATCTCTTCAATACTCCGCTCCACCCCTACACCCGAGGTCTTCTGAATTCAATTCCCCGGCCTGATATCCATCATAAACGGGAGCGGCTGGAAACGATTCCGGGAATGGTTCCGAGCATATTGGAACTTCCCATAGGATGTAAATTCTGTACCCGCTGTGAGCTTAAAATGGATAAGTGTGAAATGGAAGAGCCTCCGCTTCAGGAAATAACCCCCGATCATTTCGTTCGCTGCTTTGTCGTCCAGGAAGAACAGGTGAAGGCATGAGCAATAACAGACTGGTCGATGTAAAGAATCTTTCCGTGCATTTTCCAGTTCATGGCGGTGTCATTTCCAAACGGGTGGCAACGGTAAAAGCCGTAGATGGTATTTCATTTTCCATCGATCGCAAACAGATCGTGGGCATGGTCGGTGAATCAGGTTGCGGCAAGACAACAGTCGGTCGCGCCATGATCAATATTCTTCGCCACGTCTCCCCTGATGTGGAAATCGGGGGTTCCATTGAGTATCATTTTGGGGACGAGATAGTGGATTTTACCAAATTAAGCTCAGGTCAGGTGAGAAAATATCGTTCCCGCATCCAGATGATTTTTCAGGATCCCTATGCATCCCTCAACCCCCGTATGACGGTGGCCCAGATCATTAGCGAACCATTGCAGCTGCACACAAAGATGAACGGAAAAGAACAAATGGATCGAGTCGCTTGGCTTTTGGACAAAGTGGGACTTCAACCTGAACAAGCCCGACGTTATCCCCATGAGTTTTCCGGTGGTCAAAGACAGCGAGTTGGAATTGCCCGTGCCCTGGCCACCAATCCGGACCTGATCATTTGTGATGAACCGGTTTCAGCCCTGGATGTATCCATTCAGGCTCAGGTGATCAACCTGATGATGGACCTCCAGGCAGAGTTTGATGTTTCTTATCTGTTTATTGCCCATGATCTTTCTGTTGTTGAACACATATCCGACAAGATCGCAGTCATGTATCTCGGTGATATGGCCGAATATGGGAATGCTGATGAAGTCTATCACCACCCAAGACACCCCTATAGTCAGGCGCTTCTGTCAGCAGTTCCCCTGCCCGACCCTTCAAGGAAGAATCGTAAGCGTATCGTGTTAAAGGGAGATGTTCCGACACCCCTGAACAAACCCAGCGGCTGTGCCTTCCGGACCAGGTGTCCCATCGCCCAGACCTCCTGTGCCGAAACAAAGCCAGTATTTGAAGAGCATGCCGCAGGGCATTTTGTGGCCTGCCCCATCGTAAAAGGGAAAAATAAAACAGATCTACACTGAGTCAGATCAGGATAGTGCGGGTACTTCCTACTTTTTTCTCTTCACTGACTTGGCATGGCTAATGAATGTGTCCATTGGCAGGGATTTGATCGTTTCAGCAATCAGATCCAGAGGCAGATCATCCAGCTTTCTGAATCGAACACAAGACTTGCCCACATCATAGCGCTTGCCTGTCTTCCGATAATTCTGCTCAAAGCTCTTTTGCCTGTCAGAATACATATAGATTCCGGAAAGATATAGGGACATGTAGTTTTTCTGGGATGCCAAAGCAGCAAACAGGAGGGGTTTTTTGTTGTATGTGTCAGCATAAACCTGCAGAGGTACCTGATACGCGATCATTCCCCAATTCATCACCTCCTCATACCCTTGAGGCAGATTGTCAAGGATCGTTTTTCTGACTGTTCCAATTTGTCGCTGTCGATCCTCCGGTAATTCATTGAGGTATTCCTGAACGCTTGTTGCTGATGATTGCATGGTATTGTTCCTCCAGCATCTGGTTTCTGATCATTTAAAATGTTTCCCCTGGAACTGATCGGCCAGTGGATTTTCTTCCATACCCGCCGAACCCGTCTAAATTCATTCCCACAGGGTTAATGGAAAATACTTTCTTGTAGCCCGCTGAATCTGGAAAATGGAAGTATATGAAAAGAAAAGTATATCTATTTTTATTAATTACGATTTGGATAGTCCTGATCGGGAGCTTGATCTATACCGCCTATTTTGATGGAAACTCAAGCTACGTTTCACTGGAAACCGGACTTAAAAACCTACCAGATGAATCTGAATGGATGAATATTTTCCATGAAGGGCGAAAAATGGGTCATTCTGTTTCTACCATTGAGAACCAAGCCAAGGATGGATACAGAATTAAAAGCTCCACCCATCTGAATGTGGTGTTCGGCGGTCTGGAATCTGAAGTTCATCTGGAAACCAGCGCCCGTATGGACACGCTTTTCCGATTGAATCATTTTTCCTTCATAATGTTGTCGGATCAATATTCTACTCACATAATCGGTGATAAATCAGGTACAAAAATGACGCTCAGATTCATCCAGGGTAAGGACACGAGCGTGAGTGTGATCGATGTCCCCGAGGATCTCTATACCTATACCGCCATTCAGCCCATGGTGGCCAGTAAAGGTATCGTCAAGGGTCAAACTATTCGCGTACCAGCCTACGACCCCATGTCAAACGAGATGGCAGATGTGTTTATCAGTCATGAAGGGAAAGAAGTCCAGGAGATTAGCAGTAATAAAATGATCCTCAACAAACTAAGGATCGATTTCAAGGGCATTCCATCGATCATGTGGCTTGATGACAACGGCCTAACCTACAAAGAAGAGACCATCATGGGGATGACCATGGAGAGAACGACACCGGAAGAGGCGATGGCCAGGCCACAAACCCCTGAAGTAGACCTGCTGAGTGGTTTTGCTGTAAAACCGAATACCTGGATACGGAATCCTGAAAAGTTGAAAAAGCTGGTCCTGGAGATCGATGGGATAAAAGCGGAGAGCATTGAGACGCTTAGCAATGAGAGACAGACCATCATCAGTACACTTCCCCTCAAACTCCAGCTCAGTAAAAAAGCCACAAGAGTCGATCCTGCGGAGGTCAATAAACATCTCAAATCCACTGAAATGATACAGAGCCAGCACCCGAGCATCTTAGGACAGCTTGAGCGAATACTCTCCAAGAAGGATAATCAGGAGCATCCCAGTGAGGCTCTCACTGCGTGGGTCTTTGGCTATCTGGAAAAAAGACCTGTGGCCAGCATCTCCGGTGCTGTAGATATTCTTAATACGGGTGTGGGAGATTGTACAGAACACACAACGCTGTATACAGCCCTGAGTCGGGCCGGTGGAATTCCAACCAAGATTCATATTGGTCTGGTTTATCTTCAGGGAAAATTCCTTTTTCACGCATGGCCAGTTGTAGCCATCAACGGCGAGTGGGTGGATGTGGATCCCAGCCTTAACCAATTTCCAGCTGATGTTACCCATATTGCCCTGCTCGAAGGTGATTTCGAAAATCTAACGGATCTTATTCCAGTCCTGGGCAATATCAAGATCAAGGTTCTTGAAGAGCAGTTCTAAAGGATCACCCCACTCATATCTGTTAAAGAATACCGGAGAAGCAGTGATGTCTGAAACCATCTTTTTGATCGACGGTCCTTACGTGTCTGATTTTTTAAAACAATCAATATACGAGTTTAATATTCCCGTTGTTAAAACTGCGATTGCTAAGAATATCCTTATCCATACAAAAACTAACTTTCTAAGTGAACGTGATGCAATAGCGAAGCTCAAAAAGAACCCGGCGATAAGAATATATACAAACTCGGAAAATGCTTTAACGTGGATATACAGCCATGTCACTGACCACGAATACATAAAGCATATTCATGAAGCAAAAGATAAAGTCCTGTTCCGTAGAAGACTCAAGGACCGACACCCGAATTTTTATTTCCAGGAGTTTGATTATAATAAATTAAGAACTCTGAATTCAGAGACACTACCCTTCCCCCTTGTCGTCAAGCCTTCTGTCGGATTCTTTAGCCTGGGGGTTCATGGTGTAAAAAACAGAGAGGCCTGGATTAAAGTTCTGGAAAGTATCGATGAATCAATCCAGGGGGATCAGGAGCTCTATCCAGACGCTGTACTGAATAATCGCAAATTCATCATCGAAGCGCAGATCAAAGGGGATGAGTTTGCAGTAGACTGTTATTTTGATGATCAGGGAGAGCCTGTTGTTTTGAATCTCATGAAGCATCTGTTTGCTTCCGAGACAGATATGAATGACCGCGTATATATAAGTTCTGTAGGCATCATGCGACAATACCTGAAAACGATTGAAAATTATCTCAAGGTCCTGGGGGGAATATTCAGCTTTACCAATTATCCCGCCCATATTGAACTTCGCATCACATCCAAGCTGGAGATAAACACAATCGAAATTAACCCACTTCGTTTTGGTGGATGGTGTTCTACTCCTGACCTAGCATGGTATGCATGGGGAATGAATCTGTACGAACACATCTTTAAAGGGATCAAACCGGATTGGGATAAAATTCTTTCAGTAGATGCGGGGGTTGTTCACGCTTTGGTGGTTATGAATAACGGCACTGGAGTTGATGGAAAAAAAATATTAAGTTTTAATTATGACAAATTGTTAAAAAAGATCAAAAAGTTATATGAGCTCCGAAAAACGAACTTTCGGGAATATCCTTTATTTGGCTTTGTAATGTGTCAGGTCCCAGAGCAAGAGATGGAGGTGCTTTATGAGTTACTCCACTCGGATCTGTGGGAATATATAGAGCAATAAATTCTGATTAGTTTTAATCAGGATAATATTCCGAAAGTCTTTGTCTCTGTTCCCTAATTTCACTTTCCATATCATCCCCAGACAAGAGTTGTTTCATTTCCAGAAGGGTCAATATCTGTTCCTCCGCGAAGCGGGCCTTTGGATGTACGATCTGAATCTCCAGACTCACCTGATATAGCCTTATTGCCTCAGACAGGAGAAATAATTCGTCTTCAGTTGAGGATGAGTCCTGTGTCCCCAGTTTTGAGACCAATGAGTCCGCCTGATCAAAGGCAGCTTGCCAGCTAGAATAAGATTTCCATCTGGCACCCTGCTCTGTGACGAAGGTAAACGGACGTGGATGAAGCGCATTACCCCGCAAGTTTCTACCAAAGACATGAAAGGTGACTTCATCTTTTCCGCTGGACAGTGGCACGGCAGAGAGGATCCCTGTTACGGCATCCCATTTTGCTTCAAGTGTGTCACCATCCTGGAGGATCTGAAGAGAAGCAATATCAAAATCGGTGGATCCAAGACCATCATCAAGTTTGAATTCAATAGCCTTGGTCATATCCAGAAAGTTCTGACCCTTGTCAAGGGAAGGATTAGCGATCGGTAGACCACGTTCAAAATATTTCAGAATGGCTTCGTAGTAAACCTCTGCTTCGAGCTTGTTGTAATGCTTTGATTTCAACCGGGCTTCCCCTTTCGGGTGGGTAAAAAAGCCTCCTTCTCCAATGACGCCGGGCATTTGATCGATTGTATTACGCAGAATGGATGTCCCGGAATCATAGATAAGGTAATCACTATACACGGCCCCCATCTGTGCTTGCTCAAAGGTCATCTTTTCCCGCATTCCCTGGATTAGAATCTTCGCAAAATCAACTGAAGCCGGATTCTGTGAGGCGGGGCCGAAAAAGTATACAATGGGTAGGTCCATATCAAAATCGACTCCGGATCCATTATGATGAATCGAAATCAGAAGGTCTGAATGATGTTTTTTTGCCAGCGTAGCACGTCCTCCCAGGCTGAGATCCTTATCCTCTGACCGGGAGAGCAGGACATTAGCCCCTGCCCTGGAAAGCATTTTGTTCAAGGTTTTAGCTACCCGCAAATTGATCCACTCTTCCCGCTCTCCGCTGGGGCCGACCCGAAAATTATCATAGGCTTCCGAATCGCCATGACCTGGGTCGATGGTAATGTTGACACCTTGAAGAGGTTTGTTTTTAGCTGACATCATTGTGGGACCACTACAGCTTATCAGGACACTCAGGCTTAAGAAAAACAGGATATATTTGCTGGACATGACGACCTCGATATGGGTGATTATTCAGAATGAAATTCATTATCATAAGGTATGATTCTCACAAGAAAAGGCGAATAAAAAACCCTGACGAACAAGCATCAGGGTTTGAAGAAATCGAACCACGAATAGCGTTTTTTAAACCAGGGCCAATGCCTGTTCCAGGTCTGCCAATAAATCCTCAACATCCTCAGTTCCAACGGCAAGGCGAACAAGACCATCACTGATCCCTGCAGCCAGTCGTTCATCGTCCGGGATATTATGATGGGTCATGGAAGCGGGGTGCTGGATCAGAGACTCATAGCCACCCAGGGACACCGCAAGCTGAGGAATTTTAACATGGTTTAAGACAACTTTACCGCCTGCAACCCCGCCTTTAACCTCAAAACTGATCATGGAGCCGTAGCCCTTCATCTGGCGCTTGGCCAGATCATGTTGGGGATGAGATTTTAATCCGGGATAGCGCACCCAATCGATTTTTGGATGGGTTTCCAGGAATTCTGCCAGTTTTTGAGCATTCGCCTGAGCACGATCAACCCTGAGCGACAATGTTCTCATGCCGCGCAGCACCAGCCAGCTCTGATGGGGGTCCATCGTACCGCCAGTGGAGATGATCACGTTTTTTATCCGGGTGAACTCATCTTCGGTCTTGGTAATGATCACTCCACCAACCACGTCCGTATGTCCATTGATATATTTGGTAATACTGTGAAGAACAATATCTGCCCCGAGCTCAAGGGGATTCTGCAGAATGGGACTCATAAAGGTATTGTCCACCACCAGAAGCGCACCATGCTCATGGGCGATATCGGCACAGGCGGCAATATCGGTCAGCTTGATGGTTGGGTTTGCCGGAGTCTCGATATACAGGAGTTTGGTGTTCGATCGCATGGCAGACCGGACTTTGTCAAGGTCTGCTGTGTCTACAAAGGAGTGCTCCACACCAAAGCGGCTAAATTCATTTTCCATGACCATTCTCGAGGAACCATACACCGCATCTGTCCCGACCATGTGCAAACCGGCACCGAGATAGGTCATGTAAATACTGGTCACTGCCGCCATACCCGTAGAGGTGGCGATTCCAGCAAATCCATGTTCCAGTTCGGTAACAGCCTCCTCAAAGGTGTTGATGGTCGGGTTTCCGACCCGGGTATAGATATAGCCCTGCTCCTCACCTGTGAAACATTGAGCGCCATGATCCGCATCGCGAAATTTGAATGTTGAGGTCTGATAGATTGGTACGGATACACTGCCATGAACTGAGTCAGGGTTTTCCCCTGCATGTGTCACCCTTGTATTAATGCCTTTACCTTTGAGATCAAGGCTCATGATGATTCCCCCCTATTTATGGTTAGCAGATCTGACAGGATTGCATAGCCAGTTTCAATTTTTCCAGCACCTGGGCCTGTAATGGTCACGTCACCAAGCAGATCGGTGGAAATGGTAATGGAATTTGCTGTTCCCATGATCTGGGCCAGCGGGTCGCTTAATGAAAGTTTCTCCGGCTTTACTTCTGCGTGAATGTTTTGGCGCTCTCGCTCCAGTGTGGCGACCAGTTTCCAACGCTTGTTCTCAGCTTTGGCTGCAAGGATATCATGTGGCCGCAGCTTGCTGATACCTCTGCATTGAACATCCTTCACTTGAAGAGGGTGATCCATCAGGATGTTTGCCAGGATCGTGAGTTTTGCCTGGGCATCATATCCTTCCACGTCAGCTGTTCTATCGGCTTCCAGATAGCCCTTGGCCATAGCTGCTTCAATAGCTTGTTCATATTCAGAGCCGCTTTCCATCTCGCTGAGCATGAAATTGGTGGCGCCGTTCAGAATGCCGCGGATACGCAGCACCTTGTTTCCAGCCAGAGTTTTTTGCATGAGACTGAATACGGGTGTTCCACTGAGGACAGTTGCTTCATTTAAGAAATGCAAACCTTCTTTGGCTGACAATGACTTTAGTTCGTTATAGGCCAGTGTGGCAGGACCCTTGTTCCCACAGATCACATGCTTTTTTGTTCCAAGAGCTGTCCGACAATGGGTGATGGCAGGTTCACCGGACTGTAAGTCTGAATGGGCAAGCTCTACAATGATAGTTGCATTGGAATTTCGGATCATGTCCTCGGCATCCCAGTTAATAAGGTGATCAGAAAATGGGTCAGTTGTGGCGGCCAGTTCCAGTAGATACGAAAGGGAAAGACCCTGGGGATGGTACATGGTTCCCCTGGAGCGGGTGGTAACGGCGATGATCTCAAAATCAAAATCATATTCAGCGAATAGTTCAGCCCGTTTATCGTGCAGGATTTGACATAATCCCTGGGCAACAGTTCCAAATCCGATTAGGGCTATAAAATGTTTTTTGTGGCTCACGTGTTTATCCTCAGGGACTTTCGTCTATGGGTGGCGAAGAAAATCTGGTTTCATGTTTCAGGGTAGAGAGCACGACCATGGTTTTAAGATTCTGTACCTCGGGAAGGGCCGTGAGCTTGTGGAGAATAAAATTCTCATAATCAGGGATATCACGGCTGGCAACCTTTAACAGGAAGTCTGCGCCACCGGTAATATGGTGGCATTCCATGACCTCGTCCAGCTGGGTAATGGCCTCCATAAAGCGACCCACATTCTCGCTGCCATGCTTTACCAGTGTTACCTCGACATAGGTGAAACAGGTGATACCCAACTTGCGCGGATCAAGGAGAGCCACATAACTTTTTATCAGTCCACTTCGCTCCAACTTTTTTACCCGCTCAAGGGTGGGCGGAGGGGACATATTAATGCGACGGGCAAGTTCGGCATTTGAAGTCCTCCCATCCTTTTGCAGGATATCGAGTATCAATTTGTCTGTTTGGTCAATGGTCATGAGAACCTTACTAATAGAACGTCTTTAGATAAATAGCATTCACAAGATAATGTAACGCACTAAAAAAGCAATTGTTTTGAAATGTGGCGAAGGGTGACCAATAGTTGATACTAAAATATTTAAACCAAAAGCTTGGCCTTTCCCCGGTTCTAATTCCGAGTAAATTTATGACCAATCGATGGGCCTAAAAAATTTGAGGAGTGGTGATGTTCACAAAGCAATATCTAACAAGATTGACAGTCATGCTCATAACGTTGCTTATGGTCCCGGCAATGAATGCGCAAAATATTTCACAGAAATACCCAAAGGGAAAAATTTATCTCGCCAACGGTATGAATCTTGAGGGTAAGAATTTGCGTATGACCCCGGAGTCTGTCACCGTGGAGATCATGGGACAGGATCAGACCTTTATGCTTACAGACGTTATTCAGATCATGGCGAAACAAGACAAGGGCAAGCGTTTCGGAAAGATTTGTGCCGGATCCTGTGTTGGTATCAGCCTGCTGTCCCTTCTGGCGGGTCCAGAGGTAACTGAGACAGATGCCTATGGAAATCAGGTCGTCGTTGAGCAGGATGCTGTCCAATCCATGATCGGTGTGGTAATATGGGCAGGGATTTCATATGGTGTGGGATACCTTGCTGGAACCATCGCTGACGATTGGGAGATCGTTTATTTAAACAGGTGATAAAGAAGGATCATTCTTGAAAAGAAAAGTGCTTTTTCTATGCACGGGTAACTCATGCCGATCTCAAATGGCCGAAGGACTGATGAGACAGCTTGCCGGGGATAGCTATGAGGTGTACTCTGCCGGCGTTGAACCGAGCCAGGTTCATCCCATGTCCATTCTGGTCATGGATGAGATAGGAATAGATATTCGCAACCAGACTTCCGACCATGTCGATGATTATCTGGATGCAGGAATTGATACCGTCATCACTGTTTGTGATCATGCTGCTCAAACCTGCCCCACATTTCCCGGTAAGGTCCAGCGCATTCACTGGAGTATCAAGGATCCCTTTCACGGGTGGAACATCGATGAAACCAGAATCCCGGACTATCAGCGCACCCGTGATGAATTAAAAAAACGCATCGAAACCTTTCTGGCCACCGCCAGGGACTAGATGGTCCTTAGATATACAGCCACTGATTCACCAGTGGGTCGCCTTTATCTGGCTGAAAACAACAGATACTTATGTGCGTTAAGTCTTGGGGCTAACGCAAAAGAATCATTATTCAGCTATCTGAGATCGGTCTATCCTGCTGCTGATCTTCAGGCATCCAAACCGGCATTCTCAGAAGTCATCAGCCAGCTGAATGAATATTTTGCAAATCAGAGAACTGATTTTGATCTCCCCCTTATCATGCAGGGAACTGCATTCCAGAAATCAGTCTGGGATGAATTGCTCAAGATCCCCTATGGCAGGACCGTTTCATACGGGGAGCTTGCTGAAAGATTGGATAATCCTGGCGCTATGCGGGCCGTAGGTGCCGCGAACGGACAGAACCCGATTCCCATTATCATTCCCTGTCATCGGGTTATTGCTGCAGACGGTTCGCTGGGGGGATACACAGGCGGTTTGGATATCAAACACAAACTGCTGGAACTCGAGCAGCAGAAGTTTACACCGAGCTTGTTCTAGAAATTATCGAATTTTAGTGAACATGAAATAATAACCGGGTCATCCTCGAGTCCTGACAGCTATGTCAGGACAAAGGATCTCAGACATTGGTATCATTATTACCTGTGCAAAGGCAGAAATTTGAGATTCTTCGCTCCCCCTGCATTTTGCAGGATCTGCTCAGAATGACCCATGATGATATGGGAAATCACAATTAAAGTAGATTCGAAGCCAGTTCTGCCAGCGCTGAGCGTTCTCCCTTTTCTAGATTCATGTGGGCATACAGACGTTGTCCCTTAAAGCGATCGATCAAATAGGATAAACCATTGGATTGACTATCCAGAAAGGGATGATCGATCTGGAAGATGTCACCGGTAAATACAACCTTGGTGCCTTCCCCTGCCCGGGTGATGATGGTCTTCATCTCATGGGGTGTCAGGTTCTGGGCCTCGTCAACGATGAAGAAGATCTTCTGCAGACTGCGTCCGCGGATATAAGTGAGAGGAGCTATCACGATCTTCTCTTCATCCACAAGACGATTGATCTTTTCGAATTCCGCCGAATCGTTGTTTAAATATTGATTCTGAATCACCTTTAAATTATCCCAGAGCGGTTGCAGATAGGGATCGATCTTGGATTTTATATCACCAGGCAGATAACCAATATCCTTATTGCTCAAGGGGACAATGGGGCGGGCAATAAATATCTGACGATAAGAACGTCGTTTTTCCATGGCCGCTGCCAGAGCCAGGAGGGTCTTCCCCGTCCCGGCCTTGCCGGTAATGGAAACCAGGGGAATGTCATCGTTGGTCAGAATGTCCAGCGCAAAAAGCTGTTCGGCATTGCGCGGTGAAATACCGTGGGCGGTCCGTTTATCAAGACGCTGGATCAGGTCCAGATTGGGGTTGAAAACAGCCAGGGCAGACTTGGTCTCATTCTTCAGGATGTAATGATGCCAGGGGGCCGGGCTGGGCTCAAGCTTGGCATCATCGAAAGGTATTTCGTATGGACTCTTATACAGCGTGTCGATCAGTTCAGAATCCATATGCTCAACGGTAGACTTTCCAGTATACAATTCATCAACACTGGCCACTTTGTCGGTAAAATAGTCCTGAGCCTCCAGTCCTACAGCCTTGGCCTTCAGACGCAGATTCACGTCCTTGCTTATCAGCACCACCCGCTGCTTTTCGGTCTTGGACAACTCGTAAGCCGTATACAGGATTCGGTGATCCGTTATATCTTCGGTAAAAACTCCGGCCAGATCCTCACTGGTCGAATTGAGTTCCACCCTGAAGATGCCCTGCTTGGTGCCCAGTTTTACACCGCTTTCGAACATCTTCTCTGTTGAAAGTTCATCAATGATCCTCACAAAGGACCTGGCGTGATAATTGAGCACATCATTGCCTTTTTTGAAATGGTCCAGCTCTTCCAGCACGGCCATGGGAAGAACGATATCATTATCCTCAAAGTGATAGATGCAATCACTGTCATGGAGAATAACATTGGTGTCCAGCACGAGGGTCTTCTTCATGGGAACTCCTTTTCGAATAGAATTGATTGAATTTAATATGATTCATCGCACAAGACACTGACGTTTTCTTGTCTCCGGCCTAGAAAAAATCAACCTATCCTTTATTGTCGCGCTTATTTTAAGACTCTTTATGGACGTTTAATAACCCGGAGAAACTAGATGAGTACAAAAGCATATATAAATCGTTCTGAGATCAAAAACTATCTGGCCAAGGTCGATCCTGGTGTACTGGATTATATCCAGCAATGTGAGATTCAGATCGACAAACTGGCAGAGATCGGATACCAGCTCTCAAAGGAACGCCATCTGCCAACCCTGCTGAACCTGATCATTGAAGAAGGGATGCGCATCACCAATTCAGACGGTGGGACCCTGTATATGATGACGGAAGATGGACGTCTTGGCTTTGAAATTATGAAGAACAAGAGCATGGGTACAGATATGGGTGGGATCAGTGAAACCCCGATCCCTGAACATATATATCCAGTCAAGCTTTATACTCCGGAGGGCAAACCCAACCACGCAAATGTGTCAGCCTATGTCGGTCTTACCGGTAAGACATTGAACATACCGGATGCCTATGAAAACGATCAATTCGATTTTTCCGGAGCCAAAGGCTTTGATCAGCGATTTAATTATCGATCAAAATCATTTCTGACCATTGCCATGCAAAATCATGAGCACGATATCATCGGGGTTCTCCAGCTCATCAATGCAACCGATCCTGAATCGGGAGAGATCGTTTCATTCTCCGAGGATATGCAGAAACTGATAGAATCCCTGGCCAGTCAGGCGGCGGTGGCTATTACCAATGTACGCCTTATCGAAGGCCTGGAGAACCTTCTGGAATCATTCATCCAATTGATTGCTGATGCTATTGATGAGAAATCTCCCTATACCGGTGGACACTGTTCCAGAGTCCCGGCTCTGGCCATTCTGCTGGCGGAAAAGGTCAACAGGATCAAAGAAGGTCCCTTTGCTGACGTCCAGTTTTCACAGGAAGACATGGATGAACTTCGGATCGCAGCCTGGCTCCATGACGTGGGGAAGATCACCACGCCGGAATATGTGGTTGACAAGGCCACCAAGCTGGAAACCATCTACGATCGTGTCAACGAACTCAATGCCCGCTTTGAGATTCTTAATCGTGATGCAGAAATCAAATATTTGAGAGCAATCGCGAAAACGGAGGCTGCAGGAGAACTGAAACAACTAAAAGACAACTACGATGCTACGCTGATCCAGCTGGAAAGCGATAGATTGTTTCTGAATGAATGTAATACCGGTGGTGAGTTTATGGCTGATGATAAAAAAGAGCGGGTCAGAGAAATTGCCAATCAGCGGATTATGTTGAATGGCGAGGAGCAGAATGTTCTCAGTGAGGACTGGGTCATGAACTTGAATATTTCCCGCGGTACGCTATCAAACGCTGAACGGGATAAGATCAATGATCATATTGTGGTCACCATTGACATGCTAGAAAAACTGCCCTTTCCAAAACATCTCAAACGCGTGCCTGAATTTGCCGGCGGCCATCATGAGACCATGATAGGTACAGGTTATCCCCGGGGTTTGAAGAAGGAGGATATGTCCATTCAGGCCAGGATCATGGGTATCGCCGATATCTTTGAAGCCCTTACAGCGAGTGACCGGCCGTACAAAAAAGGGAAGACCCTGTCTGAGGCCATGCGGATCATGGGTTTCTTCAAGCAGGATCATCATATCGACGCCGATCTCTTTGATGTCTTTTTGAAAGAAAAAGTCTTTCAGGAATACGCAGATGAATATTTGGACCCAAAATATATTGACGAGGTAGACATTCAGAAATATCTGGAAATTAAGCCGAAAGTATTGGAGCAATAGCGGGGAAATTATTTTTGTAGAGGAGTATTTATCATGGATCTAAAACCGGATATCAGCAGATTGATGAAACGGAATATCTATACCTTTATCACCATTTCTCTGTCGGTCATTCTTACTACCCTGATCATTCAACTTCTGGTTGTTGTTCTTGATCCTGATGTGACCAACACTGAATTCATCCTGTATGTCTGGCCCTGGGTCGTCGGGGCTCTGTTTATATTCTGGATATTGACTCCTGGTTTGACCTATCTGTGGATCACCAATTTGAAATATTCCATTGAAGAAGAGCGGGTGGTCATCCAGAAGGGCATTCTTACGAAGCAAAGCGTCAGTATTCCCTACTCAGCCATCACTGATTTTACGCTGAGCCGGTCACTTTATGAGCGCTGGCTGGGCATTGGGACCCTCCTGGTACAGACTGCGGGACAGGGAACCCAGACCGGCATGTATGAGGGCAAGCTGGAAGGCCTCATTGAATATGATGATCTGTATGCGAATTTGAGAGCCAAGGTTAAAACCACCCGGAGCGGATACCATCCCGCCCATCCGACAGATGGCCAGGTAAAAAGTGACAGTGAGCTTTTACAGGCTATTCTGGAAGAAATAAAAAGGATTGGCAGAAAGCTGGACTAGGTTCAAATCGTGAGCACTAGATCCAAAACCAAGATTTTGTGATCAACACGTAATCCCGGAGTCCCGACAGGATTGGAGCAAAGGACCCCAAAAAAATCCCCCCTCAACTACATGAAGCGATTATAAAAACGAATTGAGATTCTTCGCTTCTGCTCAGAATGACAATCAAGGATCTATATGAAAGAAGGGGGACACTTCACCTCGCCAAAATTGGGGCGAAGGATCTTTGAAATATTATCTCCCAAAAGCATTACAACCAGGAGCTGTTTTAAGATTGAAATATATTGGTGAAGGTTGTGACCTAAAGCAGGCGGATTCCTTTTGACTCCAATTTGACCAGTCGTTTTTTGTAAAGCCCACCCAGAGAGCGTTTAAAGATCTTCTTGCTGATCCCGAATTTTTCATAGATTACTTCAGGACGGGTTTTGTCCGTCATGGGCAGAAAGCCCTTATTGGCTTTGAGTACATCCAGAATCTTCTGACTCGCCTGGTCCAGATTAAGATTCTCCGGATCATTGATGCTGAGATCAATCTTCCCATCCGGTCGGATCTGCCGGATAAAGCCTTTTAGACTCTGACCCTGTTCAAGGGCTTTGAAGACCTGGTCCTTATAAAGCAGGCCCCAAAATTTTTCATCAACAATACACTTATATCCCAGATCGGTCTGCATGGTGATGAACAGATCCACCTTATCCCCTGATTTATAGGGCGGTTTTGCCTGGCTCAGGAACTTGTCCAGTTTGGTGCTGGCCACAATGCGATTACTGACCTTGTCCAGATAGATGCGAACAATGTATTTCTGGTTTTGCATCATCTTGTGTCGTTGTTCCCGGAATGGGACCAGGAGATCCTTGGGCAGTCCCCAATCCATAAAAGCGCCCATCTTATTATTTTCCACGACCCGTAGATTGGCAAACTCATCAATCTGGGCATGGGGCTTTTTGGTGGAGGCGATGATAAGATCGCTGGAATCGAAATAGAGAAAGACCTCGACCAGGTCATTGACCTTGGTCCCCTGGGGAACCTGGCGTTTGGGCAGAAGGATGTCACCAAGCTCTTCGCCGTCCAGATAAACACCAAACTCGACCTCCCGCATAACTCGCAGGGTATTCATCCTACCTATCTGTGACATGGCGATCCCTTCTCATTGCTGGGGGCAAGTTAAATATAAAAATCAATAAGCATATGCAGGAGTTTTGGCAAGAAATGTTTTATCACGCCACGCTGTAGCGTTATGATCAAGGTGATTTCTGGTGTTCGAGGTGTTGGACTCCTTCGGAGTCCAGAGTACGTCGCAGCTTGAAAATACACAGAAGTCTTTACCGAGAGCACCTCTCTGCGCTACAGCGTAGCACGAATGTTTAAACCACAGAACTATCCTGAAAAATACGCCCCAGCGGGGCATGAGAAATGCTTTTTGCTGAAAGTGGTTGCAGACTATCTTTCCAGATCTGAAATAACAATTCACAGAAACCAATCAACCGGGAGTTTATAATGGCGAATACGTATACACGCCTGTACGTTCATGTTGTAATCCGTACCAAAAGAGGCTATCCAAAAATTAAAACTGAGTTAGAGGATGAACTGTATGGATATATAGGGGCAATAATAAAAAACCAGGGGCATATACCGATCAGGATCAATGGGATATCAGATCATATACACTTGCTCCTAGCGCAAAATCCGTCGAAGTCATTGTCAGACCTGATGAGAGAAATAAAATCAGAATCTTCCCGTATGATCAACGAGAGACATCTAACGCGTGGTCGATTCAGGTGGCAAATTGGCTTTGGCGCTTTCTCATGCGATCACCATAGCGTTGATCGTGTTGTTCAATATATAGCCAATCAAAAAGAACATCACAAAAAAGTTACATACATGAATGAGTACCTCAAGTATTTGAAGCAATATGGTATTGACTATGCTCAGAAATACTTGGAAGACTAGACCTTTTTATCACGCTACGCTGTAGAGTTATGATCAAGGTGATTTCTGGTGTTCGAGGTGTTGGACTCCTTCGGAGTCCAGAGTACGTCGCAGCTTGAAAATACACAGAAGTCTTTACCGAGAGCACCTCTCTGCGCTACAGCGTAGCGCGAATGTTTAAACCACAGAACTATCCTGAAAAATACGCCCCAGCGGGGCGTGAGAAAAACCTATCTGGGAAACTTGACCGTGCTATCCAGTACCAAGGTAACCGGACCTTCATTCATGATATGCACCTGCATGTCAGCACCGAACTCACCCTTTTCAACCTGGATATCCTTTCTCCAGAGCTGATCCATGAAGTATTCATATAGGGGAATGGCTTTCTCCGGTCTGGCTGCTCCAGTGAATCCCGGCCGACGTCCCCGCTTGTAGTCGGCGAGGAGGGTGAACTGTGATATGACCAGGGCGCTGCCACCGACATCCTGGAGGGAGAGGTTCATTTTGTTTTGACTGTCCTCAAAAACACGCAGTCCGACGATCTTTTCCACCAACCAATCGGCATCACGGATTCCATCATCATCAGCAACACCGAGGAGTATAACCAGACCCTGACCGATCTTGCCCCGCGATCGGCCCTCGATCTTTACCTCACCTGAACTCACCCGCTGAATCACAGCTATCATGATGCGTACATTCCTTACGACCGCCACTTCCTAATTTAAACCGCTGATAGAGTACACATTTCCAGCCTCTTTGACCATAGAAATGCAAAAAATAGTGTGTTGTATATATCTAACATAATGTTATATTAATCAAACATTGGAGGGAAACTATCATGAGCAAGACCAAAACACTGACGATCACCATGTTGGCAGGAACAGTGATCTTTTTTGCGGGAATGTGGGTGTATTCCAGCCAGGCAAGCTTAACTCTGGTTGAACTGGGTACAGCCGGATTCGTGATACTGATGGTATTGCTGGTCATTCCGGTTATCCGCCGTCGGCTGAAAAACGAGAAACTGGGGTTGCCGGCCGACGATGAATTAAGCGAGTCCATTAAACAAAAGGCAGAGTCAAAAGCCTTTGGAATATCATTCTACATGTGGGCTTTCATAGCCATGGTCACGATGGATTCTGAGATCAAGGTCATTATTCCCATCGTGGCAGGACTGATCCTCATGGGACTGATTTTTATGGGGTACTGGTATTACTATACAAAAAATGGTGTCCCCGATGAAAACCCGAATTAAAGAACTGCGAGCCAGGGAAGGGCTTACCCAGGAAGCCCTGGCCAAACTGATCGGGGTGCGCCGCGAGACCATCGTTTTTCTGGAGCAAGGCAAATACAACCCGTCCCTGAAAATGGCTTACCATATTGCTAAAGTTTTTGGGAAGACGATCGAGGAATTATTTCTTTTTGACGATGATGAATGATCAGTCAAGGGCGATCATTTGATCCAGACATTCTCCTGGCCAAAAGTTTCCCGGAGACTTTTAAGAAATTGGCGATTCGCTGAAACCCGCATGCTCTTGGCCACCATTTTCCGCTCCTGTTTCCCCTGTTCCCTGAGATGAAAGATCAGGTTGCAGGCACCTGAATACCGTCGCGCCAGTGTTTTCGCAGTTTCCAGATCAGTCCCGCTGATATCTGCGGGGTCGAAGGCTATATGAACCTCTCGGGAATAATCATTCTGAGCTTCTTCAATTGGTAAGACCTTGCTCACCAAAATTTTGACATCTTCATCACTGCGCTTGGATACACGTCCCTCGATAAAGACCAGGGAATCATTGGCAATGTATTCCTTGAAGCGTGAATAGGGATCCGAGAAAGTCAGAGCTTCAATCGACCCATCCAAGCCATTCAAGGTGAAAAAGGCCATCTGATTATTCCGTTTGTCATAGTGCATCTTCAGGGAAGAAATAATACCACCGACCCGCACATCCTGCTCATCATGAACCGCAGTAAGGTCCAGAAGATCCATGGTGGAAAAAGCCTGGATCTCGCTCTCAAAGCCTTCCAGGGGATGGCCGGTGAGATAGAAGCCGACGTATTCCCGTTCCCGGTTCAGCATATCCATATTGTTCCATGATGGGGCATCACTGAGATCGGGTTCGCGGATCATGGCCGATTCACCGCCACTGCCACCAAAGAGATCGGTCTGGTTGGTGTTTTTCAGGGTCTGGACCCGTTGACCATGCTGGACCGCATCTTCCACACTCATAAATTTTTGCCAGCGTGCTCCAGGCAGTGAATCCATGGCTCCGCAACCAACCAGAGCTTCTACAACACCCTTGTTCAGATTATGAGTATCTACCCGGGCACAAAAATCAAAGATGGATGCAAAGGGTCCGCCTTCCTTGCGCTCTTCCATGATGGCTTCCGCTACTTTTGAACCGACCCGCTTGATGGTGTTCAGACCATAGACGATGCTTTTTCCCTCGCCAGGTGCAAAGCGGACATTGCTGGTATTCACATCAGGAGCAACGACCTTGATTCCCAGTTTACGACACTCTGCCAAAAGCATTTGAACTTTGTCAGTATTGTCCTTTTCCGAACTCAGGTTAGCCGCCATGAATTCGACTGGATAATGGGTCTTCAGATAGGCCGTCTGATAGGCGATCACCGAGTAGGCCGCCGAGTGACTCTTATTAAACCCGTACTCGGCAAATTTTTCAATCAAGTCCCAGATCTGACTGGCCAGTTTTTCGTTGATCTGGTTCCGCCTGGCACCGGAGATGAATTCACCCTTCATTTCGTCCATGAGTGATTTGATCTTTTTCCCCATGGCCCGGCGCATGAGATCAGCCTTGGAGAGGGAGAATCCGGAGATCATTGACCCGAGCTGCATGACCTGTTCCTGGTAAACAATGATACCGTAGGTCTCCTTCAGGATCTCCTCCATGAGCGGATGAAGATAGGTCACCTTCTGCTCGCCGTGCTTGCGGGCGATAAAGTCGTTGATGTTGCCCATGGGACCTGGTCGGTACAGGGCGTTCATGGCAATCAGATCACCGAGGGCGGTGGGTCGCAATTTTTTCAGATATTCCCGCATGCCAGTGGATTCGAACTGAAACAATCCAATGGTAAGACCGTCGGCAAAAAGCTGGTAGACCTTGGGATCATCCATGGGAATGTTCTCAATATCGATCTCGTCTCCCTTGAACTCCTTGATCAGATCGATAGCTTCCTGGATTACCGTCAATGTCCGCAAACCCAGAAAATCGAATTTGATCAGGCCGACATCCTCAATGGCCTTCATGTCATACTGAGAGGTGACCGAACCATCCTTCGGAGACTTGTAAAGGGGGATGTAATCTGTGAGTTTTCCCGGTGCGATGACCAGACCCGCGGCATGTTTTCCGGCATTGCGGTTCATGCCTTCCAGCACCTCCGAATATTGGAAGAGTTTTTCGTGAACCTCATCCATTTCAGATGCTTGTTTGAGTTCCGGGCTCTTTTTTAAGGCCTGGGGTAGTTTGATCCCCAGTTCTTCAGGGACCAGCTTGGCTATACGGTCCGTTTCCTTGATGGGCATTTCAAGCACACGACCCACATCACGGATCACGGCCCTGGCCTTGAGTTTGTTAAAAGTGATGATCTGGGTAACGGAATCTTCACCAAAACGTTCCCGCATGTAATTGATCACCTCTTCCCGGCGGTCATAGCAGAAATCAATATCGATATCAGGCATGCTGACCCGGTCCGGGTTCAGGAAACGTTCAAAGAGCAAATTGTATTTCAAGGGGTCCAGATCGGTGATACCCAGAGAATAGGCCACCAAAGATCCGGCGGCTGAGCCGCGTCCCGGACCAACAGGGATATGCTGACTCTTGGCATACTGGACAAAATCATGGGTGATCAGGAAGTATCCGGGAAAGCCCATCTTCTTGATCACATCCAGTTCATATTCCAAACGCTCCTTGTAACGGGAATCTACCTGTTTAACCCGGCGATTCATGCCTTCCTTGGTGAGATTATCCAGATACTCGTTGAGGGACAGGCCCTGGGGAATGGGGAATTCCGGCATGTGATTGACACCGGTTTCCAGCTTGAATTGACACATCTCTTCGATGCGCAGCGTGTTTTCAATGGCTTCCGGGACATCCTTGAAGAGTTCCACCATTTCCTCGGCACTCTTGATATAGATATCCTTGGTATCGTATTTCATGCGATTGGTATCGCTGACAAATTTTCCGCGACCAATACAGATCAGGGCATCATGGGCCTGATGATGGGCGGCATTCACATAATGGGAATCATTGGTGGCTACCAGGGGAATGCCGGTGTCGGCAGAGACCTTGCGGACCACTTCCCTGGCAATGGCTTCCAGCTCAAGCTCACGGCCATCCAGGGTAAAGTGACGTTGTAGTTCGAGAAAGAAATTGCCACGGCCAAAGATCTCGTCGTATTCCAGGGCCTGCTCTCTGGCCCGGTCATAGTCGCCGCGGGCGGCATGATAGGTCACCTGACCACTGAGACAGGCTGTCGTGGCGATCAGCCCTTCTGAATACTGACGCAGGAGGTCCTTGTCCACCCGGGGGTTGAAATAGAATCCGTCCAGATAGGCCAGTGAGGTCAGCTTCAGCAGGTTGCGGTATCCCGTTTCGTTTTTGGCCAGAAGGACCAGATGGTAGGCGCGTTTGCCTTCCGAATAGGTACGCTTTTCCGTATGGGTAGCAGGGGCGACATAGGCCTCCATGCCGATAATGGGTTTGATGCCAGCCTTGGTGGCGGTCTTGTAGAACTCCACAGCGCCAAACATGTTACCATGATCGGTAAGGGCGAAACTCTTCTGCCCCAGCTCCGAAACCTTGGAAATGATCTGGTCTATCCGGGCGGCACCATCCAGCAGGGAATAGTGTGAATGATTATGTAGATGGACGAATTCGGCCACGAAACTTCCTTATTAAGCCCCCTGAAAAAATATTATACAGGCCGTCCAAGATAAATGGCAGCCAGTCCAACAAAAATATTGAGTTTCAGAAATAATTGAATTCGGCTGTAGTTTTTTTTGCCGGGAGCACGGCAAAGCAGGACCATGAAATAAAGCATGGGCAGATCGATACCGATGAGGACGATCCAGTAATACAGGCTGTTGTAGGACCCAATGATGGCCGGCAGGAGAAAGAGGGCCATGGAGAGCATCATCAGGGCCATGGTGAATTTTACCGTCGCCGATTCCCCCCAGACCAGGGGCAGGGTGCGGGCACCGGACTGTTGATCGCCTTCCATGTCCTCAAGATCCTTGACCAGTTCCCGGATCAGGGTGAAGCCAAAGGCCAGGGCGGCCATGACCCAGGTGGCTTCCATATTCCCAAAGGCGGAGCCGACATAGATAAAGGCCAGACCGAGCATGAAGGATACTACGATATTGCCGATGAGGGGCAGGGTCTTGAGTTTGTAACTGTAGGCAATGAGCAAAGGCGTTGCCAGCAAGGCGGCGATATAGAAGGTCATGAGGTTGATCAGGGAGGCACAGAAGATGCCGATGGCAAAGAGATTGAACATATAGATGCGGGCAGTGGAAACTTTCATTTTCCCTGAGGGCAGAGGCCGATCGGGACGATTGACCCGGTCGATCTCCAGGTCATAGATGTCATTAATTACATTCCCGGCACCATTGATAAAGATGACGGACAAAATGAGCAGAAGTAGAGTGGTGGTTTGGTCTACATGACCGAGAATAGCTGTCGTGAGCAGCACCGCTAGCGTCGCCTGGAGCAGGTTCAAGGGGCGTAAAATTTTGATGAAAGCAGGCATGCCAGAAAGTAAGGCAAAATGAGTGAAGGAGAAGAGTGAAAGTAGGAGGTAGACGATCGGCGTTAGATATTAGATGTTAGATGTTTGGATGCGGAACCAGAATATCGTCTTTGCGAGACCCGACAGCCATGTCGGGGCGTGGCAATCTCAGACATGGGCTAATCGCAGAATTTTAAATTCGTGCCTTTCTGCCTGTCAGGGCGTAGTCACGACGAAGCTTTAAGCAAAGGCGGACAAAGACCGGAGAGGAACGAAGTGACGCGAAGAATCTCTGATTACTGACAACCGCAAACTCCCCCTATTGTGTCTTCCTCGAGCTGATCGAGCAGCTGCGAGGGAAGCGACCACCGCATACTGCGGGGTTCAGGATCTCAATGTGGAGTGGTATAAGGTATAGGGTGGTCTTAACCGCAAAGAGCGCAAAGAGCGCTGAGGGGATCGAGGCAACTCGAGCGTAGTCGAGGGGAAAGGCCTTGACCTTGTACATCTGACCCCAAGCCGAGGTGTAAAAAGCTCAAACCATGTCACAAATAAAAAATAGAACTACATTCAACACTCACAATTCACAATTGTTTTACCCCCTCAAAAGCCTACATTCCCCACACATTTAAGCGAGAAATTGTGATGGATCATATCCGAAACCATAAATCAGCCGGGCATATTGATGGGTTTGCCTGTCATCACAGCTGCCTATACAGTGAATACATCATGGAACAATATATTTATCACGCCGAAGTCCCGACTGACTTGTTGGGACAAAGGTGGACAAAAAACGGGTTAGCACGTAGTTAGCTTGACTGTGGTATGAGAGAGGAATGGATTCCCAAAAGGCAGGATATGGACAATGGATAATCAATCTAGTTTTTCACTCCTTGAATGGATACTGGCACTATCCGCCATTGCCGCCGCTTCCTTTTCTGGCTTGACTTGGTTACAGGCAAAAAAATTTAAATCGGACGAGAATTACAGTAGGCGTGCTCTTCTTGTTCCAGATGATCATCCAGGATATCTCAAACAACGTGAAGCATTAGCGACAAAGCCAGTCCTTCGTCTCGACATAATCAATGCCGGAGTAAATCCTTGTATCAATGTACACGGATTACTTGCTGCATATAAGACATATAAAACATCAGATGATGAACTTCGATTAGATCAAATATTCCGGGAGGAGCATTTTGCCATTAACCCGATTCCGAACAATGGAAAGTGGATGATAAGGATTGATAGACCTACTTTCGAGCAAGACAAGATTACGAATATTGCTATTCTGATGTCGAGCTACATTGTTTTTAAACTGAAATACAGGGATATGATTTTGAACGAGGATTTTGAACACGCATTCTTTTGGAGCAAAGCACCAAACAACAATTTGCAGGAAGTACATCCTCCTATTCTGGCGCTATTGATTAAGGAGAGTGAAAGCCTTCAATTTTCAGCAGGCTAACATGTTGCCTGGTACTGAGCGGGCACCGACCACGGGGGCTAATCGTATTGATCGATAGGCAATTTAGTAACAAACACACACCGGCTCTCGCATGCCAGCGCCCGCCATTACAAGCCCAGAGCTGTTATGTTGTTGTTAAATCTAGGAACCTCAGAAATTCACGAGGGATTCACAGGATTATTTTTAGTAGTTCAAATATTTATGCTATAAAATCCGAATATGGGGAGGCGCTATGGGAACAGGTATGAAGGTGGTTGGATCTATTCTTAGAGAGATTGATAGGTCCCAAAAGGCAGCAGCTCGAGATCGTGCTAAAAGAGAACGCGACCATCTTAGGCGCCAGAAGCAACTTGATCGGGAAAATGCACAACAGGCAAAAGAATTTGCCAGGATGCAAGCGCAGCTCGAGAAAGAAAATCTTAAAGTCGATAAAGAGAAGATTAAAAGAAATCTGGAAAGTGAGCAAGCTAGCTATGAGGCGAGGATACTAGGGCGACGAGAAATAAGGCTGGATTTCCTGAATCGGATGCAAAAGGGGGTATAAAATGGATTTATTAGGAAATGTTTATTTGTTCATTGCTTTGACGATGGCGTTTGCTGTTTTGACAATTTATTTCTTCGTTGAATTGAAGCTCAAAAAAAGAGACGGAAGAACTCTATCAGAAGAGTGCAATTCATTGGCAGAGTCACTATCTAGTCAAAAAAAGGAATTTGAAGACCGATCTGTTGAACTTGAAAAAAGAAAAGCAGAATTAACCCATTTACTAGAGCTTGAGGCAAATGAGAGCAACTTACGTAAAAAGCTTGAGGAAGTGACCGTCGAATTGCAGCAAACCAATGATCAAATCTCTTCTCTCAAGGAACAAGAAGCTGAAATTTCAGATAACATTGTTTCGATGAAGGAAGACATTTCCATTTATCAGCCTGTACATGGTCTAATGAATGTTGGCTTTTTTGATGAACCTGAATACTTGTTTGAGACCAGTGAGCGATTTAAAGAAGAAATTAAAATCATCCGTGAAGAGCAAAAGGCGATGATAAAGGATGGAAATGCAATCGAGATTCCGGAAAGTATCGCATTGACATCTAATTCTGCTTACGCAAAGAAAGTCTTGTCAGGTCAAAGCAAGCTGATGCTTAAAGCCTTTAACGTGGAGTGTGATAATCTTATGGCTTTAGTTAAGCCAAGCAACTATTCCAATATTCTCGAGCGCATTGATAAGCTAGCAGCTGATATAGAAAAATCAGCTGCCTCGCTTCAGTGTGGTTTTGTCAAAGAATATGTAGAGCTCAAATTCAAAGAGTGTGAAATCCAGTATCAGTACAAGCTTAAAGATGAGCGAGAAAAAGAAGAGCAGGATGCAATTAAAGAGCAAATGCGAGAAGAGCAGAAGGCAATCAGAGAATTTGAACGCGCCTTAGAAAAAGCTGAACGAGAAGAGAAAATGTTTAGAGACGCCCTGGACGAGGCGCGTAAAGAACTCGAGATTTCAGGTGATAAAGATCGTGAAAAACTAAGTGCAAGAATCGCACTTCTTGAGAAACAACTCCTCGAAGCTGAAGAGAATCAAACACGAGCAAAAAGCATGGCCGAACAAACAAGAAGAGGTCATGTTTACATTATTAGCAACATTGGTTCTTTCGGAGAGGATATATACAAAATTGGTCTAACGGCGGTGTAAAAAAAACTGTGTAAATGGTCAAAACCGTGGAATACTTATGAGTATATTCACAGGAGATAATAATGACCATACCCAAAGAACTACTTGATGAACTGATCGGAGAGCTTAAAAGCCCGGAAGAGTTCTACGGAAAAGGCGGTTTGATCGAGGAACTGACCAGAGCTATCACAGAACGAGCTCTTGAAGGCGAACTAACCCATCACCTGGGTTATCCCAAAAACGCAACAGCAGGCAACAACAGCGGTAACTCCCGTAATGGCAAGAACTCCAAGCGAGTAAAAGGCAAGAATGGTGAACTGGAGATCGAAGTCCCCAGGGATCGTAATGCTAGCTTTGAACCTCAACTTATACAGAAGCGTCAGAAGAGATTTGATGGATTTGACGAGAAGATTATATCGCTTTATGCCCGGGGAATGACCACCAGAGACATCCAGGCTCAGTTGGAAGATCTATATGGGGTAGAGATATCCCCCAGCTTCATCTCCACGGTCACAGATGCTATCATGCCTGAGGTAAAAGCCTGGCAGAACCGCCCCCTGGAACCTCTCTACCCGGTTGTCTTTCTGGATGCCATTCGGATCAAGAGCAGGTCTGACGGTCTTGTTCAGAATGTGGCTGTATATCTGGCTTTAGGTATCAATATTGATGGTTTGAAGGAGGTCTTGGGGATGTGGATCGCCAAGACGGAGGGTGCCAAATTCTGGTTATCTGTACTGACCGATCTGAAGAACCGTGGTCTGCAGGATATCTTTATTGCTACCGTAGATGGACTCAAGGGCTTCCCGGATGCAATCGAGACCGTCTATCCCCAGACCCAGGTTCAGCTCTGTATCGTCCACATGGTTCGCAACAGCCTGAAATATGTATCCTGGAAACAACGCAAAGAGATGGCTGCTGATTTGAAGACCATTTATCAGGCTGATACTGTTGAATTGGCGGAGGAGAACCTGGATCTTTTTGCGAAGAAGTGGGACGCTACCCATCCTACTGTGAGCAAATCCTGGTATGCTAATTGGGACCGTCTGATCCCATTCTTTGATTATCCCAAGGAAATCAGGAAAGTGATTTATACAACAAATGCCATTGAATCGATGAATATGAGTCTGCGAAAAGTGA
>JAIPJF010000034.1 GCA_021734325.1 Fidelibacterota bacterium | reverse complement strand
TTGAGAAATCAGGGGCTTTTTTGTTTTCTGTTATAGCTAATGGTGTGACTGGCCGATTTCGGCCAATAATCGGAGGTCGTCCCGACACAGCGTGTCGGGGTCGGTCCCGCAAAAGCTCTTGAGAAATCAGGGGCTTTTTTGTTTTCTGTTATAGCTAATGGTGTGACTGGCCGATTTCGGCCAATAATCGGAGGTCGTCCCGACACAGCGTGTCGGGATCGGTCCCGCAAGAGCTCCTGAGAAATCAGGGGCTTTTTTTTGCCCAGAAGATTAATATCCGGCGACTGACAGAGGTCGTCCCGACACTTCGGGTCGGGATCGGTCCCGCAAGAGCTCCTGAGAGATCAGGGGCTTTTTTGTTTTCGGATTTGACCAGAGGATATTTCAGTATCACCAGACTTCAGTCAAGTGATCTAAGAAAAATGAATTGAAACCTAATCGCCGATTCTATTCTGGCTCGTCCAATGTTCCATCAATGAGCTGCGCGAATTTCTTGGAATTACGTCCATGCACAGGTCCGCCATCCGTCCACCGCCAGCCACCAAATTCAGTTTTGGAATAGTCATCAAATGCATCCTGGATCTCCTGTCGGGTATTCATCACAAAGGGACCGTATTGCACGACTGGTTCCCTGATAGGTTTACCCTGCAATAAGAGCAGCTCAGTTTCCTCTCCCAGATTTCTGATAAGGACTTCATCTGTAGTAGTAAACTCAATCCTGTGTTTTACTGGAATTGTTTGTTCATCGATACTCACACCTTTTCCCTTGACCACATACAATGATCTCAGACTGGTAGCTGCTGCAGCTGGGAGTTTCCACTCAGCTTGGGCATCCATTTGTATTACCCAGACAGCCAGGTCACTGTCCGGTTCGGCGGCCCATGAATTTGGGGGTGGCTGCAGGGCTTCATGATCCATATAAGTTCCAGCAACAATTTTGATCTTGCTTGTATTGGCATTTTCATCCTGGACTTCGATCCTTGGAATTTGCATGTCCCAAAACATAGTGAAATGGGGGTCTACACGTTTCTTTGATGCTGGAAGGTTGATCCATATTTGGAAAAAATCCATGGGATTGCCTGAATCCCTGTTCAGCAGTGGAAACATTTCAGCATGAACGATCCCATCGCCCGCAGTCAGCCATTGGGCATCACCGTCACCATATCTTGCCCTAGCACCAAGGGAATCTGAGTGATCGATCAATCCCCGTTTGACGACGGTCAGTGTTTCAAAACCGCGATGGGGATGGCGTGGGAAACCTGGGATCGGTGAACCATGATACATATTCCAACCATCCTTATTGGAGAAGTCCTGTCCAATATCCCTCCCCGTTAAAGATGCATTAGGACCCATATCCTCGTTCGCAGCTGGATATTGATCATTATGATGGACACAAAATAAAAATGGGTCGACCGTTGGCCAGGGACCGCTTTGGGGGAGTGCGGCGATCTTGAACATGGGTGAGGTCTCCTTCCTAGATTTCCAGGCGAATAGCGGAAGCGCGATAACGCTTCCCACCAACCATTCTAATACTTTTCTTCTATTTATTTTATTCATTACAATAATTCTCATCTTTATAATCGCCAGGAATGACTGAAAATACAAGTGCTTTGTCGAGGTTATTGTTGAAATGAGATATATATTTAAAATATGGAAGATCGCTGCTTTGCCACAATTTTTTATCGCGACCTTTTGGAATAAAAAAAGTCCTGGATAATTCAGGACTTTTTTTCTGTTCATTTTGAGAAATGTTACATCTTATTTCAAGTAATCCGCCACTTTAATATTCGCTGCTACTATTTCTTTCAATAAATCCAATTTAGCCTCATCATCTTTTGATAACAAGGAGACCAGATCATCCACTTTTTTTGCTGCCTGGAAGGTATCCTGGGCAACTAAAAGAAGGGGGATATTGGCAGCTGAAGCCTTGGCTATGATATTCGCTGGCGGCAGGATGTTATTTGTCAGGATGATCCCTGCAGCATGGGTATCCAGGGCCGCCAGGATCATATCGCTCCTGTCCCCGCTAGTGATGACCAATTTCGCTTCCTTGTCAAATCGCTGCATGCGAAGGACTGCATCGGCCGACATGGCTCCAACAAACACATCTTTAATTGTGTTGCTTAATTTTTTCTCGCCGGCCAGTACTTTAGCAAAAAAGAGATCCGACAGGAACTTCATACTTGGTCTGGTCAAACTATCGGCAAACGGCAGCACACCGATCAATGGTAATTTCAAGGCCGTAAAATGCTCTTGATAAACATTGATGAAGTCTTCTGTATCGTGAACCTTATTCACGATGACTCCAAGCAATTTGATCTCACAGCGATCAAGAACTTTCCTTAATGCATAGGCATCATCACAGATCTGATCGTTCGTCCCACTCAGGATGACCAACAGTTCACCCTTTAGATAGTGCGCAAGTGATATGGCATCCAGGTGAACAGAAAGCCCCCTGTTCAGCTCGGTCCCACTTTCAACAAGCATAAGGTCCTTGCCCTGTGAGTTGATTTTCGCAATCTCCTGAACTTTTTGAGCAGTTGAATTCTTATCATACATAAAGCGTAATTTGGAATGATCAAATCCAATGCTCATGGTCTCTGGTGATTCTGTCGCACCCATTGCTGTAGTACAAACAGCCGCGTCAAAATCCCAAAGTCGTTTTTTCCGGTACAGCAATCTGTCACCAAAGGGCTTTAAGTAACCAATCTTTAGTGATGAATTTTTTGCCAGACCGACGATCACACTCGTCTTACCAGCATCTTTGCGAAGTGAAGTAACAATAATATTTTTCATTATTTTAAATCCTCTTTATCATCAGAGATTATTACACGAATATCAACAGCACGAGCACCCTGCCCCTGTTCATAGACAACCATGGGGTTAATTTCGATATCAGTTATCCTGGGAACACTGGTAATCAGCGTAGAAACTATCTCCAAGGTGGTAACAATGGTATCAATATCCTTTCTGAGTTCGCCGCGAACACCGAGTAACAAAGGATAGGATCTGATCTCCTTGATCATTGCCCGAATATCATTCTCGCTCAATGGAACAGCACGAAAGGCCACATCTTTCATTACTTCAACATAGATACCGCCCAACCCAAACATGAGTGTCGGTCCAAAGCTGGCATCGCGGCGACCACCAAGTATAACCTCAGTACCAGCCTGGATCTGCTCAACGACCTCGATTCCATCAATGACTGCATCAGGAACATTCGCTTTGCAGGAATGAATGATGGCTTGGTATCCATCGATGACCTCTTCTTCATTGTCCAGATTCAGCAAAACACCGCCAGCATCGCTTTTATGTAGAATGTCCCGTGAGACCACTTTCATCACAACGGGAAAGCCAATTTCAGTGGCCAGCTTAACTGCAGCCCTTACCGATTGAACAACGCCCCCTTTTGGACCGGGAATCTGACAGGCAGAAAGGAGGCTTTGTCCCTCCTCAGCCAGTAGAAAAGTCCGACCATCTCCGAGTGCCTGGTCAATAATTTGATTGATCCTCTCAACATCTATCTCACTAACAGCAGGGATGCTGGATTCAATCTGCTGTGCAATACGAATAAAATGAAGTGCTCCCAAACAGGAAACCCCATCATAGACATCCCGGTAAACTGGTACATTTTTCCTATGCAGAGCAGAGATGGCAGCTTCGGTCTTCTCACCCCCAAACACTGAGAATGTGATCGGTTTCTGTTTCGCTTGATACTGACCGTACATTTCATCGATCATCTCAGTCAATTCCTGAGAATTCATCATGGCGGTCTCACAATACAAGGCAATTACAGATTGGATATCGTCATCTGCCAATGCTTCCTTGAGAGCCTTTAGATAATCAGCCTTACTGGCTTCTCCAGTGATGTCCACAGGATTTTTAGTGGAACCAAAACCATGAGCAACACTCTCAAATGTTTCTTTTAGCTTTTCCTGATCGTCATAGAGTTTGATATCGTATTTTTCGCAGGCATCTGTGGCCATCACACCAACACCACCACCATTGGTGATAATAATCGTATTTGGCCCCTGAGGCACTGGAGTATGGGAGAGATATTTAGACCATTCCAGTGCTTCCTGGATACTCTCAGCGCGCAAAACACCACATTGTTTCATAATGGCGTCAAAGACCTTATCTGAACCAGCCAGGGAACCAGTATGACTTGCAGCGGCGACGGCACCACGTTTGGATCTTCCTGATTTGATCACGATGACAGGTTTTTTCCGAGTGGCTTTTTTTAAGACGCTGACCAGTCTCTCCCCCTCTTGGATGCCTTCCACGTACATTAAAATGATTTTGGTCTCATCTTGCTCAACGAGATACTCAAGAAGATCAGATTCATTGATATCTGTCTTGTTCCCAACAGAAATGATTGAGGACAAACCAATATTTTGAACCGCCGTTTTTCCGATCATGGCAATGCCCAGGGCACCGCTCTGGGTGATGATAGCCACATTTCCCGGTGTAATATCGCGAGGGCCGAAAGTTGCGTTCAGTGATACCTTGGACGAATAATGACCAAAAATATTTGGACCCAGAATGCGCATATTGTGGGCCTTGGCATAGTTGACCACCCGCTGCTCTTCCTCAAGATTGCCTACTTCAGAAAATCCAGATGAGATAATGGTAAGGATTGGTATTTTTTTCTTCGCACAAGCAACCACGGTATCGTATACAAATCGGGCAGGGATGGCGATAACGGCCACATCCACTTCACCGTCAATATCTTCAACACGCTTTAAAAAGTCAAAGCCAAGTGCCTGGCCTCCCTTGGGATTTACGGCGTAGATTTTTCCCTGATAACCGACTTCAACCATGTTCTCAAGAATTTTATAGCCAATCTTTCCCGGTTCCTGGCTGACTCCGATTACAGCAACTGATCGTGGCTCAAACAAATATTTTATATCAGGTTTTATTACACTCATTTACTCTCCAGAAACGTCATTTTCATTTCGTACATTCCATCCTCAATGTGCTTCTGAACATCAAACCCCATGCTTTCAAACAGACTCATCATTCTCGCATTACTTATCAAAACATCAGCAGTAAATCCAAGTAATCCCTGCTTTTTTGCCAACAATGTAAGATATCTCAGGAGCTCACGACCAATGCCCTGCTCCTGATGATCATCCCTCACAACAAAGGCTACATCAGCAGTGTGAGTGGCTCCAATGACGGCATATTGCCCAACACCTACCAATTGGTCAACACCCTTTTCCCGGGTGAACGCGAGAAGGATCATTTCGTTTGTATAATCTATGACCACAAACTCCTGTAGACGCTCGTGTGGCATGTCTTTGCGTTCAGATATAAATCGCCTCTGCATACTGGCATCGGATAAGGAATAGAAAAATTCTTTAAGAAGCGGTTCATCACTTATTTTTACAGGGCGAACAAAAATTTCAATACCAGCCGTCGTAGTACGATAGGTTTCGATCTTCTGTGGATACTCCCCTGCTTTTCCAGGGATAAAGGCCTGGTCCTGGTAAATCAAATTGCGCTTTTTAGCTTTTTTAATGAGTTCCGCCCTAAACTTCGGATGTGCAATGGAAATCAATTCCATGGCTCTTTCTCGAATATTCTTACCGTGGAGATAGGCAATGCCATATTCAGTAACCACATAATGAATATCGCCACGATTCAAGGTGACACCAGCACCAGCTTGCAGGAACGGAACGATTCGGGATACTTCACCATGATCAGCAGTTGAGGGAAGGGTTAGAATCGTCTTTCCACTATTTGAGAGAATCGCTCCACGCATAAAATCTGCCTGTCCACCAATCCCACTGTAAAAAACTTTCCCCAGTGATTCTGCTGTTGCCTGCCCTGTCAGATCAATCTCCAGTGCTGAATTAATGGCAGTCATATGAGCATGTTGGGCAATTACCCGGGGATCATTTGTATAGTCAACGGTCTTAAATTCAATAAATGGGTTATCATGCAGATACTCATACGTCTCAGCTGAACCCATGCTGAATGTGGCAATCGTTTTTCCACGATTAATTGATTTTTTGGAATTGTCAATCACACCAGATTGCATCAATTTGACCAAGCCATCACCGAGCAATTCAGTGTGTACACCAAGGTGCTTCTTGTTGTGAAGGTTTGCCAGGATGGCATTCGGAAGACATCCATAACCAACCTGAATCGTATCCCCGTCTTCAACTAGATTGGCAACATGTTTACCGATTTCTTCGGCAACTTCATTATCAAGCTCATCACTGTATTCGAGAAGGGGTTCATCATGATGAACAATAAAGTTCACATCTGAAATATGAATAAACCCATCACCATGAATCCGGGGCATACGGGGATTAACCTGAACGATGATGGTCTGAGCCTTTTCGGTCGCAGCCTTCACAATATCAACACTGATCCCCAGACTCATATAACCATGAGCATCAGGACAGGAGGCCTGGATAAAGGCAACATCCACTACCACATGGCCACGCATAAAGAGTTTGGGAATTTCTGATAAAAATATGGGGGTGTAATCTGCCATACCAGAATTGACTGCAGTGCGCGTGCTGTTCCCGATAAAAAATGAATTATGCCGAAAATTGTGTTTGAACTTTTCCTGTGCATAAGGGGCAAGACCAAGAGACCATACCTGCAGCACTTCTGCATCAAATACGGCTTTTGGATTCGATTCTACGTAATCGACCAGGGACTTTAACAGAAATTGAGGCTCTGCACAAGCAGTGTGAACAAAGATACGATCCCCTCTGTGGATTGATTTGAGTGCAACCTGGACATCCACAAATTTTTCAGGATAGCGTTCTTTTAATATTTCAAAAGCTATTGAGTTTTTATCGCTTTCATTCACAAGTCTACCGCACTTTCTGCTTATCGTTCACCCCTAATTCAACATTGCAAATAAAGTGCCTTAGTAGTCGAATCACAAAACATTAATCAGCAACTTGAATCCTTTTTTTTGGGGGGATTGAGTTAGGAAAGGAAATGTATACTTTATTTGTCATTATGACAAATAAACTTTATATTGTCCTGTGAAAGTGACTACCGATATAAGCAATGCTCTCAGAAAATACAGGTTCCTGAGTGGTGAACTTACCCAGCAGGAGTTGGCCAATAAGATCGGCGTCAGCAGGCAGACCATTGTGGCACTTGAAAAAGGGCAATATAATCCATCCGTCGCGCTTGCTTTAAGGTTGGCTGCCTTTTTTAAGGTAAACGTCGAGGATCTATTTCAGTTAACGGGGGAAGACCAATGAACATTTTGTGGATTAAGAATTTAAGTAGAGCTGGTCTCATTGCAGGGACCCTTGTTTTTTTGGGAATTCTCCTCGCAGTTACGATCGATATGCGATTTCTGATCATCACTGGGCTGGGTGCGTTTGGACCAGGGTTTCTACGAGAATTGGGCATCCTGAGGGATCAGGATGAATTTGCCCGTTTAGCAAACTATCGGGCAGGCTATATTGCATCACTCTTTGCCGGGTCCACAGCCATCCTTATTATTGCTTTCCTTAAAGCAGGTTCTGTTGATCTGGAAGGTGAGTCTCTCGCTCTGGCTATCATCCTCTCGATCCTCTGGCTGGTAACGGTCTTTACCTCATTGCAAAAATTCTGGGGAATTCAAAAGGCGGTTTTTAGAATTCTGACTGTTTTCGGTACTTTCTGGCTTATTTTTATTCTGCTCAGTCACTTTCAAGAACCTGTTTCAATGCTGATGGAGAGCCTAGTGGTTCTCCCTTTCTTTCTGCTGGCATGGATGAGCAGGCGCTGGCCACGCATTGCAGGTGCAGTTATCATTGTTCTGGGAATCTTCTGCTTTTTCCTTTTTCGTTTATACAGCGCGGCATCAGATGAGAAGATCCTGGTCAATATCATGGTCTTTATACTGTTTATATGTCCTCTGCTGGTTACAGGCACTGCCCTGGTCGCGCTCAAACCGGATGAGGAAGAAATCATCGCTAACAAAGGGGGTTAACATGAAAACCAGTAACCTGAAACTGTACATTCCCATGGTGTTACTATTCACACTTTCAGGATGCGCGACCTTCCACTCAGAAATCGAAGGAAGCAGTGGGCTTGATGCAATGAAAACACCTGGTCTTGATCCCGTTGATGTCCTTTTTGTATCCCGGCATTTGGTACAAACTAGGGGCCTGGATGCCATTCCCAAACTTCAGAATCAATGGCAGATATTAAAAGGCTTTGATGATATACTGCTTGACGCAACTGGTGAATTATCAAACCTGAACCGCTACGCTTCTTACACTGAATTCTCCTCAGATATGTCTGATCCTAAGCGAATTGCTTTGAAAGACTCACTTCTGGCCAATTATAAGTTGCGGATAGTCATGGAGTTTCGAGTTGAAAAATCATTCAGTAAATATTTTTTGGGCGGCATCGCTTCTGCACTCTCGTTTACGATCATTCCCATTCCCTACACCCGTGAATTTTACCTGAATGTAGATGTTTATGATAGTCTTGGTCGGTTTGCTAAATCTTATAAGCGAAGTGCAACAACTAGCAAATGGGTGGAAATCCTGCTCTTCCCGGTATACCCTTTTCATACAGAGATGCGGAAAGTTGAGGAGATCTATGTCGCATTCCTCCATGACGTTTTCCGCGAAATTGAAAATGACCAGATTCTGAGATATGGTACGAATGATTGATATAAAATTTCATCCTCCAGGAGCCTTGCATTTCCCCCGGTTTAAGTGATCATTTTGTCACACACGGGAAAAGCGCAGGAGATAAACGAACTTAAATTGTCTATAAAAAAACTCCACCTTATGGGTGGAGTTTGTGATTTGATGCAAATTATCCTAGGGAAGGGGTGATAGCTGCACTTTTATCCAGGTCTCAATATTGTCCATACCGATGCGTTGACCCTGCATGCCCTGTCGGGGTCCTCCTCCACCTCGTATTCCTCCCGATGGACCACCAGATGTCCCCCCGCGATTCCCTCCAGGCATATCCCCAGAGCCCCTTGGACCCATAGTCTCTTTATTTAATCCAGATTTTATGCCGATCCTTATTCCATCTTCGGGCTTAAAATCCTTACCCAGCAATGCCAAAGGAATTTGATATTCAATGAATAAAGCGCCATTCTCACTGAGGGCAGTTGCCAGAAGATCTGACGGTCCAAGTCGTTTACTGCCGTGATCACTCACGATCAAGTCCAGGGCTCCTTCAATTCGAATCATATCCTGCATCCCCTCGCCTGGAGTATTCAGATCAAAATCCTGTCCTTCATTGTTCGCAAACCTGGGCATTCGGGATCGCGTGGGAACCATGCCTGAATAGACAATACCCAGGTTCTCACGTTGACCACCCTTTATATCCACCCATATGCTTACCCCTTGTCGGGCAAACTGTCTGATGATAATCCTGTCCATACTCGTGATAGCCAGGAAGAGATAATTTTTATCATTGCTTATTCCGACTGCAAACTTTTGATCTTTAGGTGTCTGGAAGCGACCATCCCATTCCTTCCTGAAACCATCGATCCGAATTTCCGGTGGGGCAGGTTGGCTCAGAAACCTATTTGTACTACATGCACTGAGAATCAACACCAAAAAAAAAGCAGTATACAACCTGTAATTATATGACATGGGGTCTCCTAATTAAAAATAACTTACTATTAGACTGCCTATCCACCACAAGGTTAAGATGGACACCCAAATCATTTTCAAACCTAATTTATAATGATTTCTAACACGAATATAATCCATCCCTCATCGCATCAATTTAGTCTGTATAGCAAATGAAAGGACAGACAATGCTATGAAAGCAGACAGGGATAAGAAGACAAAATTGCGCACAATTTGGTTATCAGACATCCATTTGGGTACCAGTTTCAGCAAAAGCAATGAATTGCTCCGATTCCTTGACAATTATAAAGCAGAGCAGATCATACTAGTTGGAGATATTATTGATATCTGGAGTATGCAGTCAACCTGGCTTTGGCTTCCAACCCATTCTCAATTTATGCAGAAACTCATCAATCTCAGCGAGAAGGGGGTCCGGATAGTCTACATCCCCGGCAACCATGATGAATTTTTCCGTCAATATACTGATATGAATTTTGGTAAGATCGAAATCAGGGAACGAATAGAATATCGAACCCAAGATGGAAAGCGCCTGTTGGTCGTTCATGGAGATGAATTTGACATTTTTATGCAGGATTCATACCGATGGCTTGCCCATCTGGGTGATCGTTTCTTTCATGTGATCCAGTTGATCAGCCGTATCACCCATGATGTCCGGAACTGGCTTGGGAAAGACTATTGGTCTCTAGCAGGATACATGAAAACCAAAACCAAGGGCATCACAAAAATTATTGGAAAATTTGAGAATGCCCTGATCCTGGCTGCCAGACGCGAAGGTTATGACGGGGTCATTTGTGGTCACATTCACCACGCAGAGATCAAATCCATAGACAATTTTATCTACATGAATTGCGGCGACTGGGTGGATTCATGTACTGCATTGGTTGAGGATCTGACGGGTGATTTTCAAATTGTTGAGTGGCTCAAATCAGAGCCGCGGAGACCAATTGGGATAGCCGAGAAATCTTTCCGTAAACGAAACAAGATCAAATCATTTAAAGAAACCGAGGACAAGCATGTTTGACTCAGAACCCTTGAATATCCTATATGGCGTTCAGGCAACCGGGAATGGCCATATCACCAGATCCCGAGAAATAATTCTGGCTTTAAAAAATCGAGGACATCGTGTCCAAACCATCGTGTCAGGAAGAGCAAGGGAGGATCTCTGGGACATGCAGGCTTTTGAACCTTTTGATGTTTTCGAGGGTCTCAGTTTCAAAACAGGTCATGGAAGGATAAAAATCATGGATACCCTTTTAAATGCGCGTCCACTGCAGATGAGGAAGGATATCAAGGATTATGAAGCTGAGGAGATAGATCTGGTCATTGTGGATTATGAACCAATTTCAGCCAGGATTGCCAAAAGACATAATCTTCCCTCCATCGGTATCGGTCATCAATATGCTTTTCGACATGCTATTCCACAGACTTCTTTTAATCCGGTCACAAGAGCATTCATGGAGAAATTCGCACCTGTTGATCTGGGGATCGGTCTTCACTGGCATCATTTTGATTCACCCATCCTCCCACCCATTATTCCAAGATTGATACCTGGGGATGGTGTCCGGGAAAAAATGATCCTGGTGTATCTACCCTTTGAGGATGACACACGACTCATCCCCATCCTCCAAAAAGTTGACAAGCTCAAGTTTGTCCTGTATACGAATAGTCACGCCTACGGACCCTTCAGGAATGTTTTTGTGAAACCCTTGAGCAGAACAACCTTCCGTGAGGATTTATTGGTAGCTGAGGGTGTTTTATGTAATTCAGGTTTTGAATTGCCGAGTGAAGCACTCGCACTAAGAAAAAAATTGATGGTAAAGCCTTTGAAAGGTCAGCCAGAGCAGGTGAGCAATGCACTTGCCTTGGAAAAAATGAGCCTGGGGATGACAACAAAAGAGATAACTCCTGAGGCTATTTTGAATTGGTATCATTCAACTCAGCAGGATCAAATAATCTTTCCGAATGTGGTTCCTGATCTTGTGGACTGGATTGAATGGGGTCAGTGGGATAATGCAAGTTTAAACTTGTTGGCAAAAGAATTATGGTCACGGGCAAAATCTATTCATTCTACGGCAGAACATTCCTCTGAATACAAAAAAAATTATACGGCAGCTAGAGTTGAAGCCTCTTCGCCCCTCTCGTTCAATCTATCGACCTAGGCTTGGGTGTCTCTGGATACGACCGCTGAGCATATATTCCAAATCCTCACAAATATTTGTACAGTGATCTGCAATTCGCTCGAGGTATCGAGATATTCCAAGTATTTGCATCCAAGAATCTACCAATTCAGGATTCTTCTGGATCTTTTCTCCAACAATTGCATACATGGTTGAATTCATCTCATCAACTTTATCATCTGTATCCAAAACCCGAGTAGCTTTTGCACCGTCCAGATCTACGAGGGCATCAATAGTGTCTTTCAACATCTTCTGGACGATTTCTGCCATCTTAGGAATCTCAACTGGTATCTCAAGTGCTTCTTTCTTAGCAAGGGATTTCGCCCGTGCGGCTATATTTGAGGCCAGGTCTCCAATTCGTTCAAGGTCATTATTCAATTTGAGAAAGGCTACCAAATATCTGAGGTCTTTGGCGACGGGCTGATAGAGAGCAAATATCTTCAAACAATCTTCTTCTATTTCGACTTCCTTGGCATCAATGTCTTTGTCACGCTTGATGATACGCTTTGCTAAATTTATATCTCTCGTAATGAGGGCTTTCATACCCTCTCGCAGATTGTCCTCTACCAGGGTCGCTTCCAGGACGATCTTTTTTTTTAATTCATTTATTTCACGATGTAAATGAAGCATCATTCTCTCCTCTGCCATTATCCGAATCTCCCTGTAATATAATCTTCTGTTCGTTGCAGCTGCGGGTTAGTAAATATTTGGGTGGTTTTCCCAATCTCAATCAACTCACCTTCGTAGAAAAATGCGGTGTTGTCTGAGACTCGCGACGCCTGTTGCATATTATGAGTTACAATAATGATGGTGTACTTTTCCCTCAATTCACCAATGAGTTCCTCAATATGGGCCGTAGACTTTGGATCCAAAGCGGAAGCGGGCTCATCCATGAGGAGCACTTTGGGTTCCACAGCAAGGGCTCTGGCAATACACAAGCGCTGCTGTTGACCCCCAGATAATCCGATGGCACTCTCAGTCAATCGGTCCTTTACTTCGTCCCAGAGAGCTGCTCCTCTCAAACTTTTCTCCACGAGTGATTCAAGAATATTCTTGTCTGTGATACCATGGATACTTGGTCCGTAAATGATATTGTCATATATCGATTTTGGAAAAGGATTGGACTTCTGAAAGACCATGCCCACATCGCGACGGAGCTTGACAACATCCATATCAGGATGGTATAGATCCTTGCCATCCATGGAGATTGTCCCAGTATGATGTGTCCCAGGGATAATATCATTCATCCGATTAAACATCCGTAAGAAAGTCGTTTTTCCGCAGCCCGAAGGACCAATTAGAGCAGTTACCTGACGATCCGGGATGGTCATATTGATATCAAATAATGCCTGAGCATCACCATAAAAGAAATTAATCTTCTCTGCAGCTAGTTTCGTCTCCAGCGGTTTTACCATTTGATCTTCTTTCTAAATTTGTTGCGCAATATGATAGCTGTGAGGTTGAAAAAGACAACAATGACAATGAGTACGAGAGCCGTTCCATATTGCATGGGCAGAACTTTGACAGTGTCCGGATGTTGTGTTGCCAGAACATATAGGTGATACGGGAGAGCCATAACCTGATCAAAAATTGATTTTGGCAATCGAGGCAAAAAGAATGCAGCCACAGTTAATAGAATTGGCGCGGTTTCTCCTGCAGCCCGACCAATTCCCAGGATTGAGCCTGTAAACATTCCAGGCAAGGCAAAGGGCAGGACACTTTTATAAACCGTTTGCCACTGCGTAGCACCGAGGGCGAGGCTGGCTTCCCTGAGACCCATAGGTACAGCTTGAAGCGCCTCTTCACTAGACACAATAATGGTAGGTAGAATCATAAATGCCAGGGTCAAGCTTCCAGCTAATATGGAGGCACCAAATCCAAAGAATAAGACAAAAAGTCCCAAGCCAAATAAACCAAACACGATGGAGGGTACACCAGCCAGTGTAATAATGGCGAGTCGGATATAGCGATTCAAACGTCCCTGCATGGCATATTCTGACAAATATATGGCTGAACCCATTCCCAACGGGATGGCAAAAATAAGGGCACCGAAAACCAAATAGATGGTTCCGATAATAGCGGGGTAGATACCTCCCTCAGCACCACTTTTTCGAGGCAGCCCTGTAATAAATTCCCAACTGATAGTAGGAACACCTTTCAGGAGGATATCAAATAACAAGTAGCCGACGACAATGACGATAAAATAGGTGACCAGCCGAATGGAATTGAATGCCAGGCTTTCTTTTTGTGCTGCTTTCATCGCATTTGGTACTTTCTGAGCACTCGTTGTGCTATGAGATTTAACCCAAAAGTCATGAGAAGCAAAAAGATCCCCACCCAGAAGAGTGCCTGATAATGGTGACTACCAAAAGCCACCTCCCCCATTTCAGCAGCGATAGTAGCCGTCATGGTTCGGACAGAATCGAAGGGATTCAGAGTCATCCTTGCTGCATTCCCAGTCACCATGAGCACGGCCATTGTTTCTCCAATGACGCGACCCATTCCCAGCATGATGGCGGCAATTATTCCCGGGAGAGCGGCAGGAACAATAATCCTGAAAATAGTCTGCAGGCGATTCGCACCCAGAGCCAGTGAGGCCTCACGGTACGCCCTTGGGACACTCTGAATGGCATCCTCGCTCACTGTGATAACGGTGGGAACGGCCATGAGTGCAAGCAGGATCGCTCCTGTCAATGCGGTGAGCCCTGTGTTTAATCCAAACATGGTTTTAATGATGGGACTGAGAACGACCAAACCAAAAAACCCAATAACGACTGAGGGTATACCTGCTAGAATTTCGATAAAGGGTTTAAGGAAGCTCCGCTCCGTTTCGCTTCCTATTTCGGCGATATATATAGCCCCGAATACGCCAAAAGGAATCATCAGCAGGGTTGCTAAACCAGTTACAAGGAGTGAGCCTGATATAAGCGGGAGAAGACCGAATACTTCCTCTTGGAAAGAAACTGGAATCCAGCGGGATTGCCACAGTTCAAAAAAACCGGGATCCCAAATAAAAGGGAAAGCCTCCTTACCCAAGAAGACAAAGATTAGAAATACAATCAGGATACTGGTAGAGGCTGACCCTACCAGTATCGTCTTGATTGCTTTATCTTGCCAGGTATTCATAGACAGGATTACTTAATCGGTACATATCCCGATTCTAGAACGATCTCCTGACCAGCATCTGAAAGCACAAAATCTACAAATTCTTTTGTGATACCAGAGGGGACTCCATTTGTATAGAAATGTAATGGCCGTGCGATCCCATAACTGCCGTCCTGTACTGTGACAACTGAAGGAACAATGGCAGGAGAATTTGCATCATTTTTCACATGCAGCATTCGAACTTCATCCCCAGCTTGAGCCCCATATCCAAGACCAACATATCCAATTGACCAGACATCCTGGGAAACGCTTTGGATGATGGCAGAAGTGGAAGGCATAAGCATGGCTTCAGGAGAGTAATCCTTCTTCTTCATGACATGCTCTTGGAAGAACACATAGGTACCTGAGCTGGATTCACGTGAAAGGATGACAATATCATGATCCTCACCACCCAGCTGGCTCCAATTAGTATAGGCACCAGTATAAATTTTACCTATCTGTTCGATGGTCAGCTCCTGCACCGGATTTTCTGAATTTACCACAACTGCGATTCCATCACGGGAGGTCACGATCTCGTTTGGGCTTAAACCTTTTTCTTCGGCAAGCTTTATTTCCTTGGCTTTGATACTTCTGGAGGCAATACAGATATCTGTCGTTCCATTCAGAAGTGCAGCGATGCCTGTACCAGAGCCACCACCAGTTACTGAAATATCTGCCTCAGGATGGGCTTCCATGTAGGCTTCCGCCCAGGCACTGGCCAGATGGACCATAGTATCTGATCCTTTGATCGTCAGATATTTTGGTTCACCTTTTTTCAACGAATCTGAATTTTTTGATGAATCGTTCTTGTTACATCCAACCAAAACCAGAACTGCAATACCAATTGCGATTCCAAGTGTGGTTAATCTTCTAAACATCATTCAATTCTCCTTTATTTTGTTAAAATTTAAAACGGAAACTCACCCGATAGGTCATCTCTGAATCTTCACCCTCAGGGCTTATCATCATAACATTCGGTGCTATGCTCAGCTGTTTCTCCGGACTGTAATTTGCACCAAGGATCACATAATTTTCTCCTTTACCCTCAACATCTGAACCGTATACGTCTGCGCGAGCAAAGGCGGCTAATTTCTTCGACAAGTCGTAGTTGGCATAGACTGACAGAAGATTACTTGAGCTGGTACTCGCTGTATTTACAGTCTGCATTGAATATTCACACCCAACTCTAATGGGTCCAAACGCCGCTGCTCCAAAACCGCCATATACAATGGTATTCCCCTGTTCAGTGATCGGTGCCATGCTTACTGGATGGACTGCGGTATAATCCATGGCCTCATAGCTCAAAACCACACCGGCATTAAAACCATCATCCAGTTTGCTTTCACCATAGAGAAGCCTGGTTGAAATCTTTTTGTACTGATCGTCTTCTGCTTTTTTATAGCCAGCGCCGTTGGTGAGCATCGCGCTGACAGAAAGTGGTCCTATTTTAGATTCAATTCCGATTCCTAGATCAGCAGAGCTTGAATATCCTTTTCGATCCATTGCTGATTTTTCAAGAAAACGATAACCCCAATTGCCTTCCTGGATATTGAACATGTTCATACCCTGAAGACCAAATGTCAGCTTACCCATTTCTGTTTTCCAGTCTATTTTGGCATTCTTCAGAAATACTGTGTATGCCGTTGCCCCACCTGAGCCAATATCGGTTTGAAATTTATAAGAGAGGTGCTCATTCACTTTATTTTCATAGGTGAGATAAGCCCTCGAAATCCCAAACTCAGTGTTCTCAAGATCGGTCATAGTGAAATGGAAGTGTGTATCACCACTCAATTTCGCTTCTGCCCCCATTAAATTTGTCATACATAACAGTATCGCCGATATAAAAAACTTCGCCTTCATTTATCTGCCTCCTTTAGCCATTCCCCACTCTTTCACACACGCCTTCAACCTGCATTTCTATTGTTAGGATATTGTTAGGAAATGATGAGATTTGTAATTTTGCCACAGCTTTATTTTCCTCGGAAAAGGTTTGATTGTTTTTCCTAACAAAACTCTAACTGTAATCTATTCACTTACTCATAGTGCAATAATTCAATCCTCATATAAGCCGGATATCCTCCTGCGTCCGAAAGGGACAATTGGCAAATACTGTGTGTGAAAGGAAGAAAATGAACAAACATACTATATTAAAATACCTAATTCTTATGCTACCAATGCTTGGGCATGCTCAACCAGGTGGATCTCTCCAAGGGATCGTGAGGGATTCTGAAACTGGCGAAGGCCTCATTGGTGCAAATGTTATCATTTCCGAGAGCAGCCTGGGCTCAGCCACCGACTTCAACGGTTTTTATGAATTAAGAGACATTCAACCAGGTACTTATACCATACGCGTGTCGTATATCGGCTATGAACTGAAGACTTTGGCCAATGTTGGGATCGTAAATGGAGTATCCCGGAATCTGGATATTGACTTATCAGCTGAAGCGATCAGTGGAGAATCCGTCATCGTGCACGCTGAGACTGATAAAGGTTCGACACTCTCAAGTCTACAGGATCGACAGAAATCTTCCAATATGCAAAACTCTGTTAGTTCTGAAGAAATGTCCAAAAGCGGAGATTCCAATGCGGCTGAGGCACTAAAACGGCTCCCCGGGGTCAGCGTCATGGATGGTAAATTTCCCATCGTTAGAGGTATGGGCGAACGCTACACTTCGACTCAGATGAATAGCGCACCCATCCCTTCACCTGAACCGGATAAAAAATCTGTTCCACTTGATTTATTCCCAAGCGCACTCCTGGAGAGTATCGTTGCCCTTAAGACCTTTACACCTGACCTGCCAGGTGTCTTCGCCGGTGGCAGCATTAACATTAAGACCAAAGCATATCCAGATGAACGCCTTATCCATCTCAAAATCTCTGTAAGTGACGAATCTACCCTGCATCAGGGTCTGCCCTTTTATCGAACATATTCCGGGAAAACAGATTTTTTCGGTTATGATGATGGGTCACGTGCCCTCTCAAGCAAAATCCCCAAGGGTCAGATCCTGTCACCCGCTACAAACTACCGTCCCGCCGGTATGAGTATAATAGAATGGTACGGTCTGATCGGTGACTACGGTCGTTCGGCAAACCCAACTTTCGTTAATTTCCAAACGGATCCACTTAAACCGATGAGCATCGGATTTGACCTAGGTGATCGCTACGAGGTGAACCAGAATCTGGAATATGGATTTTTTACAAATCTAGTCTTTAAGAATAACTATGATCAGCAGGATATGGAATCCGCCCAATTCGCCATCAATACCGGTGAGCAAGGTGATGAACTCTACCTGCAACCCTACACAGATCGAACCGATCATATCTCAGAATACAAAACAAATATTGGTGCCAATGTAAGTGCTGGATTGAAGTATAAGGATGCTCATAAGATCAAATTCCAACGGATATACACCCATACCTCAAGTGATAAACACACCATTTCAAACGGCTATACACCCAATATTGAATCGGGAATTTTTATCAGCAATCACTACATCGAAAAAACCATCTCGAATTACAGTCTGAGCGGTTCCAGCAGTTTCATAATCGGTCCAGCACATCGTTTGGAGTGGAATCTGAATCGTGGAAATTCCACCCGCTATGAACCTGACCATGCCACTCACAATTACAGCGTAAAAAACCTTTATGCAGAAACCGATTCAGCCATTACCTACTACGTCATCGATCGCCAGGCGCAAAAGATCGGCTACCGTGACTATACCGACGGAAGCGATCAGAATACGTCTTTCGATGTCAATTATGAGCTAAAGATACCATTAAGCTTAAAATATGACCTCACCTTCAAGACAGGGACCCGCATACAGAATAAATCCCGAAATTTTGAAAAACGTTCATTCGCCATCAGCAACTCTTCTAGTTCCAGTTGGAAGGACTCTGTCCTTAATATCTATCCTGATATGGAATTTGGAGAATCATTCGCCCCTGACAATTTTTTTGCTCTAGATACAAGCACAGGTGAATGGACACATGGCTTGCTCATGTTGGATGAGACATCCAAAAATGCTTTCAATGGGTATTCAGCAGGTGAGGACACACGTGCCTACTTCCTGATGGCGTCATTACCGATCCTTATGAACGATGGCTGGAGCCTGAATTTTGAAGGCGGGGCGCGTTATGAGGATTACCGAATGGATCTGGACAGTTATAATCCCATAACTGAAGTACCTGCCACTACTATTTACGGTGAACCTGCCAAAGCCAGGTTACGCCAGCAGGTTGTTCTGCCCTCCCTTAACCTAATCTACAAGTTTGGCGATGAACTTATTCTTCGATCCGCTTATTCAGAGACAGTTGGACGTCCTGAGTTCAGGGAATTGGCACCTATGGCTTACCAGGAATTCTACCAGAGTGAGGTTGCCATTGGCTATCCCTTCCTGAAGAATGCTGAAGTGAAGAATTATGATCTTCGCAGTGAATGGTATCCATCAGCATCAGAATTGATCTCAGTAGGTTTCTTCTATAAACGTTTTAAAAACCCAATCGAAATCTCCATGATCTCAACACCGGATCTAGATTATAAGACCTTCCAAAATGCCAAGGTGGCTGAGACTTTGGGTATGGAACTCGAGTTTCGTAAAAAACTACCCATACCGCTCACAATGGGCTTTGGAAGTGTGTCTATGAATTCGACTATATCTGAATCAGAAGTGACTGTTAATGATACCGTTTATCTCTTTAATGGAACCAGTTATGCGAATTCAGCATCAACGAGCAGAAGACCCCTTCAGGGTCAGTCCAGGGTCATGTTCAATGCCGCTGTCGATTACCGTTCACCCTCAGGGTACACCCTTGCAGTATCCTACAATACATTTACGAAACGCATCAGTTCTGTTGGCGTTGGTGAAGTGGGAGATATTTTTGAATTTCCCTTCCAATCGCTCAACATGACTGCCGGAAAGAAGCTTGGCGCGTTTAATGTGAGCCTCAAAATGAACAACCTGCTTAATTCACAGGTACGCTTTGGCCATATTGAAAAAAGTACAGGAGACTTGAAATTACGAAAAGTTTACTCCCCGGGATTGTCTTTCAGTCTGGGAGTGAAGTATCAATTACAACAAAAAAGGAGTTAATGGATCATGAAAAAAAAGCTACTACTAGCTTTATTGTTAATAACCGTCGCCACGAATTTACAGGCGATTAACCATACCGGGGCCATAAGCAGTGACGAGATCTGGTATGCCGCAGATGATCATCTGCTCACAGGTCAGGTCTTTGTCAAGGCCGGTGCGACCCTGACCATACAGGCTGGTACAACCATTAAATCAAACGAAGATGATGGTGCAGGTCTTGCACCTGCTCTGGTCA
>JAIPJF010000033.1 GCA_021734325.1 Fidelibacterota bacterium | reverse complement strand
ACCCATACTACATGATATTCCAATCGATAGGAACTGTGTGCTGTTATCCTTGTCTTCATTCAGCATTTAATGTACCTCCGGAGGCTCATTCATCCACGGGTAAACCCGTGGTATTCTGTCTCCGACCGCATAAAAAAAGCCCCCAGTAATAACCGGGGGCGAGGCTCTACTGATTAGTTGATTGGAGACTAGTACAAATAGAGCAATTTCATTAATTGTGTATTCAAATTTCCTGGCAAGCTAAACTAAATAGTGAATATTAGCAACTAATCTATTTTTGTCTGAAGGAGATGCCTGTTATCTTGGGTATAAATTTTTAAATCAGGGCGTACAAGCGGTACAAGCCGGTTCTCAGGTCTGGATCAGACGAAGATTAGCAGGCAGATGCAAAGGAACAGGCACCAAGGATTAAGAATCAAAAAAATCTCTGAAAACTGACAGGAAATAGTTTAATCTTAGGCCACAAAATAATTGCACTTGAAAGGTGAACAGGGAAGTGAAGTATCAGATTAAGAAAGAGTGGTATATAAGCCATGGATTGTCATGATCGATAATCCGGCTCTGACCATCTCATTGGCTCTGGCCGCCGGCATGCTGGGGCAATCGCTGGCTCACCACGCCCGTATACCGGGAATTGTGATCCTGCTGGCTCTCGGTGTGCTTCTAGGTCCTGATGTGGCCAATCTGATTCGCCCAGCCAGTCTGGGGGACAGTCTTTTTCTCATCGTGGGTTTTGCAGTAGCAGTGATCCTGTTCGAAGGGGGTATGAACTTGCAACTCAGCCGCCTTAAACGTGAGCGCCGTACCATTCGCTCGATGATCACGATTGGTGCCTTGATCACCGCTGTATTGGCTGTCTTTACCACACGTCATTTACTCCATTGGGATTGGCGACAGGCCATCCTCTTTGGTACCCTCATTCCTGTCACCGGCCCTACGGTCGTATCACCGCTCTTACGCCGTATCCGAGTCAAATCTCCACTCAAGACCATTCTGGAGGCCGAGGGCATTATGCTGGATGCTATTGCGGCTATTGTGGCAGCTGTAGCGCTGGAAGTGGCTATCGCACCTCTGGATGTTTCGCTGGTTCAGGGAGGAATGGATATTCTGCTGCGACTTGGATTTGGAGTTCTACTAGGCACACTTGGGGGCTTTGCTCTGGTCGCTTTGTTTCGGGTCCGCAACCTGGTACCCCAGGGACTGGAAAATGTTTTTACCCTCTCTCTGGTTCTGGCTCTGTTTCAGATTTCCAACGGACTTATGCCGGAAAGCGGTATCGTGGCCGTGACCATGGCCGGCCTGGTTATCGGCAATTCAAAAACTCTGGTACTGCGGGAATTATTCGAATTCAAGGAACAACTCACGGTAATGCTCATTGGTATGCTCTTTATCCTGCTGGCAGCAGATGTTCGTCTCACCAGCATTCTGAATCTGGGATGGGGAGGCGTTTTTACCGTTCTGCTACTAATTTTTATCATACGACCCTTCAGTGTTTTTGTGGCTACGGTCAGATCCCAACTGGATGTAAAACAGAAAATTTTTCTGGCCTGGATCGGACCTCGGGGGATTGTGGCTGCTGCCGTAGCCTCCCTGTTTTCCTATGAACTGGAACATCAGGGCTATCCCGGTGAAGCCCTGCGAGCCATGGTTTTTCTTGTTATCTCTGTTAGCGTACTTCAGGCAGGTCTGAGTGGCGGCTTGTTAGCCGGTAAACTGGGCCTGAGACGAAAGAGTAAAAATGGCTGGGTTATTCTGGGAGCCCACGAGTTGGCCAGAGTAATGGGCGGGATTCTTAAAAGCAATGGCCAGGACGTGGTTTGTATCGACAGCAATCCCAAATGTGTCCAAAAATCAGAGGCAGCAGGGCTGCGGGTCATATTTGGGAATGGTCTGGATGAGGCCATCATTTTGCGCTCTGAAATTGACACCCGCCAGGGAATTATAGCCATGACTCCCAACCAGGATCTGAATATGCTATTTGCCCAGCAGGTCAAACAGATAGATCGGTCTCAAAGCCTGATCCTCTCAGTGCAGGATGAAACCCAGACAACTGCTTTTCGCATGGTAGAGGATATCGGTGCCAGTGTCCTGTCAGGAAATCCTTTCGACATGGAAGCCTGGTTGGTCATGATTCGACACAATCAGGTTCTGGTTCAGGAATGGGTCTTTGAAGGGCAGGATGAACGGGATGAACATCTCGATGTTTTTTCTGATGATCTTCTGGCCGAAGTACTCCTGCCGCTCACAACAACGCGCAACGGGTCGCTGATCCCCATGGATCACCGCAAGCGTCTCAAGGCTGCAGACATCATCACACTGCTCATCAATCTCAAGAAACAGGATGAAGCCACCCTTTGGTTAAGCGAAAATAAATTCACCTTTCTCCACCCTGTGGTACCAGAAGATGTGATGCTTAGCAGCAAGTGAAATTGCACCTGCCTGTTCTGAAATGATATAGCACTTAATTACCAGAAAAATATTGCTCGTAGACATGGGCTACATAAGGCTTATACGTGAATAGATCGCTCAACAGGTATTCTGCCCGTCCAGATTTCACTTTATCAAAGACATTTATTTTGACCACTTCCTCAAAATTGTGGAAATAATAGAGATAGACATCTCCTGTGTTCAGATCACAGATATTCGAATAGACAGTCGGAAATTGAAATTCAAGATGGGTTGCAGAAAGTATCTCACGCAGGAAGTCCACCGAAGTGGAATTATCATGAGCTTCAAAGATGTCAGTAGCCAATTTGTAGCGATAACAGGGGATTTCCTCAGGCAAATAATTGGATGTAACGAAATTGGTGGATATCTGATAATTTTTGTCCATCCTTTCCAAAAAGACAAGCGAGCCTTTACTCCATTCGACCACTACTGAAGACCCACTCTTATCGGCGATCAGAAATTTCACATTCTGCAATGTGAACAGATTATAGCTCTGAAATATTTTAATCGCCTCCTCTACCGTCGCGCATTTTGCCAGGATGCCGTCTGGGACCCCACTTGTATACCATCCTTCCCATGTTTCCCAGTCTTTCAAAGTGGGGTCTGATTTCCACCCTGATTCTTCATCCAAAGCATTAACCGATATATATAAGCCCTGATCATTCATACCACCTTCGGCGATCGTGTATGTAGAATCAAATCCAAAGCATAATCTCCCATACTGATCCCCTGTAGCAGGTACAATCCACATTCTTGGAAAACAGTTTGAGTAATCAAGATTATTGGCTATCAGAACTGAATTTGCGTCACGACTAAAGATTATCGTACAGGCATTGAGCTGGTAACTGTTCATCGGCAACAACAGAATAAAGAGTAAATAATATTTCTTCATTTTTGATTTCCCCCTAAAACAAGTGTGAGAGACAATTTTAAAAATAACATACTCCCCCCTGTTTTCGATCAGTCCCCTTTGAGAAAGGCAGACATCTTATTCTGATATTCCTCGAATGCCTGTCTTCCCTTTCCTGAAAGACTCAAGAATGTACGGGGTATTTTATTTACAAATTCCTTTTTAATATCAACCAGTCCTGCTTCTTCCAGCTTGCTCAAATGTGAGGACAGATTGCCTTTGGTTAGATCTGTCTGCCGCATGAGGAATAGAAAATCTGCTCCCTCGACCACAGCGAGACAGGCAACAATGACGAGCCTGGCCGGTTCATGAATAAGTCGATCAATATCATTGAATGCGATCGGGTTGACAGGGTCTTGCTCAGACATCGCTAACCTCGACCATTTCTTTGGGGTTTGAGTTTAAAAAATTTGATAATTTCGTAATTCCAAGGGCGAGTATGATCAACGCCGATATTCCAAAGGGAATCATGCCATCTGCTGGTTCTCCCAGATAGGGATACAGGTACTCTGAGACTGGAATGCTGGTGGCAAAAAGTAAACCTGCCAGGAACAGTGTGGGAAAAGAGCTGAGATAGGCGAGGACAGCAAATATTAACAGGAAACCAAAGGAAAAAAGGATGGTCAACATATAATTGGAATTGCCCTGGTTAGCGATCCCATCCTGAAATACAAAACCAGCCATCAAAAAAAGAACATTCAGTAGAATTCCACCCATTAGAATATTGAGGGATATCTTTTTCCTTTTTTCACTAAACTTTACTCTTCCCAGACGTGGCACTGTGAAAATCCGTTTGCCCAGAACAATGATCGTGGCAGCAAGGATCAATTCGAATGTATATAAGAATGCCTTTGAGATTCCATTCTCAGCTAACCAGGGATTTAATGCCATCCCGAGGAACAAAACGGCAAAAGCAAATTCATAAATCCCATCCTGAAAAAGTGTTTGAAACATTTTCCGTTCAAGTTTTTTAAGATCCGGTAATTCATTCATAATTTCTCTCCTCATTCGTGGTTTGTCTAGCAAACTGGTTTAGTTTAATAACATGTTTGCCATTAGTCAAGAAATAATTACATATAATTTATACACGGTTTTATGGCAGAGAGAATGTGCTAATAAACTTTTACAAATTACTGGGATCAAATGCTCTGGAGTTGTTCATACATGCCCAAAGGATAGATTAAAATGGATCAGAGACAGACAGCCGGGCAAACAGTTCAGCTAATTTTGCAGACATCTATTGAGTCCTTAGGATACAGTGAAAAGAAAGTTATCTTGCCCATGTCAAGAAAGTGAAGATGGGAAAATCATGCAATGTTTGATCGCCAGACCTCGGGCAGTCCCCCTTATTCAAAAGCTGGTATTCCTGTCATTTGTCTTTCTCCTCATCTTTCAAACCACCACCCTCGCAGATAAACCACGACCAAAGATCGGACTGGTATTGTCCGGTGGCGGGGCGCGGGGATTTGCCCACATTGGCACCCTGAGAATGATCGATTCATTGAAGATCCCCATCGATTACATCGCAGGAACAAGCATGGGTGGAATCGTAGGCGCCTTATATGCCATCGGATATGATGCCGTAGAAATTGAAAATATTGTCAGAGCCGTTGACTGGGAGCAGATGTTAACCGATGACCCACCCAGGGACCTGCTCCCTTATATCGAAAAATGGGATGATGGTCTATATCAAATGGAGCTCGGTGTCCAGAATTTTCTTCCAACAGCCCCCAGTGGTCTCATCGCTGGTCAAAGAATTTCTCTGCTACTCTCAAAACTGACTTTTGCTTTTGATCCGATCGATGATTTTGATCAGTTGCCCATACCATTTCGTTGCGTTGCCGTGGACCTGATCACTGGACGTGAAGTTATCCTGAAAGACGGATCCCTGGCCAAGGCCATGCGGTCAACCATGTCCATACCAAGTTTGTTCTACCCGGTTGAGTACGGGGACTCATTGCTTATTGATGGAGGATTATTAAATAACCTGCCCGTTGATGTTGCCACCCAGATGGGCAGTGAAGTTGTGATCGCAGTGAACGTTGGGCGCCCTAAAAGGAAGAAGGACGAATTAGATAATCTCTTTGCCATTCTGGAGCAAAGTATAACAATTCCAGGGTACTTCAAGGAAGACGCGAATATTAAAAATGTGAATCTGCTTATCAATCCCAACCTGTCAAAATTAAGTAATTCTGATTTTTCGACTAAGAATGTAGCGGCTATCATTGCTGAAGGCTATCGGTCAGCACAGGCTCGACTATCCGATTTCAAGAAACTGATTGATGTTCAAAATTTATCCAGCCCAAGGAGCAGATTTGAAGCGAAACAGGAGCCTTCCCTGCTGCAGAGTATCAAAATTGCCGGAAATTCCACCATCCCCTCTCAATATATTTACTCCAATCTGGGTCTTAATCCCGGTGATAGTGTGAACTATACCCAACTCCAGGATAGCATCCGCTCCTTACGGGCCGATGGTCACCTGAGCAAGGTTGATTACCAGGTGGACGTGGATGAAAATGATGATCTGTATCTCAGGATCCGGGTCAAAGAAATGAATATGCCAATGATCTATGGGATAGAGGTTCTGGGCAATCAATCGCTCTCCTTTGGCTATATCTATAATATGCTGCGCATGAAGCCCGGAGACATATTGAATATCGAGCATCTCGAGAATAAGCTCATGGAATTGTATAGCCTGGGATATTTTGACACGGTCAATTACAGCATCGAACCAGTTAACAAAGATCAGATCAAACTCATCATCCAATTAAAGGAAAAGCCGCAGAATCGTTTGAATCTGGGATTTCACTATAATAATTTTCACCACCTGGTGGGCCATTTGAGTTACCTGGGTCAAAAGACATTTATCCCCGGTCTGCGCCTTCAAACCAGTCTGGAATTCGCTGGTCTGACACACCTGACCATCAAGGCTCTCTATCCCTATGGACGGGATGGCTTTGTCCTTTACCCCTATCTGCAGGCTGAATATGTCAACAAACCGCTTCCTATTAACGATCTGGAACAGACAATCGCCCTGTATAATGATCAGTATACAAATTGGGGGCTAGGAATTGGGTTCTGGCCGAACAAATCAACCCAGTTCCAGCTTGGTTTGGAACGGCAACTGCTCAATGTCTATCCTGAGATCGGGATGACCGGTTTGCCAAAATGGGAACATGATCTGGTAAAAATAACACTTAGCCTTAATATTGACTGGCTGGATCAGGTGCTTATCCCAACTGCCGGATGGAAACTCACATCTGATTTTGATCTAAGTTCAACGATCATAGGATCAGATATCGACTTTCACCGTTACGAGATCATCCTGCGATCATACAGGCAGGTCAGCAGACGGGTGAATCTCAGTTTTCACGTCGACTTTGGTGAAGTTTCTGGCGCTGGCTCAGAAAACTATCTTTGGTATCATACTGGCGGTCCAAATAGTTTTGTGGGCATTGATTATTACAGATTAAGCTGGTCTCGGGTTGCCAATTTCCGATTTGATTACCGCTATAAATGGCAACCAGATCTTTACATCAAGGCCATCTATAACATCGCCCCGAATTTCAACTGGCTGAAGGGTGAGAAATTCTACCCCTTCAAGGAAAACTCCATTCAGGGTCTTGGTGTGGGTATTCTGTACGATTCAATACTGGGACCGATCGAGTTGATCTATAGCCGGGGAGACAATAAGCTGGATGTTCAGAAACATTTCCAGAACACATATGTCTACTTCACTGCTGGTGTTCATTTTTAACACCTGATCTGATCAAACCTTGAATTTCTTGCTGTAAATCTGATCCACCTGGAATCATCGCAGGAGTTTGATTCCCATTCTAGCAAAGCAACAACTCCAGGTAGACCATTTTTTTAGAACGAACTCATAGAGCTGTTATTTCCAACTCCTGTTCTAGGTCATTTAGCGGTTCTTGGACCCGACGATGATCTCAACGCGCCGATTCTGTTCCCGGGATTTTTCGGTCTTGTTATCCATGTTTGGTTGAAATTCACCGGCAGCCATGATGCGCAGATTTGCTTCCGTCAGTCCCGTCTTATCACGGAAATAGTAAAGGACAGCCAGTGCCCGCTCCGTCGACAGATCCCAGTTGGAACGGTATAGTTCTGCGTATTCAGGATCAATGGGACGATTGTCAGTATGTCCTTCGATGATGATCTTCCGGCTCGGATATTTCTTGAGAACAGTGGCAATGCGCTGGAGCAACTGTTCGCCCTGCTTGCTTATCTGAAAACTCCCGCTTTCGAAGAGGAGATTGTTGGTGATGATGGTGCGGTCATTTATTACCCTGACATCCTTGATCTTCGCCAGTTCACTTAATGCCTGTTCCAGCTCAATGTCCTTATCCGCTGCTTCACGTTTCAAAGCCGCAATTTCGTCCAACTGCTTCAAATCCACTTTATCTCGATTAAGCTGTTGTCTAAGGCTGTTGACCTGTAGCTGCAAACTGTCAATTGTACTTTGCTTCCCGGCTACCATGGCCTCGTTACCGGCACATGAAAATAACAATGCTCCGATAAGAATGGTCCCGACTAAAAATCTGATAGGCAAATTCATTTTGTTCCTCGTTTCATATGATCCACGTTGCGCCTCTATTTCACTTTAGCGATGCAGCATGTAGTATCTGTATATATCAAAAAAATCATCCCTCCCCAAGGCCCACACCCTGGTGGAAGATCCATCGATCATTAAAAGAAAAAGCGTATCCCTAATCCGGCGTTTAGATAAAAATTGGTAGCCGGAATGACCTCAAGGGAAGGAGCCAATTCCAGGAACACATCTATTGGCGTCCTTGCAGGCTGCCAGGCGAGACCAAGCACAAACCTCAGGGCTAGAGAACTTTCGTTCTCGGATCCACCGGCAACACTTGCTCCCAGACCGTAGTAGACAGGAAGTCGTTCCGAGGAGTTAATTGCGTTATAGGCATGTCGCACAAAATCCATATGAAGATGGAAGCGCGACTGCTGAAAATCAGTGTTATTTTGAGAAATGGACCAGCCCAGACCGGCATCGATGGCTCTGGTTGATGATCTCCACCATTTCATGCTGATTCCAGTTGGTTCACCAATAACCACGCCAAGACCAAACCCACGTTGTTGTGCGCTGGATTCGCTGGCTCCGATCAGAAATAAGAGTGCGATTACCAGATAATTAAGATGTTTCATGTTTTCTTCTTCCCTTCATTGTGGTAGAAAAATGTGATTTTCATCATGCTACCAATGGCGGACCGAGCAGAGAATTGTTGATCACCATTCTCCAACCAAACCCTCAATCCAAACTTATTTGACATTAATTTCAAACAGGACGCGCATGTTGGCGCGTGCTTCCTTGGATTCGATGTCATTGGGATCCATTTCATACAACGCCGGCTTCGTCCTGCCGTACCCAATGACGGTGATCCGCTCTGCTGCAATACCCTTCTCGATCAAATATTCCCGAACAGCGTTCGCGCGTTTTTCACTCAATAATTGATTGACCTCTTCGGACCCTCGTGCTGATGTATAGCCAGCCATGCGAACATGGACGGAGGGATTGTCTTTTAGGATCTGTACATCATCATCCAGCAAAACCTGAGCTTCGGGTGTCAGGGAAGATTGAGCGAAATCAAAGTGGGTATCCCCAAATACGATTACCTTTTCATCCACTTTTGGGTCAAGCACGAGCATCATGACCTTCAATTCCGAAAGCTTCTTATCGGATAGTATTGGTTTTGGATCTCCCTGCAGCAGATCAAATAAAAGCAGTGCGATGATGACAATGAGCAGCAGCACAATGGTAAGCAGTAAATTTCTTTGCATATTGTGGTGAGATGTTCTATAGAGCTTCCTTTTCTTCCGCTCTGCCACAAAACCGGCAGCGAATTTATCACCACCCTTAAAGCCATGTTTCTCATAAAGGGCATTGGCTTTTTCGCTTATTTGAGCTTTCTCCGCAGCCAATGTCTCCTCGATCATCTCTTCTGTTTCCCAGCCATTTCGCCGGGCATTCCCTTCACAATCGCCTTTATTCACATAGCCTTCCGTTGCCGCTCCAACAATATTTCCGTTTGGTGAGGTCCGACGCCAGCGCCATTGGTCTTGATTGTCTTTGTAGAATTCCCATTTATCATTCATTTTGTTTACCTTACTTGTTTATTAACATGCTCTTCCGTTAGGTGTCTCAAGGCTATAATCAGCCCTATCTTCTCTTTGGCAGGACAGTCAATGGCCTTATCCCTGTCACTTTCTGGTGTATGCTCGTGGACCAATGTCTCCTCGATCATCTCAACTTTTTTCAAACCATTTTGCACGGCATTGCTTTCAGTCGTTGCGGCATCAATATGTCTAATGGGTACATGTCGACGACAGCGCCAATGCCCTTGATCGTCTCTGTATATTTCCCATTTATCATCCATTTTTACCTCTATCAGCTATTTACGATCTGTACCGAAAATCATCATCCAACCCTGAATCATCCGCGTCTTCTCTTTGGCAGGGTACACACATCCTGCTCCTTATCTTGAGTGATATTTCATCAATAGAAACACAGTCTATCACCAGTGGAGCAATACCTCTGCTGGTCGTGAGTCGATTATTGTCTGACAGGGCTACCTGGTCATCTGATTTTAGCAAGATGAGGAGTACCACGACAAGTATAAGACCCAAAATGCTGGCAATTAGAACAATCATCTTACGCTGTCTGGAATCGCGCTTTACACGATAATTGTTCTCGTCATTGCTCCCCTGATCGGGGACGGAAACTGATCTGTCATTCCCCAAAGAACTGCCATCCACATCGAATTTTGGGGTTTCCTGCTTATTTTCTTCCCCAACTAAAATGTTCTGCGCAACCGGAAACTCTGGCACCCATCCATTACGCTGGGCATTCTTTTCACAATCGACCTTATTGGCATAGCTTCTGGGAGCTGAACCGACAACCTCGCCATCCGATGCAATACGTTGCCAGCGCCATTTTCTCAGATTACTAAATTTAAATTCCCATTTGTCATTCATTTTTCAATTGTCCATTTTGATCGTCCACGCCTTATGCCCGAGTATTTCTCCAGGTCTTGAATCGGCATTGCATTTGGCCGGGAGCTTGAAGCCCCCCGGCCTAAAATTGATTGCTGGTCAAATTCACCTGGACAATCTGTCCATAATCTTGTGCGACGATTCATCATGGATGAATCACGACCTCGACCCTGCGATTGGCTGCCCGGCCTAGCTCGGTTTCGTTGTTGGCAATAGGTTGACTTTCGCCATAGCCAACGGCTTCAACATTGGCATTCTGGAACTTTGTGTTTGCCAGGATATACTGTTTTACTGCTTCAGCCCTTTGACGTGACAGGATTAGATTATCTTGATCACTGCCATAAGAATCCGTGTAACCCGTCACCGTAATCGATGATGCCTTCAGTGTATTGATGGCATCCCGCACTTTTGTAAGCAGGGCAAATGACTTCTGTTCGATGGTTGCAGCGTTGCTGGGGAAGTCAAGACCGATCAGACGGATGATGGTATCGTCACCCTCTCGCAATACTCTGGCTTCGTCCCGCGTGAATGATGCTTCCATCTGATTGAACAGCTCCTGAGTTTCAGCATGGGCAGCTATCTTTGATGCCAAATCAGATTTGAGTTTGACCTGATTGTCCAACATCCCAACCAGTTCAGCTGTGCGATTTTTTTGTATTTGACGCTCATTCTTAAACCATTCGATATCCCGGCTTAATGTGGCGACACTATCCTGAGCTTTGGCTTGCGCGCTGATTTTTGCAGCCATATCTGATTTGAGTTTCAACTGCTTGTCCAGTGTGGCAACCAGTTCCGCCGTGCGCTCTTTTTGAAACAGAGCCTCTGCTTTATACCATGCGATATCCTGACCCATCTGGGCAACACTATCCTGAAAAGTGACAATGTATGAAATGATAGCTTTGGTAGGCCGGTTATACCCGGTTTCGAAAGTTGCAACGTGTCCCGTTTGCTCAGCGATTCTTTCCAGAGGGTTTTCCGATACCAGCATCAGATCTTCCCAGGTATGATTCTTCTCCTTTAAAACCTTGATGGTCGTTCCCAGATAGATGGCATGATTTACCTGATATTTCGCTTTCATGGCCAAACTGCGTGCTACATCAATGTCGTAGCGATTCTCGTTTAACTCTTTCTCTGCCTGTGCAATGAGACTTTTTGCGCTGGCCAAAGTTTTTGGCGCATTGGTCTGGATGTCCTTCTGGTCAGCCTGCTTTATCAAACTCTTGGCCTCAGCAAGGTAGAGGACCTTGATGGCAGCAAGTTCAGCCTGGCGATAGAGCTTTTCAGCCTCACCCCCAAGCTTTCTGGCTTCCTTCACATTTCCATCTTCAAGGATACCCGTGGCATCATTGAATTTGAATTCAGCCTTTGTCCATAACTCTGGAGCATGGGTCGCTGATTGCGCAACAAGCGCATCATGACGGGCTTTTATAGAATGAGGAAAGGAAACCTGAGCTAATTTGACTGCCTGAATGGCCTTTTTGAAATAATCCTCAGATGCACTCAATGCAAAACGAATATCATCCAGACTTTTTTCTGCCTTGTAGGCTTTTTCAGCCTGGATGTAAGCGTTTTCCCCGGCAGAAAAATTCTGGGGAGCCAGGATCTCTGCGTTCATTTTCTTTGCTGTTTGCCAGGAGTCGTTCGCCTTCTGAAACAGTGCCATCTTCGTTTCTGCGCTCGCAACATTTGGCTTTGGGGCCACTGCTTTTGGTGCAGCTGTACATCCCACAAATAATGTGGTCGAATAGGCTATGGTGATTACCATGGCCAGTTGAATTAATCTTCTTTTCGTTAACATCCTTATACCTCTTTTCTTATTTAATCAGAGCCAATTGTTTCACTGAAACGTGGGCTCCAGCTTCTAAACGGTAGAAATAAGCCCCACTGGGAAAGTTCCGGGCATCCCATACGATCTGATGACTTCCAGCAGTTTGCACAGTATTGACCAGCTCGCTCACTTCCTGGCCCAACACATTGACAATGCTCAGCGTCACCAGGCTGGTGACCGGCAATTGATAAGAGATCGTGGTTGAGGGATTGAAGGGATTGGGATAATTCTGTGAAAGTTTGAAACCATCTGGCTGCATTTCCGAATCAACAGCAGTTGGTGAACCTGGGTCAGTCACTGTACTGGAGGCAAGTGTGACTGCAGCAATGCTGGCTAATAATCTGCCCTCAATAGATGCACCAGTATTCAGGGAGATGGATTGATCGGCCATGATGGTTCCCTTGAAAACGCACGTTGTGCCCAGCGTCGCTGAAGCATCCACCTGCCAAAAGATATTGGCAGCCTGAGCACCCCCGGCGAGAATAACCTGGATGCCGTCACCGACAGTAAGCGAGGATGCGATCTGGAAGATCCAGACATCTGTCTCACTCCCTGTGAGGGTGACATCTGATCCCATGATGGAAAGACCGTTGGTAAACTTATACAACCCTGGGATGAGAGTTAAACCACCGATGTTTCCCGCGCCTGGGTTCAAAAAGGTACCCGCTGGGATTGGCGTACGACTTGAGGCATCATTATAGGCGATGGTCAGATCACCCTGGGCAGTCGTAAGCATGGAGGCTGCAGCCACCGATCCAGCCGGACCTGAGGCATCAACTGCATAGATGGTTCCAGTTACTTCCAGGGGTCCGAAGCCCGTGATGTTGCCACCGCCAGCAGGGCTTAAACCAATGTTGCCGGTAATGGTGGAGGTGGGAATGTTGGAAACTAGGGATCCTGCAAGGATCACGAAATCCTCGGTGGACCCCAAAGTGACTGGGATTAATGGCTGAGCGATAGCGAATGATAAAGGGATTATAATCGCTATCGCTCCGATGATCCGAACACTCAAAGAGCGTATGGATCGGCTTGATGTAGCTGGATGTTCTGTTCTAAATATTTTCATGATTTTTCCCCTTCTCTTATTTGACGAGAACTAATTGTTTCATTGAAACGTGGGACCCGGCTTCTAAACGGTAGATGTAGGTCCCACTGGGAAAGTTATGGGCATCCCAAACGATCTGGTGACTTCCAGCAGTTTGCACAGCATTGACCAGCATGCTTACTTCCCTGCCCAACATATCCGTGATGGTCAGCGTAACGTGGCTGCTGACAGGCAGTTGGTAAGTGATGTTTGTTGAGGGGTTAAAAGGGTTTGGAAAGTTCTGTGAAAGATTGAAACCGTCTGGTTGCATGTCAGCATCAACAGCAACGTACACAAAGCCAGGAGCTGTAATGGTACTTGTTTCTATGGTTACAGCAGCGATCCTGGCCAGTGCACGACCATCCAGGGTAGCACCGGTGCTCAAGGAAATTGACTGGTCAGCGAGTATGGTTCCTTTAAAAACGGACGTTGCGCCAAGTGTGGCAGAGGTTCCAACCTGCCAGAAGATATTGGCAGCCTGAGCGCCACCGGCGAGGGTTATCTGGATGGCATCGGCTACTACGAGATTTTCTGCGATCTGGAAGATCCAAACATCTGTGGAATTGCCATCAAGGGTAAGATTGGATCCCGTTATGGAAAGGGTGCCGGTAAACTTATACAGTCCGGGACCCAGGGTCAAACCACCAATTTCGCCAGCCAGTGTATCCAGAAAAGCGCCTGCTGGGATCGGTTCCCGACCTTTTGCATCGTTATAGGCAATGGTCAGATCACCCTGCGCCGCTGTTAGCATAACTGCTGAGGTAACAGATCCAGCAGGTCCGGTGGCATCTGCGGTGTAAATAGTCCCGGACACCTCGGTTAAACCAAATCCGGAGATATAACTACCGGCAGCAGGGCTTAAACCAACATCGCCGGTAACGGCTGATGTCGGTACGTTTGAAACCAATGCTCCTGCCAAAATGGCGAAATTGCCTGTAGCTCCCAGTGCGACGGGCTGCTGTGCTTGCGCCATGGTTGTGACGGGTGATACAAATAATAAAATCAATCCTATACCTAAAACGCCACCCAAATAACCTGCTCTCTGGATGATTGAACGTAACTTTGTTTTCATAATATTTTCCTTTTGATTGCTGGACTTCATTTTAATTAACGAGTCCATTTTAAATTTTCCATACGATGTAATTATTGGACTGCCAAAACCCTATTGGCCTTGATATTTGGGGTGCTTCCCCACTCTCAGTCTACAGGCGGAATCGAATCTCCGCGGAGAATACTCAGAATGGCGAAACCTGATGGTGCCTGAAACTTCAGGCGCTTGTGATTCAATCGATAATAAAAAGCAGAATCAGAGTCCGTATCGAGGGTGATAATCTTTAGGAGCGGATGTTCCACCAGTAATTGATTACAAATCCTGGGTATTCCATTGGATTTAACAGGTGTGATGATAACTGCATCTGCAAAGGCATCCTGAGTAGTAATTAAAAGCTGTAGGGGATCAGAGACCTCGCCGATGATCTGCATATCAGGCTGGTCCTCAAGCAATCGTCGAATCACATCCGATAACAGCTTCGGACTGCTTGACAAAAGTATTTTTATTTTCGTCATGGCTTTCTGTCCTTTGCTAAAATGTGATCTACCATATGTCGATGAGCGAGGTGAAGTGATCATTCCACTTCACCCCGAATCATCAAGCTATTTAGGGTAGTACAACGGTATTTTGGTCCAGCGAGATCTGTCCGGCAGCGGCACCTTGTATCAAGGCCCGACCGTCCAGGCGTGCACCGGTCAGCATCGAGATCGAGGTACTGGCAATGAGCGTACCTTTCATTTTGGAGTTTGTCCCGAGCGTGATTGCAGAGCCTGCAACCCAGTAAATATTTTCTGCACTGGCGCTGTTGGTTAAAACAACTTCGCTGGTAGATTCAGTTGTGATGGAGGTGGCACTTTTAAAGACAAAGACTGCATTACCATCACCCTGGGCATCCAGGTATAGAAAGCCACCAGGTGAAATTTCCATGGAACTTCCAGATGAATACAGTCCCGGAGTCAATGTCAGACCATTGAGATTGCCTTCAGCTGGAGTAGGTGTTCCCCTGGTAGCATCAACAGCATTCAGATAGGCAGATTCTGCATCAGCTTTGGCGGCGATCAGCATCGTCGGAACGGGGGCAGCATCATCAGCGGCATAGATCGTTCCTGAGACTTCAGGACTGGTTAAACCCGAAATGGCTGATCTGACTCCGGGCGTAATGCCAACATCTCCGGTAATTGATGATGTGGGGATATTGGTAATATCGGAACTTGACAACAGGGCAAACTGGGATGTTGAGGCGAGTGGTACCGGATCCTGAACAATAGTACTCACAGCGTGGAAATTTGCCACCACTGCAAGGTCTGCATTAATGGTGAATGAGTAACTGCTTGATGTAGACAGGATACCGCTGGCTCCAGTCCAGTTTGTAAATGTGAACCCTGCGTTTGGTGTCGCGGTCAAGGTGACCGATGCATCGGCGTCATATCCGCCAACGCCATCTGTGGACCCACCTGCTACAGGATTTGAAGTGGCTGTGGCAAAGTACGTGTCCCCGTTTGGTGTGGTGGGACTGTCTCCGTTATCACAACCGGCAATCCCTATTATCAGGAACAGGGACAGGACCCATAATAATGTTAATTTTCTCGTGAATTTCATCGCATACCTCATTTCAATTGTTGGTAATCATCCATTCAGTATGGACAGCAACAAGTTGGAGGTAGTGATGGGGGGAATCAATGGACCCCCAGATTCAATTGGGGTTCATTTAGGGACTAGCTGGTGAGGGGGACCCAGGGGGGGTCTTTAGGCAGAAAGTCTAGTACTTTTTAGAAAAGCGGCCTGGACCTAGTGTTTTCCATTCAAAAGATTTTTCTCGCGGGCATATTCGACAGCCTCGAGTCGATTATGCAATTGCAGCTTGTCAAGGATGTTATGAATATGATTTTTAACGGTTTGGACTTCGATGAAGCACGCAGTGGCAACTTCCTTGTTTGACATGCCCAGGGCTACCTTGTTAATGATCTCCAGCTCGCGGGTTGTCAGGGTGGTATCCGTGTGGGAAGCTTTATTCCCTGCCAGTTCAGCGATACGGGAAAACAATGAGTTTGCCATTTGCGGCGAACAAAAGGCTTCCCCTCTATGAGCGGATCGAATGGTCTCAACCAGGGTATCAAAGGAAGCTGACTTGAGCATATAGCCAGATGCCCCGGCCTCGATACACGCCATGATCTGGTCAGTCAGATCTGGCATTCCCAGGATGATTACCCTTACGCTTGGACAGGTGTGATGCAGGCTCTGAGTGACTTCAAGGCCATCCTTATCCGGCAAGCCAATATCAATGACAGCCACATCCGGCTTTGTATCTTGTATTTGCTTTATCGCTTCGCTGCCTGTCTCGGCCGAACCGGCAATCACAAATTCCGGTATTTCTTCCAGCATGGAGACCAGACCCTCCCGGAGTAGTCGATTATCATCTACGACATATATACGGATAGATTTATTCATGCTGACATATAACCTGCATTGGCTGCTGCGCGTGTGATGAGGATCATGAGGAGACCAGGGCTATTGAGTTTGTGTTTTTTTATTTGTGCTTATCATCTATTGCTAATTTTGATTTGTAATATAATGCTTTCCACGCAGATTTGTATAAATATTTATATGGAGTTAGGAGTTAGACCCTTCAATCGACTAAACTGGCAGGTAGTCTACCCCAAAATAGACCTGCTTGTCCTGTGCTCTATCCCACCCTGCCGAGAAGGTGGGCGGAACGGCATTGGTGTCCTATTGTGACATCATTGACGCTGACTCAGTGTGTTCGGAAGCTTGCTCCTTGTGAAAGATTTCCTCAATAGAAAGTTTAAAAAGTTCGGCTGCTTTGAATGCCAGAGATAAACTTGGATCGAATTTTCCCGTTTCGATTGCATTGATTGTTTGCCTGGAGACCTCCAATGCATCAGCGAGTTGGGCCTGGGTCCAATCCCGTTCTGCACGGAGAATTTTTAAACGGTTTTTCATTGGTAGCGCCTCGTTCCATAAACAATCCCTCCGAAGACGGTAAGGGACATGAGAATGATCAAGTGGGGGATCTCTGGCTGGAAAGTGATCAGTCTAACGTCCTCGAGCAGTTCATAATTAAGTCCCACAACCAGGCCGACTCCCAGTGCCAATGCCATAGCCTCCAGCTGGATCTTCCGCTGCAGTTCATCCAAGCCCTGCAGGTATTTTTTATTCGCGAAGATCATGCGAAAACCTGTTCCCAGATTGAGGATAATCGCCATGATGGTGAGCAAGGTGCTGAAATCCCAGATGTATTTGGGGCCAAAAGCGCTCAGCGCCATTGTCAGGCACCATGCTCCCGCCCAATTTCTAAGTTGTTTGGTATTCCGTTTGTTCTGCGCGGCCCACTCTGTTGCATCTGTTTTTTCTTGGCTCATAAGTCATATTCCTTTGTCTTTTAGTAAAGTTTTATTGACTTAATGTAATCATAACTTTACTGATGTCAAGCACCCTTTACATATGATTGGATAAAACTGAATAACTTACCAACGCATCGTGGTTTGGTGGTGTTGATTTACCTTACCCATTGCTTGAAAGAAAAAGGGCTGATTGAAAACCAGCCCTTCGATGCGTTTACGTAAGCGGAAGTCTACTTCAGAAATACCATCTTAATTGTCTTGCTGTAAGCTAATGCTTGTAGTCGAGCTAGGTAGATACCTGTACTCACCTGATTTCCTGAATCGTCCACTCCATTCCATTGAACTTCATGATGACCTGCTGGTTTTTCCTGGTTTTGGAGTCTTACCACCTCTCGACCTGTCACGTCATAGATGGTAAGATTCACTTCTGAATGCTCAGGTAGATCGTAATTAATTCTGGTCGTTGAATTAAATGGATTGGGACTGTTAAACAATATGAGAAGATTTTCGTGTATATGCAGATTCTCTGTGGACGTTGTTAATTCGATGGAGAACGTACTAAAGAGCGTGGCACTATTATTTTCATCGACATCCCGATAAACAAGAACCCAGCCATACGTCTTGCCTGGTTCAAGAGCAACACCACTACTATCATAGTTGTAGATCACTGATGTATCCATTTGGGTCAGTCCTGAATACCAGACATTCTGTTCTTCTCCTAGCGTAAGGTCTACAACTATCAGATCCATACCTCCAACTTCCATTATCAATTGTGTCCATGTGAATATTGGGATCGTCGTATTGATCGTGCTCTCGTGGTGTGGGTAAATGATGGTTGGGAACTCATCAATAGTCCCCGTGATAGCATCTGATGTGTCCTTTCTACTCGAATCATTAAAGGTGATGTGAAATACATATGCATCACCTGGCAATGGTTTGACCGCTAACTCAACATCCTTGTGCCATCGCCACACATTTCCTGTGAATGTCTGTTCAAGCTCAAGATATGTTGTTGATATATTTGGACCTTCAACCGACACGTTTGATATTGAATCACCACGGACATCGAAGCTCAGGGCATACTCTGCCATAGTGGGAGCATGATCGATATAGAAGTGACTGGTGCCTGCACTGACCTTCGTTATCTTTTGTGGGAAAGCAGCACAAACGACCGTGAGAAGAACGAGTAGTTCCTTTTGAATGATTTTCATGATTCCCCCAGTTCGCTAATTCTAGTTTCAATCAGCTATGAAATCGTATGGGAATTAATGCAACACGAAGATGAATTTGAGGACGCTAGAAGTTAGATTGATTGTTGTGCATTAGCAACTAATACACAGAGAGGGCTATTCAGATGTTATGTCGAGCGGCAATTGATATTAGATCAATTGCACCCCTGCTTGCAAGGAAGCACACATCCAATTTCATCTAATTGATATTATTGTATGTAGGTTTTGAAGTGGAAAATAGTAGCCTACCCAAATGCGGTCTGCCCAATCTCTGCATACGGAACGGTGATCCGGTCATCTTATGTCACACTCCTCCAATTAGAAGTGGACTGCTAAAATGAATATCCGAGATAGAGAGTTGGGACAACCGGAGGGTCTATATCCAGGAGAAGGAGCAGTGAAGAACCAACAGATAATCCCGAGGGTAACTCATAACGATAACTTGTTCGCAGACCTGGGGAACTAATTTCAGCACCCTCCTCCGGGTCATCGTCTTCCATATCTATAATCATGAGCCCCCCCACTTCAAGAAAATGTTTAGGTCCGAATAGAAGAACATTGATTTCTGGTGCAAACCCTGTTGCCCCATATGCAAATCCGACACCCATGATGACGTCTGCTCCGAGCATGAGGCTACTCTTTTCATTGACCGGGAAGATTCTGTCATAAGATAGGTGTGCAGTCAAAATTCCATTTGTCTCAAGCTTCAGGATATTTCCTGATGTGGTTTGTTGGGAAATAGCTAACTGGATGAGGCATAGTATTCCTGTGAAATACAAGGTTATTTTTCTCATTAGTAGTCCTCCTCTCAGATGGATTCCAAGATTTGAGCGGTGAGATAGAGTCTCTGAAGATGTAAGGCGTAATCGTGTGCGGAAGTGGCTGTAAGGTAACATATTCGTTGACTAATGGCAATTATAGGAGTTTAATTCATCGTGGGGGAGGTAGGTGACCCCCTGCTTAATAAACAGACAATAATTCTTCACCACTATGCTGAATCTACGCTGAGTCGCTTTGTGTAAGATTTTACTTGTCGATTTTTGCCTGCCCGACGTGTATAGTGGCGTGCAGAGTCATCCTTTGTCATAGTTGGAGAGTTTTGTATGACGTGGATTGTAGATGGACATTCAACATGGATTATTCCCCTCGCACTTCGACCCTTCGACAAGCTCAGGGCAAGCTCGGCTTAGTGTGACGGCTCGGGATGACGAGAATGAAGGGCTATTGCCCGGCGTCGCTCTTCGAGCTATGCCGTGGCGTTTATAGACGTTTACCCTGTAAACGTCTATAAACGAATAAGCCCCCAGGAACCGATCCGTCTGCGCCCAGGCTACGACGGGACATGAGTTCCCAAGGGCTTGCCACCGCCTATAATTGTGCCATATGGCAAAGTTACTGAGATTGTGTTATTTTTGTACCTGCACCCTAAAATCTCTATGGAGGCAGTTATGCTAAATAATACATCTCTTCAACGTTGGCGGCGCATTTCCCAAAAGCAGT
>JAIPJF010000010.1 GCA_021734325.1 Fidelibacterota bacterium | reverse complement strand
GCGTTGATGAGGAAGTGATCAGAAATTATGTGGAATATCAGGGACGACAGGATTCAGGACAAATCCAAAAGGATTTGTAATGTTCGCGAAGCGGGGGCGTTAGCCCCTAGGACCCCGGGTTTACCCGGGGGTATCTATACCCTGCAGTGAAAAGATTATATTGCAGCATAAAAATGGCTTAAACATAAAATGAATGGGGATTGTGGAAATGAAGGTACTGGTTGTTGGTGGAGGTGGTCGTGAACATACACTGGTATGGAAACTACTACAGAGCCCAAAGGTCTCGAAGATCTATTGTGCTCCAGGCAACGGTGGAACTGCAAAGATAGCTGAAAATTTAGATCTCTCTGATGGAGATATCAGCGGCCTGTTAAAATTTGCCATGGAAACCAAGATCGATCTCACCGTGGTCGGTCCGGAAGTCCCTCTTGTAAATGGAATCGTCGATCAGTTTGAAGCAAAAGGTCTTCGCGTTTTTGGACCAAATGCCAGGGCAGCGATTTTGGAGGGCAGCAAAGTCTTTACAAAAGAACTCCTCTCGAAGTACAATATTCCAACTGCAGGTTATCATCGATTTACTAGTGCTGATCAGGCTTTAAAGTTTCTCCGGTCTCAAAAAACATATCCGCTCGTGATCAAAGCTGATGGCCTGGCAGCTGGAAAGGGGGTTCTTATTGCCTTATCTGAAACAGATGCCCGTCAGGGGATCGGACAGATAATGGAGGATAAGATTTTTGGCAGTGCAGGGGATGAGATCATTATTGAAGATTTCATGGAAGGCCCTGAGCTTTCCATGCTTTGTTTTGTAGACTCAAATTCAGTGGTACCTATGGTCTCTGCTAAAGACTATAAGCGCATTGGTGATGGTGACACCGGACTGAATACAGGCGGTATGGGGGCGATTTCCCCTAATCCACTCTATGATAACGCATTAGAGACCTATTGCCTGAATAATATAATTCAGCCAACATTAGACGGGATGCGCACAGAAAATCGACCTTTCAAAGGAATTCTCTATTGTGGCATTATGATAACTCATGATGGGCCAAAAGTACTGGAGTACAATGTCCGCTTTGGCGATCCTGAAACGCAGGTCATTCTGCCGCGCTTAAAATCAGACCTCTTTGACATCTTCAATGCCATCATTGATGATCGACTTGATGAAATAGATATTTCCTGGGATGACCATGCTTGCGCCACAGTTGTACTTGCCTCTGCGGGTTACCCGGAGTCATACCAGAAAGGTTATTCTATTTCTGGACTGGAAAGCATCCGGACCTCCACGGTGTTTCATGCCGGTACGAAGATTAACAGCAATGAAACTGTCACGAATGGGGGAAGGGTTTTAGCAGTGACGTCCACTGCTGATTCACTTGAGCGTGCTTTGTCTCAGTCGTACAAGAATATTGAATCAATTCAATTCGAAGGTAAAACGTTTCGCAAGGATATAGGGAGCTAGCTCTTGATTAAACATATTGTTGCCTGGGATTTTCCTGAAGAAGGGAAAAAGCAAAATATTCGACGAATGAAGAACCTGCTTGAAGAGTTGCCAGGACTTATTCCTGAAATTATGGCTTATGAAATTGGAGTTAATATTAAAGATTCAGAATTTGCCAAAGATATGATTCTCATTTCAGTTTTCAAGGACGTAAGTGCTTTGCAGACTTATTCTGATCATTCTGAACATCAACGCGTTGTTCAAGAATTACGGAAAGTGGCAAAAAAAACAGTTGTTGTTGACTTTGAAACCTAGTTAAAGATCAGGTTAGGAGGTTGGAAACCTCTGAAAGGGCCAGATCACAGATCTCTTTTGTTTTTCCTTTGACGTACATGTCAATCGTTTCCGACTTAATGCCGGCTTCAGTCATCATATCGACCATCTCAGCATAGGAGAGACGTTTTCCCCGGGTTTGTTTCTTTAAATGGTCATACCCATCAGAAGCCCTCTGATCCCGCTCTACCAATTGAATTAACTCTGAAAAGAACTGGCCGTTATTTGCCATATCCTCCTCCATCTTCCTGGTATTGATATGAATATCGCTGGTGCCTCGTTTCGCATATATCAAGGCAAGGGAAATATGCCCAAAAGCTGTCCCGATATTTCGCTTAACTGTGGAATCGGTCAGGTCTCGCTGCAATCTGGTTTTCATGAATTTTTGACTGAAAAAGGTTAATGAGCTCTCAGCAATTTGAGCGTTTCCCTCTGAATTTTCAAATTTGATGGGATTGATCTTGTGAGGCATCGTCGAGGAGCCAATTGAATCGGCATCGGCTTTCTGAAATAGGTAACCGAGCATAAAATAAGTCCAGATATTCTGATCATAATCGATCACGAGACCACTGAGTCGCTTTACCGCATCAAGCATCACCGCATAGGCATCACCGGGAATAATCTGTAGGCTGAACAAGGTATGCTCCAGACCCAATTCCTCTACAACCTCTCGGGTAACTTCAAACCAGTCCACCTGAGGGTAGGTACCCACAAAGGCATTGAGGTTTCCGGTCGCGCCCATGATCTTGCCAGGAATTTTCAAGGATTTTATATCTGCGTACATCCTGGCAAATCTTAATGCGTATAAGGCTAATTCTTTGCCCATTGACGTTGGTGTTGCCACTTCACCGTGTGTTCGGCCTATCATTTTGGAGTCTCTGGCAGAATTTGCCTGCTTGACTATTTCTTCAATAAACTCCTTAAGATGCGTGAGTAATATTTCTCGGGATCCCGTGATCATCAATCCATGAGCCAGATTGTTGACATCTTCTGAGGTCAATCCAAAATGAACGTAGGGTCTTATTTTCTCAGGCAGATGAACCTTGATGAATTCAATAACAGCAGCAACATCATGTTTTGTATGACTTTCGATTCCTTTAACGTAATCCAGATCCTTTGTACTCAGGTCGGTGTATATGGACATATACTCAGTTTTCCACCAATTCTTACGACCTGTGGACTGCAAAAAAGCCTTGAGGTAGATGAGTTCAACATGAATACGTTCCTTGATCAGACGACTTTCAGAGAACATGTCCTGTATATCCCGGACATCCTCTGCGTACCGACCATCAAGCGGGGATAGATTGAACAGGTTTTCAGAAGACAATGGTTTCATTCCTTTCAGGACCATGGGAAAGAATCGAGATTGGAATCTCGACATAATCCTCGATGAATTTGATATAATTTCTGATGCTTTCAGGAAGTGCTGCTTTATTGCCTGTCTTTAGTTTGGACCAATCTTCCCTGCTCAAACTGGAAATAGAATCAATTTCTGTATAAATGGGTTCTACGAGTTCAAGTGTTGGGGCGTCTGCAGGGAAATAGTCGATAACCTTGTCATTGATCTTGTAAGCTGTGCAAACCTTGATTCCAGATACCAATGCCAGGGTATCTATTTTGGTCATGGCCAATTCCTGTATCCCTGAGATACGGATCGCATAACGGAGTGCATAGAGATCAAGATGACCGACACGACGCGGACGGCCCGTTGTTGCTCCGTATTCATGGCCTGTTTCTCTCAGAAGGGTTGCTGCTTCCCCGTGCAGCTCAGTAGGGAAAGGACCTTCACCCACTCTGGTTGTATAGGCCTTGGTGATCCCCAGGATCCTGATCGGAACGCCGGGAATTGCTCCTCCACCGACATATGCGGCAGCTGCCAGAGTTGAACTAGAGGTTACATAAGGATAAGTGCCATAATTCAGATCGAGGAGAGTACCCTGGGCCCCTTCAAACAATACACTTTGGCCACTCTTGCTAGCAATTCTGACCAAATCTTCTGTATCGGTAATGAATGGTTTGAAATGTTGTCCATACTTTGCATACTCGACTGCGACTGAGCTACAATAATCGTTATAGTCCTGCTCACTCAGGATGCCTTCGGAAACCAGCATGTCCTTGACATCTTTGAGAGCTGTTTTTATGCGTTGCTCAGCATCATCGGCAATGATGTCCAGCATACGCAAATTGATCCGGGAGGCTTTTTGGGAGTAGGTAGGACCAATCCCGCGTCCCGTTGTTCCTATTTTGCCACCTTCTTTTGCGTCAATAAGCTGATGGTGGGGGAAAATCACATGGGCTCGGGCGCTGATCTTTAATTTGGGACTGTGTCCACTTGATGTGAAGGATTCCATTTCCTCAAGCAAGTCCTTGGGATTGATCACAACACCGGTCCCGAGAATACATGTTTTGTGGTGCAGCATCCCCGACGGCATATAGTGGAATTTATAGGTCTCACCATCGTGCATGACGGTATGGCCCGCGTTGCCACCTCCGTTGAAGCGAACAACCAGATCACTTTGTTCTGCCAGAACGTCAACAAGCTTACCCTTACCTTCATCACCCCATTGGGCACCAACTACGATGGTGTTTTTCATATGTTCTCCTGAAATATTACAGCTTTGCAATAAATATCATTATTTGATTAAAAATCAGCTCCATAATTGGGTGCTTCCTTCGTTACCTGCACATCATGGGGGTGACTTTCCTTCAGCCCTGCGCCGCTTATCTTGACGAATTGTGATTTACCACGCATGGCTTCAATGTTCGGTGTTCCGCAATAACCCATACCAGATCGCAATCCACCGACAAGCTGATATACAACATCCTTGAGAGCACCGCGATAAGGGACACGTCCTTCAATTCCCTCGGGTACCAGTTTTTGAGTGGTTTCCTGGAAATAGCGGTCAGCACTTCCTGAGTTCATGGCCGCGATTGAGCCCATTCCCCGATACACTTTATAGGCTCGACCCTGGTAAAAATCCTTCTCACCAGGACTCTCATCCGTACCAGCTAAAAGTCCGCCAATCATGATAACAGAAGCACCGGCAGCTATGGCCTTTGGAATGTCACCAGAAAATTTTACCCCACCATCTGCAATGAGAGGAATACCATGTTTATCTGCTTCCTCTGCGCAATCTGAGATAGCACTGATCTGTGGCATGCCAACGCCAGCGACGATTCTGGTTGTACAGATAGAACCCGGTCCAATCCCAACCTTGACTGCATCTACACCTGCCTCGATCAGAGCCTTGGTAGCAGCACCTGTGGCGACGTTGCCAGCAATGAGTTGTACATCTGGGTGTTCTTTTTTAATGGTCTTGACAATCTTCATGACGTTGCTGTGGTGTCCATGGGCCGTATCCACCACGATCACATCAACACCGGATTTGACCAACAATTCAACACGTTCCAGGGATTCAAGCCTCGCACCAACAGCGGCTCCAACCAGGAGCCTTCCCTGTGGGTCTGTGGCTGAATTAGGGAATTCTACAGCCTTTTCAATATCCTTAATGGTGATCAAACCCTTAAGATTATTGTCCTTATCAATGAGGGGAAGCTTCTCAATCTTGTATTGCTTCATGAGAGCGGCCGCTTCTTCCAGGGTCGTGGATTCATGCCCTGTAATAAGGTTCTCTTTGGTCATGGCATTTTCGATAAGTCTGCCAAAATCCTGCTCAAACCGAATGTCACGATTGGTGATTATGCCCAGTAATTTTCCCTCAACAACTACAGGTACACCGGATATTCGGTAGCGAGACATAAGGTCGGCAGCATCACCTACGGTGTGGTTTGGGGTCAACGAGAATGGATCTGTGATAACGCCGTGCTGTGATCGTTTTACCTTATCCACTTCGTGTGCCTGATTTTTCGGTGTTAAATTTTTATGAATGATCCCAATTCCACCCACGCGGGCCATGGCGATTGCCATCCGCGACTCAGTGACCGTATCCATGGATGCGGACATCAGCGGGATATTTAATTTGATGGATTTGGTCAGGTTGGTGGATACATCCACCTCATGGGGAAGAATGTCTGACTCTGCAGGGATGAGTAGGACATCGTCAAAGGTTATTGCTTCCCAGGTCTTATACTTTTGCATGGCGAACCTCTTAATGCTTTTCTGTACATCGTGAATGGATGGAATTGACTTTAGCAGCCATCCTAAGCCCTGCACAGAGGTGTAGTAAACGTTTTTCAGGTTGAGGGCAGATTGGATGGTGAGCATTCATCTTGCCACGCAAAGTAATCCCTCGATTGCCCCATGCAAAAGGAAACAAATGAGTGAAAAAGAATAATCCATAATGTTTGGGCATAAATTGATATACACCAATTTTTCCCTAGATTCAAGCATGGACATCCTGACAAAACCTTTGGCACTGTATGCACACGTCCCATTTTGCAAAGCAAAATGTACCTATTGTGATTTTTATTCGATTGTGGGCAAGGAAAAAGAAATCCCGGCTTATCTCCGACGCATGATTCAGGAGATTGAGAACGCGGGGTCTCATTGGGATCTGTCAGCTTATCATGTTGATACAATTTTCTTTGGGGGAGGGACACCAAACCTTTTGTCACCTGCACAACTGGATATGCTTTTGTTTGCTCTACTCAGGTTGACGGCTAACAATTCTGCCGTGGAGATTGGTATGGAGGTGAATCCAGGTGAAGTAACACTCGAGGCGCTTCAGGCGTACAAGTCAATCGGGATCAACCGGATCAGTATCGGGATGCAGAGTTTTCAACCTGAGCTTCTTAAATTCATGAGTCGGATTCACACGGTTGAACAAAGTTTGGAAACCTATAAAATGGTGCGCCAGGTGGGTTTCGAAAATGTGAGTGCAGATTTGATATTTGCCGTTCCGGGACAGACATTACAGCTGTGGGAATCTGATTTGAAGCGTTTGATCGCATTAGATCCTGAGCACATCTCAACCTACTCCTTAACAGTAGAGGAAGGAACAGTCCTGAAAAGATGGGTCGACGATGGACATATCCACATGCTGGAAGATGTTCTGGATACAGATATGTACAGCTTTGGACGTGATCTGTTGGAGGCGCATGGATACAAGAATTATGAAATCTCCAATTTTGCCAAACCTGGATTTCAGTGTCGACACAATCTGAACTATTGGACCGGTGTAGAATATCTGGGTTTCGGTCCTGCTGCCCACTCATATTTTGATGGCCGTAGGCACTGGAATGTGCGGGATCTGGAAAAATATATGAACCTTGTGGATATAAGTGGTGAGCCTCAGGATGGATTTGAGGATATTGACCAAATCACTACCAAAAATGAGATGATTCTTACCCGGCTGCGCCTATCCGAGGGCTTATCTCTACAGGAATATTTTAGTGCTTTTGGTGAGGATCTTTTAGAGGAAAAACAAGCCCAAATAAAAAAATGGGATCACCATTTAAGAATTCAAGACGGGCACTTGATGATTGCCCGCTCTGCCTGGTCCCTTATTGATGAAATCAGCTCAGATCTCATGGATGCAATGCCCTAAGCTCCATCAATTGCGTCAAGATCAATAGTAATGGTATTTTCCTGATGAATGAGAACCTGTCCAGGAGATGACCCTTTCGGCTTGCTCAGGTGTTTTCGTTGGCAGTATTGCACCACTGCAATTCCCGAATGTTTTGCCTTAGAATTCAAGGCTGCATGTTGGGCAGCCTTCTGAATGTCAATGGGTAGAGGCGCTTTATTCCCTGTCCGTAGAATGACATGCGATCCGCTTATTTGTCTCGCATGGAACCACCAATCGTTTTTATTGGCGATTTTAAAGGTGAGTACATCGTTATCCCTTGAATCACGACCGACCAGAATATCAAAACCGCTGGGAGACATGTACTTTTTGTAGGGCTTGCGCAGTGTCTCTCTTTTTCCGGTTTTATCCAGCGTTTCACCATTTTCCTGGAGGAAATGGAGCAGATTCTCAGGATCATCCTTCTCCAATAGAGCAAGTAACTTTTGGATATCCTTCTCAATGAAAGGCAAAATACCCTTCAATTGATCAATCTGGGCTTTTTGCTTCCTAATATTTTTGGCCGTGGTTTCAATTGCCTGGGATAGACTCACTTCGGAGTCCACATTGTATTCCAATTTCGTACCGATGGGGGAGTATTCACTTTCGATAGTTAAGATTCCATTTACGATCGGTATCCTCAAGCCCTGAGCAATTTGAAGACTTTGCATTTTTAACTCCAATTCAGGCCAATTATTTGCAGACTCGAGCTCCTGCCTCATTTTCTCCAGTTTACTTTTCCAGCGTTTTAACACGGTTTCAGCCGTTTTATGGATCGAAATCAGCGGTGCTGATTTGGGTCCTGACACTGATTTAAGTACCACAGGAATAAAATCTGCAATACTGGTGATCGCAAATTTGGAGGTGTCCCCAAATATCACCTGATCAGATTCAGGATCAATATCGATTCCTAGTTCAGCCAAATACAGGTCCTCAAGTTGAAACTGTTGACCGGGGATATTACCTGGTAGTGGACTATCTGGATTTAACCAATATTTTGAGATGAAGGGTTCAATCTGGTTCTTGAAAAATGAATCCACGAGTTGATCTTTTTCATAATAATAGATATTTTGAAGTGCGGGATAAAAACCCAGAATCAATTGGATATTATTGGACAGATTGATTTTGAGTATACGATCAGCTCCATGTACCTCAATGCCAGTAATGACAATGTCATCACCAAGATACCGGAATAGATTCACACGTTTTTTTGGTAATGTAGGATATTTCGAAAATGTGAGCAATGCATCCCGTCCCTGCTTTTCCCAGCTCAGAGAATAAGAATTGGTCCCCTTGGTCAACTGCATATCCAAACGACCTTTTCTGAAAGTATAGACAGGACCGATATGAGCACCAACAATCGTTTGATTCAAATAGCGCATCCAAAGCCACAGAGCTGGCCATGACTTGATAAATTTTTGAGCTTCCATGCCAGCAAACTAAAACAGGAAGGAGTGATATGGGAGACATTTGATGACTTGCAAGATCAGATGCTCATCCCATAATAATGGGAAGTAGTATCAATTTCGGTATCGTACAGAATAAAAGATTATAGTTTATCTATGGAGACTTTTATTTAGTTTCTCAGGTAAGATCAAAATAAATAAGAATCAGGGTTATGAGCGAACATATACGCAGGCACAGGAAAAAAAGTAAACGACATGAATTATCCTTAATCAGGGAATTCCGCATTGAGATCATAATTGGTGTACTCTTTTTACTGGGGGTATTCCTTCTCGTCGAGGAATTGGATATTAAGATCTTTGTTTACCATGCGTTCGCAAATTCTTTCAGGACCATTGGGCGTCTTTCACAGGATATTCTTGAGAAACTATTCTATCTCTTTGGCGAATTTGAAGGCTCAGATATCGTTGGAATTATTCTTATTACGATAGCCTGTTTGGTGTTTTTGGACCGACTGCGTCAAAAGGCAATTGCCCGATATGGCGATCTGACGGTTTGCCCGGATTGTGGCGAAAATCTACATATGATCCATCGTACACCTGTTCAAAGGATTCTGTCATATATTTTTCGCCTCAAGATCCGCCGATACCAGTGTAAAGCCTGCGAATTTGAAGGGCTAAGAATCCGCTCCCTGCATTCCCGATAGCATGGAAAGCTACCGGTCACCCAATGTCCATTCGACATCTCTGGTTTTATCGTGAGAATTATCCTGAGACGCTACCGAGGAGTTTCAAACTCAGTTCTGATCTTGATTTCAGCAGCCTTTCTGATCCACCTGGTTAACGCCAGCTTCATTTTAATCCTCAATATATATCTCCGAAAAATGGGTTATCCTGATAATGTCATCGCCCAGCTAAACTCCTATCGCTTTGTGGGGACCCTGCTTTTTGCGTTTCCCCTGGGTATTTTCATAAAGGGAAAGCCTCTGAAACCCTTTTTTATTGGCAGTAGTATTTTGGTTCCAGCAGTTAGTGTGATCTTACTTTATTCGATTCAACATGGGTATCATGCCTTTATCATAAGCGGTTTCGTTGGATGGGGCCTGTCGTTCATGATACTCAATGTTTGCATGCTACCATTTATCATGCGATCTGAATCTGATGATGTGGTTTCGGAGGCCATTTCACTGAGCTTTTCCACCTGGTCATTGGGCACAATAGTCTCAGGGGCTCTGATCAATCTTTTATCCAGGCTAGGGGAGCTAAAAATAGGAAATCATCATATTATTTTTGATGAATATCATATCATGATGCTGATCGTCTCCATGAGTTCGCTTTCAATCTTTCTCATGCTCTTTGTCAGGGAAGCGAAACCTAGGTCCAGCTCAAGTTCTTTCACTCAAAACATTAAGCTGCTGAAAAATGATTACGACTGGATTCTCATTTTTCGGGTTCTCGCACCGAACATGATTATCGCCGTTGGTGCAGGGTTGACCATCCCATTTGTAAATCTTTTTTTTAACAGTGTCTTTAAAATGGATTCAGATACATTTAGCCTCGTTGGCGCCATAACAGCAGGATTTGTATTTTTATCGACACTGGTGATTCCTGTGATCAGAAGGCGTTTTGGATTCAGGGTTGCGATTTTAATACCCCAAAGTCTGGCCGTAGGGTTCTTAATCATTTTAGCACTTTCCCAACTTGCATCCAGTTATAGCTGGGCAATTTATGTTGCCACGGCTGCCTATATGCTGAGACAGCCATTTATGAATATGGCTGGTCCTATGACCAGTGAATTGGGTATGAAATATGTCGGATTGAGAAATCAGGAGCTCATATCCGCACTTAGTTCAAGTATCTGGAGCGCTTCATGGTTCATCAGTGCCAGGATATTTCAGATATTGAGACAATTTGAACTGGATTATTACCAGATATTTCTGATAACTGCAGTTCTCTATACCATTGGGGTCACTTTTTACCATCTCTTGATTAACGATTTTTTAAAACGAGACCCTAATCTTGAATATTCAGATTTACCCCCCGTCACATTTTTTCGCGGGGCGAACAGAAACTAAGGAAATCAGATGCAAAAATTACTTTCTTCAAAACAAAAAAAATATTTAAAATCAAAAGCACATCCCCTTAAGGCAATCATCCAGATCGGCAAATCAGGGTTAACTGAAGAGAGTGTGCTCAGTATTGCCCATGCGCTGGAACATCATGAATTGCTTAAGATCAAATTCCTGGCCTTTAAGGAGGAAAAAGATCAATACATAGAGCCCATCATTCAAAGGACAGGGGCTCAATTCGTGAGTCTCATTGGTCATATTCTCACTATTTATCGGGAGCATGAGGAACAGGAAAAGCGTCAATATCAATTACCCGCTTAAGCGCTCTAGATGATACAATTTCATAACATCAGCAAAGTGTTTCCGGACAAAACACTGTTTAAAGAACTCGATCTGATGATTAAGAATGACTCGAGAGTGGGGCTGGTTGGTGCTAATGGATCAGGAAAAACGACACTCCTGAAGATGATCATCGGCGAGGAGCAGTTTGATACAGGATCAATTCATATCGCTGAGAAAGTGACTATTGGTTATTTACCGCAAGAAATAAGCTCAGAATCATCAAAACCAATACTGATTGAGGTCTTGGACGAGATCCCCGAAATAGGTGCATTAGAACAAGAAATTGCCTCCCTCTCAGAGCAGGTCAGTTCTGAACCTGCAAACCAGGTGTTACTAAAAAAGCTAGGTCGCCTTCAAACTGAATACGATCGTCTGGATGGCTGGTCAATTGAATCAAGAGCAAAAAAGGTCCTTGGAGGGCTCGGCTTTAGCTCAATGCAAATGGGTATTCCCCTGGAACAATTTAGTGGTGGATGGCGCATGCGTGTGGCCCTTGCCAAACTGCTATTTAAGCAACCGGATGTATTGCTCCTCGATGAACCAACCAACCATCTGGATCTGGCTTCCCTCATCTGGCTTGAGAATTTCTTGCAGGAGTGGAAGGGCGCATTGGTGCTGATCAGTCACGACCGTACATTTCTGGATAAGGTGATCGATCATATTGCAGAGATCCATCATCACAAGATTCAGTATTTTGCGGGCAACTACACGAAATATATTGAAGAAAAGAAAATCAGGACCGAGCTGCAGTGTGCCGCTTACAAAAATCAGCAGAAATTCATCACAGAGACCGAGCGATTTATTGAAAGATTTAGATATAAGGAGAGTAAGGCCACCCAGGTTCAAAGTCGTGTGAAGATGCTGGATAAACTTGAACGGATACCTGAGCCTGAAGCGGAACAAAAAAAGATCTCGGTACGCATTCCCCAGCCTGGAAGATCTGCAAGGATCCTGGCTGAGTTTAAGAACACTTCAAAATCATATGGCCCCATCAATGTCTTTCACGGTCTCAATCTCGCCATTGAAAGAGGACAGAAAATTGGTCTAGTTGGTCCCAATGGTGCCGGGAAGTCGACCCTGCTAAAAATGCTGGCAGGGACAGAACCACTCTCTTCAGGTCAGCTTCTCTGGGGGAGTGAGGTCACGAAATCCTATTTTGCCCAGCACCAATTTGAGAATCTTCCGATGGACAAAACGATCTACGATTTGATTGAGGAAGAAAATCCGAAATGGACGATGACCCAGATCAGGAGTTATCTGGGGAGCTTTTTATTCTCAGGCGATACAATTGATAAGCAACTCAAAGTATTAAGTGGGGGAGAGATCTCTCGACTGGCGCTGGCGAAGATGCTGGCCACACCGGCTCACCTTATTCTTTTAGATGAGCCTACGAATCATCTGGATGTTTCCTCCCGGGATATTGTTCAGGACGCCATAAGTGGATTTGAAGGTAGTATGGTGTGTATTTCTCATGATCGATATTTCCTGAATAAAATGACAGACACGATTATTGAGGTCGACGGTGGGGCAATTACCCTGTACCCGGGCAATTATGACTACTACATATGGAAAAAGAGTCAGGAAATAGACCAACCTGTAGAGAGGTTAGCAAACACTGGCAGAGATAGTGAACAGAGCATGGATGCCAGCTATGCAGAGCGGAAAAGACAATCCAACCGATTAAAAAAACTTCCCATGTTGATAGAGGATTGTGAACAAAAGATTGCGGAACAGGATAGAATTCTTGCCGACCCGGCTTTTACCAGCGATTATGAAAAGATACAGAGTGCTATTGATCGAAAATCGGAATTAGAGCATATTTATCTGAATATGCTTGAGGAACAGGATCAATTAGAAAAGGTCTTGAATTAAAAAAGGCGAGGATTTCCCCGCCTTTTTTAATACTCAAATCAGGGGTAATCTAAATAACTTTATGCACCAAAATGCCGATCATAACGATCATGGCAACAAAAATTATGGCTACAGACCAATTACCTTTTTTAATCTCTTCCCACTCATCGATATCGGATGAAAACCAATCAAAGACTTTGAGTGCAATGGCAACACCAACTGAAAATCCAAGGGATGCCACGATGGCCCATCCCAGACCCTCGGCATAGCGTTCCCAGATCGATACTTCAAACGGACTTGCTGCAAAGACAGAGGACGCCATGAGTAGCGTTGATCCAATGAACAGCATTGTTTTTTTCGTCATTCTATTCTCCTTTTTCGTATTTATGATCATCACAATGTTTATTTCATGCGTAAACAGGATTGAGTGAAATTTTCCACGGTCATCCTGTTGTTGTATAAATTTTCACAGCATTCTCCGCCTGCCTGAAAAATGATCTTTGTATCCTGGCTGAACTCAAGCTCAGCACTAATAACTATGAAATCAAATGGTTGACGAGCATGTTGAGAGACTGCGCCACCCTTTAAAAAAGCCTCTAAAACATCAGCAGACAAGGACGATTTTCTGCTGATCAAATTGACAAAGAATATGCGCATTCCGTCCTTCGTTTCCTCCAGGTCAAACGCTGATCTTGGCATATTCAGTCCAGATTGTCGATATAGATCCTGTGCATATGAAACCAGAATTGATTCTTCGCTGACTTCGGTATCATTTGACAAGCCTATCCCGGTGAGAAAAAGCAGTACTGTGAGTGGAATGAGTGTCAAGTTCCGCATGTGATGAGAGATCCTCTTACCTGATTTCAGCCAATGTTAAGTCAGAGTAAATTGATATCAATATTTATTTCAAATAACGTTCTGGTCAAGTTATCCATCAAATCCAGTAATATGGTCATAGCCAGGTCGGGTAAATTCCCGTTCAAAAGCATTGATTGATTCTTTCATATTGCCCACCAGATCATCACGGGAGCATTTTACTGCTAATTTGATCGCATTGTCGATCGCTCTAGGCGTTGAGCGACCATGACATTTTAAAACCAATTTTTCAAGTCCCAGAATTGGGGCGCCACCATATTCCTGATAATCACTAATTTTTTTGACTTTTCTGATACCACCGGAAAGCATGATCATACCCAGTTTCCAGATAAGCTTCTTCTGGAACGCCAGACGACCCAGTCCCATGGCAGCTTCTGCAACACCTTCCATGGTTTTTACAGCAATATTTCCCTGGAAACCTTCCGTCACCACAACATCCACCACACCCTTCATCAGGTCGCTGCCTTCAATGTTACCTTTGAAATTGATTTGGGGAAGGAATTCCAAAATGCGATTGACTTCAATATATTTGGGACCACCCTTATTATTCTCAGTCCCCATGTTGAGAAGACCCACAAGAGGTTGATCAATTCCCGTTACTTTTTGTGCATAGGCATTGCCCATCAGGGCAAAAAGTATCATATGATCCCGATCAACGGTGATATTGGCTCCAACATCCAGGATCAGGGAAAATATATCGTCACGGTTCAGGGCATTACTTGTCGGATAAACGGCCGCCAACGCCGTTCGGTGTACGCCCTTGATACGGGGAATCGTCTGGGCACTCGCAAGTATCAGGGCACCAGTATTCCCTGCAGAGATCAGCGCTTCAGCCTGTCCACTCGCCACAATTTCAGCGGCTTTTATCATGGATGAGTCAGGATATTTATCAAAAATATCTTTTGGTTTCGCATCCATGGGAATGGCTTGTGAAGCATGTACGATTTCGATGAACTGTCTAACCTTTGGAAAGTGCTCGAGTTCGTCTTCCAATATCTCTTGGTCACCAGTTAGCAGTATATGCAGATCTCCGGCTTCGCAGGCCCGGCAAACACCCTCCACAATGGCTTTGGGTCCAAGGTCGCCACCCATGCCATCAACAGCTAAACGATAGGTTTTCATGGCAAACCTACTCCCACGATTTGATCAATTCCATTATTAGTCTTACCCCCGCACCAGTTGGGCCTTCTGGTTGATAGGAGCGACCTTTCTTGAGCCAGCCTGAACCGGCGATATCAATGTGGCACCAGGGTGTTCCTTCCTTGACGAATTCCCTTAGAAAGGCTCCTGCAGCGATCGTACCTGCTTCACGCGCAGCACCTGTGTTCTTTATATCAGCGATCTTGGACTTGATATCCTGGGCGTATTCATCATCAAGAGGCATCTGCCAGACACGATCCTGTGTATCGATGCCGCTTTTTATCAATTGGTCAGCAAAACTTTGGTCGTTCGTCATGATACCACTATAACGATGTCCAAGAGCCACGACGACGGCTCCTGTCAAAGTCGCAAAGTCCACCAATCCATCCAATTGATAATTCTCGGTGATGTAAGCAAGGCCATCAGCCAGAATAAGTCGTCCCTCAGCATCTGTGTTTAGAATTTCGATGGTTTTACCATTATAGGCCGTGAGGATATCACCAGGTTTATAAGCTTCTCCTCCATTCATGTTTTCAGTCGAGGGGATCACGGCAATAATGTTGATTTTAGGCTTGATCTCAGCAACAATGGACATGATTCCAAGAACTGCAGCTCCCCCGAGCATATCAAATTTCATTTCGTCCATACCGGCAGATGGTTTGATGGAAATTCCGCCTGAGTCAAATGTGAGGCCCTTTCCAACAAGACCCAGCGTCTTTGCGTTCTTTCCACCACCTGAATATTCCATGATGATGAATTTTGGCGGTATATCAGAGCCTTGGGCCACACCCTGGAGACCACCAAACCCCATTTTTTCAAAATCTTCACGATCATAGATGGTAATTTTCATTTTACCAGCTTTGGCGATGGCCTCAGCTGTATCTGCGAGGTAGGTGGGGGTCGCGATGTTAGAGGGGTGGTTGCCGAGGTCACGGGTCAGTACCACACCTGCAGAGATCTGCTTTCCATATTGAAGGGGAGCCAAAATATCAGATTTACTCAGAGCAGTGACATGCTCGATTCCCTTATAGGGATCCTCAGATTTTTGATACTCAAGAAATCGATAACTACCCATGATCAAACCCTCAGATAGAGCCTGGGCATCAGCTGCTTTGAGTATATCTTCGCCCATGAATTCGATCGCAACCTTTTTCGCCTTGAGATTGAGCGCTAGCTTACCGCCTGTTGCAGCGGCCTGGCGGAGGCTATCACGATTATATGATTTTGATTCTCCCAATCCAATTGCTACATATCGCTTTGAAGTTATGCAATCGGGCATATACATGACCATGCTTTGATTAAGTTCTGCTTTGAACTCTCCATTTTCCATAGCCAGAGCTATCTGACTTGTCAGGATTGGATGTTCCTTTTGGAATTCTGCAGAGAGTTCCTTGTCGGAGAAGACTCCAAAGATATATGCATCCTGTGTCCCAGATAAATCTTTATGTTTGCTTGAAGTAAAATCAAAAAGTGACATGTAATCGTGTTCCTCTCGTTTGTTGCTCCAGGCAGAGCAAGTATGGTATAGGTTTCAAATATTCAGGCCCATAATCTACAAATAATGATTGAAGTTAAAACCCTGAATAATTTTGCTTTTATTCTGTTTGAAAGAATCAGATCGAAACAATGGAGTTGGTAAATCAAAGATTGTCTGGTCTTTTTTTGCCAACTGCCTGGACAGAGTACAAGCAGGTTAGTTGTGGTATGTACATTCACCCGATTTCGTCTACGATTCAGTTTGGATCTCGCCGGGGTGGTCTTCGTTCGCACTCATTCGAGTGGAATGTTCAGAAATGTTTGCTCGAAAATGCTCTACCAGAATGACTTTTTAAGTATCGCTCAAAGCGAAGTGCTTTCTCCTTGGAATCGAATGAAATCAGGGTGATAAGTTTCCAGGGAAGATCTTTGGCAGTGCTGCTCACCTCACCACGATTGTGTTTAGCTATCCGTGCCGCAATATCTTTTGTATATCCCTTATAAAATTTGCTGGCGTTCGATTCAGATTGCAACAGATATACATGATGGGTCAACAATTGTTCAGTCATTCTATCAGCCTGCTCGGGCGTAGTTCAAGCTATTTTCTAGGTATATCTAAGTTTACCCGGCTTCGCAAATGAGCTCCGCCGGGGTGGTCTTCGTTCGCACTCTGTTTGAACGAAGACCAGTGGAGCCGAGGAGGATCGAACTCCTGACCTCTGCATTGCGAACGCAGCGCTCTCCCAACTGAGCTACGGCCCCATTATTTGTCTGACAATATGAGCTGGCTCAACCGGAAAACCAAAATGAAATCAAGGAAAAGAGGGCTTATATTTTATCCGCCTCCGCAGAAAACTGCCAGTCTGAGCTCCTTGAGCTTCGTCGTCGTTGGCAGTGCTTGCATGAGAAGGCATGAACTCTGGTTTTTCGCTTCTGCGCGATATCCGTCCCACCATGTCCCTATGATTACCAACAGAAATCAATAGGAAGAAGAGAGAATGATGAATGATGAGTTGTGAGTGTAGTGGAAATATGAGGGAGGAGTGATTTTATTATTCAGATTGGCTTGCTTATTGCCACCCATTTATCTGATGCAAAATACATCAAAAGCTCTGCTCAGCATTTGCGACAGGTCCATTGATGCTTAGATTCTTGTGAATATTTAAACAGCTGTAATTGATAATTATGGAGAGTGAATACATGGGTGAACTGAAAATTTCAGGGTATGGCGATAATCTAACAATCAACGGAATACGTATTGGTGACCTTAGTCCTGCGGAGCATGAAGCCATAGAGCTTGAGAAGGGTGGTCAAAACTACTCACCACTTGAAAACGTGGTCGTGAGTAGTGTACAGGACAGCTCGACACTGATCTGTCGCAAACCGGATCCCGATGGCGTGAAGGCCTATATTGAAGAAGAGCTTTTAGATGGTCTGTGCTGCTACTCTGCAGTGAATCAAGGACAGCTAAACAAGACCATCGTGGATGCCGTTGTCGCCCACCTCCAAAATGAACGCATCCCAACAGTGCCACGCTCCATTCGTCACAAATACATGGCAGCATTTCTCCTGGCTGCAACTGCGATCACAAAAATGGATAAGGTTGTGCCCAAGGTAGCCGGTGTGGAAGCACCTGAATTGATGGCCAAGTTATCACGAAGGTGGGGTTATCGGGTCAAAGGAATACCAGCTAATGAGGCGATTATTGTCGTCGCAGCTGATAATTTTCACGGTCGCTCTCTTTTTGCCGTCTCAGCTTCAACAGATCCATCCTCGCGAGATGATTTTGGTCCTTTCTTACCTGGTATTGAGGCTGTACCATTCAATGATATTGATGCACTGGAGAAATTATTCAAGGAAAAAGGGGATCGCATTGCATCCTTCATCGTGGAGCCGATCCAGGGGGAGGCAGGCGTCATTTTACCGGATCCTGATTATCATCCCAGGGTGGAAGCCCTGTGCAAGCAATACAATATCCTCTATTGTGTTGATGAGGTTCAGACCGGATTTGGTAGGACCGGTGCTCACTTTGCCCACCAGCTCTATGGGGTCAAACCCGACCTTATGGCTTGTGGCAAGGCTGCCGGTGGTGGTATTATGCCGGTTTCTTTTGTCGCTGGCCGCAGAGAGGTGATTGATGTGCTTACACCAGGTTCTGAGGGCTCAACATTTGGTGGTTTTCCTCTGGCATCGGTGACTGCGGTCTTTTCGATAAAAGCCATGGTGGATGAACATCTGGCTGACAATGCCAGGAAAATGGGGCATCGATTGCTCGGCCATTTTGAGAGTATTCGTGTTGATTTTCCAGACAAGATCAAAGAAGGCAGGGGTGCAGGCTTACTAACGGCTTTCGAGATGTTTAACAAACCTGGGCTGGATGGCCATAAGGTATCTCTAAAGCTGCTTGAGAATGGTATTTATGCCAAGGAAACACACAAGACCACAGTGAGGTTGGCTCCGGCACTGACAATCACAGAAGCGGGAATTGATCATATTGGCGATTCGATCAGGAAAGTTATCAGAGATCTTTAAAATACGCATTGAAATCTCTTCGATCCCTCAGTGGTTTCAATAGAAATCTGTTCAATTAATTCAGTACATTGATTATCAGGGTTTAGAAGTAGCCCTACTCCCAGAGGAGCAGGGCTTGTGTGAAACGGAGGCTGTACAACACCCGCCTGTGCGGGCATGGTATCTAAGTGATACCCTGTATTACTACAGTTTCATGTTGTCCTGGCGCCTGATATAGGCCGGGACGGAGAGATCATCGCTGAAATGCATGATCACATCCTTATTTGGTTCCACCTGTAAGCGCTCATACGCTGGAGATTCCATCCGTTCCTTATTACCCAGAGCACCCATTCTCATGGCGACGACAGGCTCTTTGAAATCAGGAATAGGTCTATCAATAGTTATTTCCGCAGGTACTTTTGCTTCAGCAATCTGTGAGTTTGGATGATAGGCTCGCGCAGGCTGCATATCTCGATGGTCAAAACGCAGTTCACCCGCCTGATGGAAACCTGTCGCAATGACAGTAACCCGGATTTCATCTTTCATATTCTCATCAATGACAGCGCCAAGGATGATATTTGCCTGCTCACCAACTTCATCAAAAATGAGATTGGAAGCTTCATCAACTTCGGCCAACGTCATGTCAGGTCCACCGGTGATATTAATTAGGAGACCCTGTGCTCCCTTGATATTGGTGTCGTCCAGCAGAGGTGATGAAATAGCAGTCTGTGCGGCCAATACAGCGCGTTCCTCGCCAGAAGCGATACCGGTGCCCATAATGGCGTCGCCCATGCCTTCCATGACTGTTTTCACGTCGGCATAATCGAGATTGATAAGACCATGGACGTTAATGAGATCTGAGATACCTCGTGTGGCCTGATGAAGCACTGAATCAGCTTCAAGAAACGCATCCACCATGCTCGTGCTTCTTTCAACAATGGAAAGCAGACGTTGGTTGGGAATTACGATCAAGGTGTCCAAATATTCGCGGAGTTTTTCAACGCCTTCCCGGCCACGTTTTGCACGTGGTGGACCCTCAAAGCGGAAGGGGGTGGTAACTATTCCAATGGTAAGCGCACCGATCTCCTTGGAGATTCTGGCAACAACGGGTGCAGCTCCAGTACCGGTACCACCACCCATACCAGCAGTAATGAATACGAGATCTGAACCATCCAGGGCAGCGGCGATTGATTGTGAATCTTCTTCAGCTGCAGCTTCACCAACATGAAGTTTGGCTCCGGCACCAAGACCCTTGGTGATTGTTTTACCGATTTGAATCTTTACATCTGCTTTGCTGTGTTCCAAAGCCTGTGCATCCGTGTTAACAGCGATAAATTCTACACCGGAAAGTGCAGAGTCCACCATGCGATCGATGGCATTGCTGCCGGCACCGCCAACACCTATTACCCGAATACGTGCTTTCTGTTCCTTTAGACTATCGAATTCAAATAACATGTTTGTAACCTCCGTTTTGTATTTGATCGTTCATTAAAAATTATTTTGAAAAAACTCTTTAATTCTTGTGAATAGACTGGCCAGACTACTACCATCTATTCGTTTTGTGTCCTCTGACTGAAATTTGGCTGCGTATGCAATCAATCCGGTTGCTGTTGCGAATTCTGGACTGTCGATCATTCCAGTCGCATCATTAAAACCGATGGGACTTCCCAGACGCACAGGGAGATCGAACACCCGCTCCGTCAGGGGAAGGATACCAGGTATCTTGGATCCACCGCCAGTCAGCACAATTCCTGAATGAAGATGTTTGAGCATACCATTTTCCTGAAGATTGCTTTTCACCAATTTCAGGATCTCGTCCATCCGAGCTTCGATGTACATGGAGAATTCAACTTCATTTAGATTGCGATCCTGGCGGCCACCAGCACCCTTCACGTCGAAGACCTTGTCTGCTTTGGCTTCCTCAGTGAAACAATGACCATATTTCAGTTTTAATTCGTCTGCCTGTTCTTCTGTAATTCTCAGGATACCGGCGATATCAGATGTGACCTGATTACCGCCAAAGGGGAGAGACACTGTATGCTCCACACCAAATTTTGAAAGGACGATGGCATCCGTCGTTCCTGCCCCGATATCGATGAGGCCTACACCAATCTGCTTTTCCTCCTCGGTAAGTACCGACTGCGCGGAAGCAATTGGTTCCAGTACGAAATCCTTGACCTGACAACCGGCATGACGGACAGTGGAAATGATATTTTTTGTGCTTGCTGTGGCAGACGTCACCAGATGTACCTGTGCTTCAAGACGACGACCATTCATACCGATGGGATTTCTGAGCCCACCTTCGTCGTCTACGGCAAATTGTTGAGGAATAACATGGATAATTTGACGACCATTTGGCAAACCAACAGCTTTGGCCGACTCAATAACCCGCTCGACGTCCTCCTCTGTGATCTCCAGCTCTTTTTCGCCACTTTTTTTGCTCAAGTCCGCTATACCGATGACACCGGTGGCGTTCAAACTGAAAATATGCTCGCCAGCAATTCCAACAGTGACCTGTTGAGCCTTGATACCTGCGCTGGCTTCGATTGCATCCAATGCCATACGAATCGCGTTGGAAGTTGCTTCGATGTCAACGATGGTGCCTCTTCGCAGACCCGTCGAAGGTGAACTGCTAACTCCAACGATCTTCAGTATGTCATCGTGGTCGGGTTCAGCAGCGATGGCGCAAACCTTTGAGGTCCCTATGTCAAGGCCAATGTATATTCCACGGCTATTCATTATTAATTTCGCTCCTTTACGATAACCTGACGATCAAATCGCAGATCGATATACTGGTAGGGACTGATTATCCCCGAATCAGATTCTTCAGATATGAATGCTGCAAGAATTTGGCTGTTCACAACCGCGTCATCTTCATTACCCATCAAGACAGTCGTTCCATTGGTTGCAGAGATCAATTTGACACCCCTGCGGTCATAGGATATCTCAGATATATCCAGGTAAATATTTTGATATTCACGGCGAATTAATTTTAAAAAATTGATCAGCATATTGACGGTTTCGTCAGAAATCGTCGTGCCGATTTGAGTTGTCATGGGTTCGATCTGAATACCTGTAATGATCGGGAGATTGTAAAGCATTCCCTTGTCAGGGAGTGGCAGCAGTGTTGCCTTGTCATCGAGGGTCATGATCTCGTTCAGTTTTATGTAGGCAACTGGAAGAATGTCATATAGATAAATATCCAGTATATCCGGATAATGTCTCGTCACTTTTGCGCTGCGAATCAGTGGATATTCCAAAAAACTATTCTGTAATTTACCAGGATCGAGTGCCCTTAATGGTTTCCCAAGGTAGGGATCAATCAAGCTGCTGACTCTTTCCTGACTCATCGTCCGTTGTCCATATACATTAATGGCTCTTATGGAGTCAGTTCTCATGAAATTGGCATAGCTCAGACTCAAGAATCCCAGCATTATCACGATCAAGACAAGAGCCGTGGTAAACGCCCAACTCGTTGGGGGGATGTTATAGATCGCACTTTTAGCCATCTATCTGTTGCCCCCAAGAAAAAATGTATGGAGTTTCCAGATATCACCTGCACCAAGGGTGATGAGAATATCATCCTTTTGAAGCCGGGGTGCTAAAAGTGCATGGGCATCGGCAATGGTTGCGACCAACTCCACCTTATTGGAATAATCGGCAATGAGTTTTGAGCTGACACCGGGAATTGGACGCTCACGAGCAGGATAAATGTCGGTTATTATGGCGATATCAGCCCTGGAAAGAGCCTCAGCAAAATCAGACGCAAAATCGCGGGTTCTTGAATACAAATGTGGTTGAAAAACGGCAATGATCCGTGAATTCGGCCACCCACTTCTGGCCGCTTCAAGGGTTGCGGAAATCTCAGACGGGTGGTGGGCATAATCATCAATGAACAGAACTCCTTTATCGATACCTCTTTTTTCGAAGCGGCGTTCTACTCCACGGAATGACTCCAGACCTGTTTTAATATGCTTAAACTCAATACCCATTTGATGGGTGAGGGCACTTGCGGCCAAGGCATTCATCACATTGTGCCGACCGGGCATATTTAGCGTGACATCACCGAGAAGTTCTCCCTGATTCTGGATCTTGAAAGAGCTGGTAAAAGTATCCAGATGGAGACCTGTTGCCCTATAATGAACCATATCTGATAATCCATACGTGACGACGGGAACAGGACTTTTCTTTGCCAGATTGACTAATTCCAAGTCATCACCCTGCAAAACCAATGATTTGCCATGACTCAACTTCGAAATGAATTGTAAAAAGGTATCACGGACATCCTGGATGTCTTTGTAGATATCCAGATGGTCAGCTTCCAGGGTGGTCACAATGATGCTATCGGGCTGGAGGGCAAGAAAGGATCGATCATATTCATCAGCCTCGACGACAATGTAATCTCGTTTTCCCAATCGGAGATTGGACTTTAAGTTTGGTAAAATGCCTCCCACCAGAATACTGGGATCACACCCGGCCTGAACCAGGATTTGACCACACATGCCCGTGGTCGTCGTTTTTCCATGAGTCCCGGCAACTGCGACGGTATGCTTATAACTTGATGCGATCTGCCCCAGAAGTTCCGCTCTGCGTATCTCAGGTATACCGTGTTGCTCAGCGTACATGCGTTCAGGATTATCAGTCTTCACCGCGCTCGAATAGACAACTAATTCGGCATTGATGGCGTATTCGGCAGCATGACCAATATGAATCTGAATACCAGCAATTCTCAATGTATCAAGGAGGGTGCTCTCAGCCTGATCTGATCCTGACACCTTTTTCCCCAGTTGGTTCAATAGGAGAGCAAGGGCACTCATTCCAATGCCGCCTATACCGACGAAGTGAATATTTTGTACTGAGTTAAACACAGGAGTTAACAATCCTTAAGATAGAGTTACATATTTCTTTTGCGGCATCAGGCTTTCTTAATGCTTTCGATGCCTGACTCATTTGAATCAAGCGATCACGATCAGTGAAAATCTCAGTCAGGATTGGTAGAAAGGCGCCTTCGTTTAATTCAGATTCTAATACAACCCGGGCTGCACCGACCTGCTCCTGGCTCCGGGCATTAAATTCCTGATGATTTGCAGCAGCAGAGGGCAGGGGAATCAAAATTGCGGGCAGACCAAAATGATTGATCTCAGTAAGCGTCATTGCCCCGGCACGGCATACCATAAGGTCAGCCAGAGAGTAGGCCTTTTCCATATCATTGATAAAGGGTACCAGCGTGATTCGAGAATTTGTTCCTACATGGCGTTGACAGTACTCATAGTCTGTTCTTCCCGTTTGCCAGAGGATCTGCATGTCAAGTTTGTCAAGATATAGAGCTGACTTATGAATGAAGTGCTCATTGAGCGCCCGGGCTCCCTGAGAACCGCCTAGGATGAAAAGCGTGGGAAGCTCAGGACTCAAACCAAAAAAATCAGCGACCTGTTGTTTATTGACACGAGTGGAAAATTCTCGGATGGGATTTCCAGTCAACAGGGTATTGGCACCCTTGAGATATTGCTTGGCATCCTCATAGGTGAGAAAAATTTGTTTGGCCTTGCTTGCAAAAAGACGGGTTACCATTCCGGGGTAGCTGTTCTGTTCCTGCAGAACGACTGGAATTTGATTTCTCAGGGCTTGTCGTACTGGAATGGCGCTGGCATACCCACCTGTACCTACCAGAATGTGAGGATTAAAACTGCGTAGTGATTTGTTTGCCCGATTGATGGAAACGGCTAAGCGTCCGGGAAGCATGAGGTTACGCTTAAATCCGGAAAGGGAAATTGATCGGGAAAGACCCCGTATCGGCAGGGTCACAAGTTCAAATCCAGCTTCAGGAATCATTTTGGTCTCCATCCCGTAATCACTCCCAAAGAAAAGGAAAGAGACTTTGGCAAATACGCTCTGATCGATAAGCGTACGCTGCAATTCCTCAGCAATGGCAAGTGCAGGAATAATGTGTCCACCTGTCCCACCACCGGCTATGGCCACTCTAAGCGTATTATTATGCAAGGAATCAGTACTCAAGATTCAACATCCTTTCCGAGGAAAGAATTTTCCCCGATTCATTGTTTGAAGAAATATTGAACAGGATGCCCAACATGATAGCCGTAATAATCAGGTTTGATCCACCATAGGAGATAAGGGGTAAGGGTAGCCCCGTAACGGGCAAAAACCCTGTGACTACGCCGATATTGACCATGGCAAAACTAAAGAGTGAAAAACTGATCCCGATTGCAAGCAGCATGCTGAAGAAGTCAGCTGAATTCCGTGCGATTCTCAGACCTCTTAAAAAGAGGAGCAAAAACAGGAATAGAAAAATAAAAGAGCCGATAAATCCAAATTCTTCACCCAGTATACTGAATACAAAGTCAGTGTGCGGTTCAGGAAGAAATAGGTCTTTGACGTAGCTGTTTCCCAATCCAACACCGGCAATACCGCCATGGGCGAGCCCCATAAGCGAGTGATGGACTTGAAATCCTTCATTAGCGACATCAACATTATCGCTCATAAAGGTTTTGATTCGCTGCCACATGTATGCATTGCTCCACGCGTAAACGAGAGCTGTAACAGATCCCAGGGAAAGGAAGGCTGAAATGTGGCTGATCTGGACATTCCCGAGATAAAAAAGAATGAGTGACAGCATCATGATCATCAATGACGAGGAAAGATCCGGTTGCACTGCAATGAGAACAACAACAGTTGCCACAAGGCCAAATATCGGAAGCACACTGGTTTTGAAATCAGCAAGCAGGTGCTGCTTCCTGTGCAGGTAGTCGGAAATGTATATGATCATCCCCAGTCGCACAAAATCTGCCACCTGGAAGCTAAATTTACCAAAGTATAACCAACGCGCCGGATGGGTAAATCCATTGACCTTATTGTAGACTAGCACACCTCCTAGTAGGACGAAGATACCAAGGAGAATAACGTGGCGAAGTGGACGAAAATATTGATGTGGGAAACGGGCGAAGAAGATACCCAGAATAATGGCGATGCCCCCGTTGATCAGATGACGCTTCAAATAGTGGGTCGAATCAGGATTTTGGGAAGTTGAAGCAGAATACATAACTACCGATCCAGCCACAAAAAGGATAACAACTATGATAAACAAGACTTTATCTAAATGAAACCGTTTCACATGGACCATCCTTCCCGGGCCTTGATGAGAGATCTGAAGTGGTCTCCCCGTGCTTCATAATTGTCAAATTGATCAAAACTGGCACAAGCAGGGGAGAGCAGAAGGATGTCTCCTTCCTTGCCCAACTTAAGACAACGTTCGATAGCTGCTTCAATGGTCCCAGTTTTGGAAGATGGAATGGATCGACCTATCTGGGTTTCGATTATCTCAGCAGCAGCGCCCACCAGGAGCACTTCACGTACATGTCGTTCCATAAGGGGAATCAAGCTTGAGAAGTCCCCACCTTTATCCTTTCCACCCAGGATAAGCCAAATTGATTGGGGGAAACTGTGGATGGCGACCTCAGTGGAGGCAATATTGGTTGCCTTGGAATCATTGTAGCACCGGATACCATTGACTTTACCCACGTACTCGATACGATGCGGTACAGCAGTGAAAGTGATGAGTCCCTGAGCAATAATCTCCGGCTGGTGTATAAAATCCATGACGGCAGCGATGGCGGCCAGTGCATTGCTTAAATTGTGGGCACCTGGAATGGGAAGTGCGCTCGCTGGAATAATCGGTTCCCAACCTTTCTCAGTCATCATACCGAGTACACCTTCAGCGAGCATGACATCTGCGCCCATAGGGCTACTGACAGCATAATAGCGCTTATTCTCGGCAAGGATATCCCGTTGGGCGAGCTCTGGATCATCCTGATTAATGACAGCCACTGATTCTTTATCCAGATTTCTGAATAGACCCAATTTTGACTCATAGTAGGCTTCAAGCGTTGGGTATCGATCCAAATGATCTGGGCTCAGGTTAAGGATTACCGCAACTTTCGGTTTAAAAGTATTGATATTGTCAAGCTGGAAACTGCTTACCTCTAATACGAATACCGGTTTTTTGGGATTGTCCTTAAGACTCGCAAGGAGAACTTCTGAAGCTGCTACCCCAACGTTACCACCCAGATAACTGTCGTATCCTGCAGTCTGCAGGAGGTGATGGATCAGATTAACAGTAGTCGTTTTTCCGTTCGAGCCCGTGACTGCGATAATTGGTGCTTCGATAAACCAGGAACTTAATTCAATTTCAGAATAAATGGGTATGCCCTTGGCCCGAATTTTTTGAATAATATCAACATTTTCAGGTATTCCAGGGCTGGCGATCACAAAATCGCTGGCAAGGACATCCTGGGAGTGGTAGCCAAATTCAAATTCGGCATTGATTTCTGCGAGTAGTTGTCTTTTTTCCTTGGTGAACCGATCTGCATTTATTTCACTGAGCAGAACCTTTGCACCAAAATGGCTCAATAGACGGGCGGCACCTAATGCAGACCGCTGGCTGCCTAATATGCTTACTTTTTTATCTTTTACTTTAGCCGTATCCACGATTACCTGATCTTAAATGTTGTAAAGGTGAGTAATGCGAACAGAATTCCGATGATCCAAAATCGAATGACAACTTTGTTCTCGTCCCACCCCTTGAGTTCAAAATGATGGTGAATAGGGGCCATGCGCAACAAACGACGACCCTCTCCGTACTTCTTTCTTGTGTATTGAAAATAGCGCACCTGAACGATCACAGAGATCGATTCCAGAATGAAAACTCCGGCTGCGAAGGGAAGTAAGAATTCCTTTTTCAGCATCACAGCCACTGCCCCAAGTGCGGCTCCCAGAGCCAACGATCCAGTATCGCCCATAAAGACCTCTGCAGGTCGGGCATTAAACCAGAGAAAACCCATCGAAGCTCCAATGAGGGCCGCACAGAAGACAGTGAGCTCTCCTGCACTAGGGAGATAGATAATATTTAAATATTGACTAAAATCTGCTCTACCGGTGATATAGGCAATCCCTGCAAATACAAGGGCCGCAATAGCCATCAATCCTGCGGCAAGTCCATCAAGACCATCACTCAGATTCACAGAATTCGAAGTGGCAGTGACCACAAAAATCACGAAGGATATGTATAGCCACCAGGATTTAAGATCGATGACCAGATCTTTAAAGAAAGGCAATGTCGTAGCAGTGCTCACACCTTCAAATTCCGGATGAAGTACCATGACAAATCCCAGGATGATCCCGAGTGAAACCTGTCCCAGTAGTTTATAACGGGCAATGAGGCCTTGTTTTGATTTTCGAACTGCTTTCAAATAATCATCAACAAATCCAACAGTACCCATCCAGAGGACGGAGACGATCATCATTTGGATGTAAATGTTGTCAAGCCGAGCAAATAGGAGCGTGGGAACAAGGATAGCGCCGATGATAATCAATCCACCCATGGTTGGGGTGCCAGCTTTCGCATCATGCGATTTGGGGCCGTTTGTTCGAATGGTCTCCCCAATTTGCTTCTCGTGCAGCTTACGAATGATCCACGGGCCGACGAGAAATGAAAACAGGACGGCGGTCATGGCAGCACCTGCAGAGCGAAAAGAAATGTAACGAAATACATTCAGGGCAGAGAAATATTCCTGAAGGGGAAGGAGCAGGTGATACAGCATCAGTTTCTCTCCTTATATGCTGTGATAAAATCCTCTAATTTCATGCTGCGTGAACCTTTGAGATAAACCAGATCCCCTGCAGCTACCTGACGTAGAAAATGTTGTATGGTCGCTGCCTTATCGACGTTGTGGTAAAAAGTCGAATAACCAGCATCCTCAAATTTTTGAGCAATTACCATTACCTCAAGGCCGAAGAGAAATACAAAATCAAACTTGGCATTCAGGATGAGATCAGCGATCCGCAAGTGGAAATCACGACTCTGATCCCCAAGTTCAAGCATATCTGCAAAGATCAGGATTTTTCTCCCGGTTGCCACCATTGCCTGAATGGTCTCAATACCTGATCTGGTGCTCGCAGGATTTGCGTTATAGGCATCATTGTAGAAATGGATATTATTAACTGGTAAAAATTGCATACGACCAGCTTCCCCCCGGTAGGTGTCCAGGGATTTTTCAATTTCCTCCTGTGAAACACCATTATGCATGGCCATTGTCATCGCTGCTGCTGCATTGAGCGCGAATGCCTTTCCAACCTGGGGAAGATGGATAAGGTTATTATTGAAGCGTAAACTGTAAAACCCCTGCTCGTCTGGTTCAATCAGATCAAAGACAACACCTGGTCCGGTGTGAAAGCCAAAACTGATTGCCGTGTTGAGGCTCTCAGCCAGTTGTTTGACTCTCAAATCATCCAAATTCGCAAAGATCTGGCCATCATGTTCGCGCAGATATGAAAACAATTCACCTTTGGTATGCTGAATGGTGTCGATATTGTGAAAGAATTCGGTATGAGCCATGCTGATATTTGTAATCAAACCTTGATTCGGGTGAGCGATCTCGCAAAGGTATTTGATATCTCCCTTTTGACTCGCTCCCATCTCAATGACAGCAAAATCATGCGTCTCATTCAGCGAAAGTAATGTCAACGGTAAACCTATGTGATTATTAAGATTACCAATCGTTGAAAGGACTGAATATTTTGTACCCAGAAAATGTGAGAGCAGATTTTTGGTCGTGGTCTTGCCGTTTGTCCCCGTTATCGCAATAATGGGGATATTAAAGCGGTTACGGTGCATTCTGCTTAGATCAGCCAGAGATTTGACTGGATCTTCGGTGATGATCAGGGGGACAGATTCATTCCAGGATTCACATCCATCCCAGACTGTGGAGGCCATGACAGCTGAAGCGCCACGGGAAATGGCTTTTGGAATAAAGTCATGACCGTCCACCTGGGCACCACTAAATGCGACGAATAGGTCGCCTGCATTTAAAGTTCTGGTATCAATACTGACACCTGTGACAGGGGCACTAAGCTGCCCCTTAATTGAAATGTCAGGGAGTGACATGATTGTATTATGCTGAATAGCCATGCTGCTCCATAAATTTGTTTACGATATCCATATCACTGTAAGGGAGCCGTTCACCCTTGATCTCCTGGTAGGGTTCATGTCCCTTCCCGAGGATTGCGATCACATCATCGGTTCCTGCTCCTTCGAGGGCGGCTAATACCGCTGTACGTCGATCTGAAATGATGGTAAAATTGTTACGACCCTTACAGCCAATCACAATTGCCATAATAATATCCATTGAAGCTTCGGAGCGGGGATTATCATCTGTTATGATCGTGGTAGTTGAGAGACGTGAAGCGATTTCACCCATGATCGGTCGTTTCCCCTTGTCCCTATCGCCACCGCACCCAAAAACGGAAGTTAGTGTTTTTCCAGGATAGGCCTCGGATAATGTCCTTAAAATGGTTTCCATAGCATCAGGTGTGTGAGCGTAATCAACAAAGACCTTGAATGGTGCATTGTTTTTCATCTTCTCAAGTCGCCCCGGTACCTGGGGCAGGGTTTGTACAGCTTTACCGAGCAGATCAAGCGAGCAACCTGATTCCAGTGCAGCAGCAATGGCGCTTAATAAATTGTATGAGTTAAATTTACCGATAGTATTCGCATGAATAGTGATCGATTGAAGCGGTGTCTTGATCTGGAGTTCAAGGCCAGAATTAGTGACGGTCTGACCTAGAATCCGGTAATCACAGTTCTCTCCAAATCCGTAGCGAATGATCCGTGCAGGACAATCCCTGATTATTTTCTCTGAATTGGCATCGTCACCATTGATTATAGCAAGAGCCTGGGTGCTCAAATTCTTGAAAAGTGATTGTTTTGCTTCCAGGTATTCTTCAAATGTCGTGTGATAATCAAGATGATCCTGGGTAAGATTTGAAAAAATAGCGATGTCGAACTGCAAGCCATCCACGCGATTCTGGTCCATTGCGATAGACGACACCTCTAGAGTGACAGCCTCAGCACCAGCTTGCTCAAATCCAGATAAAATTTCGTACAGGTCATTTGATTCAGGGGTGGTATGGATAAGATCAACAGTTATGCCCTGATATTCTGCACCAGTCGTACCAATTCTTCCTGTCTTAATACCACATTCGTACAGGATGTGCTGGATGAAATAATTGGTCGTTGTTTTTCCGTTTGTGCCAGTAATTCCAATCAGTTTAAGTTTTTCTTCTGGATGTTTGAAAAATTCAGAAGCGAGAATGGGTAAGGCCATTCGAGAATCCGAGACGCAGACGGCATTGACGCCGGCTGGCATCACGATTTCCTTGCGGTCATAAATAATTGCTGCTGCTCCCTGAGATATTGACTGTTCTATGAAATCATGACCATCTGAAACGAGCCCACGTATTGCAACAAAGAGGGCATTGTTTTTTACTTTTCTTGAGTCATGGCATAGACTTGAAATTTCGCAAGTCATGGAGCCATTGCTTTTTACAATTTCGGGAAGGGCACTGATCAGTTTAATTAATTGCATTAATCACCCAGAAACACTTCAACAGTTTGACCGAATGTCACTGGTTTTCCAGCAGAGGGAACTTGACGAATCACCCGCCCACTCCCATGGACCACAGGTTTTAAGCCTATGGCGTAAAGTCCAGAAAGACTCATCTTCATGCTCATACCCTTCAGATCCGGCATCTCAAGCTGTCCTGCGTTTACCTTCATTACTGGTATGGCAGAACTGAGTAGTTGACCTTTTATTGCTTCGTGAGGGGGGGGAGCAGCCTGGTATAAATCGGCAGGATTCGCAGCTTGTAAGTAGGGTTCTGCTTTTTGGCTGCGGAGGTTGTAAATGCGTCTATAAATCTCTTTTGCTACTGGGGCAGCAACCATACCGCCTGTGTATCCATGCTTTCTCGGATGATCCACAACCACGATCAGGGTATATTCTGGATTGTCTGAAGGGTAGAAACTCGCGAATGAGGCAATATATTCACTTACATATTTACCATCCTTGAGTTTTTTTGCCGTTCCAGTTTTTCCGGCTATTCTGAGGTTGGGTAAATATGCATTGGACCCGGTTCCCATTGAGACGGCATTCTCGAGTATTCCAGCCAGGGTACTCATCGTACGCTCTGAGGCAACCCTTCTTATGGCATCCATATGGTCGACTTCCTGAACATAGCCACCGGGAGTATTAATTGATTTGATGAGTTGTGGTTTTAGTAACACTCCGCCATTTCCTATGGCGGAGTATGCCATGGCCAATTGCAGACTGGTTACTGAAACCTCATAGCCAATGGATATCTCAGATTTGGAAACGCTGGACCAGTATTTACTGTTTTTAAGAGAACCTTCATTTTCATAAGGAAACTGAATTCCGCTTTTTTCACTAAAACCATATTTTCTCGCAGTAGCGAATAGTGTGGAGGCATCAAGAGTTTCTACTGCCTTAATAACGCCAATATTGGAGGAATTTTGCATGACTTCAGCGAAGGTGAGATTCTCGAATTTTTTCCAATCACTGATATCAATTCCATGGATCGAAAATTTTCCGTTTTCACAATAAAAGACATCAGTGGGCTTCACCTCGTCAGTTTCCAGCAAGGCAGTCGCACCAACAACTTTAAACGTGGACCCTGGTTCAAAAGCAGACATGATTGGGTGGGAGGTAAGTGAAGCCTGTGTGAGTTCAGATCTGGTGTTCGGATCAAACCCCGGTATATTTGCTAAAGCAAGGATTTCTCCTGTGGCAGGATCAACAAGGACTGCCATTGCCCGATCGGCGTCATGCTTTTCAAGCGCCGCTCGCAATTCTTCCTCAATGATTACCTGCAGGTCAATATCGATCGTAAGCATGCAGTCATCACCATTGATGGCCTCCTGCTCTCTGAACCCGCCTCGAATTCTGGTATGCCCCTTGCCGTCCGACCCCAATTCTTTCCATCCTTTGAGACCAGCAAGTTGATGATCAAAATGCGATTCCAGTCCGGAAAGGCCGTGATTATCAGTGCCAACGAACCCTATAAGAGGAGCTGCCACATCACCGTAGGGATAATATCTACGTACATCTGACTCTACTTGAATGCCTACAGGGAGTGGGGAGTGACTCAATTCTCGACCTAGGGCGGGGTTGACATTGCGCTCCAGGTAGACATAAGGTTTGTCGGTATTCAGCCGATTTAAATAATAACGCTTCGATTTGTTGAAAATCTTACTGAATAATCTGGCTACTGCATCCTTATCCTTGACTTTTTGAGGATGGGCTGCGAAGGTGAACTGCTCAATATTATCAGTTAATTTCTTCCCATTCCGATCAAGAAAATTTCCTCGGAGTGGGGGAATAGATATCTTGCCCTCAAATCGGGATTCGATAGCATCGCCGAGATGATCCACATCGATTACCTGAATATAAAACATTCTGGAGACCAGCGTGGTCCAGACCAATAAGGAAGTCACGACCACAATAAAATACCGGCCGCGGAATTTTTTATAGGTCATGCTCATTTAAAATGGACCCTGATTTTACGAGGTTCAGGATTGGGTTGGACCAAATCCAGTTTTTCCCGGGCAAGTTTTGATAAATTATCCGGTCTGTGCAGGCGGTTCCGTTCACCTTGCACCAGATTGTACTCTCCTCGGAGTCTGATTTCCTGAGCTTTCAGCTCATCCAGCTTTACAGCGCTGGCTCTAACTTCCTCACCCAGCCACACATAGAGAAACAAGAAACCTGCAACGACTGGAATCATCCCGATATAGAGGATGGTCTTTAAAATTTCACTGCGAGTTTCATTTGGACGCATAAGCAGTCCTTTCTGCAACCCTCAGTTTGGCACTGCGTGATCGGGGATTCATCTCAATTTCAGCCGGTGTCGCAGTAACGGGTTTTTTTGTTATTACTTTAAGCAGCGGAATTTTGACCTCATCCTCCCACATTCCCGGTTGGAGCGGCACATCCTGAGAGAGATCACGGAAATATCTTTTCACCATACGATCTTCCAGTGAGTGATAGCTGATAACAGCGACTCGACCTCCGGGAGCAAGAACCTGAATGGCAGTATCCAGAATTTTTGAGAGTACTTCGATCTCGCGATTTACTTCAATACGGATCGCCTGAAAAACTCTTGCCAAAGACTTGTTGCGAAATTGGGGGTGGACACTCCTGCTTACAGCCTCTCGGAGCTCCTCACTCTGTGTCAACTTTTTAATAGATCTCATTTCCACGATTCTTTTCGCTATTCTGCGACTATGCCTTTCTTCACCATACTTGTAAATGATATTGGCCAGGTCTTCCTCCGAATATTCATTCACAACAGTTTCAGCCGTTCGCTTGCCTGATCTATCAAACCGCATGTCCAGGGGACCCTTGAGACTGAAAGCAAACCCCCTCTCAGGATCGTCTAATGAGAAGGAATTAAGCCCCAGATCCAGAAGAATTCCGTGGACTTTGTTTACATTAAGGTCTGTGAGGACCTGGTCTAAATTTTCAAAGTTAGTGCACTCAAGGTGCAAGCTTTGCTGTACAGAGGTTGGGGAGAATTGTGCGAGAGCAGTCTGATCCTGGTCAATTCCGATCAGCTGTGCATCAACATTAAGGAGAGAAGAAAGTGCTTTTGTGTGACCGCCGAGGCCGAAAGTCCCGTCCACGTATATACCTGAAGGATCGCTTATCAGCAGAGCACAAACTTCGTCTACCATCACTGGTATGTGACGAAATTGCGTCTGGATATCCTGACTCACGATGATCTGGTATAATTGTCAATGGCTTCAATATCCTCAGCATCAAGTCGGAACTCAGTTTCTTCATAGCGCACCAAAACTGCTGGATCCCAGATTTCTATCTCATCGATCATTCCTATTATTACAACATCCTTCTCAATGTCCGCATGTTTGAGGAGATAAGGAGGTATTGCAACACGACCCTGAGAATCGAATTTAAGAGGGGTGGCAAAGCGAGTGGCCTGACGTTTGAATGCACGGTGCTCAGGTTTGATTGAAGAGAGTTTCAACAGCTCGTCTTCCTTTTGCCGCCACTTATCCAATGAGTAGGCGACTAAATTCTCGTCAAGGCCTCGTGTGATCACGAAAGTATCCTCACTGGTATCCGGAAGCGCTTTTCTGAATTTCGCTGGAATATTCACCCGACCTTTGGAGTCGATTGTATAGCGAAATTCACCTGTAAATGTTTTTGTTCCCATTTCCCGTTCAGCTTTTTATAGCAGGGATAATTACCCACTATTACCCATAAATTAGGGTTTACTACCCACAATACAAGAAAAAAAGCGAGAATTGGAAAAAATTCTAAAGGGAACTCATATCATTTGAAAATGGAGATATATTCATAATCGGACATTCATTAAGTCTGTTATTGTAGAATAAGGGCTAGGATGTATGACTAGAGCTGCAAGCAGACTTACAAACGATGGAATAAATGCGTTGTGGGTTAAATTCCCACAAAACTTAACAGGACTTAATTAGATGCAGGCGTTTACAGCGTGGAGTAGGTTCTTAGCTGACCGCCGCTTGAATCTGCAGAAATGATAAGCCACGAATTACTGAAGGGGGAGCCAGGTAGGGTATCCTGTTTGATCGACAATACGGCTGCATCGCTTGGATACAGTTTTAGTCTTAGTGAGTCATTTAATATAAAGATGTGGGATTGACCAGGTGATTGGTAGATAGTATCACCTTGGGCGGATCCTGATTGTACTATAATAGAAAGGAAATCAACTGAGGTGATGGTGAGACTGTCTTTGCCTGCAGACAGCAGGGAATTGGATATTTTCAATGAGTCCAGACTTTGACTGAGGTTCATTTCAGGGAGCAGTGGTTGTTTACGATTGGCAAGGTCAGTAGGGCTCTGATTAAGCAATGTCTTGCCGAATATGATCACAATTACCAGAACCAGAATTCCTCCAATGAGTCGCGTGAAATTGCTCTGGGAGCTCTTGTCGACTTGAAGAATATTTTGAACATCGGAGATGGTGGCTCCGGTCATGTCGACTGGTGAAGCAGATTCAATCGAAATGTTTGTTGTGATCCCCTGCTCGCCTGTGAGTTTTAGTTCATTTTCCAATCCTCTGAGAATATCCTCAACAGGGTAATCAATAGCCAAAGCATAGGCCTTCATGAATAGACGAATATAAGGAACCGGAAGAATATGGTAGTCACCTTGCTCAAGCGCCTGCAAAATGCGAACGTTGATTTTTGTATCCTCAGATATCTCTTCAAGGATAAGACCTTTTTTTAAGCGATGATTTCTTAAGTCCTCATGAAATGCCACGTCTGCTCCTCTAGTTCTCTGCAACTGAGTTTAAGCATTTTTCCCCGTAAATCAAGGGTCCTGAAGCCCATGTCACGCTTTTCTTGCAGGCATGCTAACAGCAATAAATAACTAGATTAGGATTGAATCTTAAGGTCGAACTCACGCAGGAGATGCGTTAATCTGCTGTAGAATGCTGACAGGGGTAAACCAACCACATTGTAAAAACAGCCTTTTATACTATCCACAAAGACTCCGGAATAATCCTGAATACCATAAGCTCCGGCTTTGTCGAAGGGATCACCAGTATTTATATAATACTGAATCTCCTCCTCAAGCAATTCTCTAAAATGCACCTGAGTGCGAATATGGTAATCTTTGGCTATTTGAAGATTTTTATGATGCAGACTAAATGCGGTGATCACATGGTGATATCTCCCCGAAAGTGAGCGAAGCATAACAAATGCATGGTGTTCATCTAAGGGCTTTCCCAGAACCTGATCATTAATCAGCACAATTGTGTCTGCACCCAGAATGATTGAATCGGGATATTTTTCTGCTATTTCTGATGCTTTTGCCTTGGCAAGAGCCCTCGCATATTGAACGGGATTCTTTCCCGTGAATGCCGGCTCCGTCACGGAACTGGGAACAGTTTCAAATGCAAGACCAAGCTGCTTCAACAATTCCTTCCTCCGGGGAGAGGCACTTGCCAGAACTAATTTCACGGTCTTCATTTAGCGGGCAATAACAATCTTCTGTAATATTTGTGCAGGTTTCTCAAATCCACTATTCCGGGCTTCCAGTACGATAATGTAAACACCATTTGCCAACCTGCTCCCATACTGGTCTCTACCATTCCATGGAAAGGTGTTGTATCCCTGGAATTGATATCCAAGATCTTCGGTGAAAAGCTTTCTTCCTGCCAGGGAATAGACAGTAAAATTGAGATCGGCTGAATGAGAAAGCATGAAGGTAACCTCAGTGTGATCAACCATTGGATTTGGGAAATTGAACAGGTCAAATATTCTGAAATCATTTGCTCCGAAAAATGAGAGTCGTACGCTAGCTTCGCTCGGATTATTCTGACTATCCCATGCTTTAATGGAGATCAAGTGGTCGCCAGGCGGGATCTCTGAAAGATAGGCAGACAATCGTCCAATATCTGAATGATCCAGATCATATTCAAAAAGCTCTGTCACATCTATTCCATTGTCCCAGTCCTCATCAATGGCGAGGGTAACTCCATGCCCGGCCACACCAGTGAGATTGATGCCTTGTGGGTCATTCAATTCAACCTCAAGAGCCTCGTTTGCAGAAAAATGATCACCATTCAACAAGACTGCATTTTCAGAAAGGAATAAAATCTCGGGACCTTTTTCATCAAGACTGGTTGAATCTGTACCCAGAAATTTTAAGGTATCAATATACATGGTTCCATCAATCCCTGTATCATCCCAGTATTGAACACTGAGAACACCACCCTCACCTGAATATTTAATATCCTTAGGGAGCATAAAATTTCCTGAGAAAAATTTGTCATCAATGGAGATAAGACCTCTAAATATCCGTTTGCCAGATAAGACATATGAGATATAACGAGTATAAGATGAATTTGGAACTATAATTGGGCGCGTCACCGGTGTTGGTGTATCGTAAACAGTAACGACTGCCTGTGCACCCGGTGATAGACTGGTATCAGTCATCCCTGAGTAGTTAATCTTGCCCATTGCCTTGAATGAGGAGGGGTTGATCGATTGAATCTCACCTTTCCTTGCTGGAGAGGCCAGCCGAAGGGCCGGGTCAGATAAGAGTATATATTTCTCATTGTTTGGTTTGATTCCAACCCCAGCATTTTTTGCCATCATGACGGCGGCGCCTACGGTTATTGACCGACTTCCCTCTGGGTCAGGGAAGAGCAGGTCAAAAAAGTCGGATAATAAAATTTCATTGAGGTTGGCATAAGTTTTTCTTGTCGTAGACAGAATCCCCACAGCTCCGTTATTTTCCATGAGCATCAGTTCTTCGGGGACACAAGATGCACCGATATCATCATATTTTGCCCAGTCGCAGGTTCCTGCTATCCAGAACGGCAATTTCATTCCGGTCTTTACCTGACCAAGGTCAGCAGATGTAAAAACATTCTCCTGCGCCCAGACATTCGGAGAGCCATGCCCCAGATAGTTTACCATCAGCGTCCCATTATAGAGTTTTTTGATCAGATCATCTCTGGCCTTGGGTTTTTTGATATATGGTGAGTTTGGATCTTTCTCCTCAGGGTATTCTGTGAGGTATATTTTGTCAACATAAATGCTCTTTGGCAGGATGCGAGAAAGGTTCTCAGTATCCACAATATGCTCAGTCTCGATACCGGTACTTGGTCGAAGGGGATCATCGGCAACAAGGGTTATCGTGTTTCTCCATAATCCTGGCTCAGGACTTGTCTCATAAGCAATGATCTTATCAATCATTCTATTTAGTTCATCTGGAGTTTGAGCCGGGAGCCTCCCAATCGCGATATCAGGTTTACTATCAGTAGTACCGGAGGCAATATAGGTGTACCTGTCATCGGTTGAGTAGGAGAGAACGTCTGAAGCTCCATCTTTTTGATAGGTTGGAATAACCATTTTGCTGAGGCCAGTAATGTTCCGATAGTCGAAATCAGAATCACCCAGCAACAATACGTATTTTGGGGGTGCCTGTGCCTGATTCCAGGAAAAATAGGCATAATGCAGAAAGTGCTTAATGGCTGCAGGATCCAGGGTCCCTGCCGAAAACTCCCTGTAGATATCATCCAGGAGGGCGATCTTTACCCTGAGCCTGTGCTCTGGGCTGATCAATGTCTCTCTGAGTTCCTTAATTCTTAGAGCCTCATCCATGAATATTTGAGGTGTGATGATGATATAATCAGCTTCAATCCCTTCTCGTCTTAATTCCGGAGTCCCCATATTTGCAGCCTCAGACAGGTTCACATCAATGAGCTGGTCCTTCATGAATCCAATGACCTCGCGTTTACCCGTTTCAGCGATGGTAAAATGATCATTCACCAGACGCCACTCTTTTACCACAGTTGGATCCGTGATGTCCCAAAATCGAAAATCCGTATTCAGATCAGCGAATTCAAGTTTGTTCACCGCACCAGGAAGGTCTACTGTCCCAAATAAATAATCAGCAGAAGGAGCGAGGTAGCGTTTATAAGTCAAACGAAGGCTGTCCAAGTAGATGATTGGTGTCGCAGAAGCATTACTATAAATCAGTTTAATTCCATTGCTTCCCTCTTGCAACATTGCACCATTTCCAGTCCCGCTGAAGGCAATTGTCCTATAAAGTGAAGAAATGGTTTTATTGGTGCCAATAGGCCAATCATTTAATTCAAAATTAATTGTAAATCCTGAACCGTAAATCCCATAATCCCAGATCATAAGACCGTTTAGGTTCACACCTGCATCACGATCTATATGATCATCCGTGAATCTGAGAGTGAGATTGTCAGCTTTTCCAGTGAATTTTTCCCCGACCCAGCTTTCACCGGAATGCAATTGGTTGTGTAAATCCTCCTCATGATAATATCTTTTCTCATAATTTGTTACCGTTTGAGTGGGGGTCTCAGTTGAACTTGACTTCTGAATGACCTGATTTCCCTGGAGGGATTGATCATCAGGTACACATAACCAGTAATAGCGTTGTTTTCCGTATAGATGGGTAAAATTATCACCCTTGAAATCACCATTGAGGGCCTGGGCAAAAAAGAGGATCTCATCTCCTCCCGTGAATGAGCCATCATCTATACCCACACCACTCATGCTGATCTGTTTTAGATTTTCCGGAGTAGGACTTGTATTGCTAAGCTCATACGGGAGGGACCTGCCTTCATAATACGGGGCATAGACCTGCCAGCTTGCTGGATCTGACTCAGGAACGCTACTCCCAAATGAAGCGACGTTAATTCGATGAATACCGACTTCATTGACGGGAAAAGTGTACCACTGGCCTGTCGGCAATTCTAGTGAAGTCTTTGCTAATTTTGCTTCCTGTACCTTTGCCCATTTTGACGCCATATATCCGTTTATGTAAACAGGAATAATATCGTTGTCCTGACTTGCACCCTTGATGTTGTCCAAAGGAAAGACGAGCTGAAAGGTCATCTTTTTCAGTCTTTGACCAGATATAGCGTAGGGTGAGACAATAATGCTTCCTGTTTTAAAAGAGCGAAAATCTTCTGCATGCTCCAATTGAATTAACTCAAGATGTTTTGAAGGGGGTAGCTCACGCTCAAGTTCCTTCCTGGCACCTAAGTTCTTCACACTGATGAGACGATCATCAGCACTCATCTCTGAGTCGATCACCTGGAGTTCAGGGAGTGTGCCCGAAGGAGGGAGGAGAATTGGCAGATTAAATAAAGGTAAAATTGCATGAAGATCATCATCATACGTTAATTCGGCATCCGGCCATCGAGGTGATTCAATCGATTCCTCACCGATTTCAAAAGTTTTGGTCGATGGCTCTGGAATGCCAAGCTCTATCGTGATGGTGTTTTTTGTCTTCTCAAGGATCGATAGGTCCATACTCGTTGCAAATGAACAAAAAATAATCAATACAAATATTCTATACATGGGTTCCTAAACGTAAAAGCTCGTTAAAAGTTCCAATCCTGTTAAGGCGAATAATAAATTCAATCTTTCAGCTTAAAAGGGAATTTATTGAAATTTCAGGCCCCTATTTGCTGAAGGGTTTGTATCAGAGAGATTTAACGAGTGACGCGCCAATATAAATTTCCACGCGGCGGTTCAACTCTCTTCCGGCCAAAGTGGCGTTATCCCCAATCGGCTGAAATTCACCAAAACCCTCGATGGCAAAAATGGAGGAGGGGAGACCTGTCTGTTGCTGAAGCTGGATCATGATGGACTGTGCTCTCGCAGCACTTAATTCCCAGTTATCACGATATAGGGCATTTCTCGTGAGTGGCGTTGCATCTGTGTGACCTTCAATCCGGATTTCAACCAGCCATTGCAGCCCTTCTGCCTTAATCTCCCGTAAAAAGTCCCTGTGCACAGTCTGCTCAAGATTAAATATTTTCAAATTCTGTATGGATCTCGATACAGCATCCAGCTGGTATAAATGTGTGGCTCGGGGCTGGGCGGATGCAATTTCAAAAAGACGGGGATCTTCCAAAGTGATCTGGACACCTTTTGAATTTCGAGTTACTGAAATTTCCTCGATTCCGGCATCATCCATTGCCTGCTGGACTTCAATTGCCGCTTCGTCGAGTCTGTCATTTACCCAGCGGTGAATCTTGTTAATCTGGCCAGCCCGTACCGTGATCATCATAATGAAAAATGTGATCAGGAGTGTGACTGTATCGCCATAGGAGAGCACCCAGCTGGCCCTGGCCTGAGCAGCTACCTTGGTGAGTCTTTTAGACATGTTTGCCATTGTTGAATTCAATCATCTGGATATCAAGATATATCTCAACCCGCCTGTTTTCATCGTAGCGATTCACATCGACCAGGGGATGAAATGGACCATAGCCCGACATTGAGAAGTATGAAGCGGGTATGGGGGTTTCTTCGATGAAGAATTGCATGACCTGGTGGGCACGCGCAGTAGAAAGATCCCAATTGTCACGGAAGCGGGTGTTCCTGCCAAGGGGTACGGCATCTGAATGGCCCTCAATGCGGACATTTATCTTGATCGCTCGACCTGATGCTGCCAGTTTTTGCAGGATGGGCAGGTAATTTATAGGAATTTGCTCCAACTCCAAACCTGTGACTATGTCGGCGACCGTTTTTAAATAAAAATTAAAATTATCATCGATTTTGTCATCACCAGATTGAAAAAAGCTTTGATTCCCAATCTCCGAGGGAATGAGAAGTTTTATACCTTTGGGTCCCGCATGCTCAACATACAGCCAATCCAGTTTGCGAATGTTTTTCTCTCTTATCACCTTGGCATAGATCGTGTCTTTTAACTGAGCTGCAAATTTGAAGGTTGTGTTTGATTCCTGTTCAGCCTTGATAATAAGCAGGAGAAAGAAGGCTAATAGTCCTGTGAGGAGATCGCTGTACGTGACTTTCCAGGAATTGGAAGCCCGTTCTGAGGTGAGTGAAAGGTCAGACATATAAACTTTTTCAGTCTGTTTGTCTTGCTGCCTTACGAGTATCCTTGTCGACGAAGGTTAGCAGTTTTTCACGCATGATAAGCGGGTGTTCTTTTGAATGAATACTAAGAATACCTGCTTTGATTATATTTAAGCCATGAACTTCTTCATCCGATCGGTTCTTTAATTTTCCAGCAATCGGAATGAACAACAGATTGGCCAATAAAACGCCATAGAATGTAGTGACAAGCGCGATACCCATGCCCTGAAGCAATGCTGCCATGGAATCCTGTGCACCAGCTGCGTAGCTTCCAACAGAAGATGTCGCTGCCTGTTTAGTCATCATTAATATTAGTCCCATCACTGTTCCCAACAGACCAAATGCTGGAGCGTAGGAACCCATATTGTAGAATATTTCCTGGCCATTTGCATGTCTGTCAATCATCGAATTGAGTTCATTCTCAAGGAAACTTTCAAGTTTCTTGGGGTCGCGCTCGAGAATTGCATTCTCAAATCCCATCTGCATATAGTGATTCTTGATCCCATCCAGCCGGTTCTCAAGGGATGGGAGTCCCTGTTTCCTGGCTTGTTCAGAATAAGCCGCCAATTCGTTGATTACATCCAGATGATTGCTGGACCCATTTGTGAAGAAAGCCTGAAGTGATACCTTGAGCATTCCGATCACATTTTTTAAAGGGTAGTTCACTAGCGTAGCAGCCAGAGTCCCCCCGAGGACGATGGCAAGTCCTCGCAGATTAAAAAAAGTCTCTGGAGGCGTGAAGTTGCCGGGTTCGGACATCCCGAAAAATACTAGTCCAAGACCAAAAATTAGACCAATAATTGTTGCAATATCCATGTGTTTCCTCTTCTAGAAATTTCGTGTGGGTGTCATTTATTCAGGAAAGAGTGATTTTGCCCAGTCTTTCAATACCCGCGTCTCACTGTCACTTAAGCTGGCATCAGGATGCAAAAGCAAATAGGGAAGAATAGGCATTTCGCCTTCATCAAGCACTTCTATAATCTCTTCTGCAATATCGGTACTATCAAAGGCGTTCAAGTTAGAAAAATCAGAAAAATTGAGGTGTTCTCTTCCTTCGATCACGTCGTGGGTGATCAGGAATGATCCAGGAGCAATTCTGCTGTACCAGGGCCATTTCGTTTCATTTGAATGACAATCAAAACAGGATTCAACGAGTATCGTTTTCACCTCAGCAGGAAGATCTGCTCTTTGCACGACAGGTGGATTAATTTGATTTACTGGAATTAATTGCATGATGAGAATAACTCCAACAACAGCAATGATGACCATCTTAGTTTTTGCCAACGCTCCCTCCTAAAAGTCAAGTATTACAACATAATGAATGACATGAAAATATAAAGTCTTATTTGTTTAGCATGTGTCATAATATCAGTGTATACAAACGAAAATGGAGATCATATATCTCCATTTTCGTTTGGTTCAAATTGACTTAGAGTTGACGAAGACGATTGTCAACTATATCGGCTTTTTCACGCAAAGATTTAACATATTGCACCCAGACGTCGTTTTGACGATTCTGTGTCAGTGTCTTGTATAAGGTCTCATACTGATTATTGAAATCAGCTTCATCAAAATCGCTTTTGGCATTCAATCTGACAAATACAGACCCTCTTGATGTTGAGATCACAGGGGAAACGCTCCCGATCTCTGCATTTTCAAGATATCCAAAAATCTCAGGATATTGACCAAGTCCCCTGATAGCCTCATTTGCATGAGCTGAGGAAATCTGTTCAAAATCAAGTCCTTCTCTGCCTTCAAGCCGGATGGCGGCCCAATCATTATTCATTTTAACCTCGTTGCTTAATTTTTCTGCGGCTTCCTTGGCCAAAGCCAATTTTCCATCATTCATCAGCTTCCGATTGATAGATGCTTTGGCCTGATCAAGGGGGAGGGATCCGGCTGGATCAATTTCGCTAAGGGAAAATAGGGCGAAGTTCTCATCATTTTGCATCACCGGACTATGGGCACCCAATTCAGATAAATAGGCAAATCTCACCGCAGATTGGAACGATCCAAGACCTGACACAAAGGTGTCTTTCTGCCTCAGTTTATTGGAACTGCCAGGTTCCATACCAAGGGAATCAGTCGCCTTCTTAAAACCGATCTCATCAGCAAGGAATTCAAGGTTTTTCAATTCCCGACGTATTTGATCCCGTGTCGTTTCACTTGGACGGATTTCAATTAAAATATGACGAGCCTCAACTTCGGGAGCGTTACCTGTCGTTCTCTTTGCTTCTACTTTGATCAAATGATAACCAAACTGAGTGAGAATCGGACCCACGACTCTTCCAACTGGAGCCGCAAATGCTGCAACCTCAAAAGGAGGTGCCATCTTGCCCTTCCCAAACCAACCCAGATATCCAGCGTTTGAAGCAGAAGGTCCTTCAGAATGGATCTCAGCCATGGATTCAAAGGTTGCCCCTGCTGCGATCTCAGTTTTAATATCATTGATCAAATTAATGGCTCTTGCCGTATCACTGGCAGTGGCTTTAACCTGTCTGGAAACGTATTGAAGTGTCCTGGTTTCGTCTTTTTGATAATCTTCGATGTGCTGATCATAGTAAGATTTGATCATTTGATCTGAAATCTCAACTTCTTCATTTTTCCATAAGGCAGATTTTATTAAGAGATAGTCCAAATCATAGCTTATGTTTTTACCAATATATTCAGAACGAACTTCTGCCTCAGATACCTGGGCTGTGGCAATAATTTTTTGTTGCAATTTTTCAATTGGTACAACAGCAGCGACTTGTTGATGCATGGCGGCAAAGAAATTTGCAGCCTGAGGGGAACTGATAGCATCCTGGTAGGCATTAAAATCAAAGACGCCATCTTCACCTGTGAAATACTGACGGACGCTGGGATGGACGTTCTCAGTGAAAAAATAACGTATTTCTTCAGGGGAGACACTGATATCCTGATCCTTCACAGCCTGGCTTATGAGTATCTGGGTCACCATTGTTTCCCACACTTGATCGCTGATCTGAGCCATTTGATCTTCAGTTGGTTCTGCACCATTCCGCTGTCTGAAGTTTTCGCGTTCATTCTGCAGTGAACGCATGAAGCTCTCCCGACTTAATTCTTCACCGTTTACCACAGTGAAAGCATTGGGTTGATTGCCACTGAGCAGATCCATGACATCGGCGCCGCCAACCAATCCACCGACACTCATTGTGAGCACGAAAACAACGACCAGGAAGATCATGATACCTGCCATGTTGTCTCGCATTTTGTTCATCACACCCATTTTATTACTCCTCTAGTACCGCTATCAGCGTATATCAACTCATTAATGTGTTAAAAAAAGCCGCCCAATATAGTCTGACACACAGGTGCTTGCAAGAGTGGCAAAGATGAAGCTGAAAATCCCTTTTTGTATCAATATATGGACATCTTCAAGGAGAATGACCCTGGTATCCAAGAAGAGAAACATGACAAAAAATATCGTTAATATCATTCTCCTAAATATATTGTGAATGTGAAACAAGCATTGATCCAGAAATTGAAATTATTGCACCTAATCAGCTTTTTCATTCTCGCAACTGTATTACTTTCATGCAAAAGGGGACTCCATGACCCAAATATATAAATATACCAATCGGCTTGCCTTATCGAGCAGCCCCTATCTTCTTCAGCATGCCCACAATCCTGTGAACTGGTATCCCTGGGGATCGGAAGCCTTTGATTTAGCCAGGCACGAGAACAAGCCCATCTTTTTGTCTATTGGATACTCAACTTGCCACTGGTGTCATGTAATGGCCCATGAATCATTTGAAGATGAAAGCGTTGCAAACCTGCTGAATGAACATTTTATCTCCATTAAAGTTGATCGGGAAGAACGACCTGACATTGATCAGCTATATATGACTGTAGCTACGTCACTTATTGGTCGGGGTGGTTGGCCCCTGACCATCGTAATGGATCACAACAAACACCCCTTCTTCGCAGGTACCTATTTCCCAAAAGTGTCTTCGTCTGGAAGGATGGGGATGCTTGACCTGCTGCCGAGAATTAGTGATGCATGGAAAAACCAGCGTGAAGAAATATCCAATGATATGGATCAGATACTGGCCTCAATTCAGCAACAGAATGAGACAATCAAAGGGGATTATCTTGGAGAAGAGATCCTTGAGAAGGCGGCAGGTGCTTTTCGACAGGCATATGATCCGGAAGCAGGTGGTTTTGGCTCAGCTCCCAAATTTCCATCACCCCACAATTTGGTTTTCCTCTTAAGGGAAGGCTATAGAACGGGAAATTCGAGCTATACAGATATGGCTGTTAACACCTTAAAGAAGATGCGTCTCGGGGGTCTCTTTGATCATATAGGATATGGATTCCATCGCTATAGCACCGATGCGAGTTGGCATGTTCCCCATTTTGAGAAGATGCTTTATGATCAGGCAACGCTCCTCACAGCTTACACTGAAGCCTGGGAAGCGACTGGAGATCCACTGTTTCGTCGTACCATGGATGAAATATTCAGCTATCTGACAGATAACTTAAAATCACCTTCAGGTGCATATTATTCTGCAGAGGATGCTGATAGTGATGGAGGGGAAGGCCTTTTTTATATCTGGTCCTGGAAAGAACTTGAGGATGTGGTCGGGACAGATCAACTTGACTTGCTTTCTATAGCCTTTGGTTTGAATTCAAAAGGAAATTTTAAAGATGAGGCAAGTGGTCAGCCCTCTGGAAAGAACATCTTTCACCTGAGTTCAGAGGAATCTTTTCAAGTTCTGTACCGAACTGGAGACTGGGAAAAATTAAGGCAAAAATTATACACGATCCGTGAGTTAAGAGCTCACCCCGGTCTTGATGATAAAATATTGTGCGACTGGAATGGTCTACTACTGGCATCCTTATCCCAGGCAGCCCGAGTAACAGGTGACGAACGATTTGAGCTTGCTGCGAAAGATTTGGCAGAATATATCAAGACAAGTCTAATCGGGCAGGACGGGAGACTGCTCCACATGCCGAAGAGGGATTCTGTCAGTATATATGGGTTTTTGGATGATTACAGCTTTGTGATTCAAGGGTTCCGACAATACTATGAACTCAGTTACGATACCAAATTTCTGGAAGAGGCGATCCGCCTACAAAACATTCAACTGGAAAATTTCTGGGATCAGGAAGCAGGAGCAATGTTTTTCACGGATGGCAGGAATAAGGATTTACTCATCCGTCAAAAAGAAATATATGATGGCGCAATCCCATCAGGAAACTCGGTTACAGCAGCCAATTTGCACTTCTTAGGTAGAATAACTGAAAACCCTGCATGGGAATCTTTATCCAGGGAAATTGGTGCGGTATTTTCTGAGCAGATCAATCGATCCCCGAGAGGTTTCGCGGCCCTTCTCCAGAGTACACAGATTCAAGTGTCGGGCTCGGAGGAATGGGTAATCGCCGGAGAACGGTCTGATCTGGAAGCAGTCACTGACATGCTCAAAAATTATTATAATCCCTTTGCACTGACTCTCTACAGGCCAAATAAGGATTTTGATACAATTGAAAAGATTGCTGGATTTTTAAGTTATCAAAAATCTATTGATGGAGGATTGACCGTCTATATTTGCCAGGACTATGTTTGTCAGAAGCCCATTACGGATATTGAGAATCTGAGGTTTACCCTGGAAGGGAGATGAGGAGAATATAGTATGGATCATATGGCATCACTCAAATCTTGCACCGCAATTATTCTTGCTGGGGGGAGTGCAAAAAGGATGGGAAAGGACAAAAGATTCCTGAAGATAAAAAATGAGAATCTTCTCGATCGTCAGGTCAGCATACTCCGCAAACATTTTGACAGAATTCTTATCTCGGCCAATGATCCTGAAAAAATTGCTTACCTTAATCTGCCCGTCATCAAAGATCAAAATATTGGAGATGGTCCCCTGGAGGGATTAACCTCAGCCCTGGCTGCCTCAAGAACAGATTATAATTTTGTGATTGCTGTCGATATCCCTCAGATCGATATGGATCTCGTGTACAAATTGAGAGAGCATATCAACAATGTTTCAGCCGTCATCCCGGTCTGTGTCGATGGGAGGCAAGAACCGCTTTTTGCATTTTATAATCGTGCCTGTGTGCCCATTTTCAGGGAAGCACTAAAGAACCGGGAACTTGCCATATATCGCGCATTGCAAAAATGTCCGGTTTATCATTTCCCGATGCAGGAAGAGACGCCTCTACGAAATTTAAATCGTGAGGAAGACTACGAAAAATATGTCAGCCAATTGGAATAATCCCTGATTCTATCTTTTTTTTAGATCTTCAAATTGTATGAAATCCTTTGAGGATAGGGTCTTCTGAAGATCCAGACCTGAAAGTCTGCCACACAAAAGATTTCCCTTTGGACTCAATTTGCGGTTTTTGGTCACATATATAATGAAGAATTCTACGGTCTGTCGGACCAGCACCTGCCCGACATATGATTCCCCTAAGACATATTTTAGTTCGGCCTTTTCCAATAGCAGATCAATATAGCTTTCCACAAGACGGGACTCTCCAAGCAGTCTGTATGCCGTTTCAACATCCACCATCTCGATCAGATCTGCTTGAGATGGTAGAATTGTTCCCAAAATTTTATCCAAAGCCTGATCTGCCTCACTCACTTTCCCTGATTCCTTCAGATGCATTGCGGCGATCAAGAGTTCTCCCATCATCTGGATCATACGCAGGATGTAATCTTCTTGAATGGCAGACATATTTAAACTTGCGATTTGCTCCTGATATGATTACAATTTATTTATTCCAGTCAAACTACATCTGGGAACACACATCTACAAACTATCTTGCCTCGTTATGAATTTGTCTGCGAGCTAATTACGGATTAAACTGTTTACGCGAGAATAGCATGAAGGGTACCTACGCATGAAAGCCAAGATCACGCAGATAAAGAAATTTAAAAAGAATACGAGTATTCAGGGGTTTTTCCTTGTAAGGGCCAAACATCTGAGGAGTACCCGGAATAATCATCCCTATCTGCAATTAGAACTTCAGGACAATAGCGGTACCATTGAAGCAAAGGTGTGGGAAGATGTTCCGGCCTTCGAAAAATCGTTTGAAGAGGGAGATGCTGTTGTTGTCAAGGGACGGGTAAGTGAATATGCAGATCGTCTTCAGTTGGAAGTGGTAGATATTGCAAAGGCCTCTTCCGAAAAACATGCCGACTATGGTTTTGATCTGGCAAGCCTCATTCCGACCACTAAGCATAATGTAGAGCAAATGTGGAAAGAGCTGGCGGGGATCATCAAAAACATGAAAAATCCCCACCTTCAGACTTTGATCAGCAAACTCTACAAGGAAAATGCAGAGATTCTGAAGTCTCATCCAGCTTCCATGAAACTTCACCACGCCTGGCTTGGTGGATTCCTTGAACATATCCTGTCCATGGCCAAAGTGGGCGTGTTCCTGGCAAAACATTATGCCCTGGACCAGGATCTCTTGTTGACAGGAATTCTTCTCCATGATATCGGCAAAATATTTGAATTGAATCCTGCCCAAAAGCCAGGATACACAGATTCTGGAATATTGATTGGACACATTATCCTGGGTCGGGATGTGGTGAGAGATGCCATTAAGGGCATGATGGATTTTCCACATGACCTGCAACTCAAAATCGAACATATGATTCTCTCTCATCAGGGGAAGTATGAGTGGCAATCACCCAAACAACCAAAATTTCCTGAGGCGCTTCTGCTTCATCTGATCGACGAAACAGATGCTCGAATGAATATGATGAGAGAAGCCATCTCAAAGGACAATGAGTCTGGCAACTGGACCAATCGTTTCAATTATTTTCGAATCCCACTGCTGAAAGGTGGACTTGAGGAGCGAGGAATTGAATGACCCTCCCATGATGATGTCAGTGTTGGATTATCGACGATTGGCGCTCATGTCACTCTGGATTGGTCTCATTTCTACTGTGGGCGTTGTATTCGCTTTTATTCCGAATATGGAGTTAGTTACCCTCACAGCTTTTTTAGGCGGAATTGCCTTGGGGCCTGGGAAAGGTTTTCTTGTTGCGATGTTGGGAGAGGCACTATTTTCAGCAATAAATCCCATTGGCTCAGGTTTAGGGTTCCCAATATTATATTTATTCCAAATAGCAGGCATTGGTCTCAGTGGACTATCAGGAGGTTTGCTTGCTAAATGGCTGATATCAAAGGAGTCCGTCCTGACAAAATCCATAATTATGGGGTTTTTAGGGCTTATCCTGACCTTTATTTTTGATCTGCTCACAGCTCTCAGTTTTCCCCTGAGTGCCGGTATGACTGAAGGGACACTTCTGGCTACGATCGGTACGGGTATGCTCTTTTTTGTCATGCATATGGTTTCAAATACGATTTTGTTCACCCTATTTGGCGCAGCATTCATTGATTTGATCGATCGGCAGCTCCTCATGCACGGTCTGAAACGGATTTGAGTTGAAAAATTTTAAATTTGGACTGATATCCATTTGCCTTGTCTCATTTACCTTTGGTCAGTTGGATCCACCAGCACGCTATCAGAACGATGTACCAGATTTTGGTGCGGTACCGGGGACCTGGGGAAATTTACAGATCTATCGACCATTTGGGCTCAGAGGCATTATTCTGGAAAATTGGCAAGACCTTGCTTGCCTTAATCCCATCAGTGGTGAAATATTAAATACAGATAAACAAGGGTGGCTTTCAGGAGAGACGGATGGAACCCTATGGAATCAGTTCCACCCCGCACTAACAGCTCCTGCAGACACCACAGCACCTTCTGTCATGGTCAATTATAAACAGGGAGAAGCAGATTTTACTGACTTTACCGTGTGGTATCATAATAGTCTGGGAAAATGGACCCGATATGGCTGGACCACAAAATTAAGATCTCATCAGAGATATCTGTATGTTACTCCCTACGATGAACAGCGTCACAGGATCCAGATCGAAAGTGAGCTTGAGACATCCTTTCTGCGACTTGAATTGGGGTATAATCACCAAATAAATCCCCTGTATCTGTTTGAAGTGGATACGGTAAATCAAACTTATACCTATAATGATGATCTCCAGCTCAATTCAGATCGGTGGAATGGCAATATCCACTGGACAAGTAAGGATTCATCCAAAGGGAATGAATTATTCGCATCAGTTCAGACAGGAATCTGGAATTGGGAGGTTGGCAAGCGACAGTCATTGAATATTCTTGGATATTGGTCCCGGCGATTTGATCTGCTTGGATGGTCTGGCCTGAATGTCAAAATCGGCGGGATGTCAAAACAGCTGGGGGGCAATAAGAGTGAGCTTCACTATTTGGAACTATCCATGCCCAGAATTGAATGGGAGCATTTCAAGCTGGATCTTGGGATTCGAAATTTAGGATTTTCCAACTGGCTACCCCTGGTCGATGCCCAATTTTCATCAGGTCCACTAATGATCAATTACGAAACAAAAAATCTGGTTTTCGATCGCGTCTGGAATCCAGTATTTTCCACTTCTACGATTCATCATCTCCAGGGACACTTGACCTTTGAAGCACTTTCCTTTACTCTGGGAGCGTGGCAGTCAGATCAGGCCAATGACTTGCGTAGCGGATATCATGCCCAGGCGCAGATGGAATTACCCTGGATGATGGACATTAAAGTTGGGGCCTCGAAAACAAATGATCCCGGTGACTGGGTCTGGTTTGAAAGACAGATCAATTGGCAGCTTACTCAGGAAATATTATTATTCGATAAAGCGCTTTTCGGACGTGTTAAGTTGTGGGGGAATCATCTGATTGATGTGAATCCGGGTATCCTTGACCCGGAAAATATGACGATTATAAAATCGGCCAGCACAGGGAGCGTTGACATTACCCATTTATTAAATTTAACTGTTTCCGGGCAAGTCAGCGCATTGATTCTGGCTTATACTGATAGTAACCTGCTCCAGGATCCACTTTGGTCACAGTACCTTGATGTACCGTGGTCTTCAGATTATCTGATCTTCGAAAATCAGCAGGCTGAGAAGAGATTCCGATATTTTTCTGTCATCTGGATATTTGATAATTAATGGACATTGAATCTGATTCCAGTTACTGCTTAACCTTTCTTCATCATTAGGGGTCTAAGTACCCGATAATGAGAAGTGATTCGAACATTTCGCTCTTTGAAAAAGTACAGAACCGCGATCCTCGGGCTTTTGATCAACTGGTCAGAGAATATTCACCCGAATTGAATAATTTCATTCTTCGTATGGTTTCAAATGTGGAGGACGCCCAGGATATTCTGCAGGACACCTTTGTCAGGGTCTGGGAAAAAAGTCACCAGTTTAAGGGTAATTCCTCTGTCAAGACCTGGATATTCAGAATTGCGATTAATCTCAGCTATTCGCACCTTAAAAAAAGGCAACGCTGGACATTTTCTGTTCTCGAAGATATCAAGGAATTAATGTCCGGCTCTGATCCTGTGAAGGATACTGAACAGAACTTCCAATCAGATCTATTTGAGAAAAGTTTGGTCAGCCTCACTCCAAGACAGCGTGCTGTGATTGTGGCTCGAATTCATGAAGATCTACCTTTTTCTCAAATTTCTGAAGCGGTGGGGTGTTCGGTGAATGCGGCAAAAGTACATTTTCATGAGGGGAAAAAAAGAATCGAGGCATTTATGAAGGCCCAGGTGGGTGAAAATGGATAATATTGAAAAATACTTAAAGAAGAATCTTTCAGAAATCCATGCAGCTGCGCCGATAGATATCGAAGCAGTACTGGCAGGGACGCATCGCAAGATCAGAAAACGGGCCGTTCGTAGAAAAGTGGCATATCTGGCTCCCGTTCTTGGTCTTTTGCTCATGCTGACATATGTGATGATCCCCGGGAACGGTGAGGATTTGACTCTTCCTGGAGGTGAGCTCATGATTGCTGGTTGGGAAAGTTCATGGACGAATACAAATAGTAGCGAAGCAGAAGACGTCATTGAGCAGGAACTTTTTAACCAGGGTATTGAGTATTTGATCGATGAGCAGTTTACTTCATATAGTGCTGACATGGATGATCTCATGGATGAAGAAGATATGGAAGCTTTGGTAAGCTTTTTAAGGGAGGCATAATATGCGAAATAGTATGAAAACATTGGCCCTCATCCTCATTCTGGGGATATCAATACAGGCTCAATCCAGAGGAAAGGGTATGCATCCACATAATATGGATGCGATCAGGATTTGGAGACTCGTAGAAGTTCTGGAACTGACTGAGGATCAAACGCTTACATTTTTGCCCATGATCCAAATACATGAACGAAAACTGAAAGAAGCCCAAAAAGAATTTGAAGCACTAGATCATGAGGGCGAAGCCTTGTTGAAAAAAGGCAGTGTGAGTCAGGAGGAAGTCAATAAATTGATCTTGAAGTACAATGATAGCCAAAAAAAGATGCATGACATAAAACATGAGTTTATAAAATCGCTACCTGACTACCTGACCCCGCAACAACAGTTACTTTATCTTAGTTTTGAGTCTCGATTCAGAAGTGATTTGAAGCAGTATATGAAGGACAGAAGATTTGGTCCAGAGGAGCAGGGCTCTGGGAACCCCTGATAGATTTACCTGAAGAATAAAAAAGGCCGGAATCATCCGGCCTTTTTTAATTCGATTATATTGCCTGTTAAAAGTGCATGCTGCTATAAAAGGTAAAACCAACACCTTTCGCGTTGCTATTCAAACCATTCAGGAATGAAAGAGATAGACCGGTGTCCAGAAAACCGATATGAAGGCCAGTTCCAAAGGTATGCGTGGGATCGCCATATCTCGGTGCGAGATAGTAGTTTAAATCCAACCAGCGTACAGGATAATAGTTGGCTTGAAAAGAAATTTCCAGATCCGGGCTATAACCGAATCGAGTGATATCGGTAAATGCTTTCTCGATTCCAGCACCCAATAGCACATTATGGACAGGTTGATAGAATCCTCTTATGTTCAGAACTGTTGGAATATTTACACTATACTCTGCTTGCGTTCCAAGAACAGTTGTTTCAGTGACCTGATATTGTTCGATACTATCAACTGCTGTGAAGACGCCAGGTGAATGCTGCTCAAATGTCCATGTTTCATGGCTCAAATTTGACCACTTATACTGAGCTCCCAGGTTCCGCAGAGATAACTGGATCTCGACCTCCTGATGTAGACGTTCTCTAAGATCTAAGATCAAGCCTAGATCAATTCCCATGGTGATATCTGATAAAGTTTCTGAAAACTCAAGATTATCTGTATTCAGGTCATCCAAATGCCCTTGAATCCCTCCTTTTGTTACCCACCCTTCACCTGTGGCTGTTACGTGCACAGAGTCGGGTGCGAGGATAACGGTAAAATCATCACTGACCATGTGAATGTAGCCTGAAGCCTTATAGAAATTAAGATTCACTCCCACTTTGAGATTACCATACTCGGTCTCAAGCGGATGAGCGTATGAAAGGGATGTTTTCAGCCCAAAGGGGATAGCTTCAAATTCTAAACCAGAGTTACTGATGGGCTGATCCAGTGCAATGTCCTCTATGGGAAGTATTGGGATCGATTTTCCAAGAATGTTACCTGGCATGACCAATTTGAAAAAGGATACACCGGAAAGATTAAAACCGAACTGTCCGATCCTGAAACCAAATATGGACTGAAATTCAGGCTGTATCTTCAACACAATATCTTTGTCAATAATTGTTCCAAGGTAATCATTCTTCTGAGCATCAGTCATCACCATACCCGTCGTCCACCATTCCTTATACCACCCTGGGGTGAGGAGAGAATTATGAATGTTCATCTTGAAATCAGGAAAAACATTCCAACTGGTGTGGGATTCGAAAGTTCTGGCGAAGTTTGCCGGATTTGCAAATAATTCCTTCATCGATCTGAATTTACTTTGTCTGAGCTGCAGGAACTGTGCTCTCCGCAGGTCCAAATTCATCTCAAGATCGGCATCCAAATCCGGTACTGTCTCATGGACAGCTGCAGTCATAAACAAGTTTTGGTAGCCATTCTCCTTAAGGTAATTTTCGAATAAAGCGAGGGCTTCCACTTTATTGGTTTCAATGATATTGGCTCTGGTAGCTATTTCGTAAATCTGGACCACAGGGTCATCGATAGAACTCACAACGACATAATCTGCATAGCTGGTATCACTTTCAAGCAAGTGACAAACAATATCGGTGCAATCCTTTGCCTTGACAGCCAGGAGGATTGGATCTTCAAAGCTGAGATAACTATTTTGCTCGAAACCAATGTTTACGAGATTATCGTTTGACCAGTAGTACAGTGGGCCGTCATACATGAGACCCACTATCCTGACAGGGGATGGTGTTATAACGGAATATTCTATTTCACCACCCTCAGCCAAGCTATCACCGAGCGTTGTTTTGGTTTCTTCCAGAGCAGTATCAATCGTATCAGGGGTGTCAATAGTATCCATGACTGTTTCTGAAATCGGTACTGACTCAGTCGAAGTGTTTTCAATCTCGTTACTTACTGTGGTCGAATCTGTATCGATACTATCGGTCTGCCCATGAAGAAAACTTGCCAGTATGAGCAGAGCTAAAAGAAGGTTTGATTTTCTCATTTTGAAGCTCCATCTATTGCGTCTCCGTGAACGGTAAATGATATGCTACCCCATGACGTGATCGTCAACGAATCGGTGGTAAAGAAACGTGAGGGTGTCCCATCTGAGGTTCCCAAAAGTTGAACTTCAGGTTTGGTATAGAACCGATTCTCCAGGATACTAAGTAAATCAGGAGAAAGAATCACTGCACTTGTATCCTTCTCTGCAGAATCATCTGTATTCTCAAATGGCATGATCTCAAATGTCATCAGCGTATCAGCAATGGGGGCGCTCCCAGCTGCAATAGCCAGACTGTCAAAAGCGAGACTATCATTGCTTGCCAGGACCACGACCCTTGCCCCAAATTCGAACAGGTTTACCGATACAGTTTTCAGGATCACTTCCTCAAGCGTGATTGTTTCATCCTCGGGAAGCGGAGAATCTGAACTGCTAACATCAAAATCAATGAAGGGTGGATCATCGATTATCAGGGAAAGAGGTATGTTCAAATACATGATGGGACTCATTTGCTGCCCCTTTTCGATACGGCTCTCAGTAATGCCATCCCCAACAATTGCCTGTCCACTGGTAACAATGGTTTCCGGATGAATATTCAATAATGCTGCTGCGTCAATATGTACAATTTGATCACCTGGGGTCACTGTCTTCGTAACGGATATCTCTTCGGTTACGTTATCTGAATTAGTGGCTGAAAGATTGAGTGTCAAGAAAATGGGAATCTCAAATGTACTGTTGAAATCGATATCAATGTTCACCTTCTCGAAGCTGAGATCGGCTACCAGATCAGGTAAATTGATCTCCTGTTCGCTGGCAGCAATTTGCAGGGTATCGGGTTCGATGATTCCCGTGACGCTTTCCATGGCCAGATTTGTGAGATCGACATCAATAAGAATGGAATCACTAAATGATAAGGTCATTTCCTTATCGGCGGGAAGGGCTACTGTGGACACATAGTGGATGGCCTGATCTGTTCCTGAGATTGCAGAATCAAAGACCAAATTGTAATCAGTCAGATCGATCACCGTGTCCTGAGGGGTAGTTAAGTCCTCCAATCGAAAATTCACGTTTAAAGGCTGGTTGCTGATATAATGTTTGAACTCTTCAATCTTGAACTCAACATCTGCCACAACACCCATCTCATTGGTCATGGTCAGGACCAGATCTCCGGTTTCAAAAACAGCTTGAAGTAATTTGGTACCTTCGGTAAGGGCGATTTCGTTGGAATCAACAATGGCATCCTGGTTGAAATATCCTCTTACTGATGAAAATTCCATATCGGCGACCACAATTTCGACGTTGATTGAGTCCTCAAGATTGTAACTGCCTGTTTCGCCAGCTGGAGTTCTCACCCTCGTTTCATAGGTCAATACCTGTGATGATGTGTCCGCAAATACAAGGGTATATTCAGACAGGTCAAAATTCAAGGTATTTGCACTTGGGTTTGGTTGAAGAACCAGGCTATCAGTAAGTGGTTGAGAGCTTGCATCAAGGAGCTCAGGAATGGTGAGGATGATTGTTGGCAAGCCAGCGAATCCAGATCGATTCACACGGTTATCGACATCGATCGAGAGAGATCCGACGGAAATATCTGCTTCAATTATCTTTGAATCAGAGCTAACATTAATATCTCCAGTATCCACGATGGTCTGAGGTTTAATAATACCCTGGATGCTGCTAAAGAAGATTTGACTTCCAGCCGTCTCTCCATAAAGAGAAATGGTCACCTTGATTGAGTCATTCTCCGAGACAGTAACTTTATTATCGCCTGTGTCCGTCGTATTGACCAGATAGCTGTAGGTGATTTCTTGTTGTGCCAGTGTCATCAGGAGCTTGTAGTTATCGATCATATTCATATCAGCTATTGCATCATTGGCAGCGATTGGAATTGATTTACTGAATGCCGTGCCACTCTGATCTACCAGGGAATCGATAGTGATCACAAGATCTGCAGGAACGGCCATCTTGTTGTCAATTTCAATGGAGAGTGAACCCATCTGTATTTGTGCCTGCTCAATTTTATTTTCAGAGTCTGCGAGGAGAATGCTGCCGTTTTCTGAGATTGTCTGTGATGGAACTTTTGCGTTGGCCTGGCTTACGACGAGATCAAATCCTTCAACATCAATGCTAAAGCTGGAGGCTCTTGCACTTTCATTGATCGTCACCAGTTGACCGTTCGAGCCCACTGTTGCACCGGAAATTCTAATGATTATCGTTCCTGGTAAGATCTTATTCTGAAGGTCCAGAGTCCCGAACGAACTTGTGGAAGGTGCAATGGGTGTCGTCCAGTCGACTGTTGCTCCGGGAATATCGATTGTGTCGCTTCCAGAAATCTCTTGCAATTGAACATTGATATCGTTCCCGAGATAGAGGCTCATATTGTTGTTGATCGTAAGTTTAAGCGTTCCACTAATGAAGCTGGCGGATTGAAAATCACTGAATGTGAAGTTGGTCCAGACGGTATCCAAAGGTCCACCAGGTACGATCTGATCTCCATCGCTGAGTCCATCGACAGCTGGAAAAATATCCCTCAGGATTATGGCTGGAGTTGGAGCCGGGGGAATATTTGCCAATTCGATGGGGCCTAATGCAGAGGGGGTATCCTCAGAGACAGGATCGATGCCAACAGGATCGAAACCGTTTGACTGGTTGATGGTGGAACCTGAAACAGTCACATCATCAACAGATTGGGAAAATGATTTGTGTATATCATCCAGGGCTAACTGGTCGCCAACCATTTGGGTGTCCATTTCTGTTGTATCGGCATATGCGTATATTGTGTCTGTGCCGTTTGAGTACAACTGGGTGCGAATATTCTCGTTCTCTTTCAGGTTATCCAGGGTCACGCTTTCATTGATCAATGGAAACTCAACCCGATTGGTCCAAGTCGGAATTTGAAGTTTCTCTGTCAAATCGCATGCGGAAAGCGTAAATAGAACCAGTACTATGGAGGCTGAATAAAAACTCCGCCTGTTCGATTTTCGATTCATTTGTCCCTCTGTCTTTGCTTCTTTAATTGAATGTTTCATCATATTTTATCCTCTGTGCCTCTTACCCTCACTGTACCCATTGCACATCAACTGAATACAGTTCTACATATAAACTTAGCATTGAATCTAAACGGTCACTTAATATTTCAAGTATTAAATGTCGTTGAGTTCAGGAAGTGGCCCCTCTGATAACACGAAAAAAAGTTGGTCCAGACCTTGGCCACGGATGTGTAAGTAAAGTATTAACAAATTATTATATTGGAATAGCAGTAGATGTACTTCTCACGGCTGATGGGTGTGGCAGTGAACATGTTGTGAGGAAAATCACAGTGATAGCATGGGCGTGGACCAGGCCGGGGATTGATTTAATTGACCAGTGGGATAATTTTTCATGGCTAGTTCCACACCTGGCAGTGATATTATATCAAAGTCGTTTGAGGTAAATAGAGCAGGGGAACAGGTCACCATTGATAGAATCCAAAGCATCATCCATCAAAATAGGAACCTCAGGATATGCATACCCTGATTGGGTTGAGGCATTTTATCCAGTTGGGCTTCCAAAAGGGAAATGGCTGGAATTTTATGCTGAACACTTTGATTTTTGTGAATTGAATTTTAGCTATTATCGAATGCCCACAGAGAAGCAGATGGAGAACTTTCTCAAATATCCGCTTAGCTTTGCTATTAAAGCGCACAAGTCGTTAACTCACGACAGAGTTGAAACACCTCAGGCGCGGCAGGACTTTCTAAGATCGGTAAAGATTCTGGACGAGGAGGATCATCTGGGGGCAGTTCTCCTTCAGTTTCCATATTCTTTTTCATATACGCCTGAGAACAGGAAATACTTATGGAACCTCCTCGAGGATCTGGTCACCTTACCTCTGGTAGTGGAATTTAGACACCCCGGATGGATAAGGGATTCGGTGTTTTTGGAACTCAAACAAAAAGGCTGGGGAATCTCCATGCTGGATTCACCAAAGCTGAAGGGAGGCATGCCTCCCTATGAGGCTGTGACATCGGATATTGCCTATCTACGGTTTCACGGACGAAATGATGAGAACTGGTGGAAGGGTGATAATGTGAGCCGCTATGATTATGAATACAGCCAGGAGGAATTGGAGGAATGGCTGCCCAGGATCACAGATATGGCTCGTCTAGCCAAAACAACCTATGTTTCATTTAACAATCATGCCAGGGGACAGGCCATCAAAAATGCAAATCAAATGACCGACATACTCAAAAAGGCAAATCTCCTGCCAGCATGAACCAAAACCACAGAAATGAAAGAAGCGATCAATGTCAAATGACCAACTAAATGCAATTGTCTCACAGAAAATTGAAGTTTCACCAGGCTTAATCATACTCCGCATCATTCCAGTTGATTGGGAATTACCAAATTTTAAAGCTGGACAATTTACCGTACTGGGATTGCCTGGAACAGCTCCCCGCCATGAATTTGCTGATCCAGAAGAAGATTTGAAAGATCCAAGCAAACTTATTCGGCGGGCGTATTCCGTGTCTTCCTCATCTGTGAACAAGGAATATATTGAATTTTATATCACCATGGTTGCTTCTGGGGCTTTGACACCAAGGATTTTTAATCTCAAAACTGGTGATAAAATCTTTTTATCCAACAAATTTACCGGCATGTTCACCCTGGATATGGTCAAACCAGGATCGAATATCATTTTGCTGGGGACAGGTACTGGCCTGGCTCCCTACATGAGTATGCTGCGAGATGACCTGCCGTGCAATAGCAGTCGCAAATACGTCATCGTTCACGGAGCCCGTCATAGCTGGGATCTGGGGTATCGATCAGAGTTGAATACAATTGCCAATGTCTGTCGTAATTTCACCTATATACCAGCCATAACCCGGCCAGATTCCGAGCACATTCCATGGGGTGGGGAATCGGGCTATATCCAGGAGTTATGGATCAAAAAGATTATTCAGGAAAAAGCCGGTTTTGAACCCCATCCAGACAACAGTCATATCTTTCTCTGTGGGAATCCCAGTATGATCGACACCATGGTGGAGACACTGGAGTCTGAGGGTTTTAGGGAGCACAGCAAGAAATCGCCGGGACAGATCCATCTGGAGCGGTATTGGTAGGCATTGTGAGTTAGGAGTGAGGTGTTGTAGGTGCATGCAGTAAACGGGGTCGGCACAATCTGGAGGCTTTTATCGTACAACGCGCAGTCAAACTTTCTATTTATATATGTAGCTTGACGAAGCGGATCAGTTGTCATAGTTTCAGGCACTCTTTTGCTACTCATTTATTGGAGGGGGGCTATGACATTCGAACGGTACAGGAATTACTTGGCCACAAGAATTTAAAGACCACCATGATCTAACCGCATGTTTTGAATAAAGGGCCAGCGGGTGTGATGAATCCATTAGATATTTTAGGTGATTCAAATTGAGGCATGTTATACTGACCAGTATAAAAAGACAGATAAATTGAATTTCCCCGTAACAAATTGTAGCTCAGCTGATTACTGCGAACTCAAAAATCACATTATACCGACTGGTGAGGGGCAAATTGGATGTTAGACGGATCAGTAGAATAACTGTTATGTGAGTAGATGCTATGCATATATCAAGAAAACAAAAAAGAATTCATAGAACTCCGAAAGAAACAAACGCAAATAGAGGCGGAGGCAATTTTCGGGGCTTTATCTTGGGTTTATTCAGTGGCATTCTATTGACAATATTCGGAATATATCTGAATAATTTGAATCAAACCAGACAGCATAATAAAAAGTGGCAAGAATTAAAACCAAATATAGATATTAAAATGCAAGAGTTAATTGATAATAAGTTATTGGTAGATGTAAGTTCTGTTAAAACTAAAGGGACAAAAATAGAAAAGCTATTTTTAGAATTTGACATTCCAGGCGTCTATTTGGGTAATGAAATTCTATATTCGGATAAAATTGAGAAAATAAATGTTACATCAACATTTGCTACGGGCGCAAACAATATTACAACTTCTGAAACAGTGAAAATTCAGTGTGATGAATTATATCCTTCAGGTAGTATGTCAGTAAGCATTTTATTTAAACCCACAAATTTAATTGAATACCCTGTTGAGGATAAACTCTTTTATTATTTTCCATATATGGATCTACATGATTTTTTACCCTTTTATTTTCATTGGTCATTTAATGGTGTTACATATACAGAAAGAGGGTCGCTCGATATATCGAATTTGAATTATATTAAAAAGGATAACATGAATCTTATATCTCATGATTCATATATTAAATGGAAAATAGCAGATCAGATTTCTCATAGACCAGATTCTCGTATTACAAAACTAATTCTCGAATCTAATGAACGATATAAACGTGAATTGGTAAAATTGCCCTTTCAAAATACAAAGTATTCATGCGATACTCTCATTTTAGATGGGCAATTCATCATTAGAAAAATGACGCATAAAAACTTAATTTTTCCGAACATTGATTCACTGAAGAATTCTGAATATCAAAGAAGAGAATGGTATTGATCACATAACCATGCGGCTGCAGTGGATTTAAACCCGTGACGATTTTTAGATTTTAAATTTTTGTGGAATTACATTTTCAAGGAAAGTTTGCGGTTGGGTTTAAACGCACTGAGCCGCGACGTTAGAAAGACCCAAAACATGAAAAACTTTCTATATATTCCCATTCTGTTTGTGATAGTGATCACTTGTCATCATTCAAACTCATGTGATGAGAATCCTGATCCAATGGATTATGAGTATACTAAAATTCCATTGGTGTTAAGGCTAATGAGCGTCAATCAAGATAAGGACACTCTTGGGCTAGAATCTTTACGCGTTCATATTACCAGACTAAAATTTAGACGTTATCCTGAATACGATAGTAGCAATCCAAGATGTGAAGAGTTAAGGTCTGAGATTAATATCAATTTTGAAGATTCAATTATCTACGATATCACAAATTCCGATTCGCTACCAGCTGAGTTTAATACTTCAATAAATCATTTCAAGGGATACCAATACGTATTTGGTGGAGATACTACAACATTAAATGAGATTGATTCAGTTGATGTGTGGTACTCAGAGTTTAATTCAATATTTCTTGACAGGGAGCACATTCTAGCCCCAAAAGACACACTCATTTTTCTAGGGGCCACTTTCGGATTCCAGAATGACACAATTCCAAGATCCAATTCGATTGAAATTTTAATTCAGTTTAACTTGGACGATATGATTCACTTCAATAATCCAAATGATGGAAAGAGGGTTTGTACAATTAATCGTGATAACGTGACGGTCACTCAGCAATAAAGGGCTTTCTAACAAAGGTACTGTGGTAAAAGTAAAACTATTCTAGGCGAGCACATTCAATCAGTTTAAAAAATAGACCCTCTGAATTTATTGCTCCATCTGGGTATAATCCAACTCCGAACCCAGGGCACTATGGGGAATCAGGTATACAGCCAGTGTGACAACTGCTGCTGCGATGATCCAAGCCTTGGCTTTGCCTGTTTTCTTCTGCTGCCAGAAGGCTAATCCCCACGCAATAAAGGCAACGGCAGTTTTATTGTCGGTAAGGTCATGACCCCAGGGCCAGCCGGTCCAATAGGCATCAAAAGCAAATTTTTGAACCAGAGGCCCGAGCATTAATCCACCAACCATCAGAAATAATCCAGTCAGAAAAGTATATCTGAGTGTGAACGGGCTTTCAACATATGAGGCTAATCCTGTCCGGGTGGCCAATAACATGGCAGTAAACATGAACAAGATATGGGGAATGAGAATGTAGGCTGGTACGGCCCCCTTAAAGCGTATAATAACAGGTTCTTCTGTTATGTTTATCAGTTTTCCACTATCTGAAACGAGCTGTAGTTCATAAACAATTTTACCGGCCGGTGCTTGTGACGGGAGTTGGGCTATAATTTCATTTGAATCTGTGCTATAGGGTACTGATTGCCAGGTATCATGACTTTTAAAGCGCTTCCATTTGAGCATAAGATTCATTCCAGGTTTATCTGATTCTAATATAATCTCAGCACTTTCACCGGTATTTTGCGAGCGCGGTAAATGATATGAAATTACTTTCCCATCCACTTCCATTGTACTGTCAACGGGATAGGTTGGCCCTGTTTTCCGTTGATAGACAACAGATGCCAGTGTAATTATTATCGTGATAACCCACAACAGGAAGGCTTGAGTTTTTGAATTATCGGACATGATATATTAATAATCTCCTAAATGATATTTGCGTTTCCGTCAACCATGAGATCTTCGTAAATCGCTTCTGTGGGCAAACGCTAGCACTGTTTAAAGTTGCACAATGAGAATCAGTTTCTGGTCACCACGCAAAACCTCAACGGTAATTCGTTGTCCCAGTTTGACCTCGGACATGCGACCCATATAGTCGTATACATTTTTAATTGAGCGCCCCTCCATGGAAATCATGACATCGCCCTTCTGCATTCCTGCAAAAGCGGCTGGCCCCCCTGGAACAACCCCACCCAGCAGAAATCCCTGCGAATTCGCTGCTGCAAAGTCAGGGATGATCCCCATCTTCACTTTGCCACTTTTTCCTCCCTGCGGGGGACCCTTGGGTCCGGCTTCCTGGAATGCCATGGTCTGGTCCATAGAAGCTATCTCCCTAATGAGATCATAGGCAAAATCAGCGATTAATTTCTCCCCTTCAAAATTAATGGTCTCTACATCATCATCAGGAGTATGGTACTCCTCGGTAATCCCGGTAAAGAAGAAGAGAACGGGTATATTTTCCACGTAAAAGGAGGCATGATCAGAGGGTCCATAACCATCGGGAGTCATGGAAAGTATGAGACCACTCTCCTCCTTCATCGAGGAAAGAAACTCCTCCATCCCTTTGGCGGTTCCCGTTCCGCCGACTGTAAGCGCTTTTGATTGGGGATCAAGCCGGCCAACCATATCAAGATTAAACATCTGTTTAACATTCTTGATCTCAATGAGGGGAGATGAGGTAAAAAACTTTGAACCAAGCAAGCCCATTTCTTCAGCGGCGAAAGCAACAAACACGATACTTCGCTTTGGTCTGGATTTCTCCAGTGAGAATCTTTCGGCTATTTCAAGAACTGCTGAAACACCGGAGGCATTATCATCAGCGCCATTATGAATGGCTTTGGTATCAGGTTTTCTTGAACCAGATCCCGGGCCACCCCATCCGAGATGATCGTAATGAGCGCCGACGACGATGAATTCATGCGCAAGCACAGGATCTGAGCCTTTGAGCATTCCGATCACATTTTGTGCGCTTGCCGTATGCTGGATAATTTCAGTTGCTACTGACAAAGTGACACCGGCAGAGAAACTGGATGCTGCGGGTTGTTTTTCGAACTGAAGCTCAAGGTCAGATATGGTCTTCCCGGTTGTCTGGAGAAGCTGATCAGCTAATGATCTTTTTACATGAATGATGGGGAGAGCATCCAGTGAAAAATTTCTCTCCATGTGCAGGCTCATTAAATCATCGTCTTTGTCAAATTTTTCCCCACTGATAAAAATTACACCGCTTGCGCCGTTGTCCCTGGCCATCAAAACCTTATGCCGCAACGTACTATGCGCAGCATAACGGTCGCCGGCACCTTCAGATTCAGGAGTTCCTCTAAGGATCATTACCCATTTGCCCTTTACATCCACATCCCCATAGTCGTTCCATTGAATCGAATCGTTTTCAATCTGAAAGCCATAACCAGCAAACACAACTTCTCCATCAAGGGATGTACTGGCAGAAAAGGCAGTCGGTGTATAATCCTGTCCTGGCGTTCCGGAAATAGCTCCTGAAATAAAATGATTTCCCTTGCCAAGACTAACGGAGGTGACGATGTCAAAATTTTGGAATCCATCTTCGCCCAGCAGGTCCAAGCCCAGTTGGCGGAAATGATCTGCTATATATTGGGCAGCAATTTGACTCTGGGAACTGCCTGGTTTGCGCCCTTCCATCTTATCAGAGGCGAGAAAAGACAGGTGTTCATTCAACTCATTTGCAGTGATAGCAGCATCTTTTGAACGCATGGATGAGGAACATTGGATAATCAGAAGAGATGAAATAATGAGTGTAATAAAGCGCATGTGATTCCTCCACTTGGGAAAATTAGTCGTTATGAACTCATTTTAACGCACAGAATTAGCTTTCCAATAAATTTCACAAATCGAGCCATGTCAAAATAGATCGATCGTTGCAGCCTATTTATTTGGGGGGAGATTTTTATAGTATGGGCAGATCTGCCATGACTATTTCGGCTTTTTCCTCTGAGATGAAATCAATAATATTTTCGTCGCTAATGTGAATGCCATCCCTCGCGTGGGCTCGCATGCCGTTAACTGTCACGGTACCGCTGGCAGCGACAAGATATAGATGACGTCCTTTCTCAAGCTCAAAAGTGAAGGATTTTCCTGTGCCAATGGTCCCTGCATAAATTGCCGCGTCCTGATATATGGGCAAGACATCAATCTGAGCGTGGATCTTCCGCCCGCTTACGAGGGGAATCAGCTCATCATTTGAGCGCTTGGGGAAGGATTTACTTGCCCACTGGGGTTGCATGTTTCTGACAGCAGTTTCAATCCAGATCTGAAACAGGGTCGTTTCAGCTGATTCTTCATTGTGTTCACTATGCAGGATACCTGTTCCTGCTGACATAACCTGTACATCACCTGCTACGGTCTTGCCTTCATTCCCAGTGCTATCCCTGTGGGTGATAGCGCCTTTCCGGACATAGGTTATGATCTCCATGTTGTCATGGGGATGCATCTCAAATCCAGTTCCGGGCTGGATGGTGTCATCATTCCACACCAGCAATGGGGGAAACCCCATTCGCATAGCATCATAATAGCGGGCAAAACTGAAATGATGATGAGCGTCTAGCCAGCCGTGATTTGCTGAACCTAAAGTCTGGAATGGAATGATGTTGATCATAATAGCTTTCTAATCTTTATCTTTGTACTCGTTTGCCAACATGAGCGCACCGCCGGCTAATCCTAGATCTTTAAGAAGACCGCTCATGGCCATCATGTCGCCAGCGATAAGTCCAGGGATATATAAGGTGAGTACAAAAGTAAACATCAATGCAGCTGTTAATATCCCTGCGAGGTATACTTTCTTTTTCATGATGAAGCTTACGGATGCAGCAATGAGAGCAATTCCGATTAGATATACCCAGACAACACCACCTGGTACGAAGGAGGGGACAAGTCCGGCCATCTGAGTACCATTTAGTATGTGCATAATTCCGAAGAGTGCGAAAGGAACTGTAAAGAGGTATCTGCCCACAGTATTTAGATTTATCATTATTTTTTCTCCTTTATGTTTTGATTGTGACCTAATTTTTTGCATAAATCCCCTAAGATTTGAAGCTCATCACTGCTCAGGCATTCAAATGCTATCATCAATTCTTGAAGATGACTTTCAAATATAGGCTTGATGGCAAGCTTCCCCTCGCCAGTCAAACTCACTATTATCGATCGACGATCCTGGGGGTTTTGAGTACGAACCACATATCCGTCTCGCTCTAGATTATCAACCACTGTAACAAGGTTTGAACTGGTCAGTAGTATCTTCTCGCCAATAATCTTCAGTGTCTGAGGACCCAAATGCTCCAGAATTTCCAAAACGCCAAACTGGGTCATTGTAATTCTGCTGGAATCCAGATTGGTTTTCAAGACCCGACCAACAGAATCATGGGCGCGAGTGAGTTTGATCCAGGTGTTGAGGACATCTTGTTCGCGGATGCTGCCTTTATAATGTGTGCTCATAGCATTAATTAAATATCAAATAAAACGATGTCAAAGTAAATAATTTGTAAATTTGTAAGAAAATGAATTTCTCAGTTAAGCTGTTGCTCTGATTTTGAATGATTGAATTGACCCCTATATTCAACGCTATGCTGGGAGCAGAAATACCATTTGAGAAATTTAGCAAGGATACGCGAGTGACCTTTTTTACCGGTGCTGGTATTTCTGCAGAGAGTGGGATACCTACCTTTCGAAGTACGGGTGGACTTTGGTCCAAGTATGATCCAGTCAAATTGGCCAGTCCGGAAGGATTTAACGAGAATCCACAACTTGTACTCGACTGGTACGCGTGGAGAAGGGACGCGATACGCCTTGCCGATCCCAATCCTGCCCACTTGAGCATCACCAAATTTCAGAAACTTTTTCATGACTCGGCGGTTATTACCCAGAATGTTGATTCGCTTCACTCCAGAGCGGGCAACAATTCGGTTCTGGAATTACACGGAAATATTTTTCGTGAAAGATGCAATAATTGTGGCGAGGAGAATGGTTTAAACTCGGATGAAAGAACTAAAATCCGTTACTGCCACTGTGGAGGGATGCTCAGACCCGATGTTGTCTGGTTCGGTGAGACCCTTGAGAATCAAAAATTGGAGCAGGCATTTGAACTTACCGGGGCATGTCAAATTTTCTTCTCGCTGGGAACATCAACCCAGGTTTATCCTGCGGCTCAATTGCCATTTTATGCTAAGGAGCATGGGGCCTACACCATAGAAATTAATACTGAAAGAACACCCTTTAGCAATCATACGGATCTATTTATCAAGGATGCCGCAGGTCATGCGCTTCCTAACCTATATGAGGAATTTTATGCCGCAGTATCATAGATTACTATTTATCCTTGCCTTGATTTCAAGTATTGGGCTTTATTCGTGTGCATATTTTAATACTTTTTATAATGCCGAACAGTATTTCGACCAAGCTCAACGACTTACAAAGGAAAACCAGCTTGAAAGGGTGAGTAAAGAAGAACTCAACTTGTATACGAAAACGATCGAGAAATCCAAAAAATTGATCCAAAATTATCCGGAGAGCAAATATTGTGATGATGCCCAATTCCTGATTGCAAAATCATATTATTTCCGCGGTGATTATTCAATAGCCAAAACAAATTTTGAAATTTTAGCATCAGAATTCACTGATTCACCTTTCTCAAAGCAAGTCCCTCTGTGGATTGGCCGCTGTTTATTGAAAACAGGTGATCTGGAAATGGCCAGGCATGAAGCTTCGCGAATGATCAGAGGAAATTCTGAGGGGAGTCTTAAGGCTGATGCTTTCCTCATGATGGGGGAGATTGCCATTCAGCAGGATAGTTTAGATCTGGCAGAGGAATACCTGAGGCGGGTCATCGACATATCACCTGACGGCTATACCAAGGCTCAGGCACAATTCCAGATCGGAAAAATGCGAGAGGGGCAGAACGACCATCAAGGTGCATTGGATGCTTACCGAGCTGTGTCCCATTTCGATCCATCTGAATCACTCAAGGTTGAAGCGATCATTCGACAGACAAGTATGCTCAAAGCCTTAGGAAAAGATGAAGAGGCAGTGGAAATGATCGTAGGCATGCTTCAGAGTGAAAAATTTGTTGATATCCGAGGGCAGCTTGAACTTGAATTGGGAAAGCTTTTTACAAGTCTTGGTCAGATTTATAAGGCAGAATCAAAATTCATGTCAATTGTTGAGAATTATACCCGGGAGGAAATCGCTGCCGAGGCTGATTATTATTTGGGTGATTTGTATCTCACACATATCATGAATTATCAGGCCGCACGGGAGGCCTTTGATGATATCAGAAGACAATCCACCCGATCGCCCTATGTTACAAAAGGATCACAACGGGTAAAGCAGATTGATCGGTATGAGCAGATTCAATTTGACCATGTGAACCTTCAACGGCAATTGTCAGGATTAAAACCACTTGCAAAAGAAAAGAAAACCGCTAGTACAGGGCGTGCATCACAATCAAGTCGGTTGAGGGGACGGGGGAATGACAAAGATCCTGAGAACCAAATGGACACGAACAGTGAGGTAAAATCCAAAGTGAAAAAAACTGTTGCTGATACAGATACTGTCCAGGTCACCCACGAAGATTCCATTCATTTTAAAAGTAAAATAGATGAAAATAGATACGCTCTGGCTGAATATCTGCTTTTTGAATTTGCCAAAGTGGATACAACGCTTGAGATTTTACAGGCTCTTGAGAGCTCCAGTGAAGATTCAACAATTAAACACCAGGCAGCCTATATGCAATACTATGCCCTGTCTTCAGTTAAAGGTGATCTGGAAAAGGCTCAGCAGACGTTAAGCAACATAGAAATAAAATATCCTCGCTATTACGAACTTATCATGGAGGATTCTAAAGAACCTGAAGCGAAGGTGGATCTCGATCAAGACCGATTAAAGGAGATCACTGTTCTTTTTGAAGAAAGGAAGTACGAGCAAGCGAGTAAAAAGTCTTTGGCCGTAATGGAAAATGAATCGCTATCCAGGGATATCCGGTCAAAGGCCTGCTTCAATTATGGTATTTTAAACGATCATTTCCTGTTTGACAGAACGAACGCAATTATGGCTTACACATACCTGGTTGAGACCTTTCCCACTGACCCTCTGGCCATTACAGCCCAAAAACGCCTGGATCTTTTGAGTGAACCTCAAATTGAGACAAATCCGCAGGATGAGAAGGAGGAGCAAGAGGAGAAGGATCCACGCTCAGAGGAGTTGAAATGATGATTGGCAGTTTCATCGGTGTACCAACATCTCAGGGAGAAAGGTTTTGAAACTCCAGTCAGGCCATTCCTATAACCGTTTACCGAAAAGGTGTTGGCGATAAGCACCATCGCCAATAGTTTCAACGCTAAATTATGTCATTAAAAAATGTTATCAAAAGAGCCCCTGTGACCATTATTGGAATTCCCAGTCTGGTCTTATTTACACTCTACACCTATGATGTTTTCATGCTCTTTTTCACGATTGCCGGTATCCTCATTCTGGGAGAACTTTATAAGCTTTCGAGACCCAATGGTACCCAACCCAATGTTTGGCTGGGTTTTCCACTTTATTTGGCTTTGGTTTGTGATCAGCTTTTTGGAAAAGGATCCGATCTGGGGCATTTATTGATTGCAGCGATCCTGTTGCTGCTTGCCTGGGAAATGTTTCGTAACAAAGCTCACGCCCTTGAAAATATTGCAGTCACTTTTTTTGGCTCAATCTTTGTTGGATTGGCCATGTCGTATTTTATCCGGCTTCAACAGCTCGGTTATGACGGAAAGGGTGGTCATCTGGGTGGATTTGCAGTGTTAACTGTGTTTATTGGCGTATGGGTTTGTGATACCCTGGCCTATTTTGTTGGATCAGCGATTGGGAAGCATAAAATTTTTCCTCGAATCAGCCCAAACAAAAGTTGGGAAGGCTCAATCGCAGGCTTGTTAGGGTCGTTTATTGCTTTGGTCCTTATTGTGAAGGCCGGATGGCTACCAGGTTTGAATTATTTTGACGCTCTCGCCCTGGGACTGATCACTGGTGTAGCTGGTCAATTGGGTGATTTCGCCGAGTCGATGGTAAAACGAGACGTTGGTGTGAAGGACTCATCCAATCTTTTACCAGGGCATGGCGGTGCCTGGGACCGTTTGGATTCAATTCTTTTCGCAGCTCCCTTGAGTTACCTGTATCTAACGATGGTTGTTGGACTTTAATTGAAAAAATCTTTTTTAATCCAATTTGCACTACTCATTCTGCTCATCATATTCACAAATATGGGTACGCGCAGCAGCGAAACCCTGCAAGAGGATGAGCTGGGCACTGCAGGAGGCATGCGGGTTGAACTGACAGGTGACGAAACCGTCTTTGAGAGTAGTCCTGCGAATGATAATCCACCAGTCAAGGGAGGGACACTGGTCCTGGCTGAATCAGCTGAGCCGGAGAACCTGAACTCCTATACATCGACATCGGCCGCTGCCACAAGAATTCTGGACTATGTGTATGAGACACTCCTTGATTATGATTATGCGACCTGGCGCTTCGACCGACCGGTAGTTGCGGAAAATTTTGAAATTAGTCCTGACGGATATGTCTTTAAATTCAAGATTAGAGAAAACGTTTACTGGCATGATGGACAACAACTTACAGCCGATGATGTATTGTTCTCCTTAAAGGCAATCCTGAATCCTTTTGTTGATGATGCGCCCATGCGAAGCTCCTTTTCGAAGGTGGTCAGTGCCTGGACAGAAGGACCATTTATTTTTTATGTGGAAAGTTCTGAGACCTACTTCAGAAATCCGGAAATTCTGGGCGGATTTCACATTCTGCCCAAACATATCTGGGATCCGGAAGGTCTATTGGATCGCTATTCGGTGGAGGACTTATTGAATCCCACTGTAACCCGTGAAGAGGCGGCTATCAAGGAATTCGCAGATGCCTTTAACGTCCATCCACAGGGTCGGCCAGTTGGTGATGATGCCAAACCGATTATCGGATCGGGTCCCTGGTTGTTTGACAAGTGGGTGACAGGTAATTATATCTCTCTGGCCCGAAATGATCATTACTGGAATACGGAGGCACCCTTCATAAAAGGTTACTCTGAGGGAAGTGCTTATCTGGATAAGATCATTGTGAAGGTGATCTCAGATGCCACAGCCAGATTAACAGCCCTTAAAGCAGGTGAAATTGATTTTATTCCCAGAATGCGCGCTGTTCAGTATTTCACCCAGACCAACACACCTGATTTCCTCGACAAGTTCCAAAAAGTGAGTTATGTCGTTCCTGCCTATCACTATGTTGGGTGGAACAATGATAAACCGTATTTTAGTGATAAGCGTGTTCGCCAGGCCATGACCATGCTCATTGATCGGGAAGGCTACAATAAGTATGTGTCCTATGGCTTAGGAATTCCAACCATTGGCCCATTTTATATTTACAGTGAGCAATACAATAAAAATATTGAAGCATGGCCCTATGATCCCCAACGGGCTGTTGAATTAATTGAGGAGGCAGGTTGGCTTGATCATGATGGCGATGGAATCAGGGATAAGGATGGTGTACCCTTTAGTTTTATTTTCTCCATTTCTTCGGGATCAACCAGCTCCAAGTATCTTGCTCTCATGCTGAAGGAAGATTTGAGAAAAATTGGCATTGTTGTCAATATTCGTCAATTGGAGTGGTCAGTCTATGTGGAGAATCTGCGGGATCGCCAATTCGATGTTGTTTCTCTGCTCTGGATTGGTGGTTTGGAGATGGACCCGTATCAAATATGGCATTCTGATAATATTGGAGACCGTGGCTCAAACTATGTTGGATTCAGAGATGCCGAGGCAGATTCATTGATAGACAATGCTCGATTTGTGATGGACAAGGAAAAAAGAAATGCCATGTACTTTCGGTTGCAGGAAATTCTGCATGAGGAACAGCCCTATACATTCATGCACTATCAACGTGATCCGGGAGCTTATTTAAAACAATTTTACGGTGTAAAATGGATTCCCATTCGTCCGGGATACAAGATGTATAGTTGGTGGCGCTCCACATCCATGATGGGGGCCGGTCTCTAATGTGGCGTTACTTCTTAAAACGAATATTGTTAATATTTCCCACACTTTTCGGGATATCCATCATCACATTTATCATCATCAAACTGGCGCCTGGAGACCCAACGGCCTTTAAAATGGGCAACCAGCAAACCGGGATGTCTTCAGATCAGAATCTGGCAAAACAGGTTGTGGAACAAACACGGGAAATATATGGGCTGGATAAACCTTTACTGCTCAATTTCGTGATCTATTCCTATGAGGATGACTGGGAAACTATTCGCGAGTATCTGGCAAATGATGGAGCCTTGAGTGGAAGTGATTATGATGATATTGTCGAACCCCTGAAACAGGCTGATGAGGTTGCAGTTCCTTTTCTTGTTGGCTTGCTGGAAAAAGGTGATCTGACTGACAAGGAAACTCTGGTAGTCCTGGAGATTTTGACAATCAAACAGAAATTGGCCATCAGTGCTGAAATGAGCATTGATAAACAGCTTGAATATATTACGAATTGGTGGGGTGGAGGAACTGATTCAACTGGAGTGGTTCGTAATGCTGCCCGGGATTCCTATCAGTTCACCAAATTTCAGATTTTCAAGAAAATCTTTACTGAAGCCCAGTATCCACGTTGGCTGGTGAACATGATGATGCTGGAATTTGGAGATTCTATCAAGGATAATCGCCCTGTCTGGGATCATATCAAGGAAAGCGTACCCGTATCACTCATTTTCACCTTTACATCCTTTATCCTGGCTTACCTGATAGCCATCCCGCTTGGCATATATTCAGCCACTCACCAGTACACGACGGGGGATAAAGTTACCACCGTCATCTTATTCATACTCTATTCACTGCCCAATTTTTGGGTGGCGACAATGGCGATCGTGTTTTTTGGTGGGGGTGATTTCTGGGATATATTCCCCGTCACTGGATTGCACAGCCTGGGTGCTGAGAATATGGGTACATGGGCTTATTTACTGGATCTTGGACACCACGTCGCATTACCCTTGATTATATGGACTTATGGTAGCTTTTCAGCGCTCTCCCGTTACATGCGCGGGTCCATGCTGGAGGTGATCCGACAGGATTATATTAGAACTGCCAGGGCGAAAGGCTTGAGTGAAAGGGTTGTTACCTATAAACATGCTTTGAGGAATTCACTGATACCCATTATCACAATGCTGGCAAATCTACTCCCGCTGGCTATTTCAGGTTCAATCATCATTGAGTCAATATTTTCCATACCTGGGATGGGACAATTGAGTTTCAATGCTGTCCTTTACAGGGACTATCCAGTTATCATGGCAGTTACGACCATCAGCGCCATGCTCACCCTATCTGGGATATTGCTATCAGATCTGATGTACGCGATCGTTGATCCGCGGATCACTTTCGAGGAGAAAAATAATGGCTGAGATGGCACCGGCACGTACCTATGGCCAGATAGTTGGTTCACAATTCAGGAAGAATAAGCTCGCTGTATTCTCTCTGCATGTCATCTATGTCCTGTTATTCATTTTTATCTTTGCTGATTTTCTGGCAAATGATAAACCCATTATCATGCGCTATCAGGGGGAAACCTACTTCCCGGTTTTCAGAGAATACGGGGTCAATTGGTTTGGTATGAATTGGCAGGACGTGTTCAAAAGTCAGCAGTTCAAGATCCTGGAGGAAAAATACGAAGCAGGGGACTGGGCAATTTATCCTGTGATACCCTACTCATCAACAGAGTACAACCTCAAGGTCAAATTACAAGCTCCCACCATGTCCCATCTTTTTGGGACAGACGAACTTGGACGAGATGTCCTCTCTCAAATGATTCATGGAGCCAGAGTCAGTCTCCTGGTGGGATTTGTGGCAGTGGCGATCTATGTATTCATCGGAGTAATTTTGGGGGCGCTGGCCGGATTCTACGGTGGTATCATCGATATTATTATTCAAAGATTGATAGAAATAATGATAACCTTTCCTAGAATGTTTCTTATCATAACCATCGTAGCCGTCATGGAGACCCAATCGATTATCAATATTATGATTATTCTTGGACTAACTGGCTGGACCGGCGTCGCCCGATTTACCAGAGGTGAATTTTTGAAGGTCAAGAATGAGGATTATGTGGTAGCAGCTAAAGCACTGGGCTACAAGGATGTACGGACAATCTTCCGACATGTGCTACCCAATACCCTGACCCCTGTTCTTGTGACGGCAACCTTTGGCGTCGCTGCAGCTATCCTCATAGAATCGGGATTGAGTTTCCTTGGATTTGGTGCACCGCCGGAGCAGGCGACTTGGGGTTCACTTCTAAGTAGTGCAAGAGATACGCTGCCAACCGGATGGTGGTTGACCACATTTCCCGGTTTGGCAATATTTATTACAGTCACAGTTTACAATCTCGTTGGTGAAGGTTTGCGTGACGCACTGGACCCACGCTTGAAACAATAGATATCGAGATGATATTTTGGGTTTTGAAATAGAATGAAGGAAAATAATAGTGGCAGGTAAACAATTAAAAATGATTCTGGCGACAGATTGTGGATCAACCACAACAAAAGCCATATTGATTGAATTAACCGATCAGGGTTACCGTTTAAAGACAAGGGGAGAAGCCCCAACGACTGTAGAGGCCCCATTTGAGGACGTTACCAAGGGTGTGCTGAATGCCATCATGGAAGTTGAAGAGCTCTCAGGCCTGAAGATTTTGGATGGTGATCAGATCATTCATCCCATGCGTGATGACAAAACGGGTGTAGATGTTTATGTGTCTACCTCATCTGCCGGTGGTGGTCTCCAGATGATGGTGGCCGGGGTGGTGAAGGCGATGACAGGGGAGAGCGCAGAACGCGCAGCATTGGGAGCCGGGTCCATCGTGATGGATGTTCTCGCATCGAATGACGGAAGACTCCCCCATCAAAAGATTGAGCGCATTCGTCAACTTCGCCCTGATATGATCCTTCTGTCCGGTGGGATAGATGGAGGAACGGTATCCCATGTAGTCGAATTAGCCGAAATATTAGCTGCTGCAAACCCCAAACCGCGTTTAGGCCAGAATTACAAATTGCCAGTGATCTATGCCGGGAATAAAAAAGCTCAAAAGGATATTGAAGCAACCCTGGGTGAGATCACTGACCTGGACATTATTGAAAATATTCGACCCGTTCTCGAGGTTGAAAATCTCGGCCCTGCCAGAGACAAGATCCATGATCTGTTCATGGAACATGTCATGGCCCAGGCACCAGGTTATAAAAAGCTCATGACTTGGACTGATGCCCCGATTATGCCCACTCCTGGTGCAGTCGGTTCCCTTATCGAAATGGTTGCCCGTCAAGAAAAAATTTCTGTTGTGGGTGTAGATATCGGAGGGGCAACCACAGACATCTTTTCCGTCTTTCAAGGCCAGTTCAACCGGACAGTAAGTGCGAATCTGGGTATGAGTTATTCAGTGTGTAATGTGCTGGCCGAGGCAGGTCTTGAAAATGTTCTACGTTGGGTACCTATTGATATTGATGAGGGTGAATTGACAAACCGCATCGGGAACAAAATGATCCGGCCTACGACCGTCCCACAGTCGCTGGAGGAATTGATCATCGAACAGGCCATTGCCCGTGAGGCCTTACGCCTGTCCTTTATTCAGCACAAATCATTTGCGGTTAAACTAAAGGGCGTTCAGCAAGAGCGTACTATTTCAGATGCATTCGATCAATCTGGATCTGGTGAAACACTGGTTGATATGATGGAGCTGGATCTGCTGGTTGGATCAGGCGGTGTCTTATCACATGCGCCGAGACGTGAGCAGGCCATGCGGATGATGATCGATGCCTTTGTTCCAGAGGGAATTACCCAGCTTGCTGTGGATTCTATTTTTATGATGCCACAATTGGGTGTGATGGCCAATATTGAAAATGAAGAAATGGCTGAGAGTGCCCGCAAGGCAGCGGTGGAAGTATTTGAAAAGGATTGTTTGATTCGCCTGGGTACCTGTATTGCGCCAGCGGGTAAGCCGAAGCCCGGCTCCGTGATATTAACTGCTGAATTTGATATTCCTGGAGAAGGTGTGAAGACAGTTGAATTAAAGACAGGAGAGATCATTGTTATTCCAGCTTCATATCAAGGGATCAAAGCCAAGCTGACCCCTGCCAAAAACATGACCATGGGAAAAGATAGGGGTGAAGCGCTTGAAACTGAAGTATTTGGCGGGACCGTTGGATTGGTTTTAGATGGTCGAGGCCGACCTTTTGAGCTGAGTAAAGAAAAAGCCCTGAGAATTGAGAATCTAAATAAATGGTCCAAAGCGACCAACGAATATCCTGATACTGATATGTTGGGAGGAAACTAATCATGGCTCATTCATATACTCCTGGACTCAAAGTTCTTCATGAAGCAAAAGTTCATAAAGACCGTATTCTGCCCTTAAAAGGGGAGGTTGTGGTAAAACTTAACGATGCCGTCAAACCGGATGATATTGTTGCGCGTACTCATTTGCCTGGGACCGTGCAAATGGTGAATGTGGGAAATCTACTAAATATTGACCCCAGTGATGTGGAAGCTGTCATGTGTAAACCCATCGGTTCCAGTTACACAAAAGGTGAAATGATAGCAGAGACAAAGGGCTTCTTTGGACTTTTTAAATCCAATGTTTTGGCTCCCATTGATTGCACCTGTGAAGCAGTTTCGGCAATTACAGGACAGGTTGTTCTGCGTGATGCTCCCATTCCCGTGGAGGTAGATGCTTATATCCGTGGTACAGTATCCAAAGTATATCCTGAAGAGGGAGTGGTTATTGAAGCAGATGCTGTTTTCATTCAGGGGATCTTTGGTATTGGAGGTGAGAGCAGAGGTGAATTAGCCGTTGTTACTGAAACCCGCGAAGACGAACTTACCGAGGATATGATCAAACCTGAGCATGCAGGCAAAGTATTGGTTGGGGGCTCATTCTTGAGTCTGAAGGCCTATCAAAAAGCCCTGAGAATGAAGGTTGCTGGTATTGTTGTTGGTGGTTTTAACTATTTTGACCTGGAAGAGATTCTGGGTTACACACTTGGAGTCGCAATCACGGGTTCCGAGGATTTGGTCACGTCTCTGGTTCTCACTGAGGGGTATGGTGAGATCAGGATGGGATCACGCACCTTTGATCTCCTCAAACAACACCATGGCAAATTTACCTCCATTAATGGTGCGACTCAGATTCGGGCTGGAGTTATCCGCCCTGAAATTGTAATTCCCCTGGACAATGCGGATCTCAAAGGATCTACCAATGTTTCTCAGGTTAACGAGGGAATTCAAGCCGGTAGTTTGGTTCGGGTTATCCGAGCTCCCTATTTTGGGCGAATTGGAACCGTAATATCGCTGCCCCCTGAATTGCAAAAGATGGAATCTGAAACGATGGTTCGTGTAGCTGAGATCAATATTGATGATGAAGTTATGACAATTCCGCGGGCCAATTTGGAGATGGTCGAAACTGATTAAGACAGCCGATATCGCGACAAAAGAGCTGTTGTCCGATGAGGACAAAGCATTTATAGAGCGAATAGCAAAGAGGATCTATGACACTGGGTTTATAACACCCGCCGTGTTTGCCCTTGAAATGGTTAAACCTTTAGCTTTGTTAGGCAGTCATACTATGATATTTTTTGGGCCGATAGTTAGTGCTTTTATTAAGGCAGATGGATACTATCGGGCAGCCGAATTATTTGAGGAGCCGCGAAACGTGGAAGCACTCATCGCCAAACTCGAACAGTTCGAAATAGAAAGCAAAAATAAACAAACGGAGAAGCACAGTGAAAGATAAACAATTCTGGTCTGTTGCCGGTAGCATCTTCGTCCTGTTCATGATCTACTGGTTTCTGGGACATCCATTTTTTGTCACAGAACGGGGAGTCATGTTCTGGGCCATCCTGATTGTCGGAGGCGTGTTGATTTATAGCACCCGTATGGCAAAACGAGGGGAGAAGATTTTCCTACGTAATATTCCTGGTTTAAAGGCCGTTGAGGAAGCAGTTGGACGTTCCACAGAAATGGGTAAACCTGTTCTGTATGTACCTGGTATTATGGATATGGACCAGGTAGAAACAGTTGCCGGAGTTGTTGTCCTGGGGCATGTGGCAAAAATGACCGCTCGCTACGAGACAAGCCTCAATGTGCCTGTTTCACGAGCGATTGTTATGAAGGCTGCGCGTGAATCATGTCGAGAGTCCTACTTACTGGAAGGGCGACCCGACCTGTTTCATGATGACATGGTTCATTATCTCACTGATGACCAGTTTGCATACGCTGCCGGTGTCAATGGTATCATGATGCGTGAAGAGCCTGCTGCCTGTTTATATATGGGTAAATTTTATGCTGAATCTTTGTTGCTCGCTGAAACAGGGAATTCAATAGGTGCCATCCAGATTGCAGGCACTGCCTCACCCTCACAGATTCCGTTTTTTGTGACTGCCTGTGACTACACACTCATCGGCGAGGAATTCTTTGCAGCCAGTGCATACTTATCTCAGGAGCCAGAACTTATTGGTGGAGTTAAGGGACAGGACTCGCTCAAGATTCTCGCCATCTCAATGATGATTGTGGGCACTGTATTTAACTTTTTTCATGATCTGGGTTGGATCTCTTGGGATATCCTGAGTTATCTAACAGTTCAGTAGGAGGTAGATCATGTTCATGAAACGACAACTACCAATTGCCATTGCTGCCACAATCGGGTTTTTTACCCTCTTCGGCTGGTTTGTGGATGAACCTGTTATTAAGTCCTTTGTGGATGACGATGCGACTCAATGGTTCGATATCCTGGCAAGCTTCGCCATGTTCCTGGGAGCTTTAAATCTTCTCAAACTTCAAGCTTTAAAAGTGGTGAAGAAATCAAAAGGCTGGCCGTATGCTGCTTTAGCTATTGCCGGGTTCACATTCTCATTTACTGCCGGTTTTATTTTATTGGGCTCATACAATGTCGAGATCAGTCAATATGACGATCCTGCCAAAGTTGCCACAGTGCTGGCCAGCGAGATAAATCTGGATGAGAAGAGTACTGAGAATATCCTCATCGCCATGCCAGAAGGTGATACCTACATTATTGACACGCCCTATTTCACCAAAAAAGGCGCGGATAAGGTCGTTGCACAAATCAATGCTGCCGGCGGCACCGCTAATATGCGTGCGACTGAGTGGGGATCACATATTTCTACTCGGGGTTCCTTATTCAACTGGATGTTCAGATTCATCTTCACACCTCTTTCAGCCACGATGTTTGCCCTGTTGGCATTCTTCGTAGCGTCGGCATCCTACCGTGCATTCAAAATTCGAAATTTCGAAGCCACCTTATTGCTGGTGTCAGGTATCATTATCATGCTGGGTCGAGTCCCCATTGGTGGACACATCTCTGCCTGGTTCATTCTGTATATCGTTGTGCTGGCCTTATGTGCCGGTGTGAATACATGGTTTAAGAACAGGACCTATACACTTGCTTCAGTTGTGGGTGGCCTTCTGCTTGTAACCATCGCTGGATTCATCATGGGTTGGCCTGTTGATCAACCTGCGATTTTCTATTTGCCAGTCTTGCAGGACTGGATTTATAACAATCCCAATGTAGCCGGAGCTCGTGCTATTATGATAGGAATTGGATTGGGCATCTTTGCCACTTCAATTCGTTATATCCTGGGTATTGAAAAATCATATATCGGAGAATGATTATGGAAAAATTCTTAGATTTCATCGTTCGTGCCGGTAGTCTTGATAGACGCTATATCTTTTTGGTTATTGCGCTGGTAGTGATATTACCTCTCTTTTTTCCAATAGGGTTGCCCATCCGGCCAACCAATTCCTCGCAGGATGTTTACAATGCTGTGGAAAAACTGAAAGCAGGGGATAAGGCACTGGTTTCTTTTGAGTATGGTCCCAGCACCAAACCTGAAATTCAACCCATGGCTGTGGCACTTATGCGTCATCTCATGGAAAAAGATGTGAAGATCTACATCACTTGTCTCTGGCCAGATGGTCAATTTATGGCCATGGAAGCTATCCAACAGGTTGCAGTCCGCCAGTACAACAAGGTGTACGGAGAGGACTATGTGCTTCTGGGGTATCGACCAGGAGCCGAGGCCGTTATCAAGGGGCTGGTGAGTAATTTTCGTAAAGTGTTCACCGTGGACGCTCGCGGAAATTTCCTGGATGACATTCCCATGATGGAGGGTGTCAATCAGGTAGCAGATTTCGACTACCTCTTCTCTGCTTCTGCAGGTTATCCCGGAACAGTGGAGTGGGTGCAATACGCTGCTGATCCCGTCGGTATTACAATGAGTACCGGAACGACCTCTATCCAGGTGAATGAGGTTATGCCATATGTACAATCTGGTCAGATTGTAGGTATCCTCGGCGGGATGCCCGGCGCGGCTGAATATGAGTCACTTATCGGCCAGCCCGGAATTGGGACCAGTGGAATGGATGCTCAGTCTGTTGCTCATCTGGTAATTGTTGGATTTATCATTTTTGGAAACATCTCGTTCTTTATTGAGCGCAGACGTTCCAAGAAATATTAGGAGGCTGAATAATGAATGGTTCTGAAATATTTGGAGCATGGGTTGCAGTCTTCCTGACCCTGGGAATATTTTCCTATCTCTATAAAGATAATCCTTTCTACAAGATCGCTGAGCATGTCTTTGTCGGTGTGTCTGCCGGCTATTGGATGTCCATGGCTTTCTGGACACAGGTCCAGCCAAATCTGTTTGGTCGATTGTGGCCTGTACCAGAAGGTGAGATAGCAGGTTTCTTCATGAGAATCTGGTATGGAATCTACAATATATTTGGTTTTGTCCTGCCCAGTGTCTTTCCAACTGGTGGAATTGATAAAGGCCATGGCACGGATCCCCACTTTATGTATATCCTGCCCTTTGCCCTCGGTATTATGATGCTCCTTAGTGTCATCAACAAACTTAGCTGGCTGGCTCGATTGGGTATTGCGTATACAGTGGGTATGGCAGCCGGTCTAAGAGCATATGCATTTCTGAATTCAAACGTGCTGGGTCAGATCAAGGGCTCTGCAGTTTCCTTTGTAGATATGCCCCTTTTCAGCTTGACTGGCGTTAGCATCTTTAATAATCTGGTCATTATTGTTGGAACAGTTACGGGTTTACTCTATTTCTACTTCTCAAAGGAACATGCTGGAAATTTTGGTAAGGTTACCCGTGTAGGTATTTACTTCCTCATGATCAGCTTTGGTGCTTCATTTGGATTTGCAGTAATGGGACGAATCTCATTACTCATTGGACGTTTTACAGATCTCATCTCGTACGGTGGAGCGACCTATCATTATGCTTCAATTTGGGTCTTATTACTCATGGTCGTCTTGTTAATAGTCTGGACGATCAAGGGAGATAAGAAGACAGCTAGTTAAGAATTAATTTGGTGGCATTTATTGCCGTAGATGGAGTATAGCTATACATGGCTGTTTCAATCACTTTAAGAAACATCATCAAGAAATATGGTGATAAAGCCGCTCTCAACAATGTTACCCTCGGTGTTGAAAAGGGACATATTCACGCGGTTATTGGAACTACTGGCTCAGGGAAATCAACCCTGCTCAGGGTGATTGCGACACTCTGCGTGCCCAGCCTCGGTTCTGGCTATATAAATGGCCTTAACCTGGGTGCACGACAAAACCAGATTAGACAGCAAATTGGTTACATGTCTCAGGATTGTCGATTTGAAGAATCACTCACCCTGATGGAGAATCTTATTCTTCAAGGGAAACTCCATGGGATCGCCCCGGTTGATCTCCTGAACCGTATCTCCGGCTTTGTGACGCGTTTTGAGATGATCGACAAGCTCCACGCTTATCCCCATGAAGTTAGCTACGGTACGCGCCGTAAAATGGAATTCATTCGGGCCGTATTACATAATCCATCCATCCTGCTGCTGGATGAACCCACAGCCTCCCTGGACTTAGGATGCAAGGAACTCATGGAAACTTTTTTGAGAGAACAGAAATCGAGGTTTACCACAGTGCTCATCTCCAGTAATATCGATCAAGTGGAACGTATTGCAGATCGAATATCAATTCTGGATGATGGACGAGTGGTTGCAGAAGGGACGCTGAAAGAATTGAAGGAGACCGAGCAGGAGAATCGGATCGTGGATCTAACTTTATCAGAAACCCATGAGAGGGATTTCAATATTCTGGATGCCTCGCCTGACGTCAGCTCCTATTCTGTCCAGGGAAATCATTACGAGATTATAACTGAGACAGATGTCAAACCAGAAGCCATTACTGCATTATTCAATGGAAGAATTGTACAGGCTTCACAGAGATTGCCCGGCCTGGCTGATATTTTCAAACGCATGGTGAAGGCGGAGGTGATCCATGAATAATGTGTTAGCTGCGCTATGGCACAGGGAACAGATCATCTACAGACGCCAATTGATCACAGCTGGTCTTTTACCTATTCTAACAGGTCTGGTGTTTTTCTTCATGTTCTTTTTACCATTTAAAGCCTTATTGCCGGCTGCTGAACTGGCCAGAACCATTCAAGCGCTGGTGCTGGATTCTTTGCTGCTGACTCTGCTTATTACCATCTATGAGACCACGGCCCGGTTCTACTGGGAGACCCAAAGAAGTAATGGGATGGCAAGTCTCTACGAGATGGGTCGTTTTCATCGACAGCCTTCATTTTTTATTGCCCAGGCCATCATCAGTCTGGCAAAAGGATTTCTCCATGTTGCCGTTGTTTGGGCTATTTTGATATTTCTGACAGAAATGTCGTTCAGCAAGATCAATTTTCAAGCGAGTATGGTATTTATTCTACTCGGTGCCTTGCAGATCGTATCCCTGAGCAAGATCATTGGTCTGCTTTCCAAGCATGTCGACAGTCTAAGCAAGTTTCTCTATGTGGGCTTGCTGCCGGTGATGATGATAAGTGGTTTATTCCTCGTTAAGGGATCTCCGCTTGATAAAATAGCCGAAATCGCCTTCTACCTGCCTCCATACAATTGGATGGCAGGATTGGATGCTGCTTTTCTAAACGGAATGATTGACTATGGCTATTTGCTGATCTGTTTAATTGAGACTGTCTTTATTCTTTGGCTGTCAGCCACCTTTTTCCACCTGGATGGAGATAGTTGAAAGTATACCTGGCAGGGGCTATTGAAGCTGCACCGGACGAAGGCACCGCCTGGCGAAAGGAAATAGCGAGCTATCTCAAGACTCAGCTTAATTGGGATGTGTTCGATCCTTCACTCCATGAACAAGACTTCCTGAGCAGGGAAGAGAAAACCATGTTCCGCAAGTGGAAAAGCACTGATACTCAGCGCTTTAGACCGGTAATGAAGAAAATCATTAATCGTGATCTTGACAAATTATTGAATGAATGTGACGCCGTTATATGTCTCTGGGATGAATATGTTATTCAAGGGGGAGGAACCCATGGTGAACTGACTCTGGCTTACGAACACAAGATGCCAGTTTACTTGGTTTTGGGTATGCCACTCGAAAATGTTTCTTCCTGGATCGTTGGATGTACAACGGAGATTTTTCAGAATTTTGAAGATTTGAGACAATATTTGGCATCCGGGCACATTCAAAATAATGGTGAATAACTGCTTGACTTTCAAAAATGACCCCTTACCTTTTTGACGTTATCCTAAGGTGGATAAGGGTTTAAGCCCATTTGAGTTTATCTCGAATTGATTTACTCAGACAAACTGAACTGGATTAATTATTAATACACACAACAAGGAGGAAACACTATGAACAAAGCTGAATTGATTGCAAAGATGGCCGAAGATGCCGGGATCACAAAAGTACAGGCTGAAAAAGCACTTGGTGCATTTACAGGCGCTGTAACTAGCTCCCTTAAGGCCGGTAACAAACTTGCTTTAGTTGGCTTCGGAACTTTCGATGTATCAGCTCGTGCAGCTAGAGTTGCTCGTAACCCACGTACTGGTGATGCGATCAAAGTACCTGCCATGAACGTTCCTCGTTTTAAAGCTGGTAAGGGTTTAAAGACCTCCGTCAACTAAACTCTTTGCTTTACATCAATTAAGAAAAGGGCGTGATTGACCACGCCCTTTTTTTATGGAGACCTCACCATGGAAGCTGTCTGTGAAATTTCTTTAAGCTCTATCCTTCAGAACTACCTATATTTTAAATCCAGAGTAGACGCTTCAAACATCATCCCCGTGGTCAAAGCGAATGCCTATGGGCATGGTGCTCTGGAAGTCACCAAATTCTTGTCTGATGAATTAGGCGTCTCATTGTTTGCTGTCGCGACGCTGGAGGAGGCACAAGCTCTATCCATCGAATTTCCGGCAATCAAGGTACTCATTTTTTCCCGGGTGTTTCCAGCCGAGCTTGCTGATCTACCCAAGAATGCTATTGTGAGCATAGGCTCAATGGAAGATGCACTGTCGCTGTCAGACAGCAGTAAAGTCGGTTTGAAAGTACACCTGAACGTGAATACCGGTATGAATCGACTTGGTGTGCCGCCTGAACAGGCCATCGAGTTGATCCAAGACAGAAACCTCGGATTGGACATTCAGGGGGTTTATAGCCACTTTTCATCTTCAGATACTTTGTCTGAAACACGCTTCAAGCAACAGAGAAGCATTTTTAGAAAATTTACCACTGATATCAAGACACTTGGCTTTAAGGGACTGATCCATCTTTCAAATAGCGCCGGAATTTTACACGATGAGATCGAGACTTATGATGCAATTCGATTGGGAATTGGTCTGTATGGGTATGATACCTCTGCTCAAACCAGATATCAATCATCCCTTTCACCAGCCATGGAGGTAAAGGCTCCCCTCATCAGAATTGCACGAATTTCAGCAGGGGAATCAGTGAGCTATGCCGAAAAATGGCACGCCGCTGTCGATACAAATATTGGGACCCTGAGAATAGGATATGCAGATGGATATAGTCGTGCACTGACAAATCGAGGGTATGTGAGCTTCGAGGGAAGAACATTTCCCGTGATCGGAACTGTAACCATGGACCATATCATGATCGATCTGGGAGAGGAAACTCCTAACGTGGGAGGCATGTTCACAGTCATGGGTGGAGAGCACGAAGCCATCAAAATAGCTTCCATTGCCAAAAATCTAAATACCATTCCATATGAGCTGTGTTGTGCGATTTCTAACCGGGTGAAGCGTCAATATTTGATCCATTAATGAACACCTTGACCACTCCTGTTCATTATTATAAATGGATCTCAGCAGATCCCATTGATCTGATTGCATGAATATTTCCCATGGCGTGAAACAGCGTTACCCAAAATCACCCAATCATTTCTAAAAAAGGGTTGAATTTCGTCAAATATTTCTTAACTCCAACGGAGTGTCAGAGCAATGGGAGCAAGAAACTCTGATACAGAAAATGTTGATGCTTCCTTTTCAGGATTGCTTAAGGAGTTCCATGTTGAATGTACTGGTAATCGGTGGTGAACAAGCCTTCCAAGAGTCAAATATCGATGCAGCTTTTCCAGGATTAAAAATTGATGTTATGACACAGAATGACCTGAGTGCAAAAACGTTGAGTGAACGGCTTCTCAACTATACAGGTAATCGACTGCTTCTCGTTGACCAAAGAAATGAAAAGATAGAATTTAAAAAAAGTGCCGCTCAGCTCTACGACCTGGTAGCCGAGGTGTCGGATGACTGGTCTTTGATTTATGCTGATTATGAAGTTGATGACAAAGGTGATGTACATGAAGAGCACCTTCTGGATCATCACTTGGGCAGGGTCAGAGATAACACGGATTATGGTAAAGTATGGCTTGTGAATCTGGCTAAGCTGAAGCAGATCTTACCATTATCAGGTAGTACAAAACAGCATTTTTTGTACGAATTGAGACTGCGACTTAGTGAGGTGGGCGAATTAGTCCATATTGCCAATCGGTATGCCGGTTCTCCCTATAAAGTATTCACAGCAAAAGATGAACAAAATGTCTTTGATTATCTGCTGGCAGGTAAGGAATCCCAGCTTGAACTGGAAACTATCTTTACCGATCATTTAAAGCGCATTGATGCCTTTCTGGCTCCCGGTACATTCTATTCCACTGTACCCTATGCAAAAAAGAATTACGAGTTAATCGCTTCCATTATTATTCCGGTGAATAACAGACCTGAATTCATTGGTCATGCCATTGAATCTGTCTTGGCTCAAACTGTTCAAAATGTTGAGGTCATCGTGGTGGTCAATGGTGGTGACACTGATCCGACCATACCCGCAGTTCAAAGGTATCTACCTGATGGAGATAAGTATCGCGAAAACCAGCCTGCAGTTCGTCTCCTTGTGCTGGACATAAATAATATTGGTCTGTGCATCAATAGCGGTCTCGCTGTTGCCAGGGGGAAATACTATGTCCAACTGGATTCTGACGATCAACTCACAATAGGTGCAGTTGAAAAAATTGCTGAAGTATTTGAGTCAGATGATACCATTGGGATGGTCATTGGTTCCTACGAAGTATACGAGAAGGATGCAGAAACGAATGAAATACATCGCATGGAATCAATACCTGTGGTTACCCATGATGAGTGGACAGAGGAAAATGGAAGGAACAACCTCCTTAGAATAAACGGTGCCGGTGCGCCTCGCTCATTTTATATAGAATTGGCAAGAGATCTTGGATTACTTGATATGAACACGACCCCGTATGCAAGGAATTACGGCGAGGATTATCACTTTGTTACCCGGATGAGTGAACATCATCGTATCGGTAGAGTATGGATTCCAGTATATAAGGTTATTCGACATGGAGGAGGGACAGATCACAATATTGATCGATCCACTGTGGATAGAAATAATAATGCAAAAGACGAGATGCGTCGCGAAGCCATTTACAGACGTCAAATTATGAATGAGGTTACAAATGGATGATATAATTCTCATTGGTATCGACGGCGGAGCTTCAAAAGTCCTGGTCCATAAAGTAGACATTCTGACAAATCCTATGCGATTCGTCGCCTTGAAGCCATTTATCGAGGTCAATTATTCCAGCTCCGAGCTATATAGTGAAAAATTCAAACCAGTAGCTTTGAATCGGCAAATGAAAGAGCACGCTGATGGTGGACCCATTATGCAGACCAAGGCTGAGGCCAATCAGGAAAAAGCAATATTAGAGAGTTTTAATAAAGCTATTCGCACGATTCTGGGGGAGAACATCACAGAGGAAGTCATTATCGGCCTCGGTCTCCCTGGTTTGAAAACAGAAGACAAACGCGGCATTTCCGCCATGGCCAATGGTCCACGGATGCCTGAATTTCTTAATAAGCTTGAGAAATCACTTTCGGAAGAAGGCTATACCACCTTGAATCCCATTCACGCCATTGGATCAGATGCTGACTATTGCGGTTTGGGTGAACAGTGGGGTGATGAGGGCGGTATGCGGGGTGTTGAATCCGCTTACTATATAGGTGTCGGAACCGGTATTGCTGATGCCATGCTCATCGATGGATTGAATTTACCCTTTGATAAATGTAAACCATGGATTGCCAAGACATGGGAGATGATGGCAAACAAGGAAGAAAGTTACGAAAACCTGCTATCTGCCAAAGGAATACAGACCCGCTATGGCAAATTGGTGGGTATGAACCTGGATGAATTAACACAGTCTGAGATATACCCGTGGCAAATTTACGAGCGTGCTCTGGAAGGTGAGGAAGCAGCAGCTCAGATCGTAAACGAAACAGCCCGGGCCTTATCAGATCTATTATTTCACAGGATTAGGACACTTGCTGTTGGAGCACCAGAAACCATGCTGCGTGATGCAAATCGCAACCTTGAGATCGAACACGATCATCTTGGAAAAGTATTTGAACGAATTGTGATTGGACAACGACTGGGGGATATCTGGGAATTCAAAAATTTTGCTCCCTTGTTACTTGATCCCGTCAATGAGAATCTTGGTCGTCTGATCCACGCCTCGGATTTACCTGCAGAGATCAAATCGGAATATCTGACAAAAACAAATCGCCTCCGTGATGATCTTATCATTCATTCAGAATTGAGACATGCTCCCGCATTGGGTGCTGCCGTTGATGCCTATCTCGTGTGGATTGAACAATGATCTGATTCGGGTAGGGATTGTTCTACCTGAAGATCGTATCCAGAAACTGACCCTATCATGGGCAGCTGATTTATCCGTTCATGGAAATATCCCGGGCATAGAAAACGTTCATTCGCTTGAACTAAGTGTTGACTCCGGGCAGATTCAAATTTCCGGTCTTGCAGACCCTCATTCACAAGCAGAGGTAATAATTGGATGCTCTGATGGGATAGAATCCCTCAAAACAGGTTATGGAATCAGAATTGAACCAGTAATCGCTGGTCGGGGTTTCCACTGGGAGAAACAGATCATTGTCGATCTTCCCGGTGAGTTAAAGATATCCATTGAAGGTAAATACCTCAAGCTCATCAACTCTGTCAATATTGAAGCCTACGTCGCCTGTGTGGCAACCTCAGAGATGGGTTCTGAAGCACCGGAAGCCCTGCTTGCTGCACAGACTGTGGTGGCACGTTGTTGGTCACTCGCACTTGCTGAGGCAAAACACCTGAGTGAAGGTTTTGATGTATGTAATGATGATTGCTGCCAGCGCTATCAGGGCACCAGTTTTCTGACCGATCACTCACTAAAGGCAGCCCTTGATACCAGAGGAGAGGTCCTGACTTACAATTCAGAGGTCATAGATGCCCGATATTCGAAAAATTGTGGTGGCATGGTTGAGGACTATCAAACTGTCTGGGGTGGGAAAAAAGTCCCCTATTTGATCCCACTCTGGGATGGACCTGAACAGCGAGCGGGGCAAGCAGTCGATGATCTGGATGACCTATGGAATTATGATCAGGCCTATTGTTCCTCAAAGCGATTTGAATCCGTTAATCTGGCAGGCATGCTCGGAAAAGTCGATGTCTCAGGAAGCTATTACCGATGGGAAGAATCGATTAGTAAGACTACCATTTTGGAGAATCTGAAAAAATATACTGGTTTGACCTGGCGAAGCCTGGACGGGATCAGGATTATGGAACGAGGTGCCAGCTCCAGGATAAAATATCTGTTTCTGTTGGGCGTTGATGCTGATGGACAAGATGCTGAACAGAAAGTAATCTCCGAGTATGGCATCAGGAGAATGTTCAGCAAATCCTTCCTTTACTCATCTGCCTTTATCATCAAGAATGAGAAAACACTTCAAAATGATGACGAAGTCGTATTAAAGGGTGTCGGATGGGGGCATGGAGTCGGTCTATGTCAGATGGGAGCTCTGGGTATGGCCCTCAACAAGATAGGTTACAAAGAGATACTTTCGCACTATTATCCAGGTACCACGTTTAGCCACCTCTAAATTTCGCAGTTCAAAAAATATAGCGGCTTATCAAAACTGTCATTTGCCGTTGTTCGCCTGATCAATATTCTGGACCCCATGATCAAATAGTGTTGGTAAAATGTTTTAACAAACCTAGTTTAAACCAACAGCCAGGAGATATGAATATGAAAAATCCATACGCGATTTCGCGAAGCTATAAACTTTCTCTAAGTGCTCTGTTTATCCTTCTGCTGTCATCCTGTGTGAGGTTGTCTGTCCCCACAACGCCTGAGATGCAGAAACTTCCACCGATACAGGAATCTGCCAGCGAAAGAGTTCGCTCTGGTCTTGAAGTATTTTTGGCGATGGACCATAGCAGGGACAGTCTTCAGTACGGCCTACTCGCAAATCAAACCTGTGTAAATTATAAGTTAGTCCATGGTGTCGAATTATTAAAAAATGTAATTGATCTGGAATTGCTGCTATCACCTGAACATGGATTATTCGGTGCGGAAAATGCTGGTGATCAAATTGGAGATGAAACCGATGCAGGTACTGGTATTCGATCACTGACCACGTATGGACGGAATCCTGATCAAATAGCCGAATTAATAGCCAACCTCGATGTTGTGCTCTTTGATATCCAGGATATAGGCATTCGATCCTATACTTATATCAATTCAATGGCATATTTGATGAGAGGAGCTGCAAAAGCCGGGGTAAAGGTAGTGATTCTGGATCGCCCCAATCCGATCAACGGAATACGTCTTGAGGGAAATATCCTGGACCCTGAGTTTTCAAGTTTTGTTGGTCTATATCCGATACCGTATCGGCATGGGATGACCATAGGGGAGTTGGCCCTCTTTTTCAATCAGGAGTTTGGGATCAACTGTAAATTGGAAGTGATTCCCATGGATGGCTGGAAGAGAGATATGTGGTATAGAGATACAGGGCTTCCCTGGATACCCACTTCTCCACACGTCCCAGATGCTGAAACCATTTTACCAATGATCGCAACGGGAACCTATGGTGAGTTGGGTATGCTTTCAGAGGGCGTAGGTACAACCATTCCATTTGAATTGGTAGGGGGTCCCTGGATAAAATTTCCGCAAACGTTTGCAAAGGTCCTAAATGCAAGAATCAGTGAAGGTGTAATTTTCCGACCTACTTTTTTTAAACCGTATTACGGTCGTCACAAGGGAGAAATATGTGGCGGGGTTCAGATTCATGTAACGGATAAGGATCGCTTTTCCCCATACATCGCTGGCTTGGTCATCATGTCAGTCCACCAGGAATTATATCCCGAGATCGACTTATTCCAGAACCAAAATCGATGGGGAATGTTTGCTAAAGTGATGGGAACAGATCAATTCCAGAAAGCGCTCCAGGTCAATAAAGATCCGGTGGAAATGCAGATGGAGTGGCAGTCCGATCTGAAAACTTTTGATAACATTCGACAAGAGTACCTGCTGTATGAGTAAGCCCACTTCAGAGGTGATCCTATTCTAGATAAAAAGCTGATCTTTGTTCTGTTAAGCCTGACATTGACTCCATTCCTCATTAGTCAGGGTGCTTTAGAAAAAACACATGCCCAGCATGCCGCACTATTTAAGACATTTGAAATTAAGCACTCAGATTTCAAGGGATATCCGAGAGATTTGTCAGAGGATGCGATGACTTTAAATCCCAGTCATGTTGTTTTTGGGTATCATCCATATTGGAATGGTACCGCCTGGGAAAATTACCCTTACAATATCTTAAGTCATATAGCCTGGTTTGGGTTGGCCATGAATAGCATTGGTGCTATCACTGATTCCCACGGCTGGCCTGTAAATGGTCTTGTTGATCTTGCCCATGGTCAAGGTGTAAAGGTGATTGTTACCGTGACCAACTTTGACAATGCTGGGATTGAGACCTTGCTTGCTAATGCGAGTTATCGTCAAAATGCTATCGATAATCTCATCGCCAGCGTGATAGCAGGAAATGCTGATGGCGTCAATATTGACTTCGAATTTGTCCCTTCAACAGCGAAGCAGAATTTTAATATCTTTATACATGACCTTACTCAAGCTTTTCACGATCAGATACCTGGTTCCGAGGTGAGCATTGCCATGCCGTCAGTAGACTGGAGTAATGCTTATGATTATAATTACCTCTCAGATAATTGCGATGGACTCATGATCATGGCCTATGGCTACTACTGGTCTGGTAGTACCCGTGCAGGTCCTATCTCCCCATTGGGTGGGGGGCTATTGAGCTGGTATATTGATCGAACCATAAAGGATTATCTCTCCAAAACAGGAAATGATGGATCACAGCTCATACTTGGCCTACCCTGGTATGGGAGGGATTGGCAAGTAAGCAGCACCAGCATGAATGCCCTGGTTGTCCCTGGAACCACAGGCGCAGCGATTCTATATCCGGCTGCCGAAACAGCCTCCCGGGTGTACGGCAAACAGTATAACGATGGTGTGGCTGCTGCCTGGTACAATTATAACAATGGCCAGCAGCACCAGGTTTGGTATGATGACTCGACCAGCCTGGCGACAAAATACCAATATGCGGTGAATGCAGGGATCAAGGGCGTCGGTATCTGGGCTTTGGGCTACGATGGCGGACGTCCGGAGATATGGGGTGGGCTCAGAGATATTTTTGGTTCCACTACCGCACCACAGGTATCACGATATTTTACCACCCGGAATATGGCTGATGGCTCAATTCTGGTAGAATGTTCGTATTCTCCATACACCAATTACTATAAGGTCTACACAAGTTATGATGGTGTTAGCTACACTTTGACAGATAGTTCTTCAACACAAGAGATCACGCTCAGTAATCTGGCGGATGGACAGCTTGTTTACATAAAGGTTAGAAACTCGAATGACTATGGGGAGAGCAATTATTCTGAGGCCCTTGGTGTCAGTGTTAGTCACGTCCAAAAATCCAGCGTACTCATTGTTCAGGGATTTGAAAGAACTTCAGGAACAGTAAATGACTTTGATTACATTATTGAACACGGCTCAGCAGTGCATGCCAGCGGGAGATTATTTGACGGAGCCAGTAATGATGCAGTTGAAGCAAATGCTATCAATTTGGCAGATTACTCCATTGTAGATTGGATCAGCGGGGAGGAGGCCACAGCCACCGTCTCCTTTTCACCAACTGAACAATCCCTTATCAAAGCGTATCTGGAGCAGGGAGGGCGGATATTTATATCTGGCTCAGAAATTGGCTATGATCTGGATGCATATGGAAATGCAGAGGACAAGAACTTTTACCATAACTATTTTAAAGCGGACTATATCAGCGATAATACAGGATCCTACTCATTTTCTGGGATGAGCACCGGCATATTTTCAGGGATGTCAGGTATCCGGTTTGATGACGGAACGCAAGGAAGTTATAATGTCGACTTCCCAGACGGGATTAAGCCTACTGGTGGTTCACTTGACAACCTGCACTATGATAATGTTGACTATGCAATAAGCGGAGGTGCTGGAATTCAGTATATTGGAAGTTTTGGCGAAAGTAATGCTTTAGGTGGAGTCGTGTATCTTGGAGTTGGATTTGAAGCCATTTACCCGGCATCTGCGCGGACAGCCATCATGTCCGCTGTCCTCGATTTTCTCGAAACATCTGTTCCCGTAAATCCTCATATCCAGCAGCCGGCCGAATTTTCCGTATCTCAGGTTTATCCCAATCCTTTTAATGGATCATTCACAGTCGATATTGAGATAAGTAAACCTTCAGAATTGACCTTCAGCCTTTTTAATTTGAAGGGACAATTATTACAGCAGTCTAAACGAACTGTGGGACCGGGGGAAAACCATATCACCTTGACCGGTCTGCAAAAAGCGAATGTCAGTTCAGGTGTGTATATATTGAAGGTCGAAGGTGGATCCTATTCGTACACACAGAACATGACCTACTTGAAATAGGAGCAGAAATGAATAAGATCATTAATCTTTTTTTGCTGGGTTTTTTAATGGCTGGTCTATGGTCATGTGCTAGCGGTCCATCGATCGAATCCGGTTCCCAAATACCCGGTCCACACAAAGAGCAGCAATTGGAGATGGGGAAGGTGGATGTTCCACAAGAAAGAGCAGTTGTTTATACTGGCTTGGACGTTCTGGAAAAAATGAATTATGAACCCCTGGTGGGCAAGACTGTCGGAGTGATTACAAACCATACAGCAGTGAATAAGCAGGGAATTCATCTGGTTGATCTTTTAGATGCTGCATCAGACGTTACTGTTGGCGCTATTTTCGCACCTGAACATGGATTCAGAGGAGATTATCAAGGTGGTGATGACATACCGGGTGGTGTTGACTCCAAGACGGGTGCTTCTATCTATAGTCTGTATGGAGATTCGAGAGAACCGAGTAAGGAGATGATGAGCGGGCTTGATGTCCTGGTATTCGATATTCAGGACGTTGGGGCACGATTTTACACCTATATCTCCACTATGGGCTACGTATTAGAGGCGGGAGCAAAGTATAAAATTCCAGTCATGATTTTAGATCGTCCAAATCCCCTTGGTCGTGAAGTGGGCGGGAAGGTTCTGGATGAAGGTTTCGAGAGTTTTGTCGGACGCTATAAAATTCCGATCAGATACGGTCTCACCATGGGTGAATTGGCCCGCATGATTATCGGAGAACATTTGATTCCAGATTTAGGTCCGATCCAATTGCATGTCGTGGAATGTGAGGGCTGGAAAGCTGACAGTTACTGGCAGGAGACAGATCTTGAGTGGATTCCCCCCTCGCCAAATATGAGAAACACGAATGAAACGCTAACCTATCCAGGATTATGTCTCCTGGAGGGTGTTCAAATATCTGAAGGTCGGGGAACCGAACATCCTTTCGAGCTTATAGGCGCGCCGTATATAGAAGCCGATCGCTTGATCAAACAACTGTTGGCAAGCGGCTTGAAGGGGTTTATCCTTGAACAGGTGACCTTTGTGCCACAGGATATGCCTGGTGTTGCCATGAACCCGATATTCAAAGGTGAAGAGATCAATGGATTCAGGATCAGCGTGACAGAACCGCACGAATTCAAACCTGTGGAGTTCCTGATCCATCTTCTGGTGATTGTTAAAAAGGATTATCCAAACGATTTTGGATGGAGAAGCGAACGAGGTCCGGATCGACTCTGGGGAAGTGATAGCTTGCGCAGGATGGTTGACGATGGAAGCTCAGCAGAAGAAATTATCGCCGTGTATCAGGAAGAACTGTTGCAGTTTAAAGAATCTCGAGAAAAGTATCTTATTTACGATTAATAAAAGGTGGAAGGAAATCAGAATGTCTACAACTAAGGAAAATAAAGGTCGTTCCCCATGGTTATGGATACCCTCCCTGTATTTTGCTGAAGGAATGCCTTATATCATTGTCATGTTCGTTGCCAGTGATATGTACAAGACCATGGGCATCTCAAACTCAGTTTTGGCATTCTGGACTGGACTTCTGTATTTACCCTGGGTGATCAAACCGCTCTGGAGTCCCTTTGTCGATATGTTCTCTACGAAGCGCAACTGGATCATCTGGATGCAACTTCTATTGGCTGTGATGTTCTTTGGTGTCTCATTCTCACTCCATCTACCCTGGTGGTTCCCCATGACCCTGCTCTTTTTGTGGGGCATGGCATTTTCCTCATCTACCCACGATATCGCTGCCGATGGCTTTTATATCCTGGGTTTGACTGAGCATGAGCAAGCATTTTTTACTGGAATCCGGTCCACTTTCTATCGTTTGGCCATGATCGCAGGGTTGGGTCTTCTCGGGATTATCACCGGTATTATCATTGACAATACGGGACTGGACTCTGTCTCGGTGAATGTCAAGGCCGTTCCTGCATCAGAGATGGCTGCCCCGATAAATGAAGTTGATATCTCAGTCCCCATAAGCACTGATGGTCAGACAGAAATTCTTATTTTTCCATCGGATGTCACCGTCCCACTCAAGGGCTCTTCATCCGATTCAAGCAATGTCTTCTTTGTTCTCTCATCTGCTCCGGAAGAAGAGGTCACCGTCCACTTTGGTCAAAAGAAGGGGAGCAAGGATATTGCCCTTTCTACCTCGGGACTTATGAAATTTAATGCGGACAACTGGGATATCCCTCAAAAGCAAACCATCAAGGTCATTGGTAAGTTATCGGGTCAAGCTGACTCCCAATTTATTGCGAAGGCAGGAAATATCCCCTTTGGGTGGTCAGTCTCAATCGCCTTCCTGGGTGTATTATTTGTCGCTTTTACGTTGTATCATCGATACATGCTTCCAAGACCTGCCAGAGACAGAGAACCGGATGCAGATGAAAAGAAGGAATCCTATTTTGAGATTTTCGCCTCCTTTTTCAGGCAGGAGGGCATCCTCGCGTCGGTCTTATTCATGTTACTCTACCGTTTCTCAGAAGCTCAGTTAACTAAAATGGCCTCTCCCTTCCTCCTGGATTCAAGGGAAAATGGGGGTCTTGCGCTGTCGCTTACCGAAAAGAGTTTTGCCTATGGAACAGTCGGATTGGTGGCCCTATTGATAGGTGGGATTTCGGGTGGGTTGCTAGCCTCCAGACATGGTCTGAAAAAATGGATCTGGTGGATGGCATTGGCGATCAATTTACCCAATACAGTTTATATCTATATGTCGTTTACCATGCCCTCAAACCTGTTTGTGATTAATTCAATGATCGCTATCGAACAATTTGGCTACGGCTTTGGTTTTACAGGGTACATGCTTTACATGCTGTATGTTGCTGGACAAGGGAAACATGAGACGGCCCATTTTGCCATCACCACTGGCTTTATGGCGCTCGGAATGATGATTCCCGGAATGATGAGCGGGTGGATACAGGAGTATTTAGGGTATCAGCAATTCTTTATCTATGTGATACTTTGTACTATTCCAAGTTTTATAGCGCTCTATTTTATTAAGATAAAACCGGAATTTGGGAAGAAATCCGAGTCTGCCTCTGCATGAGCATTGATGCAGGGTAACATTTCTTTTTAGCTTAGAGGAAAAATACTAATATGGCCTTATCATTCTTTGACTGGACAATCATTGTAGCATACATCGCTTTTTCCATGGGTGTCGGCATTTTTTATTATAAGCGGGCAGCAAGCTCTACAGGTGAATATTTCCTGGCTGGAAGAACCCTTCCCTGGTGGGTTGTGGGAACATCCATGGTTGCCACGACCTTTGCAGCTGATACACCTCTGGCGGTGACTGAATTTGTTCGTGGTTCCGGAATATGGCAAAACTGGTTCTGGTGGAATCAGTTGCTTGCAGGCCTTCTCGGTGTATTCTTGTTCTCCCGACTTTGGAGACGGGCTGAAGTGCTTACTGACAATGAATTGATCGAGGTTCGGTATTCAGGTAAGCCAGCAGCCGGATTACGATTATTCAAGGCTGGTGTATTCGCCATCCTCTACAACTTCATTGTCATGGGCTGGGTGATCAATGCCATGGCATCCATCGCAGCTATCATGCTCAATGTGGATAAATGGGCGGCCGTTTGGATCTGTGTGGTAATCGCCCTGTCATATTCTTTGCTCTCTGGATTCTGGGGGGTCGTGGTAACTGATATGGTCCAATTTCTGATCGCCATGGTGGGATCCATCGCTCTGGCAATCATCGCTGTAAACCATGTTGGGGGTATGGATGTCATTCTGGAGAAACTCAGAAGTTTTACCGGTGAGCATGCTTCGATTGAAACGGCAATTCAACAGGTAGGTTCTCAACTTGCTGTAGCTACAGACTCATTGAGGTCTGCCGACTTGAGTGCGAGTCTGGAAGGCCTCAAAATGCAATTGTCACAAACGCCTGCCGTGAGCGAGCACACCTTAAGTTTTATCCCTCCAGTGCCGGAAAGCGGATTCTTTACCCTGAGCTTCTGGGAGTCGCCCTTTTCACAGTTTCTGGTATACATGACTGTATTGTGGTGGTCAATGTACAATACTGATGGGGGAGGATACATCATCCAGCGCATGAGCTCGGCGAAAGACGAACGCCATGCTCTGATGGCCACCCTGTGGTATCAGACTGCCCATTATGCCCTCAGGGTCTGGCCTTGGATCGTTGTTGCCCTGGCGTCCATGGTCATGTTTACCGATCTGGGTGCCCACGAGCTGGGATCTAAGGCTGCCTATCCATTGGTCATGAAAGCCCTTTTGGGCAGTGGCATGAGGGGCGTGTTGGTTGTTTCTTTTCTGGCGGCATTCATGTCCACCATTGATACACATCTAAACTGGTCTGCATCCTACATCATTAATGATGTATATAAGCGTTTTTTCAAACCTGAATCAGCTTTCAGGGATCAGGATACGGCCCAACGGCATTATGTCGTGATCTCCAAGATCGCCACGGTGCTGTTAATGCTTCTCGCAGCTTACACCGCCATCCAGATGCAGAGTATCGAAAAGGCCTGGAAATTTATCGCGGCCATGGGAGCTGGGATTGGTCTCGTTCTTATACTCCGTTGGTTCTGGTGGAGGATTAATGCCTGGACTGAAATCGCAGCCCTTTCAACGTCGTTGTTCCTGGCCATTCTGTTTGAAGTGGTAGCCTATTTCCAAACACGGGCCGCCGGAATGAGTTATGAACTCTTTGGACCGGATCCGGTCTTTTTTGGGGTGACCATGCAATTTCATTTAAAGTTGCTGATCATCGTCCCGATCTCGATCATTTCCTGGCTGATCGTCACTTTTATGACCAAACCAGAGAGTGAGACAACTCTGATCAATTTCTATCAACGGGTACAGCCAGGTGGCTGGTGGGGACCCATTCAGGGTAAAGTGACACATACATTGCAACCGGTTTCACGAGGGTTTTTCGGGAATTGGGTCGCTGGTGTGGCAATGATATGGGGCTTGACTTTCTCGATTGGACATATGGTTTTCGGGAATTGGGGAATTGGTCTATTTTTGCTTGGGGTATCAATTCTGGGATTTGCCTGGATGTGGAAATTCACAATCTCAAAAATTCAGGTCTAGTCCGGAACAAGGCAATTCAGGAGGAATGGAAAAGGAATATGGTGCGACTGCATTCCTGAAAAATTCACTTCGCATTTAAGACGTATTGCATATATTGCTACTGAAGCCTTTGCGCTTTATTAGTACCCATATAAAGAATTACTCGATAGCTGAAAACGCTCAAATCATAGAGATGGAGGAAATCTGATGAATCATGCAAAAAAACAAATTTGGGGCTGGGCGATGTACGATTGGGCGAATTCAGCTTTTGCCACAACCGTCATGGCAGGATTTTTCCCGATCTTTTTTAAGGATTACTGGAGTGCCGGTGCAGACGTGAATGTCAGTACGGCTCAATTGGGCGTGGCAAATTCTCTCGCAAGTTTGATCGTTGCGCTCATGGCTCCTATTTTAGGTGCCATTGCCGATAAGGGCTCCTCCAAAAAGAAATTCCTGATCTTTTTCGCTTACCTGGGAGTATTAATGACCGCAGGGCTCTTCCTCGTGGGTCAGGGGGACTGGGCAATGGCCATTTTCATATATATTATGGGTATCATTGGTTTTTCAGGTGCCAACAATTTTTATGATGCCTTGCTGCCAAGTGTTGCAGGCGAAAATGAGATCGATCGTGTTTCAGGTCTTGGATTTGGAATGGGTTATCTCGGGGGTGGGTTACTGTTCGCCCTGAATGTTGCCATGACCCTTTCACCTGATACCTTTGGTCTTGCTGGCGCAGGTGAGGCAGTCCGGTATTCATTTATCTCTGTTGCCATCTGGTGGGGACTATTTACGCTATTTACCATATTCTGGGTTGAAGAGAAGAAAACAAACACAAGCCTGGGAGGGATGGCGGCCATTAAAGCCGGGATTTCACAATATCTGGATACCTGGAAAAAAATCCGTCATCTGCAAACGGTATCCTTATTCCTGGCTGCCTACTGGTTTTATATCGATGGTGTGGATACAATCATCAGGATGGCAGTTGATTACGGTATGTCCATTGGATTCGAGTCAAGCGATCTTATCATTGCCCTCCTGATCACCCAGTTTGTTGGTTTCCCCTCAGCGATTCTCTTTGGACGACTTGGGGAGAAATGGGGAGTCCGCAAGTCCATCTATTTGGGCATCTTTGCTTATATAATCATCACCTTCTGGGGTGTCTTAATGACCAAACCGATCGAGTTTTATTCTCTGGCTATTGCCATTGGACTGGTTCAGGGTGGTATACAGGCCTTGAGCCGTTCCTACTATTCCAGACTTATTCCAAAGGGTCAGGAGGGTGAGTTCTACGGTTTCTATAATATGCTCGGAAAATTTGCTGCGATTCTGGGACCGCTGCTGATCGGTGTTGTTGGATTGACCATAAAAGGTACCCTGGGTCCACTGGCGAGTACACCGGAACAATTGCACGCAATTGGTCAGATCGCTTCACGCTGGGGCATTGGATCCGTTGTACTGCTTTTTGTTGTCGGTGCCGTCCTTTTCAAATTCGTTGATGAAGAGGAAGGGAAAAGGGAAGCTGCCTATATCGAGAAGCATACACCCTAAGAAAAGCCATGAATTGAATAATAAGCCCTGCTTGCGAGCAGGGCTTTTTTATTTTTGTCTCATCCAAAGTGATTATATTTGCTTTGAGAGGAATAAAAAATTAATGAAAATAGAAGAAATTGTACATTTGCCTATCGGAGTAGCGATCCGCTGGGATGATGGAGAAGAAACACTCCTCGACTTCCACAAATTAAGAGATGCCTGTCCCTGCGCAAATTGTTCCGGGGAAAGTGATCTGTTTGGAAACAAAACCTTTGGCATACCCTCATTAAAGACGGATAAAACCTATGAATTGCAGTCTTTTCATTGGGTAGGGCACTATGCCATTCAGTTCAGCTGGGCAGATCGTCACGATGCAGGAATTTACACCCTTAAATTGCTAAAAGCTCTGGGCAAGGAGGAGGAGTAGGACCGTGCAACAGAAGAATGATTCAAATATGATTTATAGAATTATTATCATATTCCTCGTACTCTTAGGACTTTCTGTTTTGGTGAGGATCATTCCCGCCGTTTTCCATGATCAATCACTTTCGATGCTTGAGCAACTGATATACGGTGGATTATTCATCTTATTGGCTGCAGGCATCATTTATGTATTCATCCAAAAAAATAACAGGGAAAAACAGGAAACCTTCAGGAGAGAAAAATGGTAGAGTGGTACACAACAGAGACAGTCGCAGGCAAGGAAATCGCTGAGCATATAGGGGTAGCTACAGGCAGTACCATCAGGGCGAGGAATATTGGACGTGATATCATGGCCGGATTGCGAACACTGGTCGGTGGCGAATTACCGGAATATACCGAAATGATGGCACACGCCAGGAATCAGGCTGTGGAACGAATGCAGCAAAAAGCGGCCGAACTTGGAGCGGATGCCATTGTCTGTGTGCGGTTTTCGACTGCCATGGTCATGCAGGGCACAGCTGAAGTGATGGCGTTCGGAACAGCGGTAAAATTCAAATAAGCTGAATTGACTAAGTTACTGCCCAAAGATCCACTTCTCAATATGGTGAGCGACAAGCGTTTAGAGACGATGAGGCGGGCCATCAATCACCGCCAGTTAGACCTCACACTTGTCATTGAAAATATTCACGACCCCCATAATGTGGGGGCAATATTTCGTTCTGCAGATGCAGTGGGAATCGACGAGATCCACCTGCTTTACACAAAGGAAAAATTTCCCGCCCTCCATCCCAAGGTAACGGGATCAGGAAGCAAATGGGTAAAGCAGAAGCAGTATAGTGATCCTGAAATTCTGGCAGAACAACTCAAGACCAAAGGTTTCCAGCTATACACTACAAATCTGACCATTGGTGCAGTTTCCTTTCATGACATTGATTGGACGAAGCCATCAGCGATCATTTTTGGAAATGAGAATAGAGGTGTGTCATCAACAATGACTTCTCTGGCGGATAAAAATATCCATATCCCCATGTTCGGGATGGTGGAAAGCTTGAATGTCTCTGCTGCTGCTGCAGTTATCCTGTTTGAGGTGTGCAGACAGCGGATCATCCATAACTCCTATCCAAATTCTGAATTGGAGCAGGAATGGATAGCACAAACGACCCGCGATTGGATTCAAAAGAATCATACTAAAAATCAGCAACAATAGTTGCTCAAATCATTAGCTGAGCACAGGGAAAATTTTGGACATTTAAAGTGGGTTTCAACCCAACTTTCCTAGCTTAAACCTTGAGATATAAACACCTGAAGCTATATTGCACGGCTGTATTCACAATATGGTTTTAAAGATAGGATACTTGAATTCATGGCTCCGAAAATTGGGATAATTGCTGAACATAAAAAAGGCGAAGGGAGAATCCCCCTGACGCCTAAACAGATCAAGAAAATCATGGACGAAAACAATCCATTTGACATCGTGGTTCAACCTTCGGCGCAGCGTGTATTCCTTGACCAGGAATTTACTTCTCTTGGAATTGAAATGACCGATGATTTGAGTCAGGCAAATCTGGTGATGGCCGTAAAAGAAATCGCTACAAAGGATATCCGTGGAAACCAGGCATACCTGTACTTTTCGCATACGATCAAAGGTCAGGAATACAATATGCCGATGTTAGAGCATATTTTAAAAGTTGGAGCTACGCTCCTTGACTATGAGTTGATCAGTGATGATCAGGATCGTCGGCTGGTGTTTTTTGGTCGCCACGCTGGCCTGGCCGGCATGCTGAATTCGCTCTGGGCATATGGCCAAAGGCTGAAGGTATTAGGAGTGAAAAGTCCTTTCCTGAAGATCAAGCAGGCTCGCGACTATGCAGATTTGGATAGTATTCGGAACTCAATAGCCGCTTTGGCACCTGAGATCAGCGACTGGTTATCTGATAAACCTGCTCTCATCATTGGACTCACTGGTTATGGCAATGTGTCAAGGGGAGCCCAGGAGATACTGGATATTCTTCCCCTGCTTGAGGTCTCTGCTGAGGAAATACTTAGCCGGGACAAATCTGAATATGCAGGAAAGATCGTCAAGATCGTTTTTAAAGAGGAAGACATGTTCGAACCGCGGGATACGGGTCGATCCTTCGAACTTCAGGATTACTTTGAGCATCCCGAGGGATATCAGTCAAAATTTTACCAATATCTTGAAAAAATGGATATTTTAGTGAATTGCATCTACTGGAACACCAATTGTCCCCGGTTGATCACACTGGAGGAAATTAAGGCTCACTATGCTGATAAGCCGTCCCTACTCGTTGTTGGTGATATCACATGCGATATTGATGGTTCAATTCAATTTAATGTGGAAGCCACGCTAAGTCCTGACCCCGTTTATATATATGATCCTGAAACAGGTAAGAAAATTATGGGTTTTGTCGGTAAGGGACCAGTAGTCATGGCAGTGGATATTCTTCCCGCTGAGCTACCTCGAGAAGCCTCAGAATCATTTGGTGAGGCACTTATACCCTTTGTTGTGGCCATGGGTGAATGTGATTATAAAAAGGAATTCCAGAAGCTGGCACTTCCACCCGAAATTAAAAAAGCGGTCATTGCCCACCGTGGGAAACTGACCCCAAACTACCAATATCTTGATCAATATTTGAAAGATTAATAGAATCCTATGTCTAAAAATGTATTAATCCTTGGCGCCGGTCTGGTCTCTCAACCCCTTGTTGACTATCTATTTGGGAAAACAGACTTCATTCTGACTGTTGCAGATATACGAGAAGAAAATGCAAAGCAAGTGATCAAAGGGAATTCACGAGGCAGATCAGAAACCCTTGATGTGAAGAATTCGACCCAGCTTGGAGGCTTAATCGCTGCATCTGATCTCGTGGTGTCCCTGCTACCATACACACTTCACAGCCTGGTGGCAAAGCATTGCCTGAGTAGAAAGAGAACCATGGTGAATGCCTCATATGTGTCTGATGAGATAAGAGCCATGGATAAAGCGGCGCAGGAGGCCGGCGTCTTGTTCCTGTGCGAAATGGGTCTGGATCCTGGAATCGACCATATGTCTGCTGTGCAGATCATTCATTCAGTTCAGCAAAGAGGGGGCAAGGTTACCGAGTTTGTTTCAGTTTGTGGGGGGTTACCGGCACCTGATGCCAATGATAATCCCTTTGGCTACAAATTCTCATGGAGCCCCAAGGGCGTGCTGTTGGCTGGTAAGAATTCAGCCAGATACATCGAAAACAGCAAGGAGAAGGTAATAAGTTCGGAACAATTATTCCATTCTACAAAGCCCATGGAGATAGAGGATTTTAATTTTGAGAGCTATCCAAACCGCGATTCTGTTTCATACAAGTCGATCTATGGCCTGGAGGATATTGATCTGCTTATGCGTGGAACATTACGATACGCTGGCTGGCATGAATATATCATCGCTCTTAGAGCACTCAATCTGCTGGAAGAGACACCGGTAGAAGACGGTGAACGAAGTTTCGCAGAATTCATCGGCGAACTGAATGATCTCGATCCCATGAATATTGTTACAGAGGTCGCAGCAAAACTTGGTATCACTGCAGATCATACGACCATGAAGGCACTCCAGTGGCTCGGCTTATTTGATTCAAATCCTCGTCAATTTGAGCATAGCACGGCCATCGATGAATTGGTCAAACTGATGAGTGATAAAATGTCCTATTCACCGGGAGAACGCGACATGGTGGTTCTCCAGCACAGGTTTAAGGCACAATTTGAGGATCATACTGAGGAAATCACATCCACACTTATTGACTACGGGATTCCAGGTGGTAATAGTTCAATGGCGCGGACGGTTTCCTTGCCCCTGGCCATCGCTGTGAAATTGATATTAGAGGAAAAAATCAAACTCACCGGTGTTCAAATTCCAGTTGATCGAATAATTTATGAACCGGTTCTGGAAGAATTAAAGACTGTGGGGATATCATTTAAAGAAGAAATTGTTAGGTATGAATAAAGGGTTTCCCTGGAAATCCGTGGATAAGAATTGAATTTTTAAAAAATATAGCGAGGTAATTATGGACTTTTTAAAGGACTTGGGATTAAAGGAGTACAACCCTGGAGCATGTGTTGGAGCAGATAAGTGGCTGGCCACCAGCGGGGATGATGTCCTTAAATCAGTAAATCCTTCAACAGGGGAAGTGATCGGGTATGTTTATCAATGTGGCGTTGAAGCCTATGAGGAGGTCATGACCCAATCTGTGAGCGCTTTCAAGGAGTGGCGTCAGGTTCCTGCGCCTGTTCGTGGTGAGCTCGTAAGAAAGATGGGCGTCGCTTTACGGGAGAAAAAGGATGCCCTCGGCAGTCTGGTTGCATTGGAAATGGGCAAGATCAAACAAGAAGGCGATGGAGAAGTCCAGGAAATGATAGACATCGCTGATTTCGCAGTGGGTCAATCACGAATGCTGTACGGAAGCACCATGCACTCCGAACGTTTCCAGCATAGAATGTATGATCAATACCACCCATTGGGGATTGTTGGCGTTATCTCAGCATTTAATTTTCCAGTTGCCGTATGGGCCTGGAATGCCTTTTTAGCTGCCATTGCCGGCGATATCACCATTTGGAAACCTTCTTCCAATGTTCCTCTGTGTGCAGTCGCCGTTCAGAATATCTGCAATCAGGTCCTGCTGGATAATGGTTACAAAGGTATATTTAACCTCGTCATCGGTCGTGGCTCCACCATCGGAGAACGATTGATCAATGATAAACGTATTCCCCTGGTTTCCTTTACTGGATCCACTCATATGGGACGTCATGTTGGTGAGGTTGTGGCTAAACGATTCGGTAGGACAATTTTGGAATTGGGTGGGAACAACGCTATAATTATTGATGATTCTGCCGATATGAATCTTGCGATTCCAGCAACTGTTTTTGGTGCTGTCGGCACCGCCGGACAACGTTGTACCTCCACAAGGAGAATCCTGATTCAGGAGAATATCATGGACGATTTTGTTGAACGTCTTGTAAAAGCCTACAAACAAGTTCGTATTGGAGATCCTCTTGAAGAGGGTACGCTTATGGGTCCCCTTGTTGATGCAGGAGCTGTTGAGGTCTATGAGCAGGCTGTTCGAGAAATTCATGAAATTGGCGGGAAGATTGTTACTGGCGGTCATGCCCTCAAAGACAAGACCGGCTTTTTTGTCGAACCGACCATTGTGATTGGTGAAAATCACTGGGAGATCATTCAAAAGGAAACATTTGCACCCATCCTATATATCATTCCCTTTAAAACGATTGAAGAAGCCATTGAACTTCATAACGATGTTCCCCAGGGGCTCTCATCTGCCATGTTTACAATGAACATGCAGCATGCTGAACAGTTTCTTTCCCATGTTGGTTCTGATTGTGGTATTGCCAACATCAATATTGGAACATCGGGAGCCGAAATTGGTGGTGCATTTGGAGGTGAGAAGGAGACAGGTGGCGGTCGTGAATCCGGTTCGGATGCCTGGAAAGCCTACATGCGTCGTCAAACCAATACCATCAACTGGAGTAAAGCCCTGCCGTTGGCTCAGGGGATCTCCTTTGATATTTAGGGTATAAATATTCACGAGGATTACTGACGTCTGCCAATGTGATGAACGCTGGAAAATTGTATATCGTCTCGACACCAATCGGGAATCTTTCCGATTTTACATTTCGGGCTGTTGACACGCTTAAGCAGGTACAATTGATCGCTGCAGAGGATACCAGGGTCTCAGGCGTGCTGCTCAAGCATTACGAGATCACAAACCCGATGATATCCTATCATGACCACAACAAGGTTCAGGCCACACCGGGCTTGTTGAGGAAACTTGAACATGGTGATGATATTGCCCTGATTACAGATGCAGGTACACCCCTCATTAGTGATCCGGGTTTTTATCTGGTTAGGGCGGCCATTCAAAAGGGCTTTGAGATCGTTCCCATTCCAGGAGCATCGGCCATGCTTGCCGGTCTGGTCGCTGCGGGTCTACCCTCCGATCGATTTACATTTGAAGGTTTTCTACCCCGCAAAAAGGGGCGGCAGACAAGATTCAAACTACTGGCAGAGGATCCCAGAACCATCGTTTTGTATGAATCTCCCCATCGTGTCGCAAGAACACTCAAGGACATCGCTGAGTACATGGGTGATCGTGAAGTTGTGATCGCCAGGGAGATCACCAAGAAATTTGAAGAATTTATCAGGGGAACCGTCTCAGAGATCAGGGAACAGTTGGATACGCGCAGCATTAAAGGTGAGGTGGTGATTATGATAGGAGGGAACAAAGAATGACAACAGACAGTGCATTCGAATATGCCAGGGATGATTTTAATTATCCGCAATTCGTACAGAAATTGCTCAAAAAAATATTGAATTATGCCATACAAAAGACACAGGATGGTGGTGTCGAGAAGAATGGATTGCAGACTATTCGCTATGTGGTCCAGGCCATTGCTATAATCTTCATGCTGTTCCATCAATACCTGCTCTCTGCCATTTTTATTGCTGCCTGGTTGTTCATGGATCAGATTCATTTACATTTATTTGTTGATCGCTCCATCCCTGCCAGCAGATTTAAACATTTGATCGACGAAATCCCCCTGGTACTGGGTCTCACAGTCCATATGTGGATTCAGGGTCATTTATGGACGGGATTTGCAGCGCTTGTCGGCATCACCGGTCTGTATTTGCTCACAAACCTGCAAATGAAGTATGATCTCCAGGTCATTAACATTCCCCGCCTTTATTTTTTACGTTGGGATAGAATGGGGATCGTTTTCCTGTTCACACTCCTTGGGGCCTGGCCCGGGGAGAGGGCATATCTTTTTGTCGTTCTCTTAGCCTGGTTCCTCATGGCTTTAAGTTATTATGATTATATTTGGATCTTAATTCAACTGGCAAAAAAGAAAAAATGAAAAACATTAAGCCATTATTCATTAGTTTTGAGGGTATTGACGGGTCTGGCAAATCGACCCAATGTCAAATGCTATACCACGAGCTATTGGATCGGGACTTGGTTGTTCATCTCTTCCGTGAGCCAGGTGGGACAAAAATCTCTGAAAAGATCAGGGACATTCTGCTTGATAAAAATCATTCAGAGATGAGCGCAGTGACAGAGATGTTGCTTTATTTTTCAAGCAGAAATCAGTTGATCGTTGAGAAGATAATCCCGGCACTCACCCGGGGTGAAATTGTCTTGTTGGACCGATTTGTCGATAGCACAATTGCGTATCAGGGATATGGGCGGGATCTATCATTGAATGATATCAATAAAGTCGCTGAAGTGGCTATTGGTAATGTGCATCCAGATTTGACCGTTCTGGTTGATACTCCGCTGGAAACAGCCGAAAATCGCATGGATAAACGTGAATTGGATAGACTTGAGGCTGAAAATGCTGAATTCAAGCAGCGGACCAGACAGGGTTATCTGGAATTAGCCCGACAGGAGCCAGACCGGTTTTTAGTTCTGGATGGCCGCGAGAGCATAGAGACACTGAAACAGACTGTGATTAAAAAAGTTACACAAATACTGGAAATCGAAGCGTGAGATTTTCTCCCCTTAAAAGAATAATCCTGCTCACGCTCAGCGTACTAATGGGCGTGCAAATGATTTTTGCCCAAACCAAATCAAAAGAGAACGATGGGGTAAGTGCGATAGATCAGGTTTACCGGGCTATCCTGAGCAGATATGTTGCCGAGATCGACCCTCAAAAACTATCTGATGCTGCCATACAGGGCATGTTGGATGAATTGGACCCGTATTCTGAACATTTGTACAATGATAATTCCCATCGTCTGGATGATATTACCAACGGAGAATATGGGGGTATAGGTGTAAATCTAGGAAGATTGAATGATACCCTGATCGTTGTCTCGCCCATGGTGGGAACCCCGGCATTTAAACAAGGGATCCTCTCAGGCGATAGGATTTTGAAAATTGATTCCGTATGGACCAGAGATTTGGATTTTGAAGATGCATCCTTGATGATTCGAGGGGAACAGGGCGATACTGTCACCCTGTTGATAGAGCGTCCTGGAGAACAACAGCGGCTGAGTTTTGAGTTGGAGCGCGAGCTGATCAAAGTTCCAGATATTTCCTATTCAGGGATACTACAGGACAGGATGGGATACATTCGATTATCTAATTTTACAAAATATTCTGCCGAAGATCTTGAAAATGCTCTCAGGAACCTGGTAAAGGCGAATTTGAACGGTCTAATTCTGGACTTGCGGGGAAACCCAGGTGGTTTGCTCAGTTCAGCGTTAATGAGTGCTGACCTTTTCTTGGATCAAGATCGCCTGTTACTGGAAACACGGGGGAGGATCCAACGCTCAAACAGAAAATACCTTTCTAAACGTCCTGCGGTTGTTGATCTCCAGCTCCCCATGGCCGTTCTGGTTGATGGAGGCTCCGCTTCCGCTTCAGAAATACTTTCAGGGATACTTCAGGACTATGATCGAGCTGTCGTGATAGGTGAACCTACCTTTGGAAAAGGTTTGGTTCAAACGGTGACCCAGCTTTCTCCTGAGACGCGTCTGAAATTGACCACGGCAAAATATTACCTACCAAGTGGCAGGTTGATCCAGAAACGTGAAATTGCAGAAAATATCATCTATGAAGATTTACCTGATTCAGACAAGCTGTTATTCTTCTCCGGCAATAACCGGGAATTCAAATCAGGTGAAGGTGTCAGACCCGATCTTGAGGTTGAGAACCTCAGTTTAAGCGATCTGGAGCGGGAAATGTGGAGAAAACGACTGTTTTTCAAATACGCATTGGATTACAGCAATTCCCATCCTGGAATCACATTGCCAATAAATCTGGCAGATACGCAAATCGATAGTTTCTATCAGTGGTTACAGGTCAACAATTCGTATCCAAAGACAAAACTTCAGCACTGGATTGATGAATCGTCTGCTATTATTGATTCTTCAAGTGTCATTGCTCCTGAGCTGGATGTGCTTCGTGCAAAATTATCAGAGTTGGAACTCGTTCGACAGCAGGAGGAAATGCAGACAAACCGGGTGCAACTATTGAGTGGGTTGGAAACCGAGATAGCCAGTGTTATTGGAGGAAATGGCGCCAGGGTTGCAGCCTCACTAAAATATGATCCGGTTGTTAATAGAGCGATTGAATTATTAGCATCAACCAGCGAGGTGAATGAGATACTGGCTGGCAAGCAAAGAAAATCTGATTTCTAATCTACAGTTTTTTCCTTCAGAGATAAAGTCAGGGTAACGTTCGCGAGTATTTCGTCTCCGTATTTGTCAGGTGCAATCACCGAAACATTCAGGGTTGCATGTTGACGTTCACCAGTATCAATTACCTTTTGAATGAGCGCTGAAATGGCTTTTCCTTCATTACAGACGAACCTGGCGTCTGCATCCACTCGTTTCAGAAAATCAGCGTGAACATCCTTGAACACCAGAACCAGTTTTCGACCGCTCTTTGAGATAAGGTCCATGGCCAGCAGGCCTGCAGCCAAGTCGGCCCCTAGAATCAAAATGCCAATATACATGCTGTTTAGATGGTTTTTTGTCCTTCTTCTAAGGCGAATGCCAATATCGCAATGAGTTTCCTCGAGGGCATGAACACGAGGTCGGGCGAAAAAAATCGCCGGCACCTTTGTCAGCCCGAAATAGCGAACAAGCATGGTTTGCTTCCAATGGATCATTGATCAAGTCTTTTGCTTAAAGTTCTTGCACTCACAAATTATGGCCTTCCGACTGTATCAATTTATAAATCAATTCCAAAAGATCAGCCCTTCGAAAGGGTTTTGTAATGAACTCGTCACATCCCACTTCGATACACCTATCCCGGTCAGAAGTGAACGCATGGGCTGTCAGCGCAATAATGGGTATGGATGCAAGGGTTTCCTGGTTTCGGACAAATCTGGCCAGGTCCAGGCCATCCTCGTCGCCTTTAAGGGAGAGGTCTAAAAGGATGAGGTCAATTTGATTTATCTCAAGTTCATTTTTTGCCTCAATTACAGATTCAGCGAAACAGAGGTCAAATTCTTTCCTGAGTGTTAGTTCTGCGAGTTTGCGAGAGTTCGGATCATCTTCAACAATCAATATATATTTTTTTGAACTATCTGAAGCAGGAGCAGAGGGTGCCGGGCTTGGAGAAACGATAGTTGTCTTTGGTTCTATCACGAACGCTGGTACCTCAGCATTTACCGGGAAGGTAATGGTGAAGGTCGTCCCGATATCCTGTTCACTCTGGATCTCCAAATCACTTTTAATGAGCTTCAAATATCTGTGCGCAAGGGCTAGTCCAAGTCCCACGCCCTGGAAATGTTTGGTATAACCAGTACTTTCCTGAGAGAAGGCATTAAACATTTGATCCTGGTATCCTTTGGACATACCGATGCCAGTATCCTGAACGTGAACTTTGACCACATTACCCGTGAACTCGGTATCAACGCTTACATACCCTTCATTCGTATATTTAATGGCATTGTCAACGAGATTTGAAAGTGCCTGGGTTGCACAATAAGCGTCTGCTGCTATCTGGATCTCTTCAGCAGGTATATCGATCCTTAAATCGATCTTTTTCTCAGCGGCGGTGGCGGAAAATGAATTTGCGATTTCCTTGAGGATCTGTGCCAGATCGATGGTCTCAATTTTTAATGAAAATGTGCCGGTCTCGATTTGTGAGATATCAAGGATCTCATGGACCGTCTGCCAAAGGCGTTTACCACTTGCCCGAATGATGTCAAAATATGACTTCAAATCATTGTCATAGGAGTGCTTGACTTCTTCTTCGATCAATTCAGTAAATCCGAGGATCGAGTTCAATGGAGTCCGGATCTCGTGACTCATATTCGCTAGAAAGAGTGTCTTGACCTGTTCATTCTTAATGGCGGTCTTCTTGGCTGCAATGAGTTCTGCTTCTGTATTTTTGAGGGTAGTGATATCTGTTCCATAAAAATGGAGTAAATTTTGATTTTCCAGAAAAAATCCTGACCATAAGAGATCAAATCCATCCAGCGAGACTTCTCTTGACGGGATGATCGTTTTTTCTTCCAAGGCTCGACGAATATCCTGCTTGAAGCTGGATGGCAGTATCTGGGAAACCTGGGACATATCAAGATTCATTCTATCGAGCAATTGAATGCCAGCGGGATTGATATAGCTGGGCACTCCCTCGAGATCGACCTCCACCACAGGCATTGGGTTGGTCATTGGAAAAAAGGACAGTCGTTCGATTTCCTGTTGCGCCTGATGCCGCTCGCTTATATCCCTGACCGTACCCTGTGCACCTATGACCTCGCCATCTCGGTATATGGGGCTACCATTGATTTCCATCGGTGTGATGCTACCGGAGACATCCTTTTGTGTGATGGGCAGATTGAGTATACTTTTGCCATCACCAATGGTTTTTAGCGCGTTGCGAATCTTCATGGCCTGACTTTTGAGAGTAAATGATTCAAAGTGTTTACCAATCAGGTGACGGGGGTCAATACCAAAGATGGTCTTGACATTTGAGCTGATGTAGCTGATGTATCCATTCAGTGTGATCTGGAAAGTGATATCGATGGAGCTGTCTGCAAGTCGTCTATATTTTTCCTCACTGTTCTTCAGGTTCTCCATATCCAGTTTTATCTGAAGATAGGGGGAGACCACTTTACAAAATGGGGTGAGTGTATGAAAAATATTTCTTATGGATTGGGTTGAAGTCATCGAATCCCCAGAAAAAACAATCGCAGCAAACGCTTTCCCATTCATGAGGATTGGGCAGCCGGCCCAAAGGGTGGGAGGTGATTTTACCAGTGATGTATCCTGACAAAATCCCAAATAATCAAGTTGTTCTACCAGGAGAGGTTGAGCGTTCTGCAAAACAGCCATCAGGGGTGAGTTAATGTCGCGGTATGCCTGAGGTTTGGTGCTCTCCCGAAGCCCTTCAGCAAAGGGAAAGGTGATGATACCCTTGTTGGCATCAAAAATGACCACTGCTCTTTGCTCAACAGTACTTTCGCTCAGCAGGATATCTAAAAATTTTTCTGAAAATTCGGGGAGTGCTGGTGTTGAATTCAGTAGGGCAGCGAGCTGACCATGAAGAGTCTCTATTTTACTGGGATTGAATTGAGCTTCTGGCATCGTTCCTGTCTTTAATTTCCATATTTCTACACACCTGTACCATCAATCAAATAATCAAATATTCTGAACAGTGCAACAGCTTAGATACTATTTCTCTTCGTGATTCGTATTTATTTTTGCTCGGAAACACCACGTTTGTAAATGTAGAAGTAGTAGTATATCGATCCCGTACTTGTCAATCCCAAGCCCATGAGTGAGGGGATAAATGCCGTCATCAGCGTAATGACGAAAAAGACTGCATATATGACCAGAATAATAATCAAGCTCCACGGATACAGCCAGGCTTTATAAGGTCGTTCCACATCGGGATATTTCCTACGTATGAAGTAGATCGCTCCAAAAACCATAATGTTAAAGACCGTGCTGGTAGCAGAGAAATAATCGATGATCGTCTCATAGGAATTGGCTGCGGACACAGCGAAGGTTAGCAGCACGGTTGCCCATAGTCCCTGACCAATCAGGGCATTGTTTGGTGTCTTATGGACCTTGCTCAGTTCAGCAAATTTTTTGAAGAACATGCCATCGCGGGCCATGGCCTGCCAGGCCCTTGCCTTACACAAAATTTGTGTACTGACATTTCCAAAAGTATTGAACATAACTGCAATTGAAATCAGAATTCCGCCTGTAGCACCCAGAGCAACTTTCATGGCCTCAGTGGCTACCTCATTGGAGTCAGCTATTTGAGCAGGAGTGAGTTGGTATAAATAGGCAGAGTTTGCGCCCATATATAGAATCATGACACCCACTATACCTATGAAGAGGGAAAGGGGTAGATTTCGCCTTGGATTCTTGACTTCTTCAGCAATGTAGGTAGCACCTTCCCAACCACTGAACGCAAAGAATGCATAGCGCAAGGCAGCACCAACAGCCAGAAATGTAGATCCGTTAAAGGCATCGGGCATTAGTGGATTGACAAAATTTGACAGTGAACCCGTTGACCAGCTGGTGAAACTGACACCGATAATTCCCCCCACAGCCACTACTTTAATGACGCCAAAAAAGTTTTGAATTTTACCGCTAAGCGAAACACCAAAGAGATTAACAATGGTGAGCAACCATATAGTAGAAAGGGCAATTAAAAAAAGTGTGATCTGTCCAAATGCCTCACCATTGGCTATTTTCCAAAGCGCGTTGAGATACTCGCCAAAAATGAGTGCCACAGCTGCAATGGATGCAGTTTCTGAAACAAAGAACATGGCCCAACCACGGAGAAAAGCCCAAAATGGGTGGTAGGCCATTTTGAGATACACGTAGGGTCCTCCAGAACGGGGCATCATGGCAGCCAGTTCAGCGTAAACAACCGCTCCAAATATGGTCACCAAGCCACCGAGAACCCAAACCAGGCCGAAAAGTGATGTGCAGCCAACCAGGGCCATGATGGGAGCGGGGGTGCGGAAGATTCCAGATCCTATAATTCGACTGATGACGATAGAGACTGCCTCCAGTAAACCCAGATCTCTTTTATATTCTGTGGAATCGCTAAAATCTTTGATATTATCTAGGTCACTACCGGACACGGGAAATCTCCTAACAAATTGATGATGACTTATTTAATTTGATTTAGCAAAGTAAACAAGGAGGGAAATCTCGATTCGAAGCATATGCATTAAAAAAAAACGCCTTCCACGGTTTCGAATCCTCTGCTAAACAAAACAATAGTAAAGTGTAACATTATATATTATCGTTAACACGCTGATATAATGGTTGATACAGCGAGTGATTAAATATTTATGCTATCCAGATGGATTTAATATTCACGAATTCACGAATTCCAAAATAGGATAATTCACGACCATACCCGGAGCGTTTGATACCTCCGAAAGGCAGCCTAGGATCGGATGCCGTCATGCCATTGATAAAAACGGCTCCGCTTTCGATCTGTCTTGCCAGCTTTTCACCTCGCTTCAGATCCTGAGTCCAGAGTGATGCCCCTAACCCAAAATCCGAGTCATTGGCCACGACAATTGCCTCCTCCGTGCTCTTGACCGGAATGATGCTGGATACTGGACCAAATGTCTCTTCATGATAAAGGCTCATTCCCGCTTTAACGTCGCTGACAATGGTCGGTTGATAAAAAGCACCCGGTCTGTCCACGGGTTTACCTCCCAGGACTAATCGGGCGCCCATGTCAAGACTGGACTGTACCTGTTTATGCAATTCTTCCAGTAGATCTTCACGAGCCAGTGGACCTACCTGTGTGTCTTCATCAAGGGGGTCTCCTACTATCATGCTGGACATGATCTGCTTTTGTCGCTCTTCAAACGCTTGCTTAACAGCTTCTACCACAATGAATCGCTTGGCAGCAATGCAGCTTTGGCCCGTGTTGATCATACGAGCATTCACAGAGGTCCCGATGCAGACATCCAGATTCGCATCGTCCAGCACGATATAGGGGTCAGAGCCTCCGAGTTCCAGAACAGTCTTCTTCAATTCCCGCCCCGCGATGCCTGCTACCTGAGACCCGGCCAGTTCACTGCCGGTGAGGGTGATAGCTCGAACATGCTTATGTGCAATGATCTCCTTAACCTGCGAAGCGGGAATCATAAGCGTACTAAAGAGATTTTCGGGAAACCCAGCCTTAAGGAATACATCCTGAATCGCCAGGGCGCACCCGGGCACATTCGAGGCATGCTTGAGGAGGCCCGCATTACCTGCCATCAGGGCCGGGGCAGCAAATCTGAATACCTGCCAGAAGGGGAAATTCCAGGGCATGACTGCGAGCACGACCCCGAGGGGTTCAAAACTGACAAAACTTCTGGAGGCATTTGTTGTAACAATCTCATCAGCAAGAAAGGATTCTGCCTGATCAGCATAGTAGTCACACACCCAGGCACATTTCTCAACTTCTGCTCTGGCGCCTTGAATGACTTTTCCCATTTCGGTAGACATAAGGCGTGCATACGTCTCTTTATTATTCCTCAGCACCTCTGCCGCTTGATGCATTAAATGTTGTCGATGTCTGAAATCAGTATGTTTCCATTTTAGCCAGGCTTCGTGAGTGCATTCAGTGATCCCGAGTGCTTCTTCAGGGCTATGAGTAGTGAACTCTTTGATCAGCCGACCAGAACTTGGATTGATTGCACGCATCTGTAGACTCCAAAATGAATGATTAGTTGCTGCGTAGAAATATAGGATTCGCCTTGGAAAAAGCCAGAATGTCCAAGGAACTAGATTGTATTTATTCATAGAAAGTTGAATCCTGGTATGCAGAATATCAAAATGAACCGACTATTCGGTCTGTTCATGCGCTGAAAATAGCCACCTGACAAATATCACATGGGCAACTATTCAAAGCAAAGCCACACGAAATAAGCATGATAACTTCAATATTAATAATGATATGCACACATGTGACTTAACGCATGTATTGTGGCTAAAGAGACATAGTTCATGTATTTATGATTAAATTAGTAACGAATGCCAGTAAGAGGCATCAAAGCCTTTGGTAGCAGGGTGTAAACGGTTTGTGATATTTGTCAAGTGCCAGATTTATCTCCTTGGATTCTTTGAACCAGGATATATAATGCGGCCGAATTAAAGAGTAAAACGGTATTTAATACCAGAATTGTTTTGAGAAGAGAATGAGATTAGGGGTGAAGACAGACGGGAAAAGAGTAAAGGCAAGTCGCTTGCCTACTGCCCTACTTTTTATTTTATCCCTGATTGCCACTGCCACAGCGGCTACTTCGATTTCCATAACAGCCCAATCTGACATATCGGGTTCGATGGGTGTAAACACAGTGGACAATGGTATGCTGTCCTTTACTCTCACGATGGCAGGCAATGGCGGCGACATCACACTTGATAGTGTCACTGTCGATCTGACCGGGACTGCTGTGGATGCAGATATTGCTGCAGTGAAGGTATACAAGGATGCCGGTG
>JAIPJF010000009.1 GCA_021734325.1 Fidelibacterota bacterium | reverse complement strand
CGTTGATGAGGAAGTGATCAGAAATTATGTGGAATATCAGGGACGACAGGATTCAGGACAAATCCAAAAGGATTTGTAATGTTCGCGAAGCGGGGGCGTTAGCCCCTAGGACCCCGGGTTTACCCGGGGGTATCTATCCCGGAAGACATCAACTTGAGATTAAGTCCACCGAGGATACGTATCAAGCAAATTTAAGGATTGCATTGTGAATAAACCGATACGCTGTGTGATTATTGATGATGAGCAAGGCGCGATTGATATATTGACCAATTATGTGAGTAAAGTTTCCTGGATGGGGCTGTCCGCCAGTTTTTCCGATCCGGTTGAGGCGCTCAATTACCTGTCAACAGAGCCAGTAGACCTGGTATTTATGGATATAAACATGCCTGATCTAAATGGCATACAATTGTCCCGTCTTGTAAAGGCAAGAGGCCTTTCCATCGTATTTTGTACGGCCTATTCTGAATTTGCCATCGAAAGTTATGAGCTTCAGGCACTTGACTATCTGTTGAAGCCGATACCATTTGAACGCTTTCTGGAAGCCGTAAACAAGCTCGACTCCAGACAGTCATCTGCAGATGAAGGAACAGGAATAATTTCCGGATCAGGACATCGATCAATATTCATAAAGAGTGGTTCACAGATACATCAGGTTAACACGGACAAGATTCGCTTCATCAAAAAGGATGGGCACTATATCATCTTTAAAGTGGATGGCAAAGAATTGCTTTCCAGGATGAGTTTTTCCCAATTGCTTAAGCTGCTCCCCGGTGATGAATTCATCCAGGTCCATCGTTCCTATGTGGTCGCCATCGACAAGATCGAGGTCATTCAAAAACAATTTCTAAAAATTGATGGAAAAGAGATTCCCCTGGGTGATGCCTTTAAGAAGCAATTCTTTGATCGGGTGAAATATATCGGGAATTAAAATTTTCACCGATGCGTAATATCTATTCCATCAAGTACAAAATAAAAACTCCCCCATCGAAATAATCGAAGGGGGAGTCTTTTTTGAATGTAAATAAGAGCTAAGGATTATTTCATATTACCTGTAGCTGCTTCAAGTTCCTGAAATGCCTGTGATGCCTTGAACTGAGCGTACAAAGCTTCTTCGTTCTGGATCAAATTCACAACTTCTGTACTTACGGCATTTTTAGCCAGACCCAATTGAACATAAGCGATCCAGGTGCCATTAGATTTTTGGTAGGGATAGCGTTTTAACACGGTGACTCCATTGAGGGTGTTATCGGTAACGGTCTTGGAAGTCGATTGATAAAATTCAACGATCTGAGTATTCTCAGTCATCCCGGCTTCCTGGGTAAAGCTTTTTACCTGACTCTGGACATTGGCAGAAACACGCTCCGACAGCTCCACTTTTCCGGCCTGCTTGGCTTTATCAATGGCCAGATCCATTTTCCGTGATTCACCCATGCCAACCGAATAGATGTAGGTGTCATCTTCTGCCGGGTTATTGATGTACCAATCGGGGAGATCTGCTGGTGTTTGAGGGTTGGTGGCATTTTTCTGGTCCGGCATGTCGTTTACCGGTGGCGGGTTGGAGCAGCTGATTGCGACCAACAGGGTTAAGATGACCATAAAGCTTAGTTTCAATATTTTCATAATTCCTCCTAAATGTTATCAATCTCATGGCGAAGCGAAATGAATATACATCGTTTCACCATTGAATTAAGGAAAAACTTGGCATTGGCAGGGGTCTTGAATTAGCTTTCGCTCATCACGTAAACCTCACGTTAAACAATTGGAGTTATTATGTACAGGATCAGTCTTGTCATGCTGGCTATCTCATTGCAGGCCAGTGATTTACGCATTTCTGAGGTGATGTCAAATCCCCAGGGATCAGAATATGAAAATGAATTCATCGAGATCTATAATTGCTCGGCGCATGTGATGCATGTCAATGGGTGGGTTATGAGCGATGGAAGTGGTGTGGATTCGCTGGTGCACTTGTCTGGTCCGGATTCGATTCCAGCCCAGGGATATGCACTCATTATGGATCCAGGCTATCAATTTTCAATCGGCCCCTATATTGATCTGATACCGGACAGTATTCCGATCTATACCATTTCAACTGACGCCACATTTGGGAGTGGGGGCCTGGCAAATTCCGCTGAATCGGTCATTGTCTGGAATGCTGACAGCAGCAGCTTGAGTCAGATGAGCTGGTCAAAGGCTACCGACAATGGATATTCATGGGAACGTGTCTCATTGGAGGTGGCAGATGATGCTGCTGAATGGAAACAATCACTGGTGGAAAATGGGACTCCAGGAACTAAAAACTCAAGAGCCCTTCCCGCTTACAATCTCTGGCTCAGCTCAGTGGATATATCCCAGATGGATTCCGACCTGGAGGTGCAGCTGAGCTTGACCATGATAAACACGGGAGCTGCCGAGATCACTTCGGCTGCGTTACAGATTCTTCTTGTTGAGGCAGATCATCTGTTCACGCTTCATGAGGAAGTCCTGACTGACATACCGCCAGGGGATTCATTGATATGGGAGGGCACTGTTGGCGTTCAGCGATGTGGCTGGATGCAATTTGAAATAGAGGTCGAATGCCCGCATGATGATTTTGTGGAGGACAACAAGATCACGGAAGAAACCTTTATTACCTGCCTGACGTCCCCCTTGATCATTAATGAGGTCATGCCAGTTCCCTTATCAGAAGAGCCGGAGTGGGTCGAGATCTTCAACCGGAGTGGAGATGATATTGATTTGCTGGAGTGGCAGTTTTCCGATAACAATCTCACCTCGAGAGCACTTTCAGACACAAGTCTCATCCTGCGATCAGGGTCCTATCTTTTGCTCAGTTCCCAGGGGGAAATCAGCGGCTGCCCCTGGGATTGCCTGATTCAGCCCATACCGGGATTCCCCACCCTGAATAATTCAGGGGACGCCGTTATCCTTTATGATCCCAATGGCAGCATTATGGATCAAATGTCCTACGATGAAGGCTCAGGCATCGTTGAGGGACATTCCTGGGAGCGGATCAATACAGAGAATCCGGGCACAGACATACAGAATTGGGGATTCTGTGTCAGTGCGACCCGCTCAACACCTGGGTATAAAAACAGTCTCCATCTGACAGAGCTCTCAACTGAGCTCAGCATCGACCTGAACCCGAACCCCTTTACACCAGACGGTGACGGCAACAAAGATCAATTAATCATTCACTATGAACTGCCTTTCCAGCAGGCCCTGGTCTCCATGATCATCTACGATATGGCAGGCAGGAGAATCGCCGAACCGGTGCAGGTCAAGGCGGTCCCTCATCGCGGACAGTTAAGCTGGGATGGAACGGCAAACTATGGCGGTATTGCTGCGACAGGTTTGTATATTTGCATACTCTTTGTTGATGATATGCAGGGTCATGTGTTTGAAGAACTGAGGAAGGTTTATTTACTTAGATGACTGTGGGAAAAAATCAGAAGATGGAAATGGTTCACGGTTACTCGATCTGGTTAATGCCTGAGCCTAATGATGGCGCAGAACTCGGGAAGACCATCGCTGCATTAAGCAAAAAATTGGAAGGCCCTGTTTTTCCGGCCCACCTGACCATCCAGGGTCAGATCTCTGAAGGATTAAGCAGTATTTTGCCAAAATTTAGAAGCCTGTCAGAGGAAATCTCTCCATTGGAGTTGACCACCGAAATGATCGGAACGCAGGAAGCATATTATCGGGCCCTGTTTTACAAAATTGAGAAGTCGGCTGAGCTAGAGGATTTGAATAAAAGAGCCAGAACATCATTCAGGCGGGCGTCCGATCCAGAATTCTTTCCCCATGTTAGTCTGCTCTATGGTTCAATCCTGGAGTCTGAAAAACAAAAACTGCTTCCACAACTTGAAACCACCCTACCGCAGACGATTTGCTTCACCCATCTCGTCTTGATGAAAACCCAGGGTCCGGTTGACAAGTGGGAGTTGGTCGAAGATGTTGAGTTAAAATAATAAACCTGGACATTGAGGTTCTCGAAATGCCCAGGTTTATTATTGATGCTTAAAGCTTCAGTGAGGGACTTTATTCTTCCTTCAGGGATTTCACCAATCCTGTGACAACCGCTTTGGCATCACCAAAGACCATCATGGTCTTATCATCAAAAAAGAGTGGGTTGGCTTCGCCGGCAAAACCGGCACCCATGGAGCGTTTGACGAACATGACAGTCCTGGCATAATCCACATTCAGAATGGGCATGCCATACAGCGGGCTGTCCTTCTTGGTCCGGGCGGCTGGGTTCACCACATCATTGGCGCCGATGATCAGCGCAACATCCGTATTCTGGAAATCATCATTGATATCATCCATCTCATACAGCATGTCATAGGGAACATTGGCTTCTGCCAGAAGCACATTCATGTGTCCGGGCATACGACCAGCAACGGGGTGAATGGCATATTTTACATCGATACCCTTGGCCATGAGAAGTTCACCCATTTCATGGAGGACATGCTGTGCCTGAGCTACAGCCAGACCATAACCTGGAACAATGATGACAGACTGAACCGTGTCCATGATCATGGCAGCATCTTCTGCAGTATAACGGGTAACCGTCTTTTGCTCGCCGCCACCCGTGCCAGCATTGCCTGAGCTGTCGTCAGTTCCGACAGCACCAAACAACACATTGAAGAGACTGCGGTTCATGGCTTCGCACATGAGCTGTGAGAGAATGATCCCCGAAGCACCGACCAGGGCACCTGAGATGATCAGGACATTGTTATGGAGTACAAATCCAGTTGCTGAGGCAGCCAGGCCTGAATAGGAATTCAACAAAGCGATCACCACAGGCATGTCCGCACCACCGATAGGGATCACAAAAGTAATACCAAAGATGGCGGCAACCAGAATGATGAGCAGCGGCCAGAGCGGGAGGCTTGGCTCCACTACATTCAGGACACCAAAGACAACTGTGGCCAGGAGCAAAACGATATTCAGGATCTGGTGCAGGGGCAAGACAATCGGTCTCCCGGGCATAAGTCCCTGTAATTTTGCAAAGGCGATGAGCGATCCGGTAAAGGTGATGGTTCCGATAAAGAGACTCAGAACGATGGTGATCTGAACATCCATGGTCACCGGCAGGGTGCTGGGTTCCATGTATTCCGAGAAGGCGACCAGGGTTGAGGCAATACCACCAAAACCATTGAACAAGGCTACCATCTGCGGCATGGAGGTCATCTCGATCTTTTTGGCCACAACGGCACCGATCAGAGATCCCACGATCATTCCGATGATCATCTGTGCCGGTCCAATAATGCCTGAGATCAACAGGGTGATCGCAACTGCCAGGGTCATGCCGAACATGGCATACAGATTTCCCTTGCGGGCGGTTTTTGCAGAGCCGAGATATTTGAGCCCCATGATGAACATGGTCGCTGCAAAGAGATAGGCAAGCTGTTCGAAATAGATCATGCTCAGGCTCCCTTCTCAGTTTTTTTGTCTTTTTTGAACATGGCCAGCATACGGTCGGTCACCATAAAGCCACCGACCACGTTGATCATGGCAAATACAATAGCCAGGATACCCAGAATGGTGCTCATGGCCCAATTGTTTGCATTAGCAGCCAACAGGGCGCCAACCACGGTGATGCCGGAAATGGCATTGGATCCTGACATCAGGGGGGTGTGTAACAGTGGTGGAACTTTTGTGATCAACTCAAAGCCGATAAAGACGGCCAGGGTGAACACGTAAATTGATACAATGAGAGATTCCATCAGGCATTCCCTCCTGTCATTGATTTTTTAACTAGTTCATTACGGATTTCACCGGCATGGGTAATACAGGCACCGGCTGTGACTTCCTCTTCAAAATCGAGACTGTTGTCTTCCTTCTGGAAAAGATTCTTGAACAGATTCAAGAGATTCTTGGACAGCATGCCACTCCCGTTGATAGGAAGCTTGGCTGGTAGATTCAGGGTACCGACAATGGTTACGCCATGTTTTACCACGGTTTTTCCTGACTCGGTCAGTTCGCAGTTGCCGCCGCCTTCAACAGCCAGGTCAATGATGACGGAACCAGGTCTCATCATTTTGACCATTTCCTCTGTGATTAGGATGGGCGCTGCTTTTCCAAAGATGGCCGCCGTGGTAATGATCACATCTACCTTTGGCAGTCTGGCAGCAATGGCTGTTTGCTCGGCAATGAGGAAGGCATCGGATTGTTGCTTGGCATAGCCACCGGTGGTTTCCACATTTTCTTCAGGGACTTCCATGTGCACAAAGGTTGCACCAAGGCTTTTTACCTGTTCTTCAACAGCGGGACGTGGATCAAACGCTTCCACTCTGGAACCAAGACGTTTGGCCGTAGCGATCGCCTGTAGACCAGCCACACCGGCACCAAGGATAAAGGTGTTTGCCGGGGGGATGGACCCAGCAGCTGTCATGAGCAGGGGAAAGATCTTCCCTAAATGATTGGCCGCAATAAGGACGGCCTTGTATCCGGCCAGGGTTGCCATGGAGCTCAGTGTATCCATACTCTGGGCCCGGGAGATCCGGGGGATGAATTCAGTGGCAAAACTGGTGATCTTCTTTTCATTCATGGCTTTAAGTGTATCATGATTGCTTAATGGTGCGAGATAGCCCATGTAGATGGCTCCATCTTTCATCATCTTTACTTCTTCAACACTGGGGGGCTGAACTTTAAATACAACATCTGCCTCTGCGTAGAGCGCTTTTGCATCAGCCACCATACGAGCACCAGCTTTTTCAAACTCTTCATCTGAGATAAAAGAGCCTTCACCGGCATGCTTCTGGATGATGATCTCGTGCTCCAGGCGGGTAAATGCTGTGACCATTCCGGGAACCATCGCTACGCGTGTTTCTCCGGCAACCGTCTCAACTGGGATACCTATCTTCACTGGGTTTCTCCTGTTTTGGTTAATATTACAATTGATCTCATAATTTTCATGGCGCCAAGATATTGGGCGTCTTGCCCCTGGCAATAGCAGAAATGTAAAATCTTATATGAATGGATCTGGATGAAAGCTGAATCTTTGTCTGGTAATGCTGGCTCACCAGCAGACCTCCCTCACTCGCTAGAGCTGGATTCTTTTCCTGTTTGCTTATGCCTGCCTGGCAAGTTTTTGAATGGAACGTAAAACATCACGACGACTCACCTGACCAACGACGATGCCATTCTCGACAACAGGGATGCGACGATAGACATTGTTCAGAAAGATATCAGCCACTGTGAAGATGTCTACGTCAGGATCAATACTCATCACAGCCTCGGTCATATAGTCACTCACGACTCCAGCAGGGGAATTGTGAAAGACGCCATTGGCCAGAATTCTGAGACAATCCTTCTGGGAAACGATGCCAATCAGCTTGCCATCATCATCCACAACAGGAGCCCCTGAGATCTCAGATTTGACCAGGACATCAATCGCTGCATAGATATCCATTGTGGGCTTGAAAACGATCAAGTCCTTTACCATAAAATCACGTACACATATTTTGTCCATCATAAGCCTCCGAATCCTCATATTTGAAAATAACACACCCGAATATTGGGGTGTCACATTTACAAAATTATTAAGTAGTATCAAATACTTGTATCACTTATCAGCACAATTGTTTGGACTAAAGTCCTCTTTGGGTAGGTATACCTAAACCCGGCCTTAAAAGGCAGGGTAATTGTTATCAAAGCTAGGTTTGTAGCAGAAACGAAGATCAATACCAGCTTGGTTGAAAATTACCCCGTCCTTGAACCCCGCAAATTGCGGTGGCAGGGCGGGGGTAAACGACGAAACAATGAAACTCTGGGCTTCAGCCCAATTGTTTGGACTAAAGTCCTCTTTCAGGAGTTACTCTTAACCCCTGCCTTAAAAGGCAGGGCAAGTGTCATCACAATTGAATTCGCTGCAAAAGACCAAAATCCCTATCAGTGACAATCTGCCTGTCCGGCGAAGCCACCAGCGTAGTCGGATGTCCATCTGTGGCTGTGAGAAAAATTAATGCGGGTAAGTCTAAAGCCAGTTACACTGATTTGACCTCCCTCCATTTCAATAGCTTTGGAAACATACTCAAAAGGGATACATTTTAGCGTTTAAATGAAAATACTTATACCCATACTCTTCCTTTTCCTGGTTGCTTGCCCCGACCCACCAGAAGAAACCATCTGCGGTCAGGGCATGATCCTGAGTGGTGATACCTGCACCTGTGTCCCCAATGCTCATCCATCTGATGATGGATCATCCTGTGAATGTGACAGTCTATATCACTGGGATGAGGACCTGTATGAATGTGTGCTGGATACGACCAGCTATGATATCACCTGGGAATTTGATACCCTTGGAATATACTGGAGTACCATTCATGATGTGGCCATTGTTAGTCAAGACGATATCTGGGCTGTCGGCTGGATAACCTTTCCTGATCCAGATTCCAGCTCAGATGGAACCGGTGAAGAGAGCTTTAATGCCGCTCACTGGAATGGGAGTGAGTGGGAGTTCCTTCATCTCGGGGCAATGTCTGGAACAGGCACAATCGGAACACACACTGAAATCTTTTCAGTCTTCAATGTCGATAACGACAATCTCTGGATGTTTACGAGTGGAGGCTCCTATATCCACTTCGATGGAACAGACTGGTCAACCGACATTGTACCGGAACGTATTGGCCAGGTACATGAAATATGGGGCAATCATTCAGACAACCTGTATTTCGTTGGATCAAACGGAACAATCACTCACTACGATGGCAGCAGCTTTACCCTGATCGAAAGCAATACCGATATAAGATTATACGATGTAAGAGGATCAGAGGATGGACAATATGTGGTTACAGTTGGAATAGGAGACTTTGGAATTACCAAAGTTATTCAGTTGGTGGACAATCAGGCCATACTGCTCTTCGACAATGACTCCATTGATTATTCCGAATTGAGCGGTTTTAAAGCGGTAGATGTCTGGGGTCACACTGCCTATATCGCCACCTTTTATGGTCTACTTACCTACGATTTTGAGACAGGAGACACCACGTGGGTGAACCTGAATGACCTTTTGCATGATTTTCTGTACATCTGGAGAATCGAGGTTAATGCTCCCAATGATATCTTTATCGCTGGTGATGGTGGTCGAATGATGCACTATAACGGCTATCGTTGGATAAAGGATTTTAGGATTCGATCATCTTTTCAGATAGATGGGCATATACCGGGAATAGGGGGCATTGATTACAAGGACGGGATGATTGTGTCTGCAGGTACTGTAGGTGGAGTCCACGCATATATTGCCAGGGGGTACAGAAATTAAAGGCTTTATACACATTATACCCCATACTCGAACCCCGTAAATTGTGGTGGCAGGGCGGGGGTAAACACACAGAGATCAATGACAGCATGGATATCAATAGCACCGGCTTTGGAACCCTGCCACAGGCGGGTCAAGCCGGTGAGTAAGCACCCCCACCTAGGGGAGGGGCTTCAGCCCAATTGTTTGGACTAAAGTCCTCTTTCAGGAGTTACTCTTAACCCCTGCCTTAAAAGGCAGGGTAAGTGCTGTCAATCGGAGATTGTGTCAGGCTTCTAGAGAACGCCAACCTTTCATAGTCTGTGAATACAGAAATTAACCCCTCAAAAAGTCGCAATTATAGCTGAAACTTTGTTGAAAACTCAAACTCTAAAATATCTATCCGTGAAAATCCGTGTCCATCCGTGGTTTACTAAAGAATTAACCTGGATCGGTCTAAAGCCAGGTACAATGATTTGAATCCATAATACCTGCGTGTATCTTTTAAGCTATGACACAAGAAGTTCAGACTCGGCCCAAAGTCACCGTTATCATTCCCCATTGGAATGGCTGGGACATACTCAAACCCTGCCTCAGCTCCCTGGAAGCCTCCGATTACCCAAATCTTGAGATCATTGTTGTCGATAACGCTTCCTCAGATGACAGTGTTGCCCTGCTCAAACGAGAATTCCCGAAAGTGAAATGCATTGAGAATTCAGAGAATCTGGGTTTTGCCGGGGGCTGTAATGTGGGCCTTAAGTCAGTCACATCTGAATACTATCTGGTTCTGAATAATGACACCACCCACGAACCGGACTGGATCGGTCCTCTCGTCGCTCAAATGGAATCAGATCCAAAAATAGCCGCTGTCCAGCCCAAGATCATGTCCGCCCAGAACCCAAAGGTCTTTGACTATGCCGGCGGTGTGGGCGGTCTCATGGATGTCCTGGGATTCCCCTTTGCCATGGGCCGAATTTTTACCACCATGGAAGAGGACGATGGCTACTATGATACCCCGAAAGACATTTTCTGGGCTTCCGGAACAGCCCTGTTGATTCGGGGAAAAGCCCTGGATGAGGTTGGCCTGTTTGATGAGGATTTTTTCGCCCACATGGAAGAAATAGACCTATGCTGGCGTTTTCATAATGCCGGCTGGCGGGTTGTGAATGCACCCGCTTCCAAGATCTATCATCATTCAGGCTGGACGCTTCCACCAGATCGCTTTCAAAAGAAATATCTAAATCACAGAAATAATCTGATGATGATCATCAAGAATTATCCAACGGCCTATTTGGCAGCCATCCTCCCAGCCAGAATCGCCCTGGAAGGCGTGGCCTTTGTGTTTTCTGCCATGATTCGTGACTGGAAACGCATGGGTGCCATTATCTTGGCTCTGGCCTGGATATTTGTCCATCCCGTCATGCTCTTCAACAAGCATATGGAAACAAAGAAAACCCGCCGTCCCTATGCAGCCTCCACAACCCAAAAGCGACTGTATGGCGGTTCCATCTTTTTTCAATATTTTCTACGCGGGAAAAAACGTACCCGTGATTTAGCGGAATGACCATGTCACCCATCTTTTTTGCATTTATTGGCGCCGTTTTCGCCGGATTGACCGTAGCCCTTGGGGCCTTCGCTGCCCATGCGCTGAAAGCCATCCTGGATAGCTACAGTCAGAGTGTTTGGGAAAAGGCGGTTTTCTATCAGGCAATCCATTCCCTCGCTCTGTTGATCCTGCCGACGATGTCACATCTCATGACTCCCAAAACCCTTCAGATTACCGGATATTTATTCATCGCCGGGATCTTTCTCTTCTCCGGCAGTCTTTTTGTCCTGGCCGTCACGGGAAGGAAGTATCTGGGAGCCATTACACCCTTTGGCGGTATTGCCTTTATTCTGGGGTGGACATGGCTGGCCGTGTCACTCTTTAAGGCGGTTTTCCATTCATGAAACAGGTCCGACCCTGGCGCCGCTCGGATTTGCCTGCGATTCAGCAGGTTGCCTGGACTACCTGGGCTGACGCCTATGGGAGCTTTATCCCGGAAGAGGATCGTCGGGATTTCCATATTGCCTACTATGCACTGGATAAATTGCAAATTCTGTTTGATTCAAAAATAGTTACCGGTTGCGTCGCTGTTGTCGATGAAAAAGTTGTCGGCTACAGTAAGACCCATTGGAATGAAAAAAGAGCGGAGTTCTTTATCACTTCACTTTATGTTCTGCCCCAATTTCAAAAGTTGAAGCTGGGTAAGGATATGTTGAATTTTGGAATTGAAGCAGCCAAAAAACATGATGCCGATCGCGTCTGGCTGGGTGTGATGATCGAGAATACACCGGCAATTGAATGGTACCATCGACAGGGATTCGTCTTTATTGAAAAGCGACCATTCACTATCGGAAAAACAACAATTGATGATTTGATCGGTTACAAGCTGATCTAAACAATCCCACTGGAGGGGAAATGTCCATTTTAATATCAGGAATATCAGGAGTACGCGGCATCATCGGCGATGGCTTCGATGAAGACGTCGTTAAAAAATATACCCAGGCGTTTGCACAGCTGATGAACAATGGACGGATCATCATCGCCCAGGATAGCCGTCCCTCTGGAGCCATGTTCAAAGACGTTGTGGAAACAACTTTGAGACGTATGGACTGTGAGATCGTGGATTGTGGGATCTGTCCGACCCCGACAGCACAACTCATGGTTAAAAATCTGAAGGCACAGGGTGGCATCATAGTGACTGCAAGCCACAATCCCATCGAATGGAACGCCTTAAAGTTTGTCGGGGCTGAAGGCTTGTTCCTGGATTCCTCGGAGCATGAAAAATTACAGCTGGAATTAGCAAAAATTAAACAAACGGGGCTGAGCACGGCCCCTCCCAGGGGAGAAGTGAGCAAGCTGGACGACAGGATCGAACGCCATATCAAGAATGTCATGGCTTTGGATCTGGTGAACCTTGAGGCCATTCAGGTCCGTCGACCCAAAGTTGTGGTAGATGCCATTAATGGCGCTGGATCAGAAGCTCTGCCCATGTTTCTGGAACGTCTTGGCTGTGAAGTGGTCCGGATGAACTGCGACAATGATGGAAATTTTGTCCATACACCAGAACCCCTCCCGGAGAATCTGACCGACCTGAGAAATGAGGTCAGCCGGCAAAAGGCAGATATTGGAATTGCCACCGACCCGGATGCAGACAGACTGGCCGTCATTGATGAATTCGGGAATCCCCTGGTTGAAGAATATACTCTGGTCCTGGCTGCCTATCATGCCCTCAGAAATGCTGCCGAGGAGGATCGTCGGCCCATTGTTACTAATTTGAGCACCACCATGGCCCTGGATGATCTGGCCCAGCGCTACCATCGACAGGTCATTCGCACGCCTGTCGGTGAAATTCATGTCGCCAGAAAAATGCAACAGGTCGACAGCCTGATCGGGGGAGAGGGAAATGGAGGGGTCATCCTCGCTGAATCCCATCTGGGTCGCGACTCCCTTGTTGCCTCTGGACTGATTCTCTCCCTCCTGGCTGAGACAGGTCAATCGATCAGGGAAATCGCCAATGATCTACCCCGCTACGAAATGGTCAAGGACAGGATCAGCGTTCAAGGCTATAATCCAGGCGATATTCTCAAAGCACTGGCGGAGAAATACGCCAGTTTATCACCAAATCTTGAGGATGGTGTTAAGATCACCTGGAAGGGTCGCTGGGTTCATTTCCGGGCGTCCAATACGGAACCCATTATCCGAATTTTTGCCGAAGGAGCCACCAGAACGGTAGCCGCTTCGCTGGTGAATGAGTTCAAGACAGAAATTCAAAATTTGATGTGATAGTCCTCTGGACTTTTAATGATTAAAATTCCCAAACTGAGTACCGAGCGTTTGATTCTGCGCAGATTCGAAGCATCTGATGCAGCTGACGTTCAGCGATTGGCAGGCGCACGTGAAATAGCCGCCACGACCCTGAATATCCCCCACCCCTATGAAGACGGGTTGGCCGAAAGCTGGATCGCCTCCCACGAGGAGGGACTGGAAAAAGAGACCCATGTGGTTTTTGCCATGATCCGGGCCAGGGAGCAAGATCTGATTGGTGCCATCGGATTAAACCTGGTACCAAAATTTCAGAGAGCTGAATTGGGGTATTGGGTGGGCAAATCATTCTGGGGCAGGGGTTTTGCAACAGAGGCCGCTTTTGAAATGCTTCGTTATGGATTTGAAGACCTTCAATTGAACAGGATTCATGCTACTCATATGACCCATAATCCGGCGTCAGGGGCGGTCATGAAAAAGATCGGGATGAAGCATGAGGGGATTCAAAGGCAGCATGCACTTAAGTGGGACAAATATGTTGATCTAAGCCTCTATGGCATTCTTTCTAAGGCCTGGAGGAAAAACCAAAATCTTTGAGCAACGATAGTGGAATCACATTATAATACCATTGTAATTGGTGCAGGACCTGCAGGATTAATGGCTGCCGTAGAAGCCTACAACCCAAAACATAGCATTGTACTTCTTGAGAAAATGCGAAAACCGGCATTGAAGCTTCGCATATCAGGCAAGGGACGGTGTAATATTACCAATGAAGAGGGTATGGAAAGTTTTCTTAACCGTTTTGGTAAAAAGGGACGCTTTCTGAAATATGCCTTTTCTCAGTTTTTTAATCATGACCTCCTGAATTACCTGAACGAATTAGGCGTGCCGACAAAACTGGAACGGGGAGGGCGTTATTTTCCACAGAGCGATAAGGCTACTGATATTGTGGATGCCTTTGTCAAGAAATTGGAAGAACTTCAAATTCCCATCATTACTCAGGCCCATGTCACCGATCTTTCAAAAGATGATCAGGGGCGATTTGTGCTACAGATGACCCATTCCGGTCGTCCGGCCCAGGTGACAGCCGATCAGGTTTGTATCACCACAGGAGGATTATCCTATCCAGCAACAGGATCCACTGGCGAGGGTTATATCATGAGCAAGGCTTTTGGTCATACTGTCACAGATACTGCGCCATCGCTGGTTCCCGTGCTTACGGCAGGTGATATTGCCAAAAGGGTTCAGGGGGTAAGCCTGCGGAACGTGACTGTTTCGGTCTGGTCCGAGAACAAGAAGGTCACCGAGCTTTTTGGGGAAATGATGTTCACCCGAAAGGGAGTGACCGGGCCGATCATCCTCACTCTGAGCGAGACCCTGGTCAGCATGCTGGATGCAAAACAGGATGTACATATCAAGATTGACCTTAAACCGGCTTTGGACCACAAAAAGCTGGATCTGAGATTGCAGCGGGAGATTGCTGAGCATAGCAAGCAGAACTTTAAGAATATGCTAAAATCACTCTTACCGAGGAAGATGATCGCCCTCTTTCTGGATATATTAAAGATCGATCCGGAAAAACAACTGCATCAGATAACGGGTGAAGAGCGAAAGAAATTGCGCATGCTTTTAAAGGAGTTTCCCATGCAGGTGATTGGTCATGATTCTTATGATCACGCCATCGTGACTTCCGGAGGCGTCTCACTCAAGGAGATTAATCCCACAACAATGGAATCCAAACTGACAGAGCGATTGTACCTGGCAGGTGAGGTCCTTGACGTGAATGGTGAAACTGGTGGGTATAATCTCACATCAAGCTGGTCGACAGCATTTCTCGCTGGTCGCATGATGCGGAACAACGATTTCAGGGGTAATTAAATGTCAAAAAGTAAGCGTACGGGCCAATTCAAATATTTTCTCGGGAAATCGTGGATGAGCATGAATGGCTGGAAATTTGTGGGGGAACTTCCGCCTCAGGGGAAATTTGTTCTTATTTGTGCTCCCCACACAAGCAACTGGGATCTGATATATCTTCTGGCCATCATGTTCATGCATCGTATTAAGGTATCCTGGGTCGGCAAGCATACCATTTTCAAAAAACCATTTGGTGGGTTTATGCGCTGGCTTGGTGGTATTCCAGTGGACAGAAGGGCTGCCCATGGGGTGGTGGATCAGATTGTCGATCAGTATGCAGAAGAGGACGATCTCATCATTGCCATGACTCCGCCGGGAACCCGAAGCAAAACAGATCACTGGAAATCAGGGTTTTATCATATTGCCCACAAGGCTCAGATACCAATTCTCCTTGGTTTTGCTGATTACGCAAACAAAACAGCAGGTACAGGTCCCGCCTTGATCCCTTCCGGTGATATCAAAAAGGATATGGATATGATCCGGGAGTTCTATCGGGATAAGCGCGGCTATCATCCGGAATGGGAATCAGATATTATCCTCAGGGAAGAAATGCGGTCGTAAATGATATAATCTCCAGGCGAGGATTCAAATCCTCGCCTGGACAAAGCAAGGCCTCGCATAATCACAACAATCGATGATCTGCAAACGAAAAGAACTCATTCCCACCAACAATCAAGTGATCCAAAACCTCAACATCAATGGCAGTTAAGGCCGTCTGTAATTTCTTGGTAACAGCCCGGTCACTATTTGAGGGTGAGAGATTTCCCGATGGATGATTGTGGACCAGGATCACATTGGCAGCATCATAATCAAGGACCTTCTGTACCACCTCCCTTGGATAAATAGCAGACGTAGTAAGGGTTCCCGTAAACAACTCCTCCATTTTGATCACCTGGTTCTGGCCATCAAGAAAGATGACCATGAAGATCTCCCTGTTTCGTTCGCGTAAGTTGTGGGTGAGGTAATCCTTGACTGTCTTGCTGGATCGCAAATAGTCTTTTCCCTTTGCCTGTTCAAAGAGATAACGACGACCAATGGCATGGGGAAGCTTGAGGGCAAATACATTCATTGACCCAACGCCCTTGATATCCAGCAGGGCTGATGTTGGCGCCTCGAGGACAGAGGCCAGAGACCCAAAACGACGGATCAATTCCTTGGCCTGGGGTTTCATGTCTTTCCTGGGTGTTGTCAGGGATAACAGCAATTCAAGGACCTCGTAATCATGAAAAGCTTCCAGCCCATTCTGAAAAAACCGATCGCGTAATCGTTGCCGATGACCGGCAGTTGCAGGCGTGTTTGATACCATGATCTTCTCCATATATGGTGAATGATTCAGGAGCAGCGGTGGCTGTCCATAGGTGACATTTTGCTGATTATCGGGTTAGTGAATCAGGGTCTTAAATTGTTGAAAACAATTTCAAAAGAAAAGTCTTTTGTTATAAAACGTACGCTTAAGTGATCGCCAACAGCAGCTTAGTCAGCTATTTGTTTTTAAATTTGAGAGCAGCTTTGACAAAATCTCTGAATAATGGATGCGTCTTTGCAACGCGTGACTTGAACTCCGGATGTGCCTGAGTGGCAACAAACCAGGGATGATCTTTGAGCTCAATCATTTCTACCAGCTCATTATCCGGGGACACTCCTGAAATAATCATACCGGCGTCCTCAAGCTGATCTCGATAGGCATTGTTCACTTCAAAGCGATGGCGATGACGTTCTGAGATCTTGGGCTCTCCATAGGTGGCATAGGACTTGGTGCCGGATCGCAGGATACAATCATAAGCGCCCAATCGCATGCTGCCCCCCTTCCGGGTGACATGGTGTTGGGATAACATTAAATGGATGACGGGGTGGACAGCCTTTTTTTTAAATTCTTCAGAGTCTGCTTCTGCCAGGCCCAGTACGTTACGGGCATATTCAATGACTGCCACCTGCAAGCCCAGGCATAAACCCAGGAAAGGGATCTGGTTTTCACGAGCATATTTGGCGGCCAGGATTTTACCCTCAATACCACGGGGTCCAAACCCTCCAGGAATGAGAATCCCATGAACATGTCCCAGTATTTTTTCAATATCGTCTTCTGTCACCAGGTCACTGGCTTCAATGAATTCAACATTCACTTTACAGCGATTGTCAACGCCGGCATGGATGAATGATTCGATGATACTTTTATAGGCATCGACCATGGCCGTATATTTTCCTGTGACTGCAATGGTGATCTCATCTTCAGGATTAAGGATCCGCTCAACGAATTGTTCCCATTGACCCGTATCGGAAATCACGTTTTCCAGATTGAGTTTTTCCATCACGATCCCGGCAAGATGCTCCTTCTGAAGGAGCAGGGGAACCTCATAAATGGATTTGGCGTCAAGCCCCTGGATCACCGCATTGGGACTTACATTTGTGAACAGCGCCAGTTTTTCCCGCACATCAGGAGTGAGCTCATATTCCGTTCGACAAAGAAGAATATCCGGCTGAAGACCGATCTCTCTCAAACGCATGACAGAATGCTGGCTGGGCTTGGTCTTCAATTCCTCGCTGGCAGCGACATAGGGAATAAGCGTTACATGAAGGATGATCACATTTTCCCGTCCACGGGATTGTTGAAATTGGCGGACGGCTTCGAGGAATGAAAGACTCTCGATATCGCCAACTGTTCCTCCGATCTCGGTAATCACAATATCCAGATCGGGATCTACCTGTTCCGGGGTTTCAATTCTCTTGATGATCTCATCAGTAACATGGGGAATGATCTGGACGGTACCGCCCAGATAATCCCCCCGGCGTTCCTTTTCCAGGACTTCGTAGTAAATACTGCCGGCGGTACTGTTGTTCGCCTTGGTCATATTGACGTTTATAAAACGTTCATAATGGCCAAGATCAAGATCGGTTTCTGTTCCGTCATCCAGAACAAAAACTTCCCCATGCTGAAAGGGGTTCATGGTGCCCGGGTCTACATTCAAATAGGGATCAAGCTTTTGGATGGTGACCTTTTTCCCCTTGAGCTCCAGAAGCATTCCCAGGGAGGCAGCGGCTATTCCTTTCCCAAGTCCGGAAATGACGCCCCCGGTTACGATGATGTGCTTTACCTTCTGATCACTCATAAAATCCTCACTGCCTCTGTATTTAGACTATATGTTAAATTCATAAAATTAAAATTTGTGATGGTGGCGGTGCAGTTGCCAGGTGAGGATAGTTGTTTTACTATGATTCACCTGTTACACCCGATTCTACCGTTTAAAACGCTTCCCGCGAAGCATAAACCAAGAGGGAGTTGTTGTGGAGGCAATTCTTTCAAGATGGAATAGGGGGATTAATAATAGTGCATGGGAGCCAGTCTTCATGCGAAGCAATATAGAGCGTAACCTTCCAAGGTGAAACCCTTTCGATAAAAAGATTAGTGATTTTAAGCAAGGAAGGAGAAGAAGGGTAAAAAAATTAAATCATAGCTGATGAAAGCGGATGAGACAATTATATTGGGGCTTAATAAAGGGGTAACTATGGGCCATATTGTAAACCATCATCGGGATTATCGTCTATTGCAAGAGCGCTTTGACCGTCATATCACCGGCGCACCGGCTTCTCCAACTTTCACCAAAATCCTGGAAATTCTGTTTACTCCTGAAGAGGCCAGGCTGGCCAGGCGATTCCCGTCCATACCAAAACCGCTTTCACAAATTGCAAAAAAGCTGAAGATGGACGAGGACCAACTCAGCGATCTGGTCCAGGATCTGGCCCATCGCGGTCTCATGATAGACATTGAATACAAGGGAAAGAAATTTGCCGCTTTACCTCCCGTTGTGATCGGTTTTTTTGAATACACCTTTATGCGTTCACGCTGCGACGCCCCCATGGCTGAGATCGCCCGCCTCTTTGATCAATACATGATAGAGGATGATCGTTTTAGCAGGGCTGTGTTTCAAAAACAGACTCAGATCGGCCGCTCTCTGGTTAGGGAAGAGTCCCTACCCCAGGGAGACCATATTGAGATCCTGGACTGGGAGCGGGCGTCGCATGTGGTAAAAAATGCAAGCAGCCACGCGGTGTCGATGTGTGCTTGCAGGCATAAAGCCGAGCATCTTGGCAAAGCTTGTGATCATGATCAAAATAATTGTCTCTCGTTCGGGAGTGCAGCTGATGTCCTGGTTCATAATGGATTGGCAAAAACAATCACCGCTTCCGAATCCATGAAACTGCTGGAACAGAGCAAAGAGGCTGGCTTAGCACAAACAGGAGATAACGTCCAGAATAAACTCAGTTATATATGCAACTGTTGTGGTTGTTGTTGTGGCATGATTGAAGCCATCAAAACATTTGACATCAATAACGCAATTGTTTCTTCCAACTGGATCGTAGAAATAGATTCGGAGACTTGCGATGGCTGCGCGAAATGTTCTGATGCTTGCCCCGTAGATGCTATTGAAATGGAAAAATATACCCTGGATGGAAGAAATCGTCAGCGGGCGATCAGAGATGCAGATGTTTGTCTGGGATGTGGTATTTGTCCCACAGTATGCAAATCAGGGTCTGCGGTCATGAAGTCACGCGAACAGCGTGTTTTCACACCTGAAACCAGTTTTGACAAATACGTCAACATGGCCATTGAGCGCGGGAAGCTGGCAGAGATGATTTTCTCTGACTATGATAGTTTTAGTCATCGCACCCTTGGTCGCATGTTGAGTGCCCTGGAAAAATCACCTCCAATACAGGCACTGCTGGCGATTAAACCACTTAAATCAAGCTTTCTGAATGCCCTGGTCAGGAATGGGTCCAGATAGCCTTGATCCTGGCTGAATTTAGTTTACTCTCTTGTTGACGATCAAATAAGAAACAGTTCTGACTAGCAAACATTCATATTATTTCTGGTTGATAAAAAGTGTGGTATTCGCGCTGTCCCTGGCACCCATTATTGTTCATGGGCAATTTTTTTATACAGGTAAGTCTTATGGGTCTGAAGCACTATTTAACCCAGTCAGTGTGGTCCTGAATAATGGGTATGACATTATTCAACTAGGCAATCGAGAAAGGACAATTTTTGACTATCCCTATAAGGACGCTTCTGCGAATGTCTGGAGATCAGTTTCGCATCCACTCAAAACTATTTCAGCTTATGGGACCCAAAAATTCATAACCAGTGAACTGTTCCCACTAAAGTTCAGTATCAAACATGTTCAGTGGTGGCCCAATTATAATGTCCACCTGATTGGTGGTGGGATGACATATCGTATGCTTATAGATTGGTACAAGTTTTATGATTACCCCAAACCAGTTTTATTGAGTATTGTTACCGTGGGCGCCTTTCACTTTCTGAATGAAGTTGTCGAGAACTATTATTTTAAGGACTACAACGGAGATGCTGTTGCCGATCTTCTATTTTTTGATATAGCTGGCGTCCTCCTTTTCAGCAATGATCGGGTAGCCAGGTTTTTTAGAAAGCGGCTAAATTTGTCCGACTGGTCAATGCAACCATCCATTCGCTTTAGTGATAAATCTCTTCATAACAATGGGCAGTACTGGACCATAAAATGGGACCTCCCCAAGACAGTTAAATGGCAGCTATTCTATACATTTGGAATGGATGGGTTGGTGGGGCTTTCCTATAAGCTAGACCCTGAGAATACAATTTCCATGGGTGGAGGATTTATCGGGAAAGAGCTGATTGATGTGGATGAAGAGAGAAATATAAAAACTGTCAAACTGGTATGGAGTACGGGGATATTCTACGACAGAAACAATTCCCTCCTGGCCTCCCTGAAGATCAGCGGACATATTGATTATCCGGTCCTGTTCAATGTCTTCCCTGGCGTCTTGAAGGTGGGGGCCTTCTCTCCCGGTCTGTGGACAGCTGTTAATAAGGACGGTGGTTTTATATTTGGCCTGACGAGCAGATGGACACCGGGAATCGTGATAGGATAAAAAGGTAGCAGCTTCAGGACGGACATCTGATGTAAATACCAGGGATTGACTCGTCAAAAACCTTTTTCTTTCAAATGGAGCCCTTATTTTAAACAACTCACTACTTCAGGAGGAATTATGCCCAGTGAATTTTCACAACAAGCTTTGAACATTTTACGAGATGGGTCACAATTTCAATGGTATGTCATCCCATTGCTGGCCTTTGTTTTTTATGTCTACGCTGTCGAAATGGAGAAGAAGAACTACACCCTTGTTTTGGCGGGTCTCGCATTCTGGGGGATGGACTGGTTTAATGAACTGATGAATTCACTCATCTTTCATTTTACGAATTATGCCCCCCTCTGGTGTTGTCCGGGAGATACGGCGTATCTCATACTGATCGGGCTGAATATTGAGATCATGTTCATGTTTGCAGTCGCAGGTATTATCTGGACAAAGATGCTTTTGCCAAACAAGGAAGACAGGATACTGGGTATCCCGAATCGTTGGTTCGTGGCGATTGCAGGCTCCATTTTCAGTGTCGTCGTGGAATTCCTGCTTAATGCCGTTGATGCCCTGACCTGGGACTACAGTTTCTGGGATATGAACACACCCTGGTTAATTTTCATGTTCGGATATCTGACATTTTTTGTTGTCGCCTTCTGGGTCTATGATATGTCTGACATGAAGAAGCGGCTGATCGCGGTTTCAGTAATTTGGGGTGTGGATGCCCTCTGTGTACTGATCTTCGGACTGGGATTGGGGTGGTTGTAAAAGAATGATAAAACCAGCCAAGTCATTGCCAAATGCCTATTCGTTTGAAGGCTCGGGGGAGGCAAGTACAGTGCTGCAAGTGTGGCTGCTGTTTTGAGACGGGCCGGGACAGACGCAATAAAAAAAGCCAGTGACACCGCCATGTTAAGGCATTCCGCCACCCTTTTGCTGGAAATTGGGACAGATTTGCACTACATCCAGGAATTATTGGGGCACAGCAGTTCTAAAACGACTAAGATCTATACCCATGTAAGCAAGCGGGATTTTAAAATAATCAAGAATCCCATTGACGAAATTCTAGCTGCTGATAAAAAGTGAAGTTACACCCTGGATATGGAAGAATAAGGTCTATAGAGAGTATGCCCATAGTGAAAATAAACACAATAAACATACACAGACGTTACAGGGCATTTAAGGAAAGACACTTAACAAAATGAATAACTCTTTTAAAAATTCAATTGACAAATACATTCGATTCTGTAAAAACGAAAACTGGATTGAAGAAGAAGCATATAAATTTGAATATGCAAATTATGTCAATTGTAATGTTGACTGGGAATCAAATTCCGATTCTGAAATACTTCAAATTCTTCGACAATCTCAAAAAATCAAATACACAACAGACGTAAGAGGAATCCAATTTATCCAAAAAAGTGGCAGAGTTGAATTAAAAGATTTTATTTCCTTAAAAGACATCAAATTATTTCGTGAATTTGGAATTAAAGATTTTGAACAAATTGACTGGACAGAAAGAACTATGAGTTTTACAGCTCTTTCTGCGTGGTTAGCTTCTTTGTTTCCTGAAAAATTCTATCCTATACCAATGAAAGGTTTTGACCAAACTGTTAAATACTTATTCAACTATGAGAAAGAGAAATTCCCTAAAGTTGGGCATGAATATTTATTGGAATGTCAATCATTTATGCACGAGACATGGAATAATCTGGCTCAATACCCAATCGAAGATTTGTGTTTAACAGAATGGAACAAATTTTACAACGACAATCCAGAATTAAATATTCCCCTAAAAACAGAACTGTCTTTAATTGATAAAGTTTGGTTAGTTCAAGACTTTCATTTATTCGTTCACAGACAAATTCTTGATTTATACAAACCTAAGAATAAAACGATTCAAGTTGCAGAAGAGATAGAACCAACAGCAATAGAGGGCAATTCAGTTTTAGCTCAACATATGAGATATGAAAGGGATAATGCATTTATTCAAAGAATTAAGAAACAAGCGATAGCTGAGAATAAAATGCTTAATTGCCAGATTTGCGGATTTTCGTTTTTTGAAAAATATGGAGAAATAGGAGAAGGATTTATTGAGGCTCACCACAAAAGTCCATTAGCTGAAAGGGATGGAAAAACAAAGACAAGACGAGAAGATATCGCACTCGTTTGTAGTAACTGTCATCGAATGTTACATCGTGGTGACCCGACATTTGGAATTGAAGAGATAAAACAAAAAATAAATAAAACGCCCTGTAACAATGTATAAAAATAATAGCCGGTTCAGTTGTAAATTCAAGGGTTGTAGTCCGCTTCAACTTTTGTGTAACTTGACAGGAAATCGCCCCGCAGTCGGCTACTATTCTTATACTAACCGTTAGCCAACAAAAAAAAGCAATTAGACCGTGAAAAATAAAATAAAAGAAAATATCAATAATCCCGAAGTCCTTGAACAATTGTATCAGCAAAATAAACAGGATTATTCGAAATCATTTACTGAACTCTCGGAAGAGTATAATTCTGATTTGGTGAAGTTTTGGAAAATTCGCTTAGCCCACGAAACAGATATAAAAGCGCAAGAATTTTCAAAACCGGATTTGTTGATCGTATTACTGCTTTCCCTTGTTACCGGATTATTAGCCAAACTGCCCACTATACTTTCGCAAATCAACACTGAGTTCTTTTATACAAGAAATTTGGCAATCATTATATTCAATGGCATTATTCTTTATACCTTCTGGCAAAATAAGATTTTTAACAAAAAGCGCTTGTTGACTTATGGATTAATCGTATTGATATTAGCACTTTTTCTTAATCTTCTACCAAACACGGGAAGTGATTCAGTCATGCTTTCCATGATTCATTCCCCTTTATTGTTATGGTGTTTATTTGGTTTATCTTTTATTTCTTTTGACTATAAAAATATGGCCAAACGAATAGAATTTATCCGTTTTAATGGCGAATTACTCATAATGACCGGGTTGTTTCTAATCTCAGGTGGCATGCTTACAGGGATAACAATCGGTTTATTTTCGGAAATCAATATGGATATTGAACGATTTTATATGGAAAACATTGTAATTATTGGGGGTGTAGCTGCACCAATAATTTCATTTTATTTAATTCGCCTCTATCCAACTATTACAAATAAAATAGCTCCTGTAATTGCACGGGTTTTCACCCCTTTGGTGCTGATAACGCTTGCTGTGTATTTAGTTTCTATAATATTTTCACAAAGTAATATTTTCGAGGACAGGAATTTATTACTACTATTCAATGTCATGCTTATAGCAGTAATGGCAATAATTGTGTTTTCTATTTCAGAATTAGATAAATCAAAAAAGAAAAATATTAATGTCTGGTTCTTATTCCTGTTGGCATCCCTGGCAATCATTATCAATTCTATTGCATTAATTGCGATAATATTAAGAGCTACTGAAGGTTTTACACCAAATCGAACAGTAGTATTGATTTCAAATATCCTGATTTTTGTGAACCTTGTACTTATAGCAAGGCACTTATATAAGTCCTATTATGATCCTAATCAGCTGAATACTGTTGAACAGACAGTAGCAAAGTATTTGACCATCTATGCCGGCTATACAATTATTGTGATATTTATTCTGCCGTTTCTGTTTGGGCTAAAATAAAAACGTTTGCTAACACGCGGTCATACAACATTGCACGGATAAGGGTGCATTTACCGATGCGGAAAGACATGATAAAAATGAAGACACGATATCCCAATTCACTCACATTTGAATCAAAAATGATTGTATGATAATTCCTGGTTTATTGGTCCTGGTCGGATTTGTCTCCTTGATATATGGAGCAATATGGCTTGTTGATGGAGCTTCTGCATTGGCGAAAAAATACAAAGTGTCGGATCTGGCGATTGGTTTGACTATTGTTGCATTTGGTACTTCAGCTCCTGAATTAGTGGTCAATAGTATTGCATCTCTAAAAGGCCACTCGGACATAGTGCTTGGGAATATTATTGGAAGTAACAATTTCAATTTGTTTATTATTCTTGGATTGTCAGGGCTGATTATACCGATTAAAGTTCAAACTTCAACAGCCTGGAGAGAAATACCAATTTCTCTTTTTGTCTCAATATTATTATTATTCCTGCTTAATGATTTTGCATTCTCCGGACACACTTATTCCACTCGAATCGACGGATTGATTATGTTGGTATTGTTTTGTCTTTTCCTGTTTTATGTTTTCAAACAAATGAAAAATGATCCGCAAAAGACTACATTGGATATTCAAAAACCTGTAATCAGGATTTGGGGATTAATTATCATTGGATTAGGAGCTTTGATAACAGGAGGACAGTTTGTAGTAGTAAATAGTGTCGATATTGCAAACGCATTAGGTGTTAGTGAAAAAATAATAGGTTTGACAATTATCGCCGCTGGAACTTCATTGCCGGAATTAGTAACTTCAATTGTTGCTGCAACAAAAAAAAACAGTGACATAGCGATTGGAAATGTTATTGGTTCAAATGTTTTCAATATTCTTTTGATTTTATCAATAAGCAGTATTATTAAACCAATTGAGTATAATACGAAGTTTAACTTAGATATGTATATTTTAATTGGAGGGACTGTTTTTCTGTTAACTTCAATGTTGACCGGGCAAAGGAAAAAATTAGACAGGTGGGAAGCAGGAGTTTTATTTGGATTTTACATTATCTATGCAACATATTTAGTAATGAAAGAAATATAAAAACGATTTGGCTCAGTGGCAGCACTACAATGAGGTTTTACAAAATCCCCCATGGCACACAACCAAACCGAAAAGCAGCATGACACCAACGACCGTCTGTACCAGACAGGCGGTCTTGAAACAAGGCGCAGAAAGTGGTATATTTTGTCTTCAGAACATTCAATCTAGGGCAGATCCGATTTGTCAGTGCTGTAAAGTGCGCTACGCTTCAGACCACCATTCCCCTGGAAGAAATGCTGGGGAAAGGGCGTTGATCTGTTTACGCCAGAAATCAGTACGGGAAGGGTACGGCGCTAAAGGAGAACCGTCAACGCTTAATTACTTATGATAACATCAAAATTCAATTCAGACAGAAATATTCTGGAAACACGGTTTTTTGGAGAGGTGACCCTGAAAGAGATCATCGACTATATCGATGCAACAAGATTGAACCGGGACTATCCCCGATATTTGAAGATCCTGACAGATGGTCTGGAATCCTTTATGAATTTCCCGGGAGAAGCCCTGCCAAAAATTGTGGAGGCCAATAATCGGTCTCTTGAAAAATATGACGCCATTGTGGATGCGATCATTCTGGACAGCCCAAGGGAGACAGCCCTGTCAATCTTTTATGAAGAACTGTCCAAGGCACCAAAATATAGATTTAAGGTATTCTCCACAAAAAGAGCAGCCATCGAGTGGCTTGATAGCTTCAAGGATCCAAAACTCTAAGTCTTAGCTTCGGCAAGTATGGACCCATAAAAGTCGGGGATTCCTGCTTCCAGTCAAGATGCAGAACATGTCACCCTTGTATCTGAGGGGCAATTTCACCTCCTCAACTCTCCCTTTAAATATGCAGAATACTTCTTGCATATCCTCCAAGTTGAATATATAGCACGTGTTAGAATAAGTGACTCTCTGATAATTGGGATGTTACCGGCAACCATGCCCAAGAATTTAAGAAGAGAGCATCAGCACAGTCCTCCCCATGAACAATATTAAAGATAAATCATGACCTTTAAAGACCTGAACGTTATTGAACCCATACTGAGATCTCTGGAGGCTGAGGGGTACACACATCCAACGCCAATCCAGGAACAGTCCATCCCCATTCTCCTCCGCGGTATGGATCTTTTAGGGAGTGCTCAAACAGGTACCGGAAAGACAGCAGCCTTTGCCATCCCCATTCTGCAATTATTATATCAGAAAAATCAAAGCGTCAAGCGCCCGCAAAAAATCAGGGCCTTGATCGTTACCCCAACCAGGGAATTAGCCATCCAGATTGGTGAAAGCTTTTCGGTTTATGGAAAACATACAGGAATTCGAAACACTGTTATTTTTGGTGGTGTTAAACAGGGCAAGCAAACCAAGGAGCTCAGTAAAGGGATCGACGTTTTGGTCGCAACGCCCGGACGCTTGCTGGATCTCATTGGCCAGGGGATTGTTTCCCTGGATAATGTTGAGTATTCGGTGCTGGATGAAGCGGATCGCATGCTGGACATGGGCTTTATCCATGATATTAGGAAAATCATTGATAAGCTTCCAGCAAAGAGACAATCTCTTTTCTTTTCAGCGACCATGCCACCTGATATTGTTGCCTTGTCCCAAAAATTATTAAGGAGTAAACCTGAAAAGGTATCGGTAACTCCAGAGCAGACCACAGCAGAGAAGGTGGCTCAATCGGTGTACTTTGTGCCGAAAAAGAATAAGGTCAAGCTGCTCATCCATCTGATGAAGCTGGGATCTCCAAGCTCAGTTCTGGTCTTTTCACGCACCAAACATGGTGCAAACAAGATCGTCCGATTGCTGGACACTGCCGGTATTGTTGCAGAAGCAATTCATAGCAATAAGTCCCAGACGGCCCGGCAAAGAGCACTGGGAAATTTTAAAAATGGTGAAACCCCCGTTCTGGTTGCTACGGATATTGCCGCTCGCGGGATCGATGTTGATGATCTGGCCTATGTGGTCAATTATGACCTTCCAAACGTACCTGAAACTTATATTCACCGCATCGGCAGAACAGGTCGTGCCGGTTTAAGCGGGATGGCGATCTCATTCTGCGATCCTGAGGAAGAACCGCTGCTTAGAGATATTCAGAAGTTGATCAATCAAAAAATACCAAGAGTGGATGACCATCCATATAAATATGAGAACGCTTCAGATTCGGCTGCCGACAGCCCCACCCAGAAAAAGACTGTACCATCCAGAACCATCCAGGGGCCGGGAGCCGACCAGAAAAACGGAAACAGAAAACGCAGATTTCAGTCCCGGAAACGCTATAAAAACGGCACTCAAGACTTATGATAGAATTGAATATGGTCAAAACGGCCAAAAGGAAAAATTTAAGATGAACACTTTCAAAGAAACCGGTCTCCTGGATGATGTGCTGAAAGCCATCGCGGAAATGGGTTTTGAGACTCCAACAGCCATTCAGGCAAAAACGATTCCCCACTTATTGACCTCTGATCAGGACATAATTGCCTCAGCACAAACGGGGACAGGAAAGACAGCAGCCTTTGGTCTGCCTATAATTCAGCTGACCAAAATTGAGGATAAGCGGACCCAGACCTTGATTCTTTCCCCGACTCGCGAGTTGTGTATTCAGATCACCAAGGATCTGACCAATTATTCGAAATATACTGCCGGTATTGGAATTGTAGCTGTCTACGGCGGTGCAAGTATGGATACTCAACTTCGCGCACTCAAACAGGCTGCCCAGGTCGTGGTGGCAACACCTGGCCGCGCAATGGATCTGATCAAGCGGAAGAAGTTAATTCTAAAAGACGTGACGCGTGTGGTGCTTGATGAAGCTGACGAGATGCTCAGCATGGGCTTCAAAGAGGATCTCGAATCCATTCTGGCTGAGACCCCAATGGAAAGACAGGTCTTGCTTTTTTCGGCGACCATGCCCTCAGGGATAAGATCTATTACCAAGAATTATATGCGTAACCCTATCCAAATATCAGCCGAGCTGGTGAACACGGCAACAGCAAATGTCAAGCATTTGTTCTATATGGTTCATGCAACCGATCGTTATGAGCTGTTGAAGCGTATTGCAGACATGAATCCTGACATTTACGGAATTGTATTTTGTCGAACGCGAAAAGAGACGAAAGAAATTGCCAGCAAATTGATGCATGACGGCTACAATGCCGATGCGATTCATGGTGAACTTTCCCAGGCACAGAGGGATGATGTCATGGGGAAATTCAGGAATCACCGCTTGCAGCTTCTGGTTGCCACCGATGTAGCAGCCCGTGGTCTGGATGTGAACGACCTTACCCATATCATCAATATGAATCTACCAGATGATATTGAAATCTATGTTCACCGAAGCGGTAGAACTGGCAGGGCCGGTAAAAAAGGCATTTCGATCGCGATCATCAACACCAGGGAAAATCGAAAGATCAAAGATATTGAGAATAAATTCAAAATATCATTTTCGAAGGAATTGGCCCCCAGCGGCAAGGATATCTGCGCAAAACAATTATTTTCCCTTATCGACAAGATCGGCAAGGTCGAGGTGGACGAAACTCAGATTGCACCATTTTTACCCGATGTTTTTAAAAAACTGGAGTACTTGAGTCGCGAGGATCTGATCAGACATTTTGTGTTTGCCGAATTCAACACCTTTCTGGATTATTATAAAAATGCCAGAGATATTAATGTCTCTGAGAGATCTGAACGGAGCAAACAGAGTAGAACAGAGCGACAAAAGACTGCATATAGTAGACTGTTCATTAATGTAGGTTCTGCCAATGATCTGAATCCCGCCCGCCTTATTGGTGTGATAAATGAAGCGCTTAACTCAAGAGATGCACAGGTCGGCCATATTGAGATCATGAAAAAATTCGCTTTCTTTGAAATTGAGAGTGGGGTAGAAGCAAAATTGATGAAGGGGCTGAAAGGCTTGATCTTTGAAGGTGTCCCTGTAAAGGTGGAAGGTTCACAAGAGAAGCCCAAGCGTGCCACGCAAGCATCAAGTGATTGGCCTCCACGTAAAAGGGGAAAGCAAAAAGAAAACAGCCGGAAAAGTCGGGGTAAAAAAAGAAGATAGGACATATTTGGTGGACAGGATCAACCAGAATGATGACTCAATATTTACCTGAAAAGAGGAATTTATTATGGCAACGATAACGCTTAAGGGAAACCCGGTTAAAACAAGTGGAGAACCCCCCATAATTGGTACGAGGGCAAAAGATTTTGAGTTGGTGGCGAGAAACATGTCACGGGTGGGCCTCAAGGATTTTTCTGGAGTGCGCCTGGTGTTAAATATTTTTCCCAGTTTAGATACTGGCACCTGTGCAGCCTCCGTACGATATTTTAATGCGTTGGCCGGGAAGATGGAAAACACGAAAGTTTTATGCATATCCCGAGATACGCCGTTTGCCCAAACTCGCTTCTGCGGAGCTGAGGGTCTGGACAACGTCATCACCCTGTCAGATTTTGATACTGCACAGTTTGGCCGCGACTACGGATTACTCGTTATGGATGGTCCCATGAAAGGATTCCTTTCAAGGGTTGTCATTATTGTCGACGAGAGCGGTAAAATCACCTATACACAGCAGGTCAAAGAAATCTCAGAAGAACCTGATTACGAAGAGGTTGTTCAAGCTTTAACTTAATACCGAATATTATTAGTTTTAAGAATCTAACGAAAATTCAGAATCAATTATCCTGTCGGTCGCTCCTAGCCGCTGTTTAACAAAGGCTGCAATCGCTCCTGAAAGCTGTTGAATGTGATCAGAATCGAGGGCAAGAAAGTCACACAATTGGTCATCACTCGTGACCACTTCTGAAAGTTTGGAATCAACCAGTTCGATCGCCTCTGCTAAGATATCATATCTTGGACCGTGGGCGGAAGGCACGTGATAAATGGCGGCTTCAGTAACAGAGTGCACACCTGTGGAAAAGCCGGCACCGATATACGCCAATGTCGCTTCCTTATATAGATCCGCCAATTTCCCTATCTGATTCCAGATGATCACCTTCTCGTTTTTGTAATCATCGAGTTCGGTGTATCGGATGCTGGCTATTTTATGCCGAAACAGTTCCCTTTCCCAGGGTATCAGATCCCTTTCCATAATTTCATGAGGTACAATGATGTGAATCATGTTCATGTCGGAGAGGGATTTTGCAATGGCGGAGCAAACCACTTGAAGGTCAGAATCAATAGTAGATCCATATACAATGACTCTCAGGTCGGCTATAATGTGTTTTGGAACAAGGCTGTCAGTGTTCAGAAGGGATCGTTCATGAACTTGATCGAACCGGGAGTCGCCAACAATATCAATAGGTCCGAAGTACAGCTGGCGTAGCAGTGACTTTAGATCCTTCGAGCCTGTATAAATATGATCGATATAGCGAAAAATAGAGCGATTGAATGTCCTGACCAGCGGTCTTAATCGCGCTGAATTCTGGTAGAGGTTCGCATTTATCAGGATATTTCGAATCCCATTCCGATGAAGGGCAAGTAGAAGATTGGGCCAGATATCATGTCGTGTGTTGATGAAAAGCTGAGGTCTCAGTTCCGCAATAAATCTGTTTACTCTGGGATACAGATCCCAGGGCAGGAAGCTCACGCCATCGAAAAGGTCACTATGGGAGAATTTGTAATAGATCGTTGGTGATGTGAAGGTCTGAAAGATATAGACTTCATGATTCCTTAGCCGCGGGATGAGTGGACGAATTTGTTCAAACTCACCTGCCGAAGCAGCATGAAGCCAAACGATCGGCTTGGGATCATGTTTTACTTTATTATTAAAACTATCAAGTGCAGATTTAATATCCTTCTGTGCTGAGAAACTGCTGCCAAGTTTTTCATTAAAATATGCGAAAACCCAGACGAATGGTAATGCCAGCGTGAGTAAAAGATTATAAAGGGAATAGAAAAAAATACTCATTGATCCTGACAGGCAAGAATGATGTCTGCAAATTCCCTAAACGCGCCATCACCACCCACACGGTCCAAAAGAATATCCGGTTTTAAAATATGAAAGGCAGGTGTACTGGCTGGAGATGCTGTTAGCCCTGCGACCTGCATCACAAGGTAGTCGTTTATATCGTCACCGATATACGCAACCTCATCTGGTCCTAAACTGTACTTTAAGAGGAGAGACTCGAACACTTCGAGTTTATCATCAACTCCCAGGTAGACATCATCGATTTTTAACTTCTTTGCCCGGGCTGCCACTGGACCTGAATTTTCACCGGTGATGATGGCTGTCGGGATCCCAGCCTTTTTGAGGAGGTGGGTCGCCATCCCATCATAGGTGCTGAAAGACTTCATGAACTCGCCATCAGAAGTATAATACATCTTGGCATCAGTCCAGACACCATCAATATCTGTGATCATCAATTTGATTTTTTTGGCCTTGGCTTTCAGTGAATCTGATATCATAACATCCCCTTAATATTTACGATTTATTCTCCCGGGATTGGAGATGTGGTCACCAGTTAATATCATCCTCTTTCAAGACGATGTCAGCAGCAATGTCATGAAGTACCGTTTTGCCGATAAGCTCATTCATTCTGGCTGGCGAAATGCCTGTACCGGGACCCTTCGTGGTCAGCATGTCACGACTTAGAATACTGCCTGCAGGAATCGCCACAAGTGAAACGACACTTTTTGCCAGCTTTTTCCGGATCGGCTCCTCAGAGGCCTGAACAGTTTTAATGCTGTTGCCCATTGCTTCTTCAATGTGCCTGATATCGCGTACAAGTTTTCCAAATCCACCAGGTTCCAGTGAAGCGGCATGATCGCCACCCTTCATGGTTCGATCCAGGGTGAAATGTCGTTCAATAATCTTTGCCCCCAAGGCTACAGCGGCTTCCGATACAGCGATACCAAGTTCGTGTCCTGAATAACCAATGACGGCTTCCGGGAATTCCTGGCGATAGGTGCTCAATACCTGCAGGTTGATCTCATCAAAACTGGAGGGGTAGGTTGAAGTGCACTGAAGAAGGGCGAATGGTACATTAAAGGGTTTAATTGCGTTCACAGCACCCCTGACCATATCCATTCCCGCCATACCCGTTGAAAGAATCATTGGTTTCTTCTTGCTGGCAGTGTGGGTCAGCAGGGGAATATTGCTCAGGTCAGCTGAAGCCATTTTAAAAAAGGGGATGCCAAGCTCATCTAGAAAATCAATGCTCTCTTCATCCCATCCTGAAGCTATTAAATCAACGCTCAATGAATTGGCATGGCTTTGCAGTATTCGATATTCAGCTTCAGACAGCTCCAAAGCAATCTTGTGTTCTCCATAGGTCTTGCCGAATGAATTTCTGTTATCATAGGGCATATCCAAACCCTCCTGGGTGAGGATGCGCTGGATGCTTCTTTTTTGGAATTTGACTGCGTTTGCGCCTGCTGATACGGCTTCTTTAATAAGTTTCTTTGCAATATTCACATCGCCTTGATGATTGATGCCGATCTCTGCAATAATATATGCGGGACTATTTTCACCAACCTGTTTTGAGCCTAATTGTATTGTAGCCAAAGTGACCTCCATATAGAAAATAAGCGTATGCTTATTGCTTCATCTTTGTAGCAAGCTCTTCCAATAATTTAAAATCATGCAACGAGTCAATTTCCAGACTGTAATCTTCAGGAAAAATGGTGTATCCAATTTTGCCACCGAGACGATTTCCGGTTTTTTTGAAATGATCTGTCGTAAAGATATAAACAGAACCGTTCTCAATAAAACGTTTATCACTTTCTTTCATGTCCTGGCGTCTTGGACGATGCATATAATCGTACATTGCCTCAGCTTCCCGGCCCTTTACCTGCCAAAAAAAACGATGGGTGGGAGAGATACTTAAGAGCGAATCAAAATCTTCCTGGACAAAATGTTTCAGGGCTGTATCCAGGGACCCCTCTGGACGTAACGGGCTGGTGGCCTGCAATAAAACGATAATGTCAGGAGTAATATTTGCTCCTTGCCATTCTTTAATTGCGTGTGATATCGCTGATTCAGTGCTTGCAGTATCACCAGATAGTTCAGCAGGGCGAACGATAATATCTGCTCCGGCTCTGGATGAAATATCAGCAATCTGATCATCATCTGTGGAAACAAAAACCCTATCTACCTGATCGGCTGATCTTGCATAGGCGATCGAATGTTCGATAAGTGGCCGTCCCAAAAAAGAACGAATATTTTTCTGGGGAACCCCTTTCGATCCGCCACGGGCCGGAATGATGCAAAATACACTCATGCATCAATATAGCCATTCACTGGCTGAAGACAGACCACAATTTATTTTCTTGGTCAAGGCTTGGTAGCAGGATTGTCGCTGGATGTTGAACGAATCATAAATATTGAATGGGATACAAGTTTCATGGAAAGACGATGTGTCCTTGATTGGAATTGGGATTATGTTCCACGCTATGAATCAACGGATCCTCATCATTCTATTTGTCGGATTGATTGGCGTCAGCTTCGGTGGTCCCCTGGCTCGCTTTGTCCCAGAAATGGCTGCCCTGACGATTGCTTTCTGGCGGATGGCTGGTGCTTCACTTTTACTCTGGGTCTATTCTGGTGCAAAACCCCAGGGCAAGCTACCCCTCGATAAATTTCCCATGATCATTGTGGCAGGAATATTTCTCGCCCTCCATTTTGCATGTTTTTACACCGCTATCAAACTGGCCCCCATCGCCAATGCGACCCTCTTTGCAACCCTGGCGCCACTATTTACCCTGATCTACGAGCGGCTATGGTTAAAACGGAGTCTATCGCGAGGAGCACTTGTGGGGTTATGGCTGGCATTTTTCGGAGTAGTGATCGTCCAGGGATCAAATCTGAACTTTTCTGGTGATGAATCCCTGGGAAACTTCTTCGCCTTGATAAGTTCATTGTTCATGTCCGTTGTCCTGATCATAGCGGAACGCATCAGGGTAGATGTTGGCAACACGCTGTATACGCGCTGGCTGTACCTGTTTGCTGCGGTGATACTGGCAATCATCGTGATAAGTACAGGGACAGAAATATCTTTTCAGCCAGCGGATGTAAAATGGTTACTGGCTTTAGCCATTCTGCCAACCCTAATCGGACATAACAGCATGAGTTATGCAGTCAAATATCTGCGACCCACCATTGTCGGCACCATGCCGTTCGGAGAACCAATTGGAGCGAGTATTCTGGCGTGGCTGTTTTTCGGTGAATTACCCGGTATGAGTGTGGTCATCGGGGGTTCGATCGTACTTGTCGGCCTATTGATCATCTCCAGGAACAGAGCTTAGCGCAACAATAAATCCTGATAAATATTTTTGAGCTTGGTGATCTGCCTTTCCATGGAATGTTCATCTGCAAGGATATGAAGATCACGGCGGACCATATTCAAATCAATAATCTCGGACCAACGCTTTCCAGACGTTTTCACAAATCCACAGCGATGCTTTTCGACAAATTCAGACATGGCATCAGAATTTATTGTGATCACAGGAATGCCTGCGAAAAGGTAGTCAAAAAGCTTATTGCCAATGGCTCCATGTAAATATTGTCTGGAGCTTTCAGGCATATCGTAATTCATATTAAAACCAACGATTCCAAAATCATAGCCGTTCAATCGTTGTAGCAGACCAGGATAGGGAAGCCGCTGCTTGAGCTTAAAACCGGGATATTTCTCCTCCAGCGCCTTGTAGGCAGGCAGCTTATCGTGGTCACGATTGCCAAAGACATCTACACTATGGCCTTCATCAAGAATGGATTGAAAGATCTCAGTATAATCACGGTAGGCGTACAGATCATCCTGCTCATAAATCCTATCGATCACGGCTCCTTGATAGACAAAGCGGAAAGGGGGCTCCGTTGACCAGTTAGATCGGGGTTTGAGGATGTTCCTGCTGGATGGCAAGCTCATGATCACGTGTGTATTTGTGGCTCCGTATTTTTTGTCGCCATACTTTATAAAAGGCTCGCTAACATGAATGACTGCATCTGAATGGGTGTACGCGAACGCCTCATCTGCATCTTCCAGACCACTGCGCATGCTTGTCAGGTCATGAATGTCGTATACGATGGGAATCGTTCCTTTATAGGCTTCAATAATTTGTCGAACATGAAAGTTTGGCTCGTTATGACAGTGAATCACGTCAGCTCCAGGAATAAGGATCTTTAATAGCCTAAGCAGTTTCCGCTGACGCAAAAAATTAGTCCCAAAGCGTAAGGAGTGAATGGTGACGCCATTTATAACCGCTTCACTCAATTGTCGTCCATATCGTTTCCGATCCATAAGCAGCGTGATATTCACACCGCCCGCATCCAAAAGACCTTCAATCTGCTTCTGGGCACGAATACAGTAGCGGGGGTGTATAACGATGATATTCAAAAGATTATTCTCAGGCATTGGCATGACCTCAATGTTTGAGGTACAGTAATAAACGTTCAAAAAAGGAGAGCCGGGCAGTCATCTCTGCTTTTACCTGCGCATAAATCGGATACAGAGTCTCCAGTAATATCTGAAGATCCAGATCCACTCTTTCAGAAAGGAAATTTTTTGTTTGCTTGGACTTACGGCGTAAACCCTTGGACTTTCTGCGCCAGATATTATCAAGATGCTGTACGGCGATGGCGGTATCAAGAATACGCGAATCATATTCTGCCATGTCAACCAGCTTTACTTCAACATCCTTTAATTTGGCAGCAAAGGAAGAATCAACACTTCTCCACAATCCGGGATCATAACCACCGTACTTTTCATGCAATTCTTTTTTCACAATCACAAATGAACCGGCCTTGAAAAGGTGGCGGTCACGATTCTGTACCCACCTGCTGGATTGATCAAATATGATATCATGGTATATGAAACTCCACTGCCCGAAAATGTCACCATCAGGATTGGCTGAAACAGACTTTTCAAAAGCGGAGACCTTGTAGAGGGACTGAATATCATCGCTTCCAATGAGTCCGTAATACTGGCCGCTGCAATTGTGGACCATATAATTAAATTTATCGGAAAGGGGCATACGCTCATGTTTCAGATAGACAATCTTCACATCAGGGTTTACGCTACGGAGCTTGTTTACAATTCCCTCTGTTCCATCGGAGCCATCATCAGCGATCACAAGCTCGATTTTCCAGGAGGTTTCCTTTTGAAGCAAAATGGATTGAATAGCCAGCTCAATGATAAAATCCCGATTATAGGTAGGCATCAATAATGAAAGGGTGCTCATAAAGTCTGATCCTCTTTATTATTGTATCTGAGGTATTTGGATAATTCATAGTATGCGTCAGATAATCTACTCATATAGGTCACTTCATCATTCCATTCGTCAATTTTCTGATCGCTATCATGTTCATACACATCGATGGGTCCGTAGGAGTTTTTCACCACGTAATATTTATCGCTTACCAATCCATAGGAAGCGGAACTCGCGTTAAAAGTAAAGGCATAGTGAGAGACGGAATCCGGAATTGAAAGGGCATCTTTACCCAGGGTGGTATTGATATATGGCTGCCCGACGAGGCTCAATAGTGTGGGCATCAAATCTATTTCTGACACGGTCTTGTAAATCTCTTGGGGAGAAATATTCAACCCTGGAGCATAGATCAATAAAGGGACATGATGATATTGCAGAGACAGATTCCCCTGGTGAGCAGGGATGGATGAATCGCCGAACCCGTGATCGCCCAGGATGACGAAGAGCGTGTTCTGGTAATAAGAACTTGTTTCAGCTGACTTGAAAAAAGCTTCGAGGGCGTAGTCCATAAAACGAAATGAGTTGTATTCCTGATCATGTAAAAAACCTGAGCCCGCCAGTTTTGACCCAAGTTTTCGGCTTTCGAAGTCTGTATCCTCAGGAATGGAATAAGGCGGGTGATGACCGGCAGTCAGGGCCACACTAATAAAAGGGGCCGTTTCAGTGCTGAGCGTTTGATGAATTGCCTGCAGGAGATGGTAGTCGGAGATACCCCAGGCGTTGACCTCTTCTACCTCATAGTCGCCTTCTTCATGAATGGTGATCCCCTCAACATTGTTTTTAAAGAAACCACCAATGTCTCCCCAGTTCGCGCTGCCTCCGATGAAAAAATGTTTTTGATAAGTTTTCAGATCATTCATGAGAAGATGCTGATGGATGGCTCCTGGATCCCGGGTTGAACTCTTGTTTATGGTGCTCACATCAGGTAATCCGGACATTGAGCAAAAAATGGAGGCTGCAGTGCTGAATTTTGGGACATAAAAATTCCGAAAGTGAATGGACTGGGGAGCAATTTTATCAAAGAAGGGAGAGGCCTCCAGTTGATTTCCATAAGCCCCGGTCTTGAAAGTCGGGAACGTTTCAAGGATAAAAATGACGATATTTGGTGAATCACCAAGCGAGTTGGACGGGGAGGTGTATCTGGCAAAATTCAATGTATCGGTGATCTCGAAATCAAAATATTGGGCAAACTCAGCATGATACTTTTTCACTTTTCCCAGATCCCAGTTTTCACCACGGCGTGAATAGGTGTTTCCCAGAAGCAGAATTGGATTGATCGCCAACTGACTGGCGTTTTCATTGGGAGTAAAATAGGCATCACTCCAGCGCAGGGGATAGCGGGACCACTTTCCATAACCAATACCCAAGGCAAAGATGAAACTCAGGACATAGAGTATGCTGCGATATGCCAGTGGCCAGGGAGGAGATTTTTCTGTATCCGTATTCAGTATTTTCACCCTTAACAGGTGGTTCAAACCCCAGATGAGCATGATGATTGCCCCAAAGCCTGGTATGACAGGATAGGTTTCCCAGATCATATTCATTGAGATTTTAAAATCACGAGCCATCCCCAGAATTGACGCATCCAGGCGTGTCTTGACATAAGCAAAATATCCCAGATCAACAGCGTAGGCAATCAGCACGACCGTGAGAATGAACAGCCAGTATATTCTCCAGATGAGGAGGGTAAAGGGTTTTTGTTTGGTCAAATTCAGAAAGGGAACCCAGGAAAGCAATAGGAATGGCAGCCAGAGGATCACAGTCAGGCGGAGATCAAACCGGAAGCCCAACCAGAATGCCTGGAAGGTAAGTCCACCAGGTAGTTCAAATAATACATCATGAAAGACCAGGAAAAAAATGATCCGCAGCAGGGTCAGAAGCGTCGCAAAAAACACAAATGTTTTAAGGAGGAGCAGAAATCTTCTGGGAACTGAATCGAACAATCTCACGTCAGGTTTTTGATCCAAAGGGATTTATCTCTTGAAGGGTTGTGACGGACAGAGCGGTAGTTTTTGCAATGATTGGCCCGATAAAACTCCTTTTGAACGATGCGATGCCTGAATATCGATCCAACAAAGGGTTTCCATCTTTTGGAGCAACCGTCAAACGTTTGGATCTCGGTGGTGAATGCAGCGGATTGTGGGGTGTCAGCCTTTAACGCGTGGTATAATTTAAACCATAGATCAGAATCAATCCCGCTGGAAACAGCCTCAGTCCATACGCCGAAACCACCAATTTTATTCAACAGATCGCGGTGCAGACCAAAGGTAGAGCCTTGAACCCGATTGCTTGTATAAGGGCGAGCTCTTCCATTCGAATCGACGATCTGTCCAAAAAGGAGAGCATATTGATCCAGAAGCTGGTCAAATTTCGACAGACTATCGGGCTTGAGGAGATAGTTGTCATCATCGAAAAAAATCAATTTATCAGCCTGTGCGATTGAAGCAGCCAGGTTCCAGAGTCGCGCTTTACTTGAGATCCTTTTTGTCCGGGGAAGATACAGCCAATGACTAAGGTGCTGGGGGCTTGTCCCAAGATGAGATTTTGAGATCGCCTGGGCTGATTCAGACTGGTAATCGAAACAGACCCGCCCATCGTCCAGCTCAATTTTAGTCTGGGCAGGAATGTTTTCAGCTGGCTGACGGGAGCCATCATCACAGATGATGATTTCAACCTTGAGATCGGAGATTTGTGCCTCCAGGGTTTCGACAGTTCGCTTGATCGAACTCAGGCACTCATGTGAAGGCTCTGGCAGATAGTGGGCCAGGATGATACTCAGATTCATATTACTTTTGCTGTGCTTTTAAGTAGGTATTCAAAATCTCGAGGTCTCCATCCCGGGTGATCTTCATATTGATCTGAGCCCCCTTGACAAAGCTCAGGCGGGCATCTGGAAGTGCTTTACTCACCAGACCCATCTCATCGGTATCGACAAAGGGACTGGTGTGAGCTTTTTTTAATACATCAACGCGAAAGCATTGAGGCGTTTGAACGATGCGAAGATTGTTGCGGGATAGATTTTTAAGTCGATTCCCCTCGATGCTAACCATTGAGTCCACAGGCTCAATAGCCGGGGCAACGCCGTCAAATTCATCCAATTGCCTGAGACAGGAATCGATGATGTCGAAGGGGAGCAAGGGTCTTGCAGCATCATGCACCAGGACAAAACGGGTTCTATAGGGACAGGCTTTCAGTCCCTTTGCGACAGATTCCTGGCGTGTTGATCCGCCTAAGACGACAGAGCAGTTCGGGTAATTCTTTTTGACCGAAGCCAGAAAATCCGCCGAAGTTACGATAATCACTTTATCGATCTTCGCGTGGTTTGAGAAGGTTTCCACCGAGTAGCTCAAAATTTCCCTGTTGCCCAGTCGAAGGAACTGTTTCGGAGTGCCGCTGCCAAGTCGGCTCCCGCTTCCCGCGGCGACGATAATGGCGATATTTAAATTTTTCAGCATATCCTTTAACATAGTTGAGAAGGGCTTGAATTACAATTTCCCGATTGGCCACTTCATCGGTAGTTTAAAAACGATGAGGTTTGTAAAATAAATTTATTAACTAAACTTATCGGGTATTGTTATTAAAAGACTTACTGCTTGATCATTTCACATAATTCATTTGTAAATTGCATCATTTCAATTCATAATGGCGGCATGATGAAAAAAAATACTTTCACTCCACCAACAGCAGTCGAATCTTATTTTCTCGAGCGTTCCGGGCTAGACTTTCGCTATGAACCAGACGAAAAAATTCCTGTTGTACAAGTCAATAATTTTCCACTTCTGGGTCAACTGACCGCTCTCAGATTCTTAGAGTGGGTCCAGAATAATCCAGGGGGAGTTGTCTCGCTGCCCACGGGAAAGACTCCAGAATATTTTATCCGCTATGCTGAGCATTATCTAAAGACCTGGAACGACGAGCAGACCCGTCAGCTTCTCCATAAGGTTGGCATCGATTCAATGAAGAAGCCAATTCTTCAGGATCTTCAGTTTGTTCAAATCGATGAATTCTTTCCAATCTCTCCAAGTCAGCAGAACAGTTTTTATGATTATGTGATGAAATATTATATCAAGGGATTTGGGATTAATGCCGAAAGAGCCCAGCTCATAGATGCCACAAAGATCCCCATGCCCGGCTGCAGAAGTCTTGCAGAAATATTCCCAGATCTGGTTGTAGATTTGCGGCTCAGGTTTGAACAACCCAAGACCACATTGGGCCGCCTTCAAAAAGAAGCCATTGAACGGGTGGATGAGTTTTGCTCTGAATATGAATGCAGGATCAGGGAAAAAGGTGGTATCGGCTTTTTCCTGGGGGGGATCGGTCCAGATGGTCATATCGCCTTCAATGTCCGCGGTTCAGACTATTTTTCTACCACACGCCTGACACCGACAAACTTTGAGACCCAGGCAGCAGCAGCGTCTGATTTGGGTGGTATTGATGTGGCCCAAAAAAGACTGGTAATCACAATTGGGCTGCAAACCATAACCAATAACCCAAAGGCAACTGCAATCATTTTTGCCGCTGGTGAAGCAAAGGCAAAAATCGTTGCCAGTGCAATTCAGGAGGAGGGATCAAACATTCGTCCTGCCGGTGTCCTTCACACCCTCCCCAATGCTCGATTTTATATAACTGCGGGAGCGGCGGTTTTTCTGGATAGACGCCAGGAGCATGAGCTCATCAGCGCTGGATCAGTCAGCAGAAACCTCATCGATCAACACCTGATCACCCTGTCGATGAGATCCCGGACCCCCATTTTAAATCTGAGCAATCAACAGGTTGAGGAGAAAATCGTTCCCAAAGCTGCTCTCAAACGCGGTGATGAAAATTTGGACCAGGTCAAAAAACGTATCCACAAGGAACTTATTGCCAAGCTGAATCGTGGATTGGATCGTATAGAAGATGAGGTCTTTCTTCATACTGCCCCTCACCATGACGATATTATGCTCGGTTATCTGGCCCATATCGTTCACCTGGTGAGAACCCCAAAAAACACCCACCATTTCGCCTATATGACCAGTGGCTTCAATGCAGTGACCAACGATTTTGTAAAAGATCAGATCCAGCATGCTTTGGGCTATATGGAGACAAGGCAATATGATAGACTGAAGGACGAAGGTTATTTTAATGCTGATAATTTGATGGGCGCTCAGCGGGATATTTATACCTACCTGGATGGCGTGGCCAACCACAGTGCCAGCCACAGGTACAAAGGTTCATCCCGACGTCTGATAAGGAATCTCCTGGTACTCTTTCCAGAATGCACCCTTGAGGATCTCCCGGAAAAAATGCATGAACTCATCCTTTATCTCGATTCACGTTATCCAGGTCAAAAAGATGAACCCCTCATGCAGAAACTGAAAGGGCGGATCAGGGAGTGGGAGGCTGATCTGGTTTGGGCCCACTATGGGACGCCGATCACCAACGTTCATCACCTTCGCTTGGGTTTTTACAAGGGGGATATCTTTACTGAGGACCCCACCATGGACAGAGATGTTCAACCAATTCTCGAGTATATGGAACAGATTCGACCAACAGTCGTGACTCTGGCCCTTGATCCTGAAGCGAGCGGCCCTGATACGCACTACAAGGTGCTCCAGGCAGTTGCCGAAGCCATTCGACTCTATAAGGAAAAACACCCGGAAGCGTCCTTGAGGGTCTGGGGTTATCGAAATGTCTGGTTCAGATTTCAGCCGAGTGATGCCAATATCTTTGTGCCGGTATCACTCAATTCCATGGCCATTATGCGGGAGACATTCAGGCACTGTTTTCAATCTCAAGTGGCAGCACCTTTTCCCAGTCATGAATATCGTGGACCATTCTCTGAACTGGCTCAAGCCATTCAAGTCCAGCAACACCAGGATATGAAGCAGGTGATGGGGCGTGATTTTTGGTATGAAAATGAACACCCGAGAATCCGAGCAGCCAAGGGTTTGGTGTATATCAAAGAGATGGAACTGGAAGAATTCTACACCAGAGCCAGGGAATTGCAGAAAGTGACCGAAACCCAAGGATAGAATTTCAAAGCTGTCCAATTTACATATTCAGGCAGGTAGGGCAGGCTATCCACGCAGAATGACGCCAAGAGAGAATTTACTTTAGCGTGTCCTCCTGAGCCATAGGCGAAGAATCTCCGTTTTACGTTCATTGAAGATATCTTGTTGATATGGAGTTTTGAGATCCTTCGTTCCACTCCGTCGCCCATGGCGGGGTTCAAGTCGGGTGCTAACGAGAAAATTCATGTTGCAAACGATCTCAGTAGCACCTGACTTCAGTCAGGTGGTTGTCAAGCGCCAGTAGAACGAGACAACCGTTTTAACGGTTTATGAGTGTGTACCAAGGTGAAATCCGAGATCCTTCGTCCTGCCGTCCTCAGGAAGACATTCATTGTGGTCCATCTCCCTACTCAAGATCCCAGCACGCCAGCCCAAAGACAACTACGTGGAGAAGGACCCGGTATTAGTTCTAAGTTGCTGCTTATATATGGTTCTGATCTCCAACAGGAATTCGTTATAAAGACCTGATTTAAAATCAGGGAAGGTATTTTCCAGCGGGTGGTATTGACCATTCTCAAAAGCCAGAGTGAGATCAGCATAGATCCCTTGATCAAGATAGATCTTCTGGCCATTATATTTTGCCGAGGCCAATACCAGCTTATGCAGGTCAAGATACCCAATATCCAGATTGACTTTTCGGTGTCCATTTACGGCCAGGCTATCCTCCATATCATTACAGAGAACCTTTAGCTCAGCCAGTCTCCCCGGGCTCATTAGCCTTTGTATGCTCAGGAATCGGCGAAAAATTGGACTCCCCATTTCTTCATCATAATACGTGGTTGAGGTGAAGGGAAAAATGTTACTTAGTATGTCTATTGGGCCTATTTTTGAACTGATCTCAGCACAGGATTGCTCCAGCAAGTTTTTATCAGAATACAATGCACCGATAAAATATTTTACTGCCTGTGGCTTTTCAGTTTTCATCTGGAATGATCCTGTCTTTGGCGAATAATGTATCGGGCATTCTCAACTTTTTCCATGGGGATCTTGAACCGGTCCTGGATGAGTTTTTCAGCCAGATTGGCTCCTCTAAATTTTTTGACCTCACCGGGACTGGTGAACTTGATAAAATCACCTTGGATAAAAAGCATCTCATAACCAGAGACCTGAGTCAGGATAATATTATTCATCCCAGGCAGGTCGAATGAGGCCTTCCAATGTTCTGCAAATACATCGAGACTTGACGGGACGGCCATGAATTGATAACGTCTTACAAATTGCTGCTTTCGAAATGTATAGAGGGAGTAGGACCGCGTTTCGGCTTGGAATTGCAATGAGATTCCCGTTTCAGTGGAGATTTTGCTCTGGATTGTTTTTTCTCTCAGTAAAAGAGGTTTAAAGATCAAATAACCTGGATCCACGAAAAAATGTTGACCGGAAAAATTCAAAATGACTGCGGAATGGTTATTATTACCCCAGTTCAGGTCACACATGAGGGGATGGGCGTCATAGCCGAGTACCCTGAATATGCCCGTTAACATGTAGGTCAGGGAGAAACAGGTTCCGCCAGCATGCCAGGCAATATGATCTGCAATCACTTCATCTGGTAGACGAAATACACTTACATGTGGTTGATTTCCAAGCTTTAAAATCTTGCTCACATTTTCATAAGGCAAGCGGGAAAAATATTGAGCAATGGCTCTGATATGGGTCAAAGAAGGTTTTTCACCTTCAAAGCGAAAATCTTTTAAAAACTGCTTTAACTCATGATCAAATCGGGCTGGATCCAGGAGAGTTTGGGTGGCTAGGGATGCGTCCATCCTAAAAAGTGTTTATTTGTAAGCTCAATAGCAAGCGAAGAAGTGCTAATTATTTTTGGAGATTACTTGTTCTGTGTATATTGCTGACTGAAATAGCCAAAAACAGGACACATTGTGGTGATGAAACTCGAAGATAAACAGACTCGATACTTTATTGATATGACTCAGGATGATTTTCAAATCTCTATTGAAGCAGATATAATGGATCTCCTATCGAAGTGCTATGAATATGAATCGAATTTAATTCTACTTTCTGAAAACAATCTCTCATCAGCTTTTTTTGATCTAAAAACGGGCCTGGCTGGAGCGGCCATGCAGAAATTTTCCAACTATCAGGTCAAGGTGTCTGTCAGCCTACAAAACGAGAATAATTACTCTCCACGTTTTCAAGAACTCATGCATGAAATGAATCGCAGCAACAGCCTTCGTTTTTTTCTGGACCGGGAAAGTGCAGAGCGCTGGTTGATGCTGTCATAGGGAAGATTTATTGATGATTCCAAATTCCGTGTTGATCATTTTCTATTTCCTTTTCCCAATGGTGATTCTCTGGTTGTGCGATCGCTTTCCCCTTGTCAATAAAATCGGTGCAGTCATTCTTGCCTATCTGTTTGGAATTTTAATCGGGAATAGTGGTTGGCTTGCTCCCGGGGTGAAGGAGTTGCAGGATACACTTAGCGGTATCACAGTATCCCTGGCGCTTCCCCTGCTGCTTTTTTCCCTTGACGTACGTTCATGGTTGCACTCAGCCGGTAAAGCCATTCTGTCCATGTTGGGGGCCACAATCCTGGTGGTGTTCGTAGCCGGTCTGGGAGCCTGGATTGTGAGAGATGGCATTGGCAATTCCTGGCAGTTCGGGGGTATGGCCATTGGTCTATATACAGGAGGCACCCCAAACCTTGCGGCCATAAAAACAGCACTGAATGTGGATTCAACCATGTTCATCATGATGCACACTTATGATGCGGTCAATGGGATCATTTATCTATTGTTCGTGATGAGTGTCGGTCAGCGCATCTTCAATAAAGTGTTGACCAGATATGATTTTTCCGGCCTCGTAGCAACAGCGAGTAGTGAAGCAGAAGATATCCACAGCTATGCAGGCATTTTCAAACGTGAGATTGTTTTGGGACTGCTTGTGGCAACAGGCCTTTCCCTTGTGATTTTAGGGCTGAGTTTTGGCCTGGCTCAATTGATTCCGGGGGAATATTCGACTGCTGCAATCATGCTCCTCATCACCAGCTTGGGTATTGCGGCCTCATTTATTCAAAGAATCAGAAGCATCGCCATGACCTTCCAGTTTGGTATGTATATCATTCTGATTTTTAGTTTGATCGTAGGTTCCATGGCAAATCTGGAACAGCTGGTGAATATCAATTGGTCTATGATGTTCTTTGTCAATTTTGTGGTTTTTGGGACCATGTTTCTCCATGCAGGCTTTTGTCGGATTTTTAATATTGATACAGACACCTTTCTCATAACCTCGGTTTCGGCCGTCTGTTCTCCGCCCTTTGTCCCCGTTGTTGCAAAAGCCCTTAATAATAAAGAGATCATTTTGTCTGGTCTGACAACCGGTATTATTGGCTACGCCATCGGCAATTACCTAGGTATCGCATTCGCTTATATCTTTAGACAATTATTATTTTAACTGACAAAATGAGAAACATTCCAATTTTTGAAAACTTGAAGCAGGTAGAATGATCTGGTCGTATAGATTCAATAATATTTTTTATCGCGCCGGAAGCCAATATTTCTTTGATACAGCTTGTTTTTCGGTGGAATCAAGCGGTGATAAAACTATAATAGGCAAAGCATATGCGATACGAATATTATAGAGACCAGCTTAACCCCAAAAAGAACAAGGGGAACATATTAAAGGTTGCCCTGCTTGCCCTTATCCTTGTTGTATTGGTAGTCTGGGTCATCGTATGGAATTCATCCAATACTTTCGAACCTGAAGTTGTATCCGAGCAGGCTTTTTATGAAGGATATTTCACACTGAATACGCGCCTTGATCAAACCCTGGCCAGGCGTTTCCCCAGCATGGAATTTATTGATGCACGCCTGAGTGATGATGGAGTCGGTACACGTAACTTTCATTTAAAGGATAGTAAAAAGGTGCGCCCAAATGAAATTGAAAAATTTCTTGAAAGCAGCCTGGGCGGCTATGGATTCAGGATCAGGCAAACCACTGGCGGACCTGATTACTGGGAATTTCAGGTTATCAGCGATTCCACTGTCTGGTCCCTGTACCATTTTGAGTTTATGGATAAACAGACAGCACCCGTTTCAATTCTACCCGCCGATATTGCCAAGGTCACAAAACGACCGCGCCTGGCCGTTATCATTGATGACTTTGGTTATTCAATGAATGAGACCATCAATGGATTTATATCTCTCAAAGAACCTTTTACTGCCGCAGTGATTCCCGGCAGATCCTTTTCCACAAGCGTGGACGAACGGCTGAAATCCCGTGGCATCCCAACCTTGATCCATATGCCCATGGTCACAATTACGAACACAACCAGTGAACCGGATTATGCCCTTTCCGATGATCTTAGTGATGGTGAAATGTTGCGCCGGCTTAATAAAGCCAAAAAGGACGTACCCAATGCCATCGGCATGAATAATCATCAGGGCAGCGGTGGGACCCAAAGCCAGCGGGTCATGGGAAGTGTAACAGACTTCCTTGGTGACCACAAAATGTTTTTTATAGACAGCCGAACCATTGCTGCATCAGTTGCAGAAAAAGTGGCCAAAGAGCATTCAATTCCAACCAACAGCAGAGATGTCTTCTTGGATGAGGTAGATGATCCAGAAGCCATTGCAGGAGAACTTTTTCGACTGGCCAGAATAGCCAAGGAAGGAGGGGAAGCGATAGGGATAGGACATTGCCGCCCCAATACTTTGGTTACCTTGAAAAAGTATTTACCTGCCCTTGCTGAAGCTGGGTTTGATTTGGTGCCAGTATCAAAACTGGTACGCTAAATTTGAGATATTGATCGTTAACCCCGAGGATTAGTTAATATGGCACAAATGGAATTAAATCTAGATGTTTTCTTAGAGACAAGCCAGCAGATGAAGGCTCAAGGCCTTAGTTTACCGGGTATCGTAACTATCGCAGGTTTATCAGGAGTAGACGGATTTAGCCTTTCCTATGATGGTCGTTCATCCGCATTTACCGAAAAAGATTTAGAATTGACCATAGCTTCTGCCATGAATACCCGCTTTGCCTTACGCATCGCCCCCAGGGCTGAGTTATTTCAGTTGGCCATGAATCTACCCATCAAGCAGGTAACGTTTAGTGCTCCAAATATTTTTGACGACTATGGTGCAGATATTGAGACCTTTATTCCGCAGTTAAAAGATGCCGGGAAACTGGTCTCCTTCCATCTTGAACCAGAGCTCTCCCTTTTAAAGAAGGCTTACCGCCTCCAGGCTGATCTGGTTGAACTGAGCTGTCTTCTATATGCCCAGAACTCAAATCCTGCCGGGCAGGCTGAAGCCCGGGAACAGATAGCCCTGATGGCCAAGACAGCAGCAAAGAATGGGATTGGTGTCGCTGTGCAGGGTCAGATCAATTATCAAAATGTTTTGCCTCTGGTGACCATCGAAGCAGTTGAGAATGTCGTCGTCGGTCGATCTATATTTAGCCGGGCCATCTTTGTCGGACTGGAAACAGCCATCCGCGATTTCAAATCACAGGTGCTATGAGTTCACTTGCCACCCAGGTTATTCGCACTGGGAAGATAGAGAGTCTTCACCATGCGTACGGGGTGATCACAAAGCCTGATGGCCAACTTATCAGATCATACGGTGACCCACATTACGCAACCTATGCCCGCTCCTCTGCGAAACCCTTGCAGGCTATGGCTGTTTTACGATCGGGAGCCTATCAGAATTTCGGATTTACACCACAAGAGTTAGCACTCATATGTTCATCCCATAGCGGCGAAGATATCCATATAAATACAGCCGAGAGTATTTTTACCAAAGCGGGAATAAGCCCCGATCTATTGGCCTGTGGAGTCCATCCGCCCATAGATATGGAGAGTGCAGCGAAGTTGGCGGCTGCTGGTATCCAACCACAGCAGATCCATAATAATTGTTCCGGAAAACATTCCGGGATGTTGTGTACCTGCGTCCAGCTTGGTTATGACACAGAAAATTATCTGGATCCTGATCATCCAGTTCAGGAATACATCTACAATATCGTTAAAGAGTATACTGGAGAAGCTTCCATACATAGAGGCGTTGACGGATGCTCTGCTCCCGTATTTTATTTACCCCTTTCCAGGCTCGCCATGACCTTTGCCAAGATTACCTCGCGGCCTTCAAGGGAATGCGAACAAATTTTTAATGCCATGACCACCTATCCCCACCTTGTGGGAGGGAACGGTCGATTTGATACTGCCCTGATGGAAGGCTTTCCCGGTCAGATCATATCCAAGGGAGGCGCCGAAGCTGTTTCTGCGGCAGGATTTATTATGCCCGACGGGCAGGTATATGGATTGGCAGTCAAGGTCCTGGATGGTAATTATCGGGCCATTGGTCAAATGGTGCTGAAGATGTTGGAGGAGGTGGGTTTTTTTCAGGGATCTCCCCCGGAGAATCTATCCAAATGGTGGTTACCGGAATTGAAGAACCACGCAAAGCACATCATTGGAACAACCCGGACTCTGCTTGAAAATTAATTTTGTTTGAAAGAGCTTGCATTGAAACAGACGAAACGTGCGAAAAAGCCGTGTATAGAGGACAATAAAAATTCGCGAATTTCGTTCAGTCCGCTGTGAAAAGAAGAAATAAGTTATAAGGTTATCTAATAATGACGAAGAATCGAACATCCTGGGACAATTATTTCATGCAGATCGCCAAAGATGTTGCCACCCGGTCAACCTGTGACCGGAAATATGTTGGAGCAGTGATCGTTAGAGATAAGATGATATTGTCAACCGGGTATAACGGATCAATCCGCGGTCTGCCTCATTGCGATGAAATTGGTCACGAGATGGAGAATGGACACTGCGTCAGAACGGTCCATGCTGAAGCCAATGCCATTGTTCAGGCTGCCCGAAATGGAGTAAGCATTGACAGATCAGATATATACGTAACAGCCAGTCCCTGCTACAATTGCTTCAAACTCATCGCCAATTCGGGAATACAACGGATATTCTATGGGGAATTGTATCGTGATGAACGGATCAAGACCCATGCAAAAGAGGCAGGCATCGAACTGATCCATTTAGACAATGATTGATTTCTGCAACACAAGATCAATGAGCAAAATGTCTAAGTTTAGAAAATTTTTACTTCTATTGGGAACCGTTTTATTCCTGTTTTCCTGCGCTTCCCAATCGAGAATAAGTAAACCCAACTATCAAAAACTTGAGCAGGATCTCCACGAATTGGTTTCGTCCTTTCGCGGTGATGTGGGCATTTATGTCAGGCATCTTCCAACTGGTTGTGAGATCAGCATTAACGCAGATTCACTCTTCCCCACTGCAAGCATGGTAAAAGTCCCCATTATGCTCTCCCTGTTTGACCGCATAGACCAGGGAGACCTGGATTACGACTCTACATTAATATGGTTGCCTGAGATCGTAAATTATCCCCCGGACGGCATGCTCAGCTCCTTTAAGGATAGCTCAGAAATATCTTTAACCCAGTTGATCTCGCTCATGATCACCTATAGCGATAATCACGCCAGTTTATGGTGCCAGAAGCTGGCTGGTGGCGGTCTGCAGATCAACCAGTGGCTGGAGGAGAATGGCTTCCATAATACCCGGGTAAATTCCAGGACTGCAAACAGGAGGGGTGATTGGGAGATCTATGGCTGGGGCCAGACGACACCGCGTGAGATGGCAGAATTGCTGGTTTTGATCCATGAAGGGAAAGCCGTTTCGCCATGGGCAAGCGAAGAAATGTATCGCTATCTTACCCGTATTTACTGGGATGATGAAGCTTTGTCGCAAATCCCAAGGACCATCCAGGTGGCATCAAAACAGGGGGCAGTGGATGAATCCAGATCTGAAGTGCTCCTTGTGAACGCACCCGCTGGTGATTATGTGTTTTGTGTGATCACCAAAAACCAGGAGGATCAATCGTGGGCAGCTGACAACGAAGGCTTTGTCCTTTTACGGAAGGTGTCAAAATTGCTGTGGGAACAGCTGCACTGATCCCTGGATTCCATTTCAGCAGGCATTCATCAAAAGTTTCGATAATCCGTTGACAGCGGAACGAGTGCCGTCTATATTCGCTGGCTTTTTAATAAAGGAGATAAAGTTATGTACGCAATTATCCAAATTGCAGGGAAACAGTTCAAGGTAAAACCTGGCATGGTCCTGAACGTCCCGACACTCGATCTTGAACCTGGTAAGAAGGTCAACGTCGAGCGCGTACTGGCTTACTCTGACGGTACAAGTCTTGAGGTTGGCACACCTGAGCTGACCACTGTTGACATCGATGGAACAGTTGTGGCTCACGGTCGCGCTAAAAAAATCATCGTCTTCAAGAAGAAACGCCGCAAGGGTTACCAGAAAAAACAGGGACACCGCCAGGGTTTTACACAGATTAAGGTAGAAGGAATTGCACCTGCAAAACCTGCTGCCCCCAAGAAAGCAGCTACAGCTGAATCAGAAGTGAAAGCAAGCGCCGCAAAGAAACCTGCAGCCGCGAAAATCACTGCTGAGAAAAAGCCAGCCGCCAAGAAGCCAGCAGCAAAGAAACCTGCTGCAGCTAAACCGGTCGCGAAAAAAGCCCCTAAAGCTGAAAAAGGAGAGTAACCATGGCTCATAAAAAAGGTGTTGGTAGCTCTAAGAACGGTAGAGAAAGTCATTCAAAACGTCTGGGTACAAAAGCCTATGGTGGTGAATGGGTTTCTGCCGGTAGCATTATTGTTCGTCAACGTGGAACAGCCATTCACCCAGGTGAAAATGTTGGTATCGGTGGTGATGATACGCTGTTTGCGAAAATCGACGGTATTGTGACCTTTGAACGCAAAGACCGCACAAGAAAACAGGTAAGCGTCTATCCCGAAGCTTGAACCTGTTCCTGTCTGAACTTTAAATCCCTCGAGTGATCGGGGGATTTTTTATTTCAATAACTTTATGAACAAATAACTTCTTTGTGAACTATACTGATTGCGAAGAACCTTGGCATCAAAAAAATAGAGGCTGTTCAGCTTAATGGAATGACGGAGGATGCGTGACCGAAACAACGAATGATCTTAATAAACTTAGTGAAATGGTCTCTGCTTTTGATCGTTTAAAGCAGGAGCTATCAAAAGCAATCATTGGCCAGGATGCTGTCATTGAACAGCTGGTTATCGCCATGCTCGCCCGTGGACACGCCCTCCTTGTTGGTGTCCCCGGTTTGGCAAAGACCTTACTCATTAAAAGTCTGGCAGAAGTGCTTGATCTCAGCTTCTCAAGAATTCAATTCACTCCTGATCTCATGCCCTCAGATATCACTGGCACAGATATCATTGAAGAGGATCACAGCACAGGCAAGCGGGAATTTCGATTTGTCAAGGGACCTGTTTTCGCGAATATTGTTTTAGCGGATGAAATCAACAGGACACCCCCAAAAACACAGGCCGCCCTGTTGGAGGCCATGCAGGAGCACCGGGTTACGGCTGGTGTCCAAAGTTATGTTCTGGAAGAACCTTTTTTTGTTCTGGCAACACAGAACCCGATCGAGCAGGAAGGGACATACCCCCTGCCTGAAGCCCAGCTGGATCGATTCATGTTCAATCTGAAGGTGAATTATCCCAGTCGGGATGAAGAGCGGAATATTGTGAGTCAGACCACCTCCGGCGCAAGCGTCACACTGAAAAAAGTCCTGGATAGAAAAGCGATTATGGAATATCAGGACCTCATACGTCGGGTTCCCGTGGCTGCAAATGTCATAGATTATGCTGTCGATCTGGTTGGCAGGACCCGCCCTGATAATGAAGGAGCCCTTGACTATATCCAAAAATGGGTGGGCTGGGGAGCTGGCCCAAGAGCATCCCAATATCTCGTATTGGGAGCCAAGACCCGTGCTGCCATCAGAGGAAACCCCACACCCTCTATCGATGATGTCAAAGCAATCGCTCTGCCAGTTCTGCGGCACCGGGTATTGAGCAATTTTAATGCAGAAGCCGATGGCATCACAGTGGATGAGATCATCCAAAAATTATTGTAGCAGCTAAGGAATATTCATGAGAATTATACTCCGACTGTGTCTCATCGTCCTGCTTGGGCAATCAATCTTTGCCCAGAGTTTGTGGATGTGGAATCAACGGACGCATCCGGAGTTAAAATGGCAAACCCTGGAAACAGATCATTTCAACATTCATTTTCATCAAGGCCTGGACAGTATTGCCCATAAGGGTGCCATGATCGCCGAACAAAGCTACCAGCCAATTCTGGATCAACTGGAAATGCAGGATTTTGGCAAGACGGATATCATCTTTTCCGCCGAAGATGAAATCTTGAATGGATTTGCCATGCCCACCAATCAGATCTTTATCTGGGTCAGTCAGAATGATGTTGCTGGCAGGTTTGGCGGCTCAGATAAATGGCTAAAACTCGTCGTGACCCATGAATTTCAACATGTGGTCCAGTTTCAGGCCCAGCGGACCTGGCTGGGTCTTCTGGGTGCCATCACCATTCCGCCATGGTGGCTTGAAGGCATGGCTGAATACATGACAGAGGTCTGGCGGGTGGGTCGGAGTGATGCCCGTATGAAGATCCATACCTATACAAATACCATGGACAAACTTGACCCCCATGATGATGGCTATGCCAAAGTCTTGTATCTGGCCTCAAAATACGGGGATTCGACCCTGGTCAAGATCGCGAAACATCGACTTTATTTAAATGAGGATAGTCTTAGATATCCCTACTGGTACGATTTTAAAACTGCCTTTAAAGCGGCGACCAATCAATCGGTAGAAAATTTTGATGAAGAATGGCGTCGTGCTATGAATGCTTATTATTATGGGTATATGGCACAAAAAGAGCGTATCGAAGAGATTGGTGAGCCTCAGATTCTGCATGGGTTCTCAAGCGTGCAAGCTGCCAGCCTTTCCCAGGATTCAACCATGATCGCTGTCCTTGGACGGAGATCATCCACCATGCACGATTATGGTCTGTATACCATGACGACGGATTCGAATCGAACGATCAAAGAGGTCCACTACGGACGCTTCAGTGGGAATCCGGCATGGTCCCCGGATGCAGGGCAGATTGTGGTTCCCGAGTATCATCGGGGATCTCATGGTTCACTTATATACGATCTCCGATTGGTTGATGTAGAATCAGGAAAAGTTCGCTGGATAACGAGGGATATCAGAGCCCTCCATCCTGTGTTCTCCAAAAACGGTAAAGGCATTTTCTTTGTCGCTCACCCTGGAGAGACCAGCCAGATCTACTATCAAAGTATTGACTCTGGGAATCAACTGCAGATCAGCAAATTTGAGGGTGATATCCAAATTCAGAATCTTGATCTCTCTCCAGACGGTAAACAGCTTGCCTTTATGATTCAGGAAGAAAATGGTGACGTGAATATTGCCATTATGAAAATAAATGGCGAGGAGTTTAAAAAGGTCACCAATGATCCAGAGGAGGACCTCAATCCCGTATGGACTGCCGATGGCAATGCCATTGTGTTCACCTCCTTTCGAAATTCAACCCCCAATTTGTATCGTGTGAGCCTGGACAGTTTGACCATCATACAAATGACGGATGTCGGTGAAGGGATTTTCTCACAGCAGCGTTTGCCTGGAACAGATAAGATATTGGCTTCCACTCTAGCTACTGTTGATACAGTAAGAATACGAGCAGTAGATGCAGCTCGTGTGGCACCAGAATTGACCGTAAATCTTAGAGAGCCCTTTGTAGCCTGGCGAACACAGTCTCCCGGTATCCTTGTTCCTGAGATCAGTTACGACACCGAACTTGACAATATTCTTGTGCATCCTTATCGCGCCAGAAAGACCTTTAGACCGCTTTTGCGCTGGGTCTGGCCCGATATTGAAGGGCTTTTTGGTCTCGCTGCCTATAACGATGCCTTGGGTAAGCATCTGATTCAGGGAGGCGGAGTGATAAACTGGAAGGGTAAGCTGTCAGGCGGATACCTTGGTTACACAAATCTGGAGCACGCACCAGCAATAAATTTTTATGCCACCAAAAACTTCAGTTTTAACATGCGCCGGACCTGGGGTGCGACCCACTTTGAGGTATTGGATGGAGCAGGTCTCAGATTTCTATTGCCCATGAATTCAGGCAACTCTCTAAGCTCAAATCATAATCTTGATCTCCATCTCAGAATGGTGAATCGCAAGGTCATGAAAATGGAAAATTCCGATTGGGAACGCAATTCGCTATTTATGGAAAAAGCTGAAACAAGCCTTGGGGTAACCTGGAGCTGGAAGCATCAACGTCCCGAACGAGATGCCGTCAGCCTACCAGGAAATGGTTGGGGTCTTCTTGCCCATGCCGAGACAACCTTGCCCCAGATCTGGGGAGATGCCGATTATTCCAAAATTTGGATGGATGGCTATGTAAATATAAAAATACCCCACAGCCCCTTCGTTTTTTACAATCGCAGTAAATGGGAATATCATGACGGTGATATTCTTTCACAGGACTCTATTGGCTTCATGTCTACGGCACCGCTTTATTTCTCACCGGGGACAATCTTAAATCTGGTAGGGCAGGGTATCATTGACCTCCCTGAGAGCTACAATCTTAGAGGTCAGACCGGCGAGTATCCTGCCTCTGAAATACTATACAATGTCACTGAACTGCGTGTGCCCCTTCTCAAAGCATTCCCAGCTCACTTCCTTGGTTTTGGGTTTACAGGGATCACTGGAGCACTTTTCCATGATTTGGGATATCTTCCGGAAACGGGTGAGACCCTTACTACCATGGGTGCAGAACTCAAATTTAATCTGAGCATAGGACGAGTTGCCCTTCTTACTCTGTCAGCAGGTGTTGGAGGAGATCAGGATTATTGGACCGGGATCATCGAAGAATCAGCACCATTTGACCTTAGTGCTGACCATTATCTTCGATTGGCCCTGGTTAACCCATTTTAGATTGAGAGATTGAATGCGATTGGATAGGAGCAATGCTTTGCTCCGTAATGTGTTGGTGAGATTATTGATTAACAGGAATAAATTCGTCGAATTCGTTAACTTCGTTGTGAAAAAATGATCAGGTCCAATAATTGATAACTGATAAACAAAAATACCTGAACCCCAAGACCCTGGCAAATCTGGCAAATATGCAGATCAGAGCCAGAATGGTCGTTGAAGGCTTTATTGTTGGTCTCCATAAGAGTCCCTATCACGGTTTCTCTGTTGAGTTTGCAGAACACAGAGCCTATGGTCCAGGAGACAATTTGCGATATCTGGACTGGCGCCTTTATGGCAAGACCGATCGATTCTATGTCAAACAGTTTGAAGAAGAGACCAATCTCAAGGCGCATATCATGCTTGACAAGTCAAAATCCATGGCCTACGGATCAGGAGATATCACAAAACTCCAGTATGCCAGCTATCTCTCAGCAGCCCTGACCTATCTCCTCTTACGACAGCAGGACGCTGTGGGTCTCACCTTGTTTGATACCGAAGTGCGGACGCATATCCGACCGTCATCACGCCCTTCCATGTTGAATAATATTCTGACCCACCTGGAGACTGTTACGCCCGGGGAGCAGACATCCATTGGACGTAGTTTGCATCATCTCGCTGACCGGATCAGGCGCAGGGGGCTGGTCATCATTATCTCGGACATGCTGGATGACCTGGATAGTATCATGAATGGCCTCAAGCATTTTAGACATGATCGCCATGAGGTCCTGGTCTTTCATGTCCTGGATCCCAGGGAAATAGATTTTGCCTTTGATGCCCATGCCAAGTTCAAGGATATGGAGTCAGGCGAGATAAAGGCCACAGAACCCTGGCACATACAAAAGGACTACCGCAACGCAGTTGAGCATTTCAGGGCCACCCTGGGGTTACGTTGCCGTGAACAACACGTAGATTACATCCCCTTAAGTACCGATCAATCACTTGATATAGCTTTAATGGCCTATTTGAATAAACGTCATTCAGTCATGTAAGCAGGCTCTGTTTTATTATTTGAAATAGTATCCACACAGTTATTGTTCTATATTCCCATAACTTAATGAAATCAAAGAGACTCAACATAGTAAGACCTTTCCAGTCGATTAGATGGGCTTTATTGCTCATGATGATACTGGTAACACCTGGGATTATCATGGGGAACACATCCGTTTCGGGTAAAATAGCTGATGCAAAATCAGGGATGTCCCTCCCGGGGGTGAATATCCAGGTCCAGCGGAGCTCACTGGGAACCACCTCTGATCTGGATGGGAATTATCAACTGGATGATCTCCCTCCAGGTATCTATGCACTCACCTTCACCATGATGGGTTATGCTCCTCACACTGAAAAAAACATACAAATCGTTGATGGAGTTTCCACCGAGTTGAATATTGAACTGAAAACGAATGTTTTGGCCTCTCCTCAAGTTGTTGTGACCTCGAGCCGGAAAAGTCAGGATATATTGGAATCTCCATTTTCCGTTTCTGCCATTGGTCCCAGAGAAATCCAAGCCAAAGCCGTGACCCAGATGGTGGATATCCTCAGCTATGAATCTGGTGTCTCAACCATCAAGGGTCAGCTGAATATTCGGGGAACCTCCGGTTATGCCATCGGAGCGGGCAGCCGCTCACTTTTACTCATTGATGGAATTCCCATGCTTGGATCTGCCGCCGGAAATATTACCTGGGCAAATGTACCAACATCTGAAGTGGACCGGGTGGAGATCGTCAAATCCGGAGGCTCAGCCATGTATGGGTCCAGCGCCATGGGGGGCGTGGTCAATATCATCACCCGCAATGCACCACCGCAACCGGAGACCAGGATATCTACGCAGATCGGAACTTACAGCAAGCCCCGGATCGATCAATGGGCATGGCAGGACTCTCGTAGATATGTGAGTAACTTCGAATTGTCACATTCCAGATCATTTGCCGATCATGCGGCGTGGCTCAGGGTTCAGAAGCGTCGGGATGATGGATTTATGCAACTGAACTGGGAGGAAGCCCTCAATATATCTGGGAAAGTAAAACTTAATTTTGGCAATGCCCACAGCGCAGCAGTGTTTGTCAATGTTTTGGATGATAAGTCTGGTCTATTGTCCACTTGGAAGAGTCCGGCCGACCCTTTTGAGGCACCGGCAGGATCAGAGAACGATCTCACCGATGGCCTCAAAACCATAATCAACATTCATTATAACTATGTTCGCTCTCCGGAATTGGCCTACAAAGTGAGAGGGGGAGCGTATTGGAATTCCTGGCAGAACCATGGTGTGGATCCTGATCACTCCAATGAGTCCCGCTATTTTGCAGAATTACAATCCTCTCGAAACTGGTCGGAAATATTAACCAGCGTTCAGGGTTTTACGCTCCAGGAAAATGGTGTGGAAGCGCAGATCTTCGGAACCCACGGAAGCCATTCGCTTGCTGCCTATCTGCTGCTTCAGCAAAAGCTGAAACTAACCACCTTATCATTGGGAGGCAGATGGGAGGCTTATGCTGTTGATGGCATTGAGCGGGATCAGGTCTTTTCGCCGCAGGTGGCTCTCAATTGGAAACCGAATGAATGGTTCGCCATGAGGATCTCAACGGGTAAGGGGTTTCGTGTTCCCACTGTGGCCGAAATGTTTACCCGTGCTCGCAGAAGTATTTTCACTGTGGAGCCCAATCCGGAGCTGGTATCTGAAACCAGCATAAGTCGTGAAATCGGTCTGTCTCTTATGACAGGACAATTGGGAATGATCGATCTCTTAAAACTCGACCTGGCAATTTTTCATAACAAATTCAATAATCTCATCGAGCCTGTCCCGGACAGTCTGGGGATCATCCATTTTGAAAATATTTCTGATGCCCGGATCGCAGGGATGGACATCGGGTTGGGTGTGAGTTTGTTTAGCAATCTGGTGGATGCAAAAACCGCCTACACCTGGCTGGATCCTGTTTCAGTTGGAGCGGATGGGGCAGTGCTTGATACCCTGTCCTATCGCTATCGCCAGCACTGGGTGACCACCCTGGGTTTGCACTACTGGAATTTGGATGCGTCATTGGAATATCGCTATGCGAGCAGGTTGGAAAGTGTCGAGCTTTTTCAGGAGAACCCATTGACCGCTCAGGACGAACGGGTGCCGGTCCACGTCTGGAATGCCGGTCTGGGAACTTCGTATAAAGATTGGCGGGCCATATTCAGAGTGGAGAATATTTTCCAGTATTATTACACCCAGTTGGAACGTAATCTGGAACAGGAACGCATATTTATGATTACCCTGGAGAAAATGCTATGACCCCGGTTCGTTTGGTTGTGATGGTGCTTGTTATCTTTAGCCTGGTCTGGAATTGTTCGGATCCAGGGGGCCTGGAAGCTGTTTCAGGTGTACAGGGGAGCATTCAGTTCAACCCGACCTGGCCAGACTCGATCAAGTCGGCAGTGGTCGTAATTTTTAACAAGGATCTCAATCTTGACAGCCTCAATGCCCCGGGGTATTCTGTGACAGATCACTATGTGACCTTTGGGGACCCTATTGATCCTGGTACGGAAAACGCTGACTATTTTATTCAGTTGAAGCCAGGTGATTATCAGGGAATGGTTATTGGTCTCATTGTGGAACCCTCCCAATTGTTGACCAATGATGAAATGTTTCAAAACATTCAGGACTATATTGTGGTGCCTGGAACAGCCATTCCACGGGGAATTCGAATTCTTGAAAAACAGGTAAATGAACAGACTGGCTGGTATGTTCGCTTTTAGGGCTTGATTTTGACAAGAATTTGAGAAAACAATTTAATTTGCTATCCCAGAATGCACTTGTATTTTAGATGATCACAGTAAAACAGTTACGGATAGTCTAACGAATCTGTATTTAGTAAATAAACAAGGAGAAAGATGATGAGTAAGTTTTTACGCGTATTACCCCTGTTGCTGATGGTGAGCATTGCACTGGGTGGCGGTATGGTAGAGAACACGAACCAGAGTGCTGATTTCGTACGCATGATGGCTCGTAATGCCTCTACCGATCTGGATGCTGTGTTCTTTAACCCGGCAGGATTAACCAAGCTGGATAATGGGATGCATCTGTATTTGAGTAGCCAAACTATCACCCAGGGCAGAACTATCACGAGTGATGCCCCTGCACTGAATAGTGACACATTTGAGGGAACCACCTTTGCTCCGGTTTTTCCAAACTTTTATTTTGCCTATAAAATGGACAAACTGGTGCTCTCAGCTGGCTTTGTTCCTATTGGTGGTGGTGGAAGTGCCGAGTTTGCTGATGGTCTGCCATCCTTTGAAGCACCCGTTTCAGACTTAAAAACACAGTTAGCAGCTGCAGGAGTTACAGGCTATAACCTGGATGTAACATTTAATGGCTCCTCGACATATTTAGGTGGCCAGGCTTCTCTTTCTTATGCCATTAATGATATGATCTCTGTTTCTGCCGGTGTCAGGTACTTTTCTGCCTCTAATACGTATGAGGGGCATCTCAAAGACATTATGGTTACGACAGCAGCAGGTGAAATGATACCTGGCGATGTTATGCGTGGCGTTGCTGCCCAATATACAGCTGGTGCAGCGTCAGCTACTGGGGGAGCGACTGCACTACAGCCATTGGTTGATGGTGGGGCTGGTGACGTTTCTTTTGCAAATCTTGTTGCCGCTGGATCTTTGCCTCAGGCCAATGTCGATGCAATTTCAGCCGGTTTCACGGCTTTAGGTGTTACTACCTTTGACGCGAATACCTGGACACCAAATATTGCCCAGGGTGCCTATACGACAGCTGCTGCAACCATGACAGCGACAGCTGCTGTCTATACAGCACAGGGTTTGAGCTTGGACGCTGCAACTGCAGATGTTGAAGTTGATGCCAAACAAACAGGGACTGGTTTTGCACCTATCCTTGGTTTGAATATAAGTCTTATGGATAAGCTGAATATTGGTATTCGATATGAAGGTCTTGCCCCACTGGTGTTGACGAACGAAACAACAGTTGATGGTTCCGGTCTGTTCCCCGATGGCGCAGAGACAAATGCTGACATGCCAGCGATGTTTGGAATTGGCCTTTCCTATCTAGTCATGCCTTCACTGAACATTGCTGTAGATTACAACCTGTACATGAATACCGGTGTTAACTGGGATGGCAAAGAGGACAACGTTGAGGATGGATCTGAAATAGCTTTCGGAGCTGAATTTGCTCTGACTGACGCTCTGATTCTCAGTGCTGGGTACGACATGGCCACCAGTGGTGCCCTGGATGCCTATCAGACAGATCTCAGCTATAGTCTTAACTCCGGTACTATCGGTTTGGGAGCCAAGTATAAATTGAATCCCAAGATGGCTGTATCATTAGGCTTTTCAAACACAACCTATGAAGAAGGTTCCAAATCTGGTGTAGCATATTCTGCAACATTGAGTGGGAATGAAACCTATATGAAAACAGCGACTGTCTTCGCTATAGGTCTTCAGAAGAGTTTCTAAATCGTATAATTAAACAGGTAAAAAGGCCGCTTATGCGGCCTTTTTACTCTCATGGAGTTCTTGGCATGATACATATCAACAAAGCTGGATTGATCGCTTTTTTAATTGGGGGCTTGCTGATTGGGTGTGAAGAAACGAAAGATGACCCTTCTGAGGGTATTCCCTTGCCCCTTGCAGGAACTTATACACTTACAGAAATGACGATTACCACTGAAGCTACAACCCTTCGGGACACAAGTTTAACCTTTATAGCTACTCAAAACGGACTTAGCTTTGTAACAATTGATGCCGGCACACTTATTCTGACGACTTCTGCACATTACACAGATCAAGATGCCACACCTGTTGGCGGAACGGTAGACCTCAATAATGATAGCACTGCAACATTGGCAGGGCTCCTGCCAGTTAATTGGGGAACAGGATGTCAGCCTCTGATTCTGATCTCACAACTCGCGTCAGATGGCAAATGGGCTGCTGATACAACCACGTCAACATTCAGTATAGATCTGGTTATTGACCAGTTGGATATCAATGGCACATATTCATTACTTGGCGACCAGCTTGAAATCAGATATACTGCGCTTGAGACTGCAGATGAAAGAATGATAAGCACGGTGACCTACCTTGGGAATGATACGGCAGTGATACCCGCATGCCTGCCGGTTTCTACGGTCACCGAAAGGATAATGAAGCTGACACTGAACTAAAGGTGGTTTGCTTTTTAGCATCCTGAGTTAACTTATATATAATGCATTTTCCGTTTACAAGGATGAGAGCATCCTACGCCCTTAAACGGGTACTCCCCAAACGAACTGTTTTTACAAAACTGATCGATCGATACAGTTTTGCCCGTGACGCCGGTTTTTATCGCATGCTCCCCAGAATGGTGATCAAGGCTCGGACAGTTGGAGATATCTCCACCATTTTTCAGATCGCCAATCAACATCATCGAAAAGTTGTTTTCAGAGCGGGGGGCACCAGCCTTTCCGGGCAATCTGTTGGAGATGATATTCTGGTGGAAATCAAACAGGGCTGGCGTGATGTTCAAGTCCTGAATGAAGGAAAGCAGATCAAGCTTCAACCGGGTGTTGTAGCTGCCAAAGCCAATCAACATCTGGAACCCTTTGGGTATCGGATTGGACCGGATCCCGGATCGATCAGATCGGCAATGATTGGTGGAATTGTGGCAAACAACGCCAGTGGAATTGGTTCAGGGAATCGATACAACAGCTACCAAACAATCGCCGCCATGGAGCTGGTGCTTCCCCATGGACTTGTTCTGAATACTGCTGATCCCCATGTAAATGAAAAGCTCCATGGCAAAGCGCCTGAGGTCTATACTGAACTATTGAAAATACGTGATAAAATCAGAACAAACGCTCACCTGAAACGCAAAATAGAACACAAGTACAGACTCAAAAATACCATGGGATATTCTCTGAACAGTTTTCTTGATTACGATGAGCCGATTGACATACTGGCACATCTTATGGTTGGGTCCGAGGGGACCCTGGGCTTTATTTCCAGCGTTACCTTCAATACTGTCCCATTGCAAGCATTCAGGGCTACGTCATTCTTGAAACTACCCACCCTGAAGCAGGCTGCCCGGCTGATACCAGCCTTGAAAAAATGCAAACCCTATGCACTGGAGATTATGGATACAGCAGCGCTTAGGGCGGTCCAGCATATCCCCGAAATTTCTGAGCTTTTAAATGGAGAACTGACAGAGGAATCAGCGGGACTTCTGGTCGAATTCCAGGCACAGGACGAGAAGAACCTGGCGCTCCAGGTGGAATCGGCAGAAGCAGTCCTCAAAGAGTACAATCCTGATCACCGTCACAAGTTTTATTATGATAAGCCTTCATGCGAGAAACTCTGGAAAGCAAGACGGGAATTGGGTCCACTACATGCGGCAACGAGAAGACCGGGAACAATCCTTGTCAGCGAAGATGTTTGTTTCAAAATAAAAGATCTCGCCAAAGCCGTAATGGATCTCCAAAACCTGTTCAAAGTGTATCATTATGATGATGCCGTGATCTTTGGTCATGCCGGAGATGGCAACTTGCATTTTAAATTGAGCATAGACTTTTCTCAAAAAGAGGCAGTGGAAACATACGACAAGTTTATAGAAAAAATAGTCGATCTGGTCATTGACAAATATGATGGTTCATTAAAGGCCGAGCATGGTACCGGTAGAAATATGGCACCCTTTGTGGAGCGGGAATGGGGACGAGAAGCCTATCAGATCATGAAAGACATCAAGCGATTGCTGGATCCATCGGGAATATTGAACCCTGGGGTTCTGATCTCAGGAGACAGACATATCCATCTTAAAAATATCAAGCCCATTCCTTTGGTGAATCCTTTGATCGATCAATGCATTGAATGTGGACTTTGTGAACCTACATGTCCATCTGCAGATTTGACCCTGTCAGCCCGTCAGCGGATCGCTGTATTACGTGAACTCGATCAATTAGGAAAAGATGCAGCTTCTCGATCTGCGTATAGAAGTGTATGGAAGCATTACCAATTCGAAGGGGTCCAAAGCTGCGCCATTGATGGACTGTGCGCACTGAGTTGTCCAATTGAAATCAATACCGGAACACTAATGAAAGACCTGAGGGCCAATCAGCAGGGCGCTATGTTCAAGTGGCTGGCCGGAGTATTAGAACAAAATATTTCATTAACTGTCGGCGGGATACGAGCAGCACTTCGAGTCTTTACCCCATTTCGCTTTCTCCTTGGGTATAAACCCATCTATAGAATGGTGAAGCATTTAAGCAGGATCACTGGCGGGAGAATCCCGACGCTCAATAAGTATCTCAAAGCAGGGTATAAACTTCCAAAGTTGGGAACTGTGGATAAGAATGTTGATGTTATCTATTACCCCTCTTGTATAAATCGTGGATTATCAAACACTGATCGATCAAACCTGAGTCCAATGGAAGCTTTTCAAAGACTCTTAAGCGTTGCCGGGATCACATTTGCCTATCCCCGGGAAGTGGAAAATCTTTGCTGCGGACTTGCCTTCTCTTCAAAAGGATATCCGGATACAGCACTTCAAGCAGCCATCAAAACGACGGAAAGTTTATGGATAAGTTCACAGGGAGGAAAGATCCCCATTGTCATGGATACCAGCCCCTGCTCAAACCACATGAAACATTATGATAAAATCTTAAGTGGTATCTATCTGGCAAAATGGCGGGAAATGATGATCCTGGATATGGTTGAATATATTCATGACCAGGTTTTGGACAGGGTCGATATAGTGAAAACTCAAAAGAAGGTGGTGCTTCATCCAACCTGCTCAACCCGTAGCATGGGGATTGAGAATAAGATGAAGGCAATCGCCCTTCGATGTTCTGAGGAAGTTGTCATCCCCATAGATCTGGCTTGTTGTGCCTTTGCCGGTGATAGAGGGATGAAGATCCCCGGTCTGACGGAATCGGCTACCGTGCGTGAAGCCCAGGAGGTAAGAGAAGTCAATGGGAGTGGTCACTATTCCACAAGTCGAACCTGTGAAATTGGAATGAGCCTGGCCACTGAAAAAAGTTATCAAGCCCTTGTATATTTGGTCCACGATTCAGCTAAAGAACGCGTGAACGAATCAAAAAGGTAGTCCATACGACGGCTTAAACAATCCGTTCACCTGACTCCAGATCAAAGAAATGATAAGAATTCGGGTCCGTATACAGGTAAAGATCGTCCCCGGTTTTTCTCCTAACATTATCTGAGACACGAGCAATAAACGAGTCAGCTCCAGTAGTACAATACAAATAGGATTCATTCCCCATCAATTCACTGACTTCAAGTTTGGCCGGAATACGTGAGGGGGTCTCAGTCAACTGGAAATGCTCGGGTCTAAGACCAAGGCGAACCTTTTTCCCGAGATAGTTTTTAAGCAATATATTTTGATCAGCGCCTATGGGGAGCTTGAATTTTTTATTTACCAGTTCGTTTTCGGCAACCTCTGCTTCAAAGAAGTTCATAGCCGGAGAGCCGATAAAACTGCCCACAAAATGATTGTCTGGTTTGTCATATATTTTTAACGGTTCGTCAGCCTGCATGATATATCCATCTTTCATGACCACAATACGATCTCCCATGGTCATGGCTTCTACCTGATCATGGGTCACGTAAATCATTGTGGTTTTCAATTGGGCGTGCAATTTTTTTAACTGCGTGCGCATCTGTACTCGTAGCTTGGCATCAAGATTGGACAGGGGTTCATCAAAAAGAAAGACAGCCGGTTTTCTCACAATGGCCCGGCCGACGGCGACACGTTGGCGCTGCCCACCAGAAAGTTCTTTTGGTCGTCGATAGAGATAATCTTCGACGCTCAATATCTCAGCAGCCTCCTCAACACGTTCTTTGATCTCCTGCTCAGAATATTTTCTTAGCCGAAGCCCAAACGCCATATTCTCATAAACATTCATGTGAGGATAAAGGGCATAGTTCTGAAAGACCATGGCGATATCGCGATTTTTGGGCTCAATATCATTTACCCTGGTATCACCTATGAAAACATCTCCGCCACTGGCCTCTTCGAGACCTGCAATGATTCTAAGGGTCGTGGATTTCCCGCACCCTGAGGGCCCTACAAGGACGGTGAATTCCCCATCCTCCACCTTGAGATCAATACCATGCAGAATTTGAGTTGCTCCATATGATTTTGTGAGATTCTTCAGGCTTACTTCAGCCATGATAGCTTCCTTTCATGCAGATGATTATGTACACCAGCTAATATCTCCCTGACCCGCCCGAATTACAACAGGCTGTTCATCATCTGTCATGTCTATCACTGATGACAATTCAGCCCAGGTAGGTCCGGAATCAAGTACCAGATCGACCTTGTCTTCATAATATTCATAAAATTCCTGCGGATCACTAGCAAAGCTTTGCGAGCTGATATTTACACTTGTTGAAATAATGGGGTTCCCCAGCGCTCTTACGATAGCCAGTGTAAGTGGGTGATCAGGAATTCTTATACCCACTGTCTTTTGATTTGAGAGAAGCACCTTTGGAGCTTCCCTGGTCCCTGGAAGGATAAATGTATAGGGTCCTGGAAGATAGCGGCGAAGATCGCGGTAGACAGTGGTGGATATTTTAGCATACTTGGATATATCTTTGATATCAGCGCAGACAAAACTCAACGGTTTTTGCTTTTGCATCCCTTTGACACGATAGATTCTCTCTATGGCCGATTTTTTTGTGATATCACAACCTAATCCATACACTGTGTCTGTGGGATAGATGATCAATCCACCCTCGCTGAGAATAGAAACAGCCTGTTCCAGAACCTGGGTATTTATCGTGCTTCCGTGTAATTCAATTCTCATTTTGACAAAAAGACCTTAATCACATTCATACTTGCCTCTGGCCGTTCGAAGGGGAAGAGATGCCCTCCATCAATGTTCTCTACAACAGGATGATTCTTTAGACTTTTTAAGCGGAGAAATCCTCTCCGGTTGACAGTATCAGAATATTTGCCGATAATAAACAGGGAGGGTACCGATAATTGTTTTGGAAGGTTCCATGTATTAAGGGGTATGGATTGATAAATACTGGACTCCAATCGCGGTGCACATGAAAGTTGGTATTGTCCATTCTCCATTGATCGTAAACAGGTATCTACGTATGCCTGTAGAAATTGTGGTTCCCAGCGTGAAAATACAGCTTTTTTAGAATAGTGATCCAGCGCTGCCTCACGAGAAGGAAAAGTTTGTTTTCGACGTTTGGTAGCTCTTGCCAGGGGGATTAAATGGGACAGGGAAAATAGATGTAGTCCACGGATAACCCAGAGGATAGGCTTAGGTAAAAGCACAGGATCAAGCAAAATGATTTTTGAGAACCAACCTGGACGCTTTATTGCCATAAGCATAACGAGAATACCGCCAATTGAATGCCCCATTCCTATCATGGGGGCAGGGGGGAGGTTTTGAGTCATTTTCTCGATATAATATTCAGCAAGTTCATTCCAGTCCTGAATCAGTCCCACCCATCTGGACTCACCGTGTCCAGGTAGGTCGGGAGCCAGAACAAGATAATCGTCATACAGGGATGTGAGAAAATCTTGATACATCTTCGCTGAAAACCCATTTGCATGGAGGAACAAGATGCTCCCCTTCCGTGGGGTACCCCGTTCATTAAAAGCGGTCTCGGGCGGAAAAGATGATATCATAGGCACAAAATAAGGTGAATGCCATAGAGAGGAAGGGAAAAGAAATTAAAAGAGTCGGTGAAAGCGCCATTCTTTGACGAATATGATTAAAAACAATTTCCAAATGAACCTTATGGCTTAATTATATACCCTTCGACGAAGCAAAACACCGTTTCTGTCATTCGCATGACACTAACAAGTAATCATTAAACTAAATTACTCTTGGAATTAAAAAATTGGTGGCTGCGGAATATTGACACGCATCGGCGGTATCTTATAACAGGTAATAAAATACCGGAAAAATGTCGACCCGCAGCCCAATTTTTATTCTATCGAGAATAACGTACGCCCCTATTTCGTTTTAAACTGATCAACAATAAATTTAATAGCGATCTCAACATGGCTTTTCCAGAACTTGTGTGAATGCGTTCCTGTGTCTTCAAGAAAATCGATGGCATATCCCAGAGTATCCAATTGGGCTGCCATATCCAAATTTTCCTGGAAGGCGAAATCTTCGCGGCCACAGATAAGTTGCAGAGCAGGTCCAGTATAGGTGTTCTGTGTTCTTATCAGGTCAATGGGATTGTTGGAGTGCCAATTTGCAGGCGAATCTGTAAAGTCACCGAGTGTCCATTTTAATCCCCATTTGTCGGGATGACGGGTGATATCCATAATGCCACTAAGACTACTGGCAGCAGCGTATTCTTCCGGATGCTTTAATGCTTGGAGAATGGAACCATACCCTCCCATGCTTAGCCCCATGATGCCTTGTTCCGCTGAGATGTCACTCCCATTGAAGATTGTGATTATCCAGGGCTTTAGCTCCTGGCGAAGATGCGAATCATAATTTCTTCCTGGAAGGTAATCAGTGTCTATCCACCAGCCGTCATAGCCACCATCAGGAAGGACTAGAAGAACATCGTATTTATCACACAGGGCCTGTAGATCTGAATCATCCTCCCATTGAGTCTCATCGCCGCTCCAGCCGTGAAGCATGAAAATAAAGGGATACCGTTTTGCTCGGTTAACATCAAAACTGTTTGGTGTGGCAATGATGACTCGATTGCTATCGATCAGGGCGTGGGAGGGGAGCTTCAGGTGCAGTATCTCTGCCTGTGCCTTTGGTAAAAAGCAGAAAAGTAGAAGCAGCGTGACCAGCTGCGAAACAAGTCTTTGATGCTTGACTGACATATTACCAAATATGTTGGTTGGATTGGTTTTATAAAAGCATAATTCTTAACAGAGGCAGGAAACAAACTGGAAATCAGTTTGTTCTACAGTGAACTGGATTATAATGACAATGAAAAGAACAGATAAAGGAAAAGCAAGGCATGCACAAACAAAATTGGAATCGTCTGTTGTGGTTGAGCATGAACATAATAGCCCTCACACTGATCGCAGTCTTAAACATCTGATAATTCTGGCAGTGCTTTCAGCATTTACCTATGTCATTAATCGCTGGATCATCATGCCCCAGGAATGGTCACCGGTGTTTTTCCGGGACTATCTGGGAGATATATTGGCTTTGCCGGTATACCTTCCCCTATCTCTGTATCTATCGATTAAACTGGAGATTGTACCAGGAGAGTTTCAATTGAATCCTGTTCATGTACTGGCGGCAGTGATCCTGTTTAGTGTCATATTTGAGGGAATTGTCCCCGCAATTGATGCGACTTCAACCAGAGATCCGCTGGATATATTTGCTTACCTGATTGGCGGTTTGATTGCATATGCTGTGGAAAAGCGATGCCATCAAAAATCAAAACAGTGCACATGATTAATAGTAAAAAATGTAATATTATTTAATTTGTCGAAAACACGGAGTGACAATGCGACCATATCTATTGGCTGAGAGTAATTGGAAGCAAGTGAATGAGCAGGAGGTGGACCTTGTAGTTTTACCCTGGGGGGCCACCGAAGCCCATAATTACCATCTACCTTATTCCACGGACATCATTGAATCAGATCATCTGGCAGCAGAAGCAGCCCGTATCGCATATGAAAAAGGGGCCAGAATCATGGTCCTGCCGACAATCCCTTTTGGAGTTAATACGGGTCAAACAGATATCTATTTGGATATTAACTTGAACCCGAGTACGCTGATGGCCATCGTCGGAGATGTGCTGGACATGCTGGATCGCCAGGGTATCAGAAAATTCCTCATCTTTAATTCTCACGGTGGAAATGATTTTAAACCGGTCCTGAGGGAGTTGGGAATGCAGTACCCGGATATGTTCCTGGCATTTACGAATTGGTACACCGCCCTGGATAAGGGAAATTACTTTGATCATGATGGGGACCATGCCGATGAAATGGAAACCTCTCTGCTCCTCCATCTGAGACCTGATCTTGTGCGACCATTGAATGAAGCAGGTGCAGGGCGGGAAAACAAAATCAAGATCAAAGGGATAAAGGAGGGCTGGGCCTGGACTGAGCGTAAATGGGGGCTGGCAACCAATGATACTGGGATTGGAGACCCTCGCTTGGCAACTGCAAAGAAAGGGGAGACCTTTTTTAAGGATATTACCCAAAAAATGGCAGATCTGTTTCTAGAAATAGCTCAAGCAAATCTCAACGACCTGTATGAATCTCATTAAGAAAATCCGTCTGATAGTGGTCTGATTTTAAGCTTCGGTTATTCAGCTTTAAGTATAAGTAGGTAATGAAAGAAGAATCCCAGGTTTAAAATATCCCTCTTTTGGAGGCGCCGGCCGGCGTGACTTCCCGGGAAGGAGAAACGAACTAGAAGGGAACTTCCTCCTCACCCTCGGCAACTGCTACAGGAGTATCATCCTTTTCTCCCTTCTTCCAGCCACCAAGCATGGTCAATTTGTCGGCGATGATTTCAGTCATGAAATGTTTTTTGTCTTCCTTGTCATCCCATGACCGGGTTTGGAGTCGCCCTTCGACATAGACCAAAGCTCCCTTTTTGACATAATTTTCAGTGAATTCGGCCATTTTTCCAAAAATAACCACTCTGTGCCATTCCGTTGAATCCTGGAACTCACCTTTTCCATCTTTACGGGTTTCTGTAGTAGCCACACTGATGTTCGCTATGGCCATGCCTTTGGTAGTGTACTTCATATCGGCGTCACTGCCGGTACGTCCAACCAATAGCACTTTGTTCACGCTATTGCGCTGCATAATACCTCCTTTTGTAGGGTTGATTGATCCAATTATAGAAGTGAATGAGCCCTTGTACAAGAAAAAAACGCGAACATTTTAATAATAGCTAAAAAAAGTCGTGTGGTGTTCGGATTAACAAAAGATTAGGTCTGATCCAGGTTCTGGACAGTACTGACACCATTTTTTAAAAGTCTGTTCATTCACCCGGCAGGTTGAATTAGATTAAAAGTCAGAACTGCGGAAAATAAACTGCAGGAGAATGGGAGACTCTCATGACCCCTATGGATCGGGTTGCATTACTGGTGGGAAGTGCTGTTGCACTAAGCATGATATGGATCTTGATAGATTGGCAGAAGCAATTGGAAACAAAGCACATTTCCAACATCTATCATATGATCGCATTTTCAGTTTTACTGATATCCAGTCTTCTGCTGAGTTTCTTGGGCTGGGATATCCTGGGATTTATGGGGGATGGAACTGAAAACAAAATGGTGGCCGTCCTCGCCTCGGCGATTCCCTTTGCCTGGGCCAGCGGAATTGTATCAAGAATGTACCCGCGCTATGGTAAAATTTATTTGAGTATTATGATCCTTGGGCTTCTTTTGATCACATTCAGCCGATTTATGGAGTTGAAAACTTTTGGTAGAATAATTTATCCTGTCTTTCATAGCACGGCAGGATTCACTGTCATTCTTATCCCGATAATCGCCGTCATCAAGCGCCGCATGTCACCAGCGTTTCTGTGGATTGCCTTTGGTGGGTCGCTGATCAGCATGGGGGGAATATCCATGGCATTTCTTATCGCAGGAAGACAGTTACTGTTTTTTTCTACCCCGATCCTCCTGTCGATAATGGCACCCCTGTTGTTGGTGACGACAGCCAGCTACGCCTGGGGATTGAAGCATGGGACGATAAACCTGCAGAGATAAGTTGAGAATAATCATCACCATATTGGCAGTATGAAGACAATCCTTCCCGTCCCAAGAGTCTTTCTATTGTTGGTTTCCGGACTCATGTGGAGTGTCGTCGGTTTTATGCTGATCTCTATGGCGACTCGATGGTTGAGCAGCTCTTCAACCGACGTCCCCTGGACACTTATTTTCACAGCGATTCTGGCAGGTTTCGTGATCAGCCAGGTTGGGTTTACAAGTTTGGTGCAAAAGAATATCCGGCGCATTGAGCAAATGGATGCCACACGATCGATTTTTTCATTTCAAAGCAGGCGGAGTTATATCATGATCGTCATCATGATATCGATTGGTTTCTTTATACGAAGGACAGGAATCATACCTTTGATCATCAAAACCCCAGGCTATTTCACCATGGGTACCGCTCTATCATTAAGCAGTATCAAATATTACAGGGAATTCTTTAACGTATATTTTCGGTGAACTTTACGTCAAATTGTAGACAAGTGAGTGATCGGAACTAGCAAGGCCCGGATACACCTGAGGTTTTCTTGCATTATGATAACAAAGAAAATTAAGCTGATTGGAACTCCAGCCGATAAGTTGAGTTATTGGGAATAATATCGACTGGAAATAAAAAACCCTCCGGCATAAACCGGAGGGTTTTTATTGTACTTAATAGATAGTCAGAATTTACTGAACTGCCTCGAGTGAATTCTGCAGCAGCGCTTTTGCTAAAGATGGGTTATGTATGAAATAACCGGGATCTTCAATGGCAAACATTCTGTAATTATAGAGCGCGCCTGCTTTTTCAACGGGATATTTACCCGATTTAGCAGAGCCAGTAGATGTAAGCAGGCCCTGTGATACCAGGCTATCGCCAAGGGCAGTCATGATCAGATCGATTGCTGCTTTTGTGTCTTCCATTTTGGTTTCCACAGTGGCAGCCGTTTCTGTCGTATGACAGACGAGACAGGGAGTCGTATTTAAATGGCCACCAGTAGCATGGTAATCGGTTGTCATTTTCCATGTATGACCACCGACATCATAGTTTCCGCCGTCAGCCATATGGCAGCCTACGCAACCGTCCGCAGTCAAGGAATGGGGATGCTGACCTGTGCCGTAGCTTTTAGAACCAGCAAGTTGATATCCGGCTGATCCGTCCAGGACATCACCCTGTGGTCCGTGATGAGGACCAAAGCGCGAACTTGAAACTGTGAATGAGTCTACTGAGGCTACTGCTGGCAGGTCCGCAGCGCGTGACAAGTGACAGGATACGCAAAGATTTCCTTTGCCAAAATTCATCATTGTATGAGTCGGATCTTCAAGTCTGGCTACGGGCTCGGTGACTCTGAGGGCCCAATCGGTAGAATCGTATGCAGTATGAATAGTGTGACAAGTCCGGCAATTCTGCTGACTTACATATTCCCATGGCTCGGCCGCATATTCTCCGGTCTCCAAGAACGCAATAAAGCCTTCGCTCGTATGACACTCACTACAGGAACCTTCACGGTTGCCGTAAAAAGATGTACCATTATTCGCATGACCAGACTGGTTATACTGATTGACTCTACCTACAATAATGCTACTTGAATTGTGGCATACTTTGCAGGTTTGATTCAGGTCAACACCATCAACACCAGCGAGACCATCGGCACCAGCAGGACCAGCAGGACCTTCACAACTTACGGTGAACAGGACCAGCAGAGAAACTACCAGTAGTGACAATAAATTGAGCTTTTTAAACATGTTTCCTCCTCTATAACTCATTTTATTTTAATTTTTGCTCCTGACAATTATTTGCAATAGCAGTGCCAAATAGTGTTCAAGAAAACAAAGGCTGCGATAATCAGTACATGCTTATCGCACGTATAATTGAAAACTGCCATGACCTTCATCCCGGTGAGAGTTTAATTTTTATTGCCAAGGATGGGGTGCGCGATTCTGAAAGCGGAATTCAGATTGTTGTTTCACGGTGAAGCACAGCATTAAATATGCGTAAAGCATATAATTTCAATAACATATAATTAACTCGTCTGCCATCATTGCTTGATAATTCTAGAAATATACGGGGTTTCTCTGGTGATTGATGATTAGCTATGATTGATTGTTAGCAGCTATATTTGTTGTGGTGATTTCAAATGAAAAGAAAGTACCTGACTGAATTACTAACTAATTCTATCACATTATATTTATCAGAATGAACGTAAAAAAAATGCACTATTTTTGAAAATTCTTCTCAAAAACGGGAAAAATCAGGGCTGTCCAAAACAGGATATCTGGTGCAATTTACAGCCCATATGCCTGGGGATTGAAAACACCATGATAGGTCGTTATTAGATACTCGATAGCTTCGTTTTCGTTTTCCGGAATCTGAGCCAACAAACCCGGGATCTTACTCCACCACGTCTGTTCCCGTGATGGAAGTTTTAATTGATTTGAGTCTACTGCGTCCTGTAAGGACTTGAAGGCAGTGAAAATGGCATTTCTGGTTTGTGTATATGGATTGGGGCACTGGGCAATGCTCCTGGCAATCCGCAGTACAGTCTGCGGTTCGAGCATCAAGGCTTCCGGACTCTGTTCCAGATCACTTCGCACCAGAAGGTCCCGATACATGCGGGATTCATTTTTGTTCTCAGCAATATTAAACAGACGACAGTCATATGCCAGCAGCTCGAGAAAGGCTTCAGGTGCGGTTCCACTTAGCAGCTTGATGTTTTGAACAGATTCGTTACTCCAAAGATCTGCCATTGCACCTGCAATATTTCCCAGAGGACTGAAATGGGCACAGCAGGATGATTTACCCTCCATGCTGATAGGCACGCCGGTAATGGCCTTAATAATGGGGCCTTCATAAGCGCAATCCTTTGAGGGGCCAATTGCCCCATGCTCATAAGCAACCAGGCTTCTCGGCGCTGATGCAGCTCTTACCAGGGCGGACAGGGTGGCAGGGAGGAGACCTTGACCAGCCATTTGCATGGCGGTGTTGGAAAAGCCACAGGCTGTGTCTCCACCGGGGACAACATCATATTCTTTACAAATATCAACGATTTCATCCCAAAGCCATCCCATGTCGCGACAAGCGAGAATTCCCAGACTGGCGACGATTCCGGATAGATCAGAATACATGAGGGCTTGATCATGGACCTCCTTCCCACCAACAGATTCAATGGATAAGATATCTGCTCCTGCTACTGCAGAAAGAATGAAAGCCTCTCGCGTCTGCTCCCATCTTTGACCTGAGCGGAGCAATGGGGGATGATCTGCATCTCTCAGGTCTACAACGGTGACCCTGAGGGCATTGGGAATACCCGTTCTTCGATAAAATTCAAGTAAATAATTTTTAATCAATGACGTAATTTCTGCTCCCAGCTCAGGTTTCATGCTCATCGGCGGTAAATGCTCAAACTCCATAACAATACCAGGGACACGCAGCTTCTCTGCTCGAGCCAGCACGTTTTCACAAATATTATGGTAATGTGACAGGACCTCATTCCAGTTTGATTCATTGATTAGCATGGGGGGCAGGGTGAAATTTATCTCTGGAAAAACCTGCCCGACACCAATTGTCAGACCCTGCCCGCAGGAAACTGGTTTGGGTGCATATCCGAATATGAGATCATCAGGATGCTTTATGGCTAAGGAACCAAAGTATTTCGTCATATCAAAAGTTTCGGGGCCTTTCTCAATTCACGAGCAAGTCCGTGGGGGTTTGAAAAATATCCATCGGCGCCTATCTCCTCACAGAAAGACTGGGAAACTGGAGCACCACCAATATAAATTTTCGTGTTCGGATTATTTTCCCGAAGCCTTTGGACTGCAGACCCCATATGGAGCATGGTAGTGGTAAGCAAGGCACTTATGCCGACGATAGCATCCGTGGAATTATTAACAGCCTCTACAAATTGCTCTTCACTCACATCGGTCCCAAGATCCTTCACTTCCCAACCATCACCCTCCATGATCATTTTAACGAGATTTTTTCCGATATCATGCAGGTCACCTTTTACCGTCCCGAGAACAATGGTCCCCTTGGCTTGGATCTCGCCGCTTAGAAAGAAGGGTTTAAGCTGCCCCAGAGCAACATTCATGGCTCGGGCAGCAATCAGCATGTCAGTGATAAAAACTTCACCACGGGAAAGTTTTTCACCGATGGCATGCATCCCCGGCATGAGTCCCTCATTCAGAATGATTTGTGCTTTGATCTCCTTCTTTATGGCCAATTGAGTAAGCTCTAATACACCATCCTGACCGATCAAAGCAGGTGGATGAGGGGTGTTTTTATCAATTTTACCAAGCTCTACCAGCCGGGCCAAGTCCAATAATAGTTTCTCCATTGCTAGGGTTCTTTCGTTTGATCTTTTAATTTTTATGAGTTAATGGCTGATATCATGGCAAAGTAATTTTTGTCAGGAATGTACTCAGGGATGCTATTACCAGATCCCAGCGCATATCCACCATGAAGCAATCCCTGTTCAAGCATGAGCTTTGAACGATTGGTAATGGCTTCGGGGGTGCTCCGGGCTAAGAAGTCCATATCAATACCCCCCATGATCGAGATCCTCTTACCCCAAAGCTTATAGGCCTCTTCAATCGGGGTGATCTGATCTTCGAATGAATGCTTGGCGTCATATTTCATGTCATCAATGACTTCATCCATGACATCTTTGAGTTGTCCGCATGAATGCAAAATTGCCTTCTTCCCGGATTTGTGAATGGCAGCAACGATCTTCCTGTGCCATGGAAAGACCCAGCGCCTGAGCATGTCCGGTGAGAACATGGTTTGATTCTTGAAACCCCAATCATCATTGACGATACAGGCGCCAACGGTCTCAATCGGTGCCACTATTTCGTAGAATCTGAGAAGACGACTTCCAACGGCGTCAAAGATCTCGGTTGTCAAGGCCTGATCGAGAAGGGTCATCATGCTGAGATCTTCGAAACCAACCAGATCAATGACGTTTTCAAGCAGGCCACCGTTCCCGCTGGCGATCAATTGCATTCCATCTGGGAGCTCCTCCCGGAGATCATAGTAGATATCATAATCTCCCAATTCAGGATCAGGCCAGGGGTAGGCTTCAAAGCTTTCCCTGTCAGAGATCATATTCCCTGAATTGAGTGAGCGACTTTCTTTTTCAGCCAGATCACCCTTTACAAAATGCAAGGTATTGGTTCTCCAGGCTGAAATAGTCGTAAAATCATACCCGGCATTCGTAAATGCCCTGATCAATCTTCTAAAGGGTGCTATTCGTGAAGTGTTATTCTCTCTCGCTTCTCCAGATAAAATTCCCAATAATCGATCATTCAGGGCGAATTCGAACAAAACCGGTTTGCTTGGGATTTGCCCCTTGATTACTCTGAGTAATTCCTCAAAATTCGGATTTGCTTTATTACCATACAGCTGTTCATGTGTTAGCACGGCTGAGCCCTCCCACAGATTCACATAAGCTACTCAGCGCTTAAACCCGAAACGTCACCGCAGTTTGCAAAAAATTATACTATATTGATATTTCTTGCATGATAATCAAATAAATATAAGCTATGCTACGATTTTAATACTGGCTGAAAACAGGTTTGAGGACTGAATTTATGAAAATAGAAGCTGAGAAAATCATTTACCCGATTCGAAACTCGTTCAAGATTTTAAAATACTCTGTACCTCAATTTGAAATGCCCTTCCATTATCATCCTGAATATGAATTGGTATATATCAGCAAGGGCTCAGGAAAGCGCTATATTGGAAATTCTATACATAATTTTCAAAGTGGGGACATGGTCTTTATCGGGGCTGATCTTGCTCATATCTGGGTTAATGAAAAAGAAGTCAAGACAGAGGTTGATGATCAAATTGTCGAGGCAGTTGTGCTGCAATTTTCAAAGGATCTGCTGGACTCTTTGATTGATACACCAGAATTCATAAAAATAAAAAAATTGTTCAACCGTGCTAGATCAGGACTCAAGATTATCGGCCCGACCCAGCAAAACATTGTTAAAAAATTAGAGGAGCTCCTCATATGTCAAGGCGTTGAAAGAATATTATGTCTGATTCATATGCTGGATATTCTTGCCCGCTCAAAAGATCTGATCCCTTTGAATCCTGTGGATTTCAATCCTGGGGCATATCATGATGATGAACGTATAAACGCTGTACATCACTACGTTATCTCCAGATACCAGTATAAGATATTCATCAACGAGGCAGCTTCTCTGGCCCACATGGAAAAATCTGCCTTTTGCCGGTTTTTTAAAATGAAAACCCAGAAAACTTTTACCCGTTTTGTTAATGAAACCCGCATTGATCACGCCTGTCGTCTACTTCTGGAAAACAGGCTATCTGTAAGTCAAATCGCCTTTGAAGTGGGCTTTAATAATTTGGCCAATTTCTACAGACAATTTATGAAAATCACCGGCCAGACACCAGGGGACTACAAAAGCCATCGATAGCTTGAACGATCCGTGTTGGGAGTAAAGGAAAGTGAGAATAAGCCTAAGCTGTTTTGAATTTAGGACTTATGCCCTATATTCGAACAAATGAAAACGAGCTAAACATACCAATTCGGGAATTGGGAGTGCCCATGTATTATCAAAGATTGCAAATGGTTTTGGCTGCTTTGTTTGTGGCTTTTCTGTTGATTGCCTGTGAAAAAGATAAACCGGAACTGGGGGATGCGGATATTTCCATATTATATACCAATGACGAGCACGGGTGGATCGAGGAAACTGATTTTGCCAACGGTGCTGCCAAATTGATGGGGAAATGGAAAGATGCAGAAGCATACACGGAAGGCGATGGCTTCCTGATCTTGAGTGGTGGTGACAATTGGACGGGTCCGGCAATCTCAACCTGGTTTAAGGGTGAATCAACAACCGAGGTCATGAATGCCATGAATTACTCTGCTTCAACTATTGGAAACCATGAATTTGATTTCACCGTTACTGGCTTGAAAGATCGGATTGATCAGGCCACCTTCCCCTATTTATCGGCGAACATCAGGCTTACAGGGACTGACAGTATCCCAGAGTTCATTCAACCTTATATCATTCTTGATGTCAACGATATTCAGGTAGGCATTGTTGGATTAACGACTACCAGTGCATCCTATTCTGCCTTCCCGGCATTTGTAGAGGATTTTGATTTTATTGCTTATGATGAGGCACTGGAAAGTATTGTCCCGAAAATATGGGATGGTGGCGCGGAATTGATCCTGTGTATAGCACATATCTGCTACAGAGAGATGGTCGACTTGGCCCCAACAGCACAAGCTTTGGGAATCAGCATGATTGGAGGAGGACATTGCAACGAACTTATTTCGGAGATGTATAGTGACGATCTTGCTCTGATAGAAGGCGGTTGGCAAATGGCAAATTATGCCCGGCTGGACATATCCTTCAATCGTGACGATGTGAGCGTAACCCAGATGAGTGCGACAAATGGAGCGAATCAGAATAGTGTCGCTGACCCGGAGATAGCAAGTATCGTTAGCCTCTGGCATTCGGCCACCGAGCAGGCTTTGGGTGAGATTATTGGCTACACCAGCGCGGAGATTCCCAGAAATTCAAATCAAATGCATAACTTGGTTACAGATTCATGGTTGGCGATCTACACCGAGGCTGACATAGCGATCACCAATTCTGGAGGCATTCGTCAAGCTATTGCTGCTGGTGACATCTCGAAAGGGGACATAGTCGGAGTCCTCCCGTTTGACAACAGGATTTTCGAAATCCAGCTTACGGGGAGTGAAGTAGTCAATTGTTTGGGAGGCGATCTCATTATGGGCGGAATGACCAGTGTTGGCGGGTATCGCCATCTGGACGGTACACCATTAAAAATGGACAGTATTTATTCTGTTTTAACGACGGACTACCTGTATATTCAGGATGCCACAAATTTCCATCTTTATGATAGCGACCCATACGATACCGGGATGAACTATCATCAACCGACAGTGGATTATATTGCGTCACTCAACACGGGCGCATCAAATCCACTTAATAACTATTTAGACGATGAGCCAAGAAGATGAGTGGGGATCGATATTGATTCAAGACATCCAAATTAAAAACCAGGTCAGTTCTTTATACGTGCTGGTGAAAGGGGCGAAATTTTGAAAAAGTCAAGGGCTATTCTTAAATATATGGCAGCAGGCGTATGGTTGACTCTTTTTTGGTCCTCGTGTACAGAACCGCCGGATTCGGACCGGATCATTGTCGAAAATGATCTGACCAATCTGGCTGCCCGGGTTACCCAGGCAAATGAGATCGTTGTGCTGGATACAAGCATTCAGAACTCTGGCTTGGGCAAGGTTGCAGTGAATCCGGTCACCATTACACTCATTGCTGAAGTTGAATCACCCGTGCTCGAGGGAGAAGTATTGCAGGCAACGGATGTTTATGTCAAATCCAATATAGCCTATGTTTCATACAACATGATCGGCGAGAAATATCTTGGTGCTGTCGATCTGTTCGATATATCTGATGAAGAACAGCCTGAATTGATCTCCTCCATGTATTTTATTGATTCAGATGTCAATGGTTTGGCATATAGTAATGACCATATCTACCTGGCCATGGCCACCAGCAGAAGTGATTTTGAGACACCGGCAGTTGTTGAAATGGTCACAATTAAAAAGGGACTATTAACGGACGAAACAGAGACCTTCGATATCCCCAGCTATGCGGCGACTGATATTGAAGTGGCCGCAAGTAGAATCTTTGTTACCTCTGGTGCTGATGGTGGACATGTATCAGTCATTGATGACAAAACCCATGAAGTGGAATTCTCTGCCCCACTCGAAGATGCCAGGGGTGTGAGTACTGACGGGAATGATATTGCTGCTGTTGCAGGCACGCCTGCGAGGGTCCTTACCTTTGATTATCAAAGCGGCGAGCTACTGATGGACTACACGCTTTCGGGGGCCAGCATTCCATTTTCAAAATCCACAATCGAAGTCTATAAGCAAAAAGCGGTCCTGGCCCTAGGTGACGGTGGAGTAAAAGTTATCTGCCTGGAAACTGGTGAGGTTATTGCTGATATTGCGCCCCCTGTCATCGTTGATCTGGATCCTACACTCACTGTGGCAAATGCCGCCACGACCAGTGGGAAAATGTTGTACATGTCAAACGGTGAAGCAGGTGTATATATTGCCTATTCGAAGGATAAATTCAGTTCAAATGATTGTGATGTGGATGACCTGCAGATGATTGGGAGTTTTCGCTTTGATGACCTCCAATCAGTTAACCATATCAAGGTGGATGGGGATTTTCTTTTTGTTGCCGGAGGATTGGGAGGCCTGAAGATATTGAAGGTAGAGGAAGCAGATTAGTACAATTTATGGGTTCCAATGATTCAATTGCTCCTTGGATTACTTCTTAACTCCTGGTAACTTTTACATTAAAGCAATATATCTGCAAGTCACCGACTATAACAAGAATCAAAGAGGTGGCACCAAATGAATGAATTAGCGATAGATCCGTCAATACTGGCTCGGTTGGAAAAATTGGGCGGGAAAAAGCTTAAACAGGATCTTATTCAAATGTATTTGGATAAAAGACCTGACAAGGTGGCTGGAATCCGGGATGGTATATCGACGACGGATTATGACGCAATTGAGCGATTTGCACATACGCTCATTTCATCAGCAGGGAACCTGGGCGGTATGCTGGTATCTCAATTATCTGCAAAATTGGAATTGGCAGCAATGGAAAAAGATCTGGGTCAAGCCACATCGCTCTTCCCCGAGTTGGAAAGCGCAGAAGAATCACTGGCTGCTTATTTGAAGAACGAAATGGAAAAATCATGAAAAAGATAGCTGTGGTAGAAGACAACCCTGATAATTCACTCCTGATTGAGGCAATTCTGGGTGGTGAATATGAAGTAACTGTTTATGAAAATGGGCCAGATGCCCTGGCTGGAATTCCCGGTTTTTTGCCGGAACTAATTTTGCTTGATATAGCACTGCCAGGGATGGATGGTGTAGAGGTTCTGGCGAATCTTAGGATGATGGAATCGATCAAAGATCTGCCAGTCATTGCGCTTACGGCTCATGCCATGGTGGGAGATAAGAATAAGTATCTGGAAGAGGGCTTCGATTCTTATTACAGCAAACCCATTCTGGATATCGATGATTTCAAAGCAGTCGTAAAATCATTTTTGTAGACAATTGAGTTGGGTCAAGAAATGATTGTACTGATCGTCAAAGTGCTTCTTGCACTTATACTTGGAAGTCTGTTTGTTTTTACACTCGCATTGGGTGAGCGTTACAGATTCAGGGTGCAGCGTGGCTGGTACCTTATCGTTCTGGCCTTCGCTTTCATGTGGTTGGAGAGTATCATGAGGGTCATCAATGGGATGATCCCCGTACTTTCAACACCTTTTTTTCAGGTCTCCATCGGTCAGAATTTGGGCCATGTCGGCGCTGTACTCTTGGCCATCGGCCTGTTCTTGTGGGGGCCGAAAATTGCTGCTTTTAGGGATCAATATCTGCTCAAGATCAAGACCAGTGAAGAACGCTTTCGTATGCTGGCAGAAAAAGCAACTGATATGCTGGTTGAGCATGATATGAAGGGCAATTTCCTTTACGCCACTCCAGGTTCAAAGCAAATGGTTGGGTACGAGCCGGAAGAGCTTATTGGTAAATCAATCTATGATTTCATAGATACAGATCAACTTGAGATGGTTCAAAAAGAACACGCCAAAATTTTGGAGCAAAATGAACCGGTTACTTCCACCTACAAATTTAGACACAAGGACGGACACTATATCTGGCTAGAATCTGTTACACGACTTTACAAGCCGATGGAGAAGGAAAAGGAAGATCGCATCCTGGCGATGAGCAGGGATGTTTCTGAACGGATTCGCTATGATGATGAATTAAACAATTTAAATCAAGACCTGAAGCTTCAACAGGAGCGTTTCAGGATGCTATATACGCTTGCCGTGAGCGAACATTTGGAACTTGAAGGGAAGCTCGATCTGACTCTGGCAGTGAGTGCCAAAACCCTAAATATGGGCTTGGGTATCATCAGTCGGATTAAGGGCGATGAATATACAGTCCTCCATTTCACCCCCGAAAGTGCCCCACTGGAAAAGGGTCAAATTTTTGTTCTTGGCCAGACCTATTGCAGTATCACTTTACAAAACAAAGGACTTGTTGCCATTGACCAAATGTCAACGTCACCCCATGCTGGTCATCCTTGCTGGGAAGCTTTAAATCTTGAATCCTATATAGGCGTTCCCATCTATGTGCAGGGAGAAATTTATGGGACGCTCAATTTTTCACAACCAGCTGTTCGTGAAGTTGAATTCACTGAGGGCGACAAGGATTTTATACGTCTCGTAGGGCAATGGGTAAGCCGAGTACTAGAACAGGATTTTGCCCAGCAAAAATTACAACAGAGCGAAGAAAAGTTCAGAGGATTGGTGCAATCAGCAGTTGTTGGGGTCATAACCATGGACGCCACTGGAATCATCGATAGCTTCAATGAATCAGCCGAGCGCATTTTTGGATATTATAGCTCTGAGGTCGTCGGCAAGAACGTAAACATGTTAATGAAACCTCCAGAAGCGGATGAACATGACGGCTACCTGAAAAAATACCTGAGCGGAGGTGCTGGTCCCGTCGTGGGTAGATCGGTCACAGTTACAGCAAAACGAAAAGACGGGAGTCCTGTTATTCTGGATTTGGGGGTAAACGAGGTGGTTACCGACGAGACCCATTTTTTTACAGGAACATTTAGAGATATCACCCAGGAGAAGGAGGCTCTTGACAGTTTAGCCAATGCCCACCTGCAGTTGAAAAGTGTTTTCGATTCAGCCACGCAGGTCGCGATTATTGCAACCGACCTTGAAGGTCTGATCACCATTTTCAATCCGGGAGCAGAGCTCATGCTGGGGTACACGGCAGAGGAAGTTCTGGGAAAACCTACTTCCATTTTTCATATAGATGCTGAGGTGGAAGCCTGGTCTAAAGATCTATCAAAACAGTTAGGGCGCGACATCGATGGCTTTGAGACATTTGTTGCCCTGGCCAAACTGGGAGGACAGGCTGAACATGAATGGACCTACGTACGTAAGGATGGCAGCCATCTAACCGTCAATTCTGCTGTTACGGCCCTTAGGGATACCTCTGACTCAATCACAGGTTTTCTGGGGATTATATTGGATATCACGTCCAGAAAACAGGCTGAGTCTGCCCTAATATTGGCAAAAACCATGGCTGAAGAAGCCAACAAAACAAAGAGTGACTTTCTGGCAAACATGAGTCATGAACTTCGGACACCGCTAAATTCCGTCATAGGGTTTTCAAGCATCATGTTAAGCACCCTCGCCAAAAAGCTGGATGAGAAGAACATCACCTATCTTGAGAGAATTCACGCCAATGGAAAGCATCTCCTCATGCTTATCAACGATGTATTGGATCTCTCGAAAATCGAAGCCGGGAAAATGGAGCTGGAAATTGTCGAAATTAATCTGGGCGACCAGATACGCGAAATTTTAGATCAGCTAGAAAGTCTGGTAAAGGATAAACCCGTGGACCTGATAGCGATCATACCAGACGGTCTGAAATCCAATTTTATTGATCCAGCAAAAATAAAGCAGGTCCTGATGAACCTGATCAGTAATTCAATCAAATTTACCAAAGAGGGCTCCATTACCCTCGAAGTGATCAAAAACAAGAAGACGCATAAGGTCTCAGAGATCAAAGTGACAGATACAGGTATCGGTATTCCATCTGACCGACTTGAAAAGATCTTTGATGAATTCTCGCAGGTAGATTCCAGCACACAACGGAAATATGGCGGGACAGGGCTCGGATTGTCAATCAGTCGTCGCATGTGTCAGCTTATGAGCTGCAGTCTGGTGGTGGAGAGTGAGGTTGGGGTGGGGTCCACCTTTACCATTCGATTACCTGAACAGGATTTGACAGTTGATGGGAAACAAACCGTCATTCAAGATACAGAAGGACGCAGGGCGGACAAAAGCCGGACTACCAAACCCCAGGACGACCTTGAAGGTTATCGCATTCTGATTGTGGATGATGACAGAGATTCCCAGGTCTTACTGAATCACTATCTTACCAATACTGGTTGTATCATCGACACAGCAAGTAGTGCAAAAGAGGCTTTCAAAAAAATTCGGGAGCATCGTCCGGATCTGATCACTCTGGATATTCAAATGCCTAACATCAGTGGTGATACATTCCTCAAGGCACTGAAAAGTGATGTTAAATTCCAGGATATTCCCGTGGTTGTCGTCAGTGTTATCGCCAGGGAGAGCAAGGAACGTCTGGCAGGTGCCGTCGATTTCATTCAAAAACCAGTTCATCGGCAACAATTACTATGGGCCATCAAACGCAATTTGAGGACCGAAGAAAAACGGATACTCATTGTTGAGGATGATCCGGATATGCGATTGACGCTCTCCAATTATATCGGAGGGGTCGGAGTCGATATCCGATCTGCGGATAATGGTGAATCTGCATTGGAGATCATTAAGACTTCTATCCCGAATTTAATTCTGCTTGATCTGATGATGCCCGGTATGGATGGGCATGAGTTCTTAAAGATATTAAAAAAGGATATGCAGTATCAGGCGATTCCAGTCATTGTGGTGACAGGGAAGGATCTATCCTCTGAGGAGGACTTATATCTTAAGACAGAACAGATAATTGTCGTCACAAAAGGTGAAAAGCTTGAGCAGGAGATAAAACACCAGGTCAATAAAATTTTCCTGGGCTAAGCTTTCATGGAAGATTACCAGAAAGATTATCTACGTAAACTCGTCCCCAGAATTGGAGCATTAGAAGCGGCTTTAGAAGCTCTGGATACTCCTGATGAGGATGCTGTAACATCAGCGCAGCGGATTTCCCACACCTTAAGAGGATCTGGAAAAACCTATGGTTTCCCTGGTATCACTGAATTTGCCGCAGCAGTAGAAGAATCATCAATCGATCAACTCAAACCAAGACTTAAAGAACTCATCGATCATTTGCGTTCCCTGTCTTCAGAGGCAAGTAGCGCACATGAGAAGATTCTGGTCGTTGATGATAGCGACGAAATGCGTCTAATCCTGGGAGCGATTCTTGAGAAACAAGGATATGAGGTACTCAAGGCTGAAACAGCCAGTCAGGCCAGAACCTTGCTCCAGGAGAATAGTGTATCCCTGATCATTCTAGATTTAATACTACCCGATACAGATGGCAGAAACTTTTTGATGGAAATAAAGGAAAATTTTCAGACAGCAACTGTGCCTACAGTCATTCTGTCTGCAAAGACAAGTCCGCAGATAAAAGCAGAATGCTATGCCCTGGGCGCTGACAACTATTTTGAAAAACCAATCGATCCGGGGTTGTTATCCACCCATGTCGCTGCAACAATCCAGAGCTCGAAAAAGATGCAACGGGAAAGCAAGGTGGATTCTCTCACAGGATTGCTAAACAGGGCAGCATTTCTTGAGATGTATCAAAACGTGGTAATATATACGAAACAAAACAAGTTAAACCTGAGCCTGGGAGTGGTTGATCTTGACAATTTTAAATCTGTGAATGAGAAGTACGGCTATTCTGTAGGGGACGAGGTCTTGAAATATGCCACCCGGATCCTGGTGAAAAGCTTGCACGAATCAGACATGATCGGTCGCTGGGGCGGTGAAGAGTTTACGATACTATTTCCTGACACCGATCCGCTGAATAGCAAACAGGCGCTTACAAAAGTGTTGGAATTGCTAAAAGAGAGCCCTTTTAAGATTGCAGGAAGGAACGAAACTCTCAATGTCACCTTCTCTGCCGGGATCATTGATGTCGATGTCAATCTTAGTTTGGATGAAAATTTCTCGACGGCTGATCGTTTATTGTATCTCGCCAAAGAATCTGGTCGAAGTAAGGTCGTTACCATGGATGAACAGATTGAAACCAGACAGAAGCGAATACTGCTTGCAGAAGATGATGACCTGACAGCAGAATTTATTATTCATCGGCTTGATCGATCAGGTTTTATTGTTGTCCATTATCTTCATGGTGATGAAGCATATGCTGCTGCGAAAGAGGAGAGCTTTGATCTGGTGATCACAGATGTAAAGATGCCGGGGATGGATGGGTTTGAGCTGGTCCAAAGGGTTAGACAGGATTCATCAAACCAAAACACACCTATGATCATGCTCACCTCCATGGGAAATGAAAATGATATAGCCAGGGGGCTGAGATTAGGTGCCAATGATTATATGTTAAAACCATTCAGCCCGACAGAGCTCCTTGCCCGCGTCCATAGATTATTGAAATGATAGAAATATTGATTATAGATGATGATGAAGACATCCGGTTCATTGTCAAAATGATCCTGGAGCGGTCCGGGGCCTATCATGTTCATGAGGCAGAAACTGCTGCAGAGGGAAAATCCCGGTTCCAGCAGATTCACCCGGATGTTCTCCTGCTGGATTATATGCTCCCCGATTCAAGGGGGCTTGATCTGCTTCGGGAAATTCAGAGTGATGATTTACTGGGAGCCACGCAGGTAATCATACTGACTGCCAGAAAAGATCCAGCTCTTGAAGCCGAATTCATAAAGGCGGGTGCAAGTGCGATCATGCATAAACCTTTTGATACTGGAGAATTCCTGAGTACTCTGGAGTCACACCTTGAATCTTCATGATCTGCCAGAGCAAATATTTCAGATACTGAGACCCCTAAAAACAATCTGGGCAAATATTCAACGCTATTACTTCGATTTACCGTTCGAGGATTTTGCCATGCAGCTCATTGTAATTACCATATTTGTGATATTGGTATTTACGATTATGCTGGCAATAACGGTCCTAATTCTCAGGGCAAAGAACACTTTCAAGGCTTATCGATATAGAAAAATGGAAGCGATCTGGGAAAAAGGATTAATTCATACGATCATGGTTGATGAAGATGAGGCCGGACCAGAGATTGTTGTGAAGCGACGCAATAAGCTTTTATTTGTTCAATATTTATTTCAATTCGCCCAACGGCTACAGGGGAGAGAACTTGAACGAATTAAAGCTTTGGCCGATCCCCATCTGGATGTCATTGTTAAAGGATTGAAGGGGACCTACCCCGAACTAAGAGCACGAAATCTGAATATTCTCGGCACCTTTGGATTTCCCAAATACATCAACGTCATTAAAAAAGCACTCAAAGATGGGTCTCCTCTGGTTACCATGACCGCTGCCCGAGCCCTTTCCAGACCAGAATATCCAGAGCATTGTAAAGTCATTCTTCCAGTCATAAGCATGTTCGATCAATGGAGCATGAGCTTTTTATCCTCCATGCTGGCAGAGATGGGAAGTCAGGCTGGACCGGACCTTCGCCAGGCCATGGCGAATCCTGAAAATAGCATACGGGCACGCATCGCCTGTTCAGAAGCCTTGAGGAGTCTGGATGATATTGGATCAGCAGATACTGCTGCTGAGTTGCTGGCAGTAAATGACAACGCTGAATTCCAAGCTGCACTTCTCAGATTGCTAATGGATGTGGGGGTTCCCCGTCACAGAGCTGTTGTGATCAATCTTCTTAACTCGGCTCATTTTATTGTCAGGGCGAACGCCCTTTCGGTACTAGGTCAAATTGGCACACAGGAAGACGGTGAGCTTATCCAAAGGGGAATTGATGATGAATCTCCCTGGGTGGTGCTCCACTCAGCCCGAGCACTCAGGAAATTAAAGCGCAGCGATCTTCTGGAGTCTGCAGCGAGATCAGAACATCCAAGAGCCGCAATACTGCGACAGGTATTAAGTGAAGAGTTGAACTGATGATCACCCTGGTCCATATCCTGCAACTGATCCTCGAGGGGTTTAATTACCTGGTCCTATTCTATTTTCTGGCCCTTAATTTCTTCTATCTGTTCACCACTGTATTGGCATTTTTTGCCCTTCGTTCCTACGCTCGCAGAATGAAGGCTGTTGACCTCACGGCGCTTATCGCCAAAGCAGGTGTTCCCCCTGTGACCCTTTTGGCCCCAGCCTATAATGAAGAAGCTACATGCATTGAATCCACAAAGGCTCTGTTGGCCCTGAATTATCCTGAATATGAAGTCATTGTGATTAATGACGGTTCCAAGGATAGGACCGTGGAAGTTCTGGTTGAGGCCTTTGAAATGGTACCTGCCGAAAGAGCCGCCCTTTCCAATTTAAAGTCAGCCAAAGTTCGAGGCCTTTATCGATCAAAATATCAACCCAATTTGTGGCTCATTGACAAGGAAAATGGCGGCAAAGCTGATGCCTTGAACGGAGGGGTGAATTATTGCAGAACCCCGCTGTTCTGTGCCATGGATGCCGATACATTGCTTGAGCGTGATGCCTTAGTCAGGATTGTCAGACCCTTCCTGGAGGATGCGACGACCCTGGCCGCAGGAGGGATCATCCGCATCGTCAACGACTGCACGATACGGTCAGGGGCTGTGGAGCAAATCCGATTGCCAAAAAATCTCCTCGCCAAGTATCAGGTACTTGAATACCTCAGGGCGTTTCTTTCAGGTCGCATGGGTTGGAGTGCACTAGATGCCACACTCATCATATCCGGAGCTTTTGGTGTTTTTAAACGCTCAGCAGTGGTTCAGGTCGGGGGGTACGCAACGGATACCGTTGGCGAGGACATGGAACTTGTCGTGAAGCTGCATCGATTTCACAGGGAGAATAAAATTCCCTATAAGATTTCCTTTGTCCCAGATCCTGTTGCCTGGACAGAATGCCCGGAATCGATCAAGATTTTAGGCCGACAACGGGATAGATGGCAAAGGGGATTATTTGAGGTTCTAACCCGTCACCGGGTCATGTTTATGAATCCCAGGTATGGTCGAATTGGCTTGCTTGCCTTCCCATATTTTTACCTCCTGGAAATGCTGGGACCGGCAATTGAACTCCCAGGGTATTTTGCTTTTTTAATCGCAATTATCTGGGGGACCGTCTCCACATCCTATATGATAGCCTTTTTTATGGTCTCATTTGTTTTTGGTGTCGCTTTGTCTGTTTTCTCAGTTGCACTTGAGGAACTGACTTTCAGAAGGTATCCTCGATTTACAGACCTGCTAAAGTTGTTCTTCCTGGCGATAATTGAGAATTTTGGCTATCGACAACTGACGATTTATTGGAGAATCCATGGGTTTATTTCTGCTCTTCGCAAGGTGGAGGGTTGGGGAAAAATGGAGCGCAAGGGTTTTGCCACCTCGCCTACAAAGGGAAAGTGAGTATATGAGCTATGAGCATTAAAGCATTCATCAGCAAACAATTTGTTTTGTACCTCCTCCTGACCACACTTGTGCCCATGTGGAGTTATGCCGAGACGAAGATGTCAGACAGTCTGTCATTCCCGGTCCATGTGGCCGAATCCCGTGGAAATTTGGGACAATATACTGTCCAGGATCCGGACTCCCTGTTTCAGTTGGCAAGAGGTCTGGCTTTCATCTCCAAGAACAACCAAGGAGCCATTAATGCAATAAAAATAGCCCTGACTCTTTCTCCGGAAAACACGGACTTTAGAATATTTCTCGGCCGATTGTATGCCTGGGAGGGACACTATGACAGTGCCGCTGTTCAATTACAGCTGGTCGTCCACCAGCATTCTGAGTACGAGGACGCACGAAACGCGCTTGCTGATGTCTATCTTTGGAGCGAGCAATTTAGGTTGGCCGAACAGCTCCTGGAGGATGGTCTCCGTCTCAATCCCTTAAATATTGATTTTCTATATAAATATGCAGTCAGCCTGATTAATCTGGAGGAATATAAGCGAGCTGAAACAATTCTGAAGAAGCTGTTAAGGCAGGATCCAGAAAATTCTGCTGCAGGTGGTCTTCTTGCAGAATTACCCACTCAGGACCCAGAGAGAAAAATAAGCATTGCCTATAGCCTGAATAGACTAGCTGATACAAAAACCCAGTGGCAGATGCTGGTAGGGGAGGCAAGCCTGGACCCCTGGCATCTTCTAACCCTTGAAGCGGAACAACAAACAAAATACGGCCCCTTTATTGGCCGTCTTAGCGTGGCGAACAGGTTTGGTCAGTCGGGGACACAATTTGAATTGGAAGCCTATCCCGGGCTCAGAAAGGGCACCTATAGCTATCTGGGTATCGGATACTCACAAGCCACCCTTTTCCCAATTTATAGACTTGGAGCAGAAATATTCCAGGCTTTGCCATCAGCCTTTGAGGTTTCGCTGGGGCTCCGCTATCTCCATTTGGAGACACAGGATGTTAGTGTGTTCACAGCTTCATCAGGAAAATATCTGGATAACTACTGGCTCAATGTCAGGACTTTTATTACGCCACAGGAGGGTTCTTCATCGGAGGCCTGGAACTTCCAGTGCCGAAAGTTTCTAAAAGATGCTGAGACCTATTTGGAAATGAGTCTGGGTCTGGGTGAATCAATTGGTCCTGGACTAGGATCGGAGGAGATTAGTTACCTCGGCTCTCGCCATATTGCATTCCTGGGACAGTGGAAACTTCAAGATAAAAGTCTTATTAAAACTGGTATAAATCTGGCAAATATGGAAGTTCGCGAGAACAGTTTCCGTGGAGATACGGGCCTCATTATCAGTTATAGCTATCGGTTCTAAGCCTCGTGTCCATTTTAAAATTCAACAGATTTGTGGAATATATCAGACAGCCCTTTGAGGTAAGGTTTTTAAGATATTTACTGTCTGCATTGATTGTCATCCCCTTGATCATGTCGCTGTCCTGGCTCGTTGTCCCTGCAGATGATTTGAATATTTTTATTTTGAATAAAACAGTGCCGGATATTGAGAGTCAGAAAAACAATTCCCTGTTCTGGATTCTGAACAATGAGAAAATCACAAAGCCAAATGAGGAGAGCTATTCAGAGGAACAGGATTATTTTGGATTTTTCCCCTTTGTTGACACATTCAAGATAAAGGATATAAATCAGCTCTCACCCAATGAACTGGACAGCCTGGCATTTGAGCTGGATGCAGCCTACTTCGTGGACACCTATGGTGTTTATTCTCAGGACCTAAACACCCACTCAACAGAACCAAGGACCTTGATATATGGTGGTCTTTCCGAAAACGAATTGAAACTTGCAAAGGCATTAAAAAAAAGCAAAAAATTAATCATATCGGAATTCAATATCATCAGTGCTCCCACTCCCAAAAGCATCCAGGATGAATTTTTAAAAACATTCAGTCTGGTCCGGCGGGGATGGAGTGGACGCTATTTTGATTCTCTGGACTCTACGGCATCTGATGCAGAAATTCCTGCCTGGGCCCTGCGCCTCCATAGAGAAAAAACAAGAAAGGCATGGCCATACAAACGTTCTGGAGTGATCCTGGTGAGCGATTTTGGGCAGATAATCGTATTGGAAGGTGGTGTCACACTTGAACATCGCGTTCCGTTTATCCAAACGCGACCCCTGTACCAGGAGAAGTATAATCTACCAGAGCAGGTCAATTTTACCTCCTGGTTTGACCTGGTTTATTCTCCAAGTCGAAGGAATACGATCCTTTCAATGTTTCATTTGCCTGTGACTGAGCTTGGTGATTCCCTCTTGGCGGTGTATGGTCTTTCCCCCGCCTTCCCTGCCGCTTTTGCCCAAGGGGATGATTTTTACTATTTCTCAGGAAGTTTTTCAGAGAACAAAATCAGTTATTTTAGCTCCCGATTTTTAGGCATTCAATTGTTTCGCTCATTTTTTTATAATTCCAGGGATGTTCTTGATACAAGGGCATTTTTCTGGGAATATTACAGACCGCTGGTCTCTTCCATTCTTGAACAAGCAAAAGAACAATAAATATCATCCTTACAGTCGTGTTATTCTCGTTTAGATTAAAAGCGGAAGTCAGAGGAAAAAATACAACATGAATGAGAGTACAAAAAGTAACCAACGGTCTATGTATTTCCTTGAGGGAAACATAGGGGCGGGTAAAACCAGCCTCGGAAAAATTCTTCAGGACTCGACTAAATTTGATTTTTTAGAAGAACCCGTTGACCGATGGCGAGGAGGTTTTGCCAATAATCTGTTCGAAATGTTCTACAATGACATGCCGCGCTGGTCATTCACGTTTCAAATCATGGCCTTTATAACCAGGGCAAAAACCTGGACTGAGATACTGGACAAAATCGAGGGTGATCATGTTGTTCTTGAAAGATCCATTTTTACAGATCGCCATGTGTTTGCAAAAAATCTTTACTCGGTTGGCGCCATGAATGAATCTGAATGGCAGCTTTATCAACAGCTCTGGGATTTTTTGGCTTTGAACTACTGTGAGCAACCGTCGAAGATCATCTATCTGAGGACCCCGGCTGACGTATGTCTGGAACGGATCAAAATGAGAGGTCGAAGTGAGGAGGCACACATGCCCCTCGACTATCTCAAGCGTCTGGAAGATTTACATGATGAATGGTTAATGGGTCATCAGAATGCGATCCTCCTGGATGGGACCCGGAACTGGTCCAGCCATGAAATACAAGCCCTCATGAATCAGTCTTGATTCTTTCTTTAGTTTACGAATTGACTAATATTTAACAAAAAACGTAAAATAATTCTTGCTATGTTATAATTCGTTAAGCATATTCTGTACGTAATATTAAAGAAAGAACGGAAAACGTACATATCATGCCACATCGAATACTATCAGACGTTAAACTCCCAGACTTTAAGGATCGTCCCACAAAAGAGGGTGATATTCTTCGTACCGCTGAAAAACTTTTCATGCAATTCGGCTATAAAAGGGTCACCGTAGAGGAAATATGTCGCGAGGCCAATGTCTCCAAAGTGACTTTTTATAAATATTTCAATAATAAATATGCTGTTCTGGAAGATTATATGCAGAGTCGCTTGAAGCTGGGAATGGAAACCTTTGAACGTATCCGAAATGCAGATGCCACGCTTCAGGAAAAGATGCAGGCAATGATCGCCATGAAAGGGTCGGCTATCAGTCAATTCAGTCCTGTCTTCATCCATAGTCTGGCGGATTCGGATGAAGCCCTTATAGACCTCATGAACAGGTGGACAGACATGGGTATGCAGGCCATGCGGCAATTTTTTATGGATGCCCAGGTAAAAGGGGAGATCTATCCTGAATACAGCGTTGACTTTTTGCTGCACATCTGGACGGTCGTTGGGAACGATGCCAGATCAGAAGTCATCATGAAAATGTATGGGGATGATATGGTAAAATTATCCCAGGATTTTATGAACTTCCTCTTCTATGGGACCACTGGTCCACCCCAAGAGGATAAATAAGGTTGACACCAATGGCATATAGATTCGTGGTACTGCTCTTGGGCCTCTCCATTCTATGTGTTTCCCCTATTATAGCTGAGGAGTGGAGCATGGAAACCCAGGGACAGGTGTCCCTTATTCATGCTCAGTCCTTCAAAGCAGGCTTTAAAGACAGCCCAACGACAATCCGATATATTCCAGAACTTCGGTTGGATCAGCAAGTCAAAGCTGAACTCAGACTGGGTTTGGATGTTGCCCTGGATCTGTATAATTATTCATTAGGTGACTCCCTGACTGAGATGGATGTTAATTTTTATCGCCTGGGGTTGCGCTATGACTCTCCAGCCACGCAAGTGCGGATTGGTCTCCAGAAGATAAATTTTGGCCCCGCTCGCATGTTGAGGGTACTCCAGTGGTTTGATCAGGTCGATGTTCGCGATCCTCTGGCATTATCACCAGGAGTATGGGCTGGCCTGGGCCACCATTATTTCGAGAATGGTGTAGATCTCAGGCTGTGGATGATGGCCGATGCTCCTAATCAATGGCGCAATGTCGCCGGAAGTCAGGATGAATGGCCCTGGGATTTAGGTGCTCGTCTGGAAGTTCCCATGCCAAAAGGAACACTGGGAATGACCATTCATCAACTGGATCTGACGGAAGTCAGCGGAATATCAGAGACACGTACAGCGGCAGATATTCGCTTTGATGCAATCATCGGGTTGTGGTCAGAAACCATGCTCTCACATGTGCAATTACCTGGGTCACAAATGGACATGGTGACAATCATGGCGGGACTCGATTATACTTTTGGTATTGGGAATGGACTTTATGTAGCAGTGGAAGGCTTGACCAGCTTTGCGGGAGCATTTGATGATACGCTTGACTGGCAAGTGAGATCAGTGGCCCTCATGTCCAATTACAGCCTTGGTCTGTCTGACGCGCTGGTGGCCTATGTTTATACGATGGAAACCCCAGCCATGGATCGTAAAATCATACCTATGTTAGGTTGGAATCATACCCAGGGTAACTGGTTGTTCTATCTGGCGATATATGACATGCCCCAGCTGGCTCAAATTGCATCTTTGACTCTGCCAACAGGCACTGGTGTACAATTTAACGTGGCTTACAGTCATTAAAGAATTTGATAATTCTAAAAAGGGAAAGAGATTCAACATGGAAAAAAACATTCTGATTAAAACACAAGGATTGGTGAAAAAGTATCCAGTTGGAGGGGGACATTTTATCGCACTTAAGGGAATTGATCTCACGGTTAATGCCGGTGAATTTGTCGGATTGGTAGGGCCCTCTGGTTCTGGAAAAACCACCCTGCTGAATATCATCGGTGCTCTGGATGCCCCCAGTGAGGGTAAGGTTGAAGTGCTTGGGAAAGACCTGGCGAGCTTGACTGGAGCACAGGCTGCAAAACACCGGAGTGAGTTTTTGGGTTTCATCTTTCAGACCTACAATCTTTTACCTGTGTATACGGTTTTTGAAAATGTCGAATTCCCTTTGCTCCTGTTAGGAAAAACAAGAGCTGAACGTAAAGATATGGTAATGCAAGCCTTGGAGTGGGTGGGAATAGCCGACAAGACCAATAGTCGTCCAAAAATGCTCTCCGGTGGGGAAAGTCAAAGAGTCGCCATTGCCAGGGCGATGGTGAAAGAACCAAAATTGGTTCTTGCCGATGAGCCGACAGCCAATCTTGATGCCAAAAACTCTCACCATATCCTCAAAACCATGGAAAAATTGAATCAGGAGCTTGGAACCACATTCATGTTTGCCACCCATGATGACAAGGTTATCAGCTACCTGAAGCGTAAAGTGACCCTGGTGGATGGTGGCATCCAATCAGACGAAACCAGCTGATCTGAAGGAGGATATCATGACGCTATTAAAACTTGCATGGCGAAATCTGGTTGGAGCAGGACTCAGAACCTGGTTGAATGTTCTGGTTTTGTCCATGGCCTTCATACTGATGATCTGGGGCAAAGGTGTCGTCGATGGGATGGCATACCAACTCAATGATGCTATGACAAATATTGAATTCGGTAACGGGGGTCAGCTTTGGCAAAGCGAATATGACCCAACAGACCCACTGACCATTGAGGATTCGTATGCCACAATTCCTGAAGAGGTGCAGGGCCGGGTCGCTGCTCACACGGCAGCACCCATACTGATCCGTCAGGCGACCATTTATCCTGGGGGTCGTATGCAGACAATCCTGGTAAAGGGAATTAACCCGGAGCAAAAAGCCATGGATCTACCAACGGATCAGATCAAGACAGGACCAACGGGATTGACACCAGCCTTGATTGGTCAGAAGATGGCAAATAAATCGGGTCTCAAGGTGGGTGATCTGCTCACAGTACGCTGGCGGGATGCCAACGGTACCTTTGACGCCAGAGAAGTGGAAATTGTGCATATCATGAACACGATTGTCCAGACAGTGGATCGCAATCAGATCTGGATCCCTCTTAAGGATTTACAGGAGATGTCGAGCCTTGAAGGACAGGCGACAGTGATTGCCCTCGATGAGCCTTTTGAAGGATCGCCAAAAAGTCCTGCCTGGGTGTATCGGGATATTGATTATCTGATGAAAGACATAAATGACATGATCAAGGCCAAAAACTTTGGGGGGAATGTCATGTATGGGATCCTGTTTGGGATTGCACTACTGGCCATATTTGACACCCAGGTTTTGGCTATTTTTCGTCGTAAAAAAGAAATGGGAACACTCATGGCCTTGGGTTTGACACGGGCGAAAGTGATTGGCCTCTTCACTATCGAAGGCAGTATGCATGGATTGATAGCCTTTGCGTTGGGATTTATTCTAGGCTCTCCATTATTCTATACCATGGCGACAAAAGGATATGCAATTCCTGGAGGAATGGAAGACTATGGGATGGCTCTGGGCAATGTTATTTACGGGAAATATGGTCCGGATCTTCTCATCGGGACAACCACGCTCATGTTTCTCACAGTTGTGTTGGTGAGCTATCTACCCACTCGGAAAATTTCCAAATTGACGCCGACTGATGCACTGAGGGGGAAATAAGATGTTCAGATTTCTAATGAAAGGGATGTTGAGAGACAGGCATCGTAGTCTCCTGCCAAGCATTGTTGTAGCCCTGGGAGTCATGTTGACTGTTTTCATGTTTGCATATATGAAGGGCATCTTTGATGATTTTTTCAACAACGCAGCCCTCTACGATTCAGGCCATGTAAAGATCACCTCACGGGCCTATTATGAAGAAAAAGATGTTTTGCCGAATGATCTGGCCTTGGAGGATGGCGCAATCCTGATGGAAATGCTCAGGCGTGAGTATCCGGAGCTGAAATGGTCAGAGCGGATAAAATTTGGAGGCCTGCTCGATGCCTTTGATGAAAACAGAGAAACCCGGGCTCAGGTGGGAGCGGCTGGAATAGGGCTTGATTTCTTTGGTCCGGATACGGCGGAAAGAAATCGTTGGAATCTTGGCGCAGGATTACAGCAGGGAACACTTCCCCAAAAATCAGGTGATATTCTCATGGGAACCACCCTGGCCAGCCAGATGGGCTTGAAGATCGGTGATGAAGTTACCCTCATTAGTTCCACCGTGAACGGTTCCATGGTCCTCAAAAACTTCAACCTGGCCGGAATTGTGTATTTTGGTACGCCACCGATGGATAAGGGGATGTTTCTGGCTGACATCAATGACGCAAAATACATGCTGGATATGGGCGAGTGGAGCTCGGAAATTCTGGGATACTTGAGCACCACCTACTATGATGATATTAAAGCTCGCGCACTAGCTGCCTCCTTTAATGCTTCCCATAGAGATACTACAAATCGATTTAGTCCCCAAATGGTCGTCATGTTGGATGACGCGGGCTTGAGCGAGTATTTCGGCTATGCTGAAAAAGCCGGCAGTATCGTGAGTTTTATGATGATTTTTGCCATGGGAATTGTGCTTTGGAATACCGGATTAATGGGAGCCATCAGACGTTATGGCGAAATGGGACTTCGACTGGCTGTCGGTGAATCGAAGGGTCATGTCTATCGTAGTCTGATCATCGAGAGCCTAGGAATCGCCCTCATGGGAACAGTGATTGGAACTGTTTTTGGTTTGGGATTTTCGTATTGGCTGCAGGAGGTAGGCTTCAATATCGAGGGGATGATGGGAGAGAGTGCCATGCTCATGCCCACTGTCATTAGAGCCCGCATCACGCCAACGGCGTTCTACATTGGGTTTTTCCCAGGTGTGTTTGCCACGCTTCTTGGTGCCGGACTTTCAGGTCTCCGCATCTTCAAACGTGACACAGCGAGTCTCTTTAAGGAATTAGAAACATGAGAAATCTACTATCGATTATTTTTATGGGGGCAATACCATCTATACTTCTGGCTCAACCAGATGCTGTAGAAATTCTACGTCGCATTGACAAGCAGATGTTTACCGAAACTGCTGAGGCGACTTCCAGTATGATCATCACCAATCGCAGAGGCCGCGAGACAAAAATTACCAGCAGGAGCTGGACGAAAGGAGAGAATACCTCCCTCGTAGAATACTTGTCTCCTGCCCGGGAAAAGGGTGTCAAAATGCTGCGCCTGGAAGATGTGCTATGGATGTATACCCCTCAAGCTGATCGTGTGATTCAAATTAGCGGACACATGCTGCGCCAGAGTGTTTCCGGGTCAGATCTTTCCTATGAGGACATGGTGGATAACGGAAAGTTGCTGGATGTATACGATGCAGCGTTGGTAGGTGAAGAGGTCTTCATGGACCGTCCCTGTTATGTGCTCCGTCTCAGGGCAAAGAATGACGCCGAGGATGTAACCTATGCACAACGCAAGATCTGGGTGGATAAAGAACGCTATCTGCCTCTAAAAGAAGAGCGATATGCCAAGAATGGAACCACGCTCTTGAAAAATTTTGAGATTCGTTCCGTTATGAAAGTCGGAGATCGTTGGTATCCCAGAGAAATGTATTTCAAAGATGTGCTGGCAAATGGTCAGGGAACCCGGTATGTCATTGAGGATATCAAAATTGGGGTGGATATTCCCGACCATATTTTTACCAAAGCTTCATTGCGGGATTAATCTGGCTATCAAGGAGGGGGAATGAGCAGTTTACAGATCTTAATGGAGAAACCGTCGAAAGGGTGGACACGCATCCTTCTGATCGTGGGAGTGCTGATTTTTATCCCGGTATATACTTATATTTTTCGCATCTTTACTAATCTGGGCATAGATACAAATGAGTTCAACGATGTCTGGCTCTCATTTGATATGGGGAAATTTGAGAGCTTTTTTGAGAAATTGATCAATCAGGGATCATTCGATAGCTTTATCGCGTCCTTCAAATTAAACTTGCTCTCCATGACCGGTTTTATGCTAACGTTTTTTTCCTTAGCACTCATGATCGCAAGAAAAATTTCAATAAACTCCAGGATGTCCAGGGGAGCCTATGTCTTTCCTGTCATCGCAGTCGGGATCGCACTTCTGGACATCATCCCGTCATTTATCCTTGTAGCTGTTGCGAATGAGACGCCTACCATCCCAGGTTGGGTCGTGCTGTGTATTAGTGGAGGGCTTGTCATCAGGGGAATCTTGCTCTATGCCCTTTTACTCTGGATGCTGATAATCGGAATTTACCTACTCATTACCCGTAGGAGAAAAGGGGATACTGTAGAGAAGGGTACACCGGCTTAGGGATTATAAGACTTTGCTTAACCTTACTGGCTGCTGATTAGCTTGTTGGCGAATTGGTTGGTGAACTCTTTAAAGATTTCCTCCACAACCTATCTTTGACTGACCTCTGGGGGTCTTCCACCTATAAGACCATGCCCCATGTATTCGATGAGCCCCTGTACAAACCCTGCACTTTTTGTTCGCGATTCGGAGGCGCGCGCTTCATCTATGATTTTTATACCATAGACATAAGTACCACTCGCTCTTTCATATAAACGAAATTCAACTGTCATATGATAAATATGAAATTCCTCGATCTCGATGATTTCTTCACCTTTATCCTCGGTTGTCCAGGTTTCATCCTCGCCTCTCCAATCCTGCTGATTCTCAAACTTGGCAAATAAAGCATAGCCTGCATCAATACGGGAATCTTCCATATCTGTTGCAGGAAATCCTCTGGGAAGGAAAGAGGAGGATATGGAAGAGTCCCTGTGAGGCTTCACTCTTTTAAAAAAAGTTAATCAGGGATACTGCTCAACCGAGACGATTTCAGGAATAACTCGAAATAGGGATTGATCACCTCGCTGTGCTTTAGATCCGTAAAAATGGTGACCACCTTTTCTGCTCTGAGATCATCGGGCGTAAGCTCATTTGTGGTGTATGTTTGAAAAGGTGTACCCCAGTCTGCAAGGTCATTCAGGAACCTTTGACTATTTATCCAGGTGCCGCCATTTGGAGTGGTAATATTCACCAGCCTGCCATCATATTTGTCCAACCAGTAGCCAAACCGCTCCATCCCCCCGTATAGGGCATCAAAGAGGTACACTTCTGAAATGTTTTCACTTAGTCCACCACGATTGAGAATGAATGAGATGACCCGATATGCACCGCTATGACCGGCCAAAATGATCTGGCCGGGGATCGCTCTTTTGATGATCTTTTGGTTTTTTAGAAAGGCCAGTACATCACCCACAAGCGACTTAAAGACGTCTTTTTCCTCAAGCTTCCCGCCAAATGAATCAGAGGCATCCTTTGGACCCTCAGGAAAAACGAAGATGGCATTCTTTTTACTCGCTGAGAACTGATTTAACAGATCAAATTTATCGAACGATTCTTGAATTTTATTTCCCCAGCCATGAAAATAGAAGACCAGATCCACGCTTTCGCCACTTTTAAAATGGTCAGGGACAAAGATGGCGACGGAGGAATCATTATAGGAAGCCTCAAAAGAAAAAAGCGTGTCCCCATAGGAATGTCCATTCATCCGCTCAGGGTGAGGAAACATGCTGTGTGAACTGGTCTGAATGGACAATTGTCCCCCCGAGGTAGCCAACCACTCAGCAGATTGACAACTGGATATGGTCGAAGAAAGCACAGCAAATACGAACAGGATTATTTTCATATCTAACCTTCCCAACTATAAAGCAGATTCAATTGCCTGTTTTTGCCATTGGTCAACATTTACCCCCTTGATGACCAGCCAGAGTGGAAGAATCAGTTCGCCAAAAAAAGTGAATTGACTGAGGGTAAAGCTGATATTTGGATCAAGAAAAAACAATAATGAATCGATGACATATCCGAAACATCCGATCATCAGGAGCAGGCCGATGACCCTTGGAAGGAAACCAGATTTGTAAATCAAGTATCCCATGGGAAATAGCCATAGACCCCAAAATATTTGGGCGATAAAGATACCATACTTATGGATATCCAGAAATAAACCGATAAAACCATGTAATTCGGATATTGTAAAGACGCTCGGGTAATCTGCCCCGCTTAGCAGTGCCAAAACAGCGTAGTGATTCAGCTCATTGATCATGGCAATTGGAACGGCTGCCAAAAGAAATATAACCATCAATTGAGCCTGAAATCTATTCACAGATTTGAGAAGCCCATAAAGCGCAAAAGCTACGAACATGTTCACGAGGGGGATTAGAAAAGCAGTCACGATGCTCAGACGGAACAAGCCGACATGAGTCACAATATTTCCAATAGTGGAGGCCAAATCGCCTTCAACAATGAGATTGTTAGGAACGTATAATATTCCGAAAATACCCAGTGGGATTAAACTGAGATACAGGTAACCAGCGATTCTGGCCAATTTGATCGGATTGATATTTTGTTTGCTCCGTGCCACGGCTGCTCCTTGCTTCATTTAGTGCCAGGTGGATGAGAATTCTGGTCATTTTCACTTTGGAAAATTAACCATATCGGCGATTAAAATATATCATTCACTTGTAAAGCCAATTTATAAATCATGGAGTTGGGGCATGTTAAAATAGAAGAAAAGGCAGATTAATCTGCCTTTTCTAACTTCTTAGGTTCCTTTCAAAGCCTGTGCTTTCGCATCTTCCAGAAACTGGATATGCTTACGGATATAACGCATGAAGTAAATGGCTTTATCTTCAGCCATAAAGGTGGCATTCCCCACCTCTTTCCTATCATGAACGGGAACCGGAAACTCAAAACCATTTTCAGTTATATACCAGAGATTCCCACTCGAGTAAGAACTGATCCTTACCTTTTGCCCCCTGTTTACCATGTCCTTTAATTTCATCTTGTCTCCTTTCATTTTGACCTGTGATTTGCTGGACATAAAAAAACCCCGCTGAAAACATTCAACGGGGTTTAATATTTATTACAAATGTATTGTATCAGATGATTACATCAGGAACGCTTCTCGTCGAACGCGATAGGTGTGGGCTTGAATGCCCTTCATATCTTGAAAAAAAGATCCTATGTGTAAATGATTCATCATTGTGACTCAAAGTATATTCATCAATGAAAATGTCCAGACCTTTTTTCAAAACGAATGAAGAGTAGTCCCATGCATATCCCGAAGTTCTTTTGACTATGAAAACAAATCAGATTATGTAAGTTTATTAATGTCCGGAACCATGGAAGCTATTAAGGAAAAAGGGAACTCGGTTCGAATCGCATTCCTGGCAGATACACATCTGGGTTTTGATTTCCCCCTTAGACCCCGCATTGACCGCCGTCGTCGTGGTCCTGATTTTTTCAATAATTTTAATAGAGCGCTGGAAATGGCAGTCAATCATGGAGCAGATGTTGTAGTCCATGGTGGAGATGTATTTTTCAGATCAAAAATTCCCGAAGCTATCATTGCCAAAGCTTATGAACCGCTACTACCGATGGCGGACTCCGGTTTGCCCATCCTTTTGGTACCTGGAAACCATGAACGGTCTGTGCTTCCAGCATCCCCACTATTTCACCATCCGAATATTCATGTATTCAAATCTCCTTGCACCCGTGTTTTGAATTTTCGGGGTTATCAAATTGCGATGGGAGGTTTTCCAAATGTACGCCACCAGGCCGGCTATAATTTTCCTCGCATTCTTGATGAGACGGGACTCTTGGATACAGTCTCAGATGTGAAAATACTGTGCATGCATCAATCAGTAGATGGAGCTCAAGTTGGGCCAGTCAATTTCACCTTTAGAAAGGGCAGAGATGTTATTGGTCGAGATCAGATTCCTGAGGAAATACCTCTCGTTCTAAGTGGTCATATTCATCGTCACCAGATACTAAAGCTGTCCTCAAATGGATATGTGGTATATTCAGGATCAATTGACCGTACTTCTTTCTCTGAGAAAGCAGAGAAAAAGGGCTTTTACCTTATTGACGTGGATTTAGAGCCAAGTTTGAAATTTATATTCAATTTTATGGAGCTTGACACAAGGCCCATGTTTGATCTGATTGTACCCGAAAATCTGAGTCACAGGGAAGAGACCCTGGCTTTTGTCCAGACCCGTATTCGTGAATTTCCGGCAAATAGCATTGTTAGAGTTGTTCCGGCCGTTGACCAACAGAGTATCTGGCTTGGCTCTGCCACTTTACGGATGTTGTCCCCGGACACGATGAACGTTGATTTGAAATACAATCGAGGGGAGTATCAACGTGATTCGAAAGCGAACAGATAAACTAACCTCTTCCTTGAGAATACAGATATCCGCATTGCCCCATGGCCCAGGTGTTTACCTGTTTCTAGATAAATCTGGCCAGGTTTTATATTTGGGGAAATCCGTCAATCTAAAAAAACGAGTGTCCAGCTATTTTTATGGTGATCTGAGTCAGCGTGAAACAAGACTTCAAAGACTCATTTACACAGTTCATGAGCTGAAACATTATTCATGCTCCGGTGAACTCCCAGCATTATTGCTCGAGGATGTATTGATCAAATACTATAATCCAGATTTCAATATTCAGCAGAATAAATTTCGCAGGTACCAGTATCTGAGACTCACAGATGACCCTTACCCGAGACTGGTATCTCTTGAACACCCCGTACCTTATGCTGGAGCATTATTCGGTCCTTTCCCAGATGGATTCTTTGTTCAAAGACTGGAAGTGTTTCTGGGTCGATATTTTGGTTTACGAAACTGCAGTGATGTTCATCCCACAAAGGGCTGTTTACAGGCAGATCTGGGATTATGTCTGGCACCTTGTATTGATCAAATTGGCAGAGATCAATATGTACCGATGATACAGCTGATAGGCGAATTCATGCAGGGCGAGAGCAATAACATTAATAACAAAATTAAAGCTCAACTGGATCATGCTCTAGAACATGAACAATTTGAAATAGCCAGCCGCTGTCAGAAAGATCTCATTTTTGCCGGAGATTTTTTACAGCGCCAAAAATTCACCGCCCAGTTTGAGACAATGGAGTTGAGAATAGAGGAATTGGCTGGCGAAGACATACTTTATCAATTCAAGTTCGGAAATTTGAAAGCGATCAACAAATCAAAAACGATAATGGAGGGTGATCAATTATTGCTGGAATTCTCAACGATCACTGATAAACGTTTTCTCCTCGACCGAGCCCATCTGATCCTTGCATGGCTAAAGCGAAATAGGGACACACATGCTTACCATTTTAGCATCAAGTAATGCTCGGTTATCCATAAATGTCTGGTTCTTAAATAATTAAAAAATTAGATTGAATCTATGTCCCTCCTAAAGAAAAGTCATGTGTATGTGGTTGATGATGATACCAGCACACTTCTGGCAGTCAAGTATTTGCTGGAGGAGTATGGGGCAATTGTCAAGACCAATGCGTCCAGCACTGTGGCTCTTGCAGAAATAATTGATGAAAAACCGGATCTGGTTATTCTGGATTTGATGATGCCCGGTTTGGATGGCCTGGAAATGTGTCGCTTGTTGCGGGAAGAAGAAAACCTTGATAAGCTCAAGATCATTATTTTCTCAGGTAAAACGTATGAATATGATCAACAAAGAGCCTTTTCATTTGGAGCAGATGGATATATAACGAAGCCACTGATTGACGAGAGTTTTATTGATAAAGTGCAGGAAATCATAGAGGAAAAGATTGAAGTGTGCTACTGGGGGGTCAGGGGTACGCTGCCCGTTCCAGGGGAGGGCTCTCTTAAATATGGTGGGAACACCATTTGTGCGTCCATAAAATTCCCCAGGGACAACCTCTTCATTCTGGATGCTGGAACTGGGATCAAGCAGCTTTCAGACCATCTCATGAGCCAGAAACGGACCGCCTTGCATGCAAAAATTCTCATTTCCCATCCCCATTGGGACCATATCAACGCCTTGCCCTTTTTTGTCCCCCTGTATGTGCCTGGAAATGAATTTGAAGTATTTGGCGCATCCCACGGAGATGTGACCATGCGAGAATTGATCTCGGCTCAAATGGATGGGGTGTACTTCCCTATTCGGATAAAGGAATTTGCTGCCAGGACATATTTCCGGGATCTCAGGGAAGAGACTTTCATGATCAATGACATCAAGGTCAAAACCATGTTGCTTTCGCATCCTGGAACCTGTCTTGGCTATCGGATGGAGTATGACAATCGATCCATCTGCTACATAACAGATAATGAATTATTCCCGGAGGAAAGCCCGGATTACAATCCAAATTATTTGGAAAACTTAACTGCATTTGTCCATTCAACGGACATTCTGATCACAGATACGACCTACAGCGATGAAGAGTATAAACAAAAGAGCAAGTGGGGGCATTCTGCTGTTTCACAGGTAGTCAAACTGGCTCATGCTGCCCAGGTCAAAGAATTGCATATGATTCACCATGACCCGGATCAGACCGATCACGATATAGACAGAAAATTGGAAACCGCTCAAAATCTGTTGATGGGAATGAATTCAAAGACCAGATGTTTGGCACCCAGGGAACACCAAACCTTCAAGGTCCTGTAGTTCAACAGCTTTAATAAATCGAAGTTTTCCAGCATAACATGAAGAAATCAAGACATAGTAGTTTACCAATTATCGGTTGGCGTGAATGGGTTGGGCTCCCTGATCTTGGTATCAAGAGTATCAAGGTCAAGGTGGATACAGGGGCCAGATCTTCTTCTCTCCATGTTTTTGATCTGAAAAAGTTTGAAAGAGCAGAACGGATCTGGGTGAAATTTAAAGTCCATCCAGCCCAGCGGAAATCAACGCCAACCGTCGAAGTGGAAACAGAGGTGCTGGAGTTCAGGTCGGTCCGCAGCTCCAGTGGAAAAGCTTCATTAAGGCCAGTGATCCTGACAAATATAGAACTGCTGGGTAGATTATATCTGGTCGAATTGACTTTGGCCAGTCGGGATAAGATGGGGTTTAGAATGCTCTTGGGGCGCGAGGCTTTTCGAGGTCGATTTCTCGTGGATTCGGGGAGGTCTTATTATGGTGGGAAACCCCTCCGGAAGAAAAAATCGAATTAGTCAGATTTGACGATCCCGCAAAAAGTAGCTGAGAGATCATGTATAAGGCCCTAATTCTATTAAATACAAGCATATATCGCAATATGGCTTATGTCAATAATTATCAATACTTTGCGCTCTTTGCGCGCTCAGCGAGAGGACTTTTTACGGTTCCGTCAGATTTCCACACTTCCTGAAATCATCCAGCTTCACAGCATACTCCGGGTTTGGTAACTGCCGTAAGCGGTTTACCCGGAGACGTCATACCCGCAGAGGCAGATAGGATTCGCGATCACTGAGACCTTTTTCCGACAAATTGGAATCGGGTTGAATTAATCCTTTATCATTTTACTTAAAGACTTAATTTCAAACCAAATCAGCGTTGTTTTGAGACAATGATAAAAAGCGATCGAAGTTTTCATTCTATCGCTGAAATGTGCCAATGATCATAGCCATTGATACAGAAACCACAGGTTTATGACCCGGGTGTGATTACGATTTGAAGAAAAGATCAGCTTGGAGGGTTTTCTTATATCTTGAATTCAACTCGTAAGTGCAACTCAAAAAGTATTGCAAAAGGGGTAAGCTCTTGTGGTCTATACTCTGATCGCAAAACCATAATGAGAAGCACACATCTCAGATGCGAGATCAAACTCCTCCGCGAATATTCCACTCGTCTCATCGCCGAGGTGGTCACTGGCGATTTGGATGTGTTCGAAGCGCTGGCAAATCCAGATGGCAAGGAAACCCAGTGACCCTTCTCCTTAAGTCAGTCAGAGCCTTCAATCACATTATTCCCAATATGGGAACTAATTGTTGCATTCCCATTATGGGAGCCTATCTTCTGTGCATGTGATCTCCAAAAAATTCCTGCGTGAATTCTGGGTACAACACCCGGACGCCGAACAGCCGCTAAAAGCCTGGCATGCTGAAGCGACCCATGCAGAATGGGAGACACCGGCAGACATCAAGGGGAAATACCAGTCTGCCAGCATTTTAAAAAAGGGGCGCGTGGTGTTCAATATTGCCGGGAATAAATATCGTTTGATCGTTCGGGTTCATTATGGCTCAAAAACCGTCTTTATTCGTTTCCTTGGCACCCACAAAGAGTACGACGCCATCAATGCCGAGGAAGTATGATGAAAGCGCGGATCATTAAAAGCGAAGCCCAATACGAACAGGCTTTGGAAAGAGTAGAAGTTCTCTTTGATGCACAACCCGGAACGCCTGAAGGAGACGAACTGGAGCTGTGGGTCATGCTCATTGAAAACTATGAGCAGGAACATTACCCCATGGAATTACCGGATCCCATCTCTGCCATCAAATTCCGCATGGAACAGGAAGAACTCGCCGCAAAGGATCTGATTCCCTATATCGGCAGTGCCAGCAAAGTGTCCGAAGTCCTTTCCGGGAAACGCGGCCTTAGTCTGGCCATGATGCGTAAATTACACCTGGGTCTGGGCATCCCGGCAGAGATCTTCATGCAAGCGCCAGGCACAGTCAACAACACGACCAGCATTCCGGAAGTCGATTTTAGCCATTTCCCCATTGCCGAGATGGTCAAACGAAACTGGTTTCCCAACTTCGCGGGTACACCCAGGGAAGCCAGACAGAAACTGCCGGATCTCATGAGCGCTTTCCTGAAACCGCTGGGAACCCAGGATTTCTCCCCGATCCTGGGCAGAGGAACCCTGCATACCAAACACACCTTTGATCCCCATGCCCTGGCAGCCTGGCGTATCCGCGTCATCACCCTGGCCCTTGGGAGTCAGATCGCTGCCTACCAGGCTGAAAAACTCAGTCCTGAATTTTTCTCTGAATTGGTAAAGCTCAGTTATCTTGACCAGGGGCCCTTCTTGGCCAAGGAATTCCTTGAGAAGAATGGCATCCACCTGATCATCGAAAGACATCTTCCGAAGACTTATATCGATGGCGCGGCCATTTTACTGGATAACGGTGCTCCCCTGATTGCCCTGTCCTTACGTTACGATCGAACAGATAATTTCTGGTTTACCTTATTCCACGAATTGGGACATGTGGTGAAACATCTGAATCCGGAGAACCGGGAATTTCTCGATGAATTGTCCGAAGAAGACGGGAATGCCTGTGAGGAAGAGGCCAATCAATTTGCGTTGGAGCATTTGATCCCAAAAGCACTTTGGGATGAGGATCTTATCAAGGAAGCCATTCCCCCACCTGAAGAAGTAGAAGCCTTTGCCAGTGAACTTCGAATATCTCCGGCCATTCCGGCTGGACGGATTCGTTATGAGCTGAAAAATTACAGCTTGTATACTGAGCTTTTGGGGCGAGGACAGGTACGGCGCTTATTTGAAATGTAAGCATGGATGAAGACGCAATTATGAAATATTATGCACATAGCCTTGAAGGCCAACCATCTGAAAAGTGGCAACCGCTTGAAGAGCATTTGAAAAATGTGGCCGAGATGGCTTCAGAGTTTGCGGCTTCCTTCAAATCAGAGAAATGGGGTTACGTTGCCGGACTCTACCACGACCTTGGAAAAGGAACCAAACCTTGGCAGTCTTATTTAAGGAAGGCGAATAAGATTGTTGATGAATTCGCTAAATATTATGAAGGGCATCCCAATCATGCTGCGGACGGGGCAAAACGCCTCTTCGAAAATTCTAAGCAGGCAGGCAAACTCCTCGCCTATTGCATTGCCGGTCATCACGGAGGATTGCCAAACTGGGTTGATTCCGGAAGAGCGGCATTACGTGAAAAACTGGATGAACCTTTGTCTGGGATATCCCTCTCTCACATGACCCCAGAAATTCCTACGGATTTACCTTTTGTCCTAGACCAAAATCGTTCCGGATTTCAATTTCAGTTTTTTGTCCGAATGCTTTTTTCCTGTCTTGTAGACGCCGATTATCTTGATACCGAGAAATTTCTGGACACGAAGCGATCTGCTTGGCGTTCAACATATCCAGAGATCGCCGTACTCCATCAGCGCTTCTGGAAAAATTTTGACGCACTGCGGGTTAAAGCTGATCCCGGTTTGAATGTTAATGTTCAAAGGGAACGGGTGCTTGCCGACTGCATTAATGCTGCTGAAGAATCGCCGGGAATTTTTTCGCTTACTGTCCCGACCGGGGGCGGCAAGACTCTAGCCTCGCTCGCTTTTGCTTTGAATCATGCCGTGAAACACGGAAAGGAGAGAATCATTTATGTGATTCCCTTTACCAGCATCATCGAACAGAACGCCGGCGTTTTTCGGAAGATGCTGGATGACGACGCGGTGCTTGAACATCACTGCAACTTTATGGCCGACGACAAGGACTGGAAAAACAAACTGGCCGCTGAAAACTGGGATGCCCCGATCATCGTCACCACCAATGTCCAGTTCTTTGATTCATTTTATGGCAACAGGACCTCGAAATGTCGCAAACTACACAATGTGGCAAACAGTATCGTTATTTTCGACGAGGTCCAGGCGATTCCGGTAGAGAAGCTCACCCCCTGCCTTGAGGTCATCAAAGAGTTGTCACTTAATTACGGTGTTACCTCTGTCCTATGTACCGCGACCCAGCCTGCGGTGGAATATTCCGAAAAATTTCAGTCCGGGCTGAAGATAGATCAGGAAATTATCCATGATATTCCCGATCTATTCGGCAGCCTGAAACGCACAGAGGAGGTCTATATCGGCACATACAGCGAAGCGGAGGTGGCGGAAAAACTTCGGCTGCATGAGCAGGTGCTGTGCATTGTCAATACCCGGCAACAGGCCTTGGAGATTTTTCGTTCCCTCCCCGATTCTGAATCGAATATCCACTTGAGCGCCCTGATGCATCCGGCCCACCGCAGCGAGAAATTATCTGAAATCAGATCAAGGCTAAAGGATGGGTTGCCATGCCGGGTTATCAGCACCCAACTGATCGAGGCAGGGGTGGATGTAGACTTTCCTGTTGTCTACCGAGCGGCAGCTGGGATTGATTCCATTGCCCAGGCCGCAGGCCGATGTAACCGCAATGGTTTGAGCAAAACCCCATGCCCGGTGTCGATTTTTTCCTTTCTGGAAGATGGCGGCTGTTCCTTTTTCCGGCAGGCCACCCAGTCGGCGGAAAAACTTTTTGACCAGTATTCCGGCAGACTCACCGGGCCTGAATGCGTCCGGGCTTATTTTGACGATTTCTTCTGGAAGAATCAGCAACGCATGGATATGGACGAGATCATTAAGAACTTCTGTATTCCTGCATATATGGGAGAGATTCAATTCCATGAAATCGCCGGGTTCAAGATGATCGAATCGGCCACCATTCCCATCATCACAGCTTTTGATGAAGAGTCTCGGGCGTTGGTAGACAGACTTTCCCTAGCCGAACATAAAGGCGGCATCTTACGAAAGCTCCAGAAATACAGTGTGCAGATTTATCCGTATCAGCTAGACGAGATCAGGGAGTGGCTCGAAAACCCTCTCCCCAGTATCTGGATTTTACGTTCCGAAGAACTGTATTCCACTGCGACCGGCCTGAAATGCAAACCGCCACAAGGCAATGCATTTTTTGGATAACAACCTGAAACACTTAGATAGAGGAGGTGCAACGATGAGTTTCGGAATCAAGTTAAGGGTGTGGGGCGATTACGCCTTGTTCACCCGACCGGAGATGAAGGTTGAAAGGGTCTCCTACGATGTCATGACCCCCTCGTCAGCGCGGGGGATTCTAGAAGCCATTTACTGGAAACCAGGCATTCGCTGGGTAATTGATTGTATCCATGTGTTAAAGCCAGTGCGCTTTGAAAACATTCGCCGCAATGAACTGGCCAATCGAGTCTCAGTCAATAATAGAGACATGGAAGGTGATCGTCCGGTGTGCCGCTATATCGAAGATGACCGACAGCAGCGGGCTTCCATGGTCCTACGTGATGTCGAGTACATTATCGAAGCCCATTTCGAACTAACTGGAATGGATGAGGCTGATCCGGGCAAGCACTTGGCTATCTTTGAACGGCGGGTAAAAAAGGGCCAATGTTTTCATCGCCCTTATTTCGGCTGCCGGGAGTTTCCAGTTAGCTTTGAGTGGTGCGACAGGGTCCCTGCCCCCGCTTTTTCAGGAGAACAGGATCTTGGCTATATGCTTTACGATATCGATTTTGACAACAAGATGACTCCACAATTTTTCCGGGCGATCATGCAGGATGGCGCTATCGATTGCCGCCGGGAGGTGGTTACATGATCTTTCAATCTTTGACATCTTATTATGATCGCCAACAAGAATTGATGCCGCCTTATGGATTCAGTGTGGAGGATATCGGCTTTGTCGTCACCCTTGATAAAGATGGAAATATGATTGGCCAGCCGGAGGACTTGCGGGTGAAAATCAAGGCTAACACATATGACTTTCGGGAATCACAAGTTCCTTATACAAACCAGGTTAATGTTCGTGCCAATGCTGCTGCCAGGACCCCCAATTTCATGGTGGACAAGGCGGATTATCTATTTGGGATGTCAGGTGCTGCGAGAAAAAATGTCCATAACAAATCTTTCATAAAACTCGTGGGGGATGTCTGTGGAGATTCATCTGACGAAGGGGTGCTAGCTGTTCGCTCCTTTCTCTCGAAATGGCGACCGGAGGAATCGACTGAACTGCGAGACTGGAAGGAGCTTTCCGGAGTGTATGGGAAATGGGTTGCCTTCCGGTTGCAGGGCGACAGCATTTTTATTCATGAACGCCCGGTGGTCAAGAAATTATGGAGAGAATATCTGGCTAAAGAGGAATTCCCGACTGGAGTGAGCTTTATGGATGGTCGGGAGCATCCCCTGCAGGGTCAGTATGCCCAGTTCAAATTCGGCACCGGGGCTTCTCTGGTATCATTCAATGAGGTGGCCTATGAATCATACAACAAGAGAAAGGGAGAGAATGCCCCGATCTCTGTCGAGGCTGAATTTAAGAGTTCCACTGCCCTTAAACATTTGCTTCGCAGTAGAACCCAGCGTATTAGAATTGGTGATGCGAACACGGTTTTCTGGGCCGAGCAAGCTTCGCCGATGGAATCTTTCTTTGGTCAGATATTGAATCCCTCCATTGATGACCAGGCTGCAGCGCAAGATGTCAGGAAATTTCTGGAAGCGGTACGGATGGGATCGCTTCCCAATGATATCGAAAAGTCCAAGGAACTGAAATTCTATGTCCTTGGCCTTGCACTGAACAAGGCCCGCCTTGCTCTGCGTTTCTGGCATGTTTGCTCAGTCGGTGATCTGATGGCACGGTTTCGGGACCATTTCAGCAACTTGGAAATGGAGCATTCAGAAAAAGACATTTTTTTCCCCGGAATCTGGCATCTACTCAAAGAAACCGCCCGTGAAACCAAAGATATATCTCCGGTTTTGGGAGGTGCTCTGGCCCGGTCTATTCTCACGGGTGCTAATTATCCGCAAAATCTTTTTCAAGGGGTAATAGGCCGAATTCGAGCTGATCACCGGGTTAATTACCTACGTGCTTCAATCTTAAAAGCTGTCTTACAACGAAATCATAAAAAGGAGGTTCCAATGTCTTTAGACACAGAACGACGAGAGATATCCTATCTTCTCGGAAGATTGTTTGCCGTGCTCGAAAAAGCACAACTGGATGCCCTTGGTAAAGTTAATACAACCATTAAAGATCGGTTCTTCAGTGCTGCATCGGCCACGCCTGCCAGCGTTTTTCCCCGCTTGCTCCGTTTGTCGCAACACCATATCGAAAAAGCCGAATATGGGAAGAATTCCGACCGCCGTATTTCTGAAATTATGGAACACATAAATATGTTTCCAGCCCATATGGGATTACAAGATCAAGGGTTATTTGCTATTGCATATTATCAACAAAAAAACGCCTTATACCGCAAAAATGAAACCAAAACGGAAGGAGAAAAATAATGAGTGATTCGATTAAAAACCGCTATGAATTTATTTTGTTGTTTGATGTAAAAAATGGCAACCCGAATGGTGATCCAGATGGAGGAAATCTTCCCAGAATAGACCCTGAAACCGGCCATGGCATTACGACTGATGTCTGTTTGAAGCGCAAGGTTAGAAATTACGTGGATTTAGTCAAGGAAGACAAGTCGCCGTACAATATATATGTAAAGGAAAAGGGGATACTTTCTGAACGCAGAAAACCAGCCTATGAAGCAGTTGGAGAAGAGAACGACACATCAATAAAAATCAGCAAGGCACGTGCCTGGATGTGTAAAAACTTTTTTGATGTCCGTAGTTTTGGTGCTGTCATGTCCACCAAGGAAAACAATTGCGGTCAGGTCCGCGGCCCAGTGCAATTTGCCTTTGCGCAAAGTATTGACCCTGTTGTTCCGTTGGAAGCAAGTATTACACGTATGGCGGTTGAAACCAGGAAGGAAGCGGATGCTCAAGGTGGTGATAATCGGACCATGGGACGTAAAACATATATTCCCTACGGTCTTTATCGCGTCCACGGCTTCATCTCCGCACCATTGGCTCAGCAGACTGGATTTTCTGAGGATGATCTACAGCTATTATGGGATGCATTGATCAACATGTTTGATCACGATCGCTCTGCCGCTCGTGGTGAAATGAACGCCCAAAAATTGGTTGTCTTCAAGCATGATAGTGAACTCGGTAATTCACCCGCCCAAAAATTGTTTGACCTGGTTCAGATCAACAAAAACTGTGGCGATCTCCCACCGCGGTCCTTCTCCGATTATACTGTATCAGTTGCTAAGGCTCCCGATGGCATCACGCTCCTAGAAATGCTGTGATCATCCGATAGACCCAGTACTCTGGAGAAAATGAAAAACCTTGAATCTAAAGCCCTCAATGCTCAGAAAGTATGGAGCCTGGTAGAATGACCTATACTGCTGTCATCTTTGATGAGGATGACCTGCTACCCCTTTCGGCCTTGCAACATCTTGTATTCTGTGCCAGGCAGTGCGCACTCATCCATATTGAACAAATGTGGACAGAAAATGTACTGACAGCGGAAGGTCGGATGATGCATGAGAAGGCTCATCGTGAGGAGCACGAGAGCAGGGGCAGCATCAGGATAGAATATGGAATGCCCCTTAGATCTTTGAAACTTGGGCTCATCGGTAAATCGGATATAGTCGAATTCCATCGCCAAGGCGAAAAAGACCAGTCCAGCCTGCCCTTCCCGGTGGAGTACAAACGGGGCAAGCCAAAAGCCAATGATTGTGACCGTGTGCAGCTTTGCGCTCAGGCTTTATGCCTTGAGGAGATGTTGGATGTTCACATTCCAGCGGGTGCTCTGTATTATGGAAAGACCAGGCGTCGACAGGATGTTCTGTTTGATTCAACATTACGGACTACAACAGAAAAGAATATCACGAGTTTGCATAAATTGATCCGTTCAGGCCGGACACCGCCTGCCGTCTGGAGTGCGAAGTGTACACAGTGCTCACTTATTGAGCAATGTTTACCAAAACAGACGGATGGGCAAAATTCAGCTCTGGACTACTTGAGAAGGATGCTTAGGGAATAATGAAAAAATACCTGAATACCTTATTCGTCACGACCCAGGGCTCCTACCTGGCAAAAGAGGGAGAGACAATTGCCGTAAAACTTGAGGGCACAACCCGTCTCAACCTGCCGGTACACACGTTGGATGGGGTTGTGTGTTTTGGCAATGTGTCCTGTAGTCCTTACCTGATGGGATTCTGTGCCGAGCGTGATGTGGCAATCAGTTTCCTGAGTGAAAATGGCCGCTTTCTTGCTCGTGTGCAAGGATCCGTTGCAGGCAATGTTCTGCTGCGTCGTGAGCAATATCGCAGGGCGGACAATCCTGCGACTGCCTGTGCAGTAGCACGCTCTGTGTTAATGGGAAAGTTGGCAAACAGCCGAACCGTTTTACGACGTGCCCTGAGGGATCATGGCGATAGGATCGATGATGTGTCAGTTAATCAAGGCGCATCCCGGATCAGCTCAATCCTTCAAGAGATCCAAAAAGAGCTTTCGTTGGATGTCTTGCGCGGGTACGAGGGTGAAGCAGCCGGAATATATTTCTCCGTGTTCAACGACCTGATTTTGTCGCAAAATGAACAGTTTATCTTTAAAGGCCGGAACCGTCGTCCACCTTTGGATAATGTAAACTGTCTCCTCTCTTTTGTATATACCCTTGTCATGCATGATATCCGGTCTGCGCTGGAGTCGGTGGGTCTTGATTCCTCCGTCGGATTTTTACACAGGGATCGCCCGGGCCGCCCCGGTCTAGCTCTGGATCTAATGGAGGAATTTCGGCCCTTTCTAGCCGATCGATTGGTATTATCTCTGATCAACATGTCTCAGGTACAGGCCAAAGGGTTTCAAAAGTCGGAAAATGGCGCTGTGTTGATGAAGGATGATACTCGAAAAAGCGTTCTGATTGCTTATCAGAAACGCAAACAGGATGAAATACTCCATCCCTATCTTGGTGAAAAAATGGCAACAGGATTGATATTTCATACACAGGCTCTGCTGATGGCAAGATATTTACGCGGTGATCTGGATGCCTACCCGGCCTTTATCTGGAGATGATCAATTATGCTGGTCTTGGTAAGTTATGATGTTTCCACAGGAGACCGCCAAGGTCGGAAACGTTTGCGTCGGGTTGCTAAAGTATGTAAGAACCACGGGCAAAGGGTGCAATTCTCGGTTTTTGAGTGCATAGTTGATCCAACGCAATGGGTCACTTTAAAGCAGCAACTTATTGCCGAGATAAAACCTGAGGAGGATAGCCTGCGATTTTATTTTTTAGGCTCAAACTGGAAGCCTCGCGTGGAGCATATTGGTTCGAAGGCGAGCATTGATCAGGAGGGTCCATTAATACTTTAACCAGCCGCGCGAACCTCAAGCTCACGAGCAAATCCCGGAGCTTTCGCGCAGGAGTCAATCACCTGTTTATCAGTCAGTTAATGACTTTGTTCTTTGACAATTGGGATATTTCTTTGAATTGGAGTAGGCTTCGCGGATGGACCCCTTGCAAGCCTTACTGAGTAAGCTTAAGATGTTAGACAGTCGCCCGCCATGCGCGGGCGTGGATTGAAACATATATGTATTTACAATTGAGTCTGAAGCCGTCAGTCGCCCGCCATGCGCGGGCGTGGATTGAAACCCGTTACCCTCGCAGCCCTGGAGGAGTGGGGCCCACGTCGCCCGCCATGCGCGGGCGTGGATTGAAACTCCTTATGGAGCTTAATATTACGGAGCCGGGCTGTCGCCCGCCATGCGCGGGCGTGGATTGAAACTCCCAGGGCTTCCCCTCAAAAGCAGCGAAGAAGAGGTCGCCCGCCATGCGCGGGCGTGGATTGAAACAACAGCCAGGTACATATAGCTACCTGTACATACGTCGCCCGCCATGCGCGGGCGTGGATTGAAACTCAAAAGCTTCTACTATCCCATGCCCGTACTTAGTCGCCCGCCATGCGCGGGCGTGGATTGAAACTCCAGATCTGGAGCTATGAAGGGCCAGCTAGCTCGTCGCCCGCCATGCGCGGGCGTGGATTGAAACAACGCCAACGGGGACTCTTGCATTATCAATAGCGTCGCCCGCCATGCGCGGGCGTGGATTGAAACATCAGCAATCAGGTTTTTAGATGCGGTGGCGTTTGTCGCCCGCCATGCGCGGGCGTGGATTGAAACCTTGTCTCAGCTGTCGACAGCTGATCCACCCATATTGAGCGATTGAAATTATAAGGAAATTCGCCGCACGATTCACAATGGCGAATGGTGGTTCTCCATTATTGATGTGATTGAAGCACTGACTGGCAATGAAAGACCACGCAAATACTGGAACGACTTTAAGAAAAAACTCCTTTTGGAGGGATATGAGCAGTTGTCCGAAAAAAATCGGACAACTGAAATTACAAGCTGAGGACGGCAAGTTTTACGCAACTGATTGTGCCAACACCGAGACAATGTTCCGCATCATTCAGTCCATCCCCTCTCCCAAAGCCGAGCCTTTCAAACGCTGGCTGGCCAAGTCGCATGAGGTGGTTTGGCAGGACTTCTATGGTGAGCCTTAGCTTCGCTTCTTTTAACATGAAATAATTTCTATTGTGTTACTTGATGGCGACAATAAGATGTGGCACTTTTGAATCAGAGATGATTATGAAGATCATCTTGAGGATATGGGAAATAAGGGATTTACGGTATGGCTGAAGAACGCGATCGTTTAATTTGGAATAAGAACTGTTTGCTTAATACCCGGCATGATCAGCCCTACCGAGCTGATGGCCATCTTCTGTCACTCAATCTAATCTGGGAGAACAATCCTGAGCTCAGAGACGAATGCAAGGAAGACTGGCTAGAGATCATTGAATGGTGTAAGGATGATCCGCTTTGTCATGATGCAATATACTTTCTAAAAGAGTTCGAGACCTGGAGGGACTATTATGAATAATTACGGGGTGGCTGAGACAAACGATCATCTAAAGCATCTGGTCAGGATGCTGCTGGAGTGTAGCCATGATATGCCATACCGTTCGGGTGACAACAGTGTTCCCCTCAGACGCGGGGATGAGCCTGACTAAAAAATTCTAAATGCCAGGAGGCCTAAAAAATTGAAACCATCATTTCCCCTCTCCCTCAGCGATATCGACATCATCCTGGAAATGGCCGCTCTCATGAATCCGCAAAGAAATTTCAAATTGACGATTTCAGGCACTGGAAAGGTCCGGCTCGAACCCCTGGAATATTCCCGCATCCAGCCCGTCACATCCCAAATCAAGCCCGAAGTTGTCAAGGATCTGCTGGAAGCCGCCATGGAAATCGGTTTCTTTGAAATGGCTGCCGAATATGATAACGAGTCCATCTTAAGTGTGACGGAGAAGGGGTTCATCAAACAGGAAAAGTGGGCGATTTTTGACGGTGTGAATCAGTCCTTTACGATTCGTCTGGGAAAAAAATCCAAATCCGTGCGTGCCTATTATGGCTATCCCAAACGGCTGGATTGGTTCTATCGCTTGATCCTGAAAAATTGTGGCATCGAAAGCTTGCGTTAATTGAATGATGATGACATTCCGTATCCCAACCTTTGGCTATTGATATCGTCTTTTACCCCCCCAGGGAATATTCCAGCCCCCTCGGTGTCGCCTGCTCGGCGGAACGAAGTGAAGGGGGGAGACAAATTGCCACCCCCTTTTCGGTAGAGACCCTGGGAGGGAAGTGAAGTCGTGACATTTTGTCACGGGTTGAACTTGCTGGCACGGGATGAAAAGATACAACGCTCACATGGCGCCCAGCAGGAAAAACACCAGAACGGTGAATTCCTGATTTAGCGCCCCTTTAGTCAATAAATCCCTCATAGCTCACTTCGAGATTCCCACACCTCAGATAGTCCATCCACTTTACAGGCGCACCGAAGCAGCCGAAACCCATTCCATTCATCAAAGGATAGTCCTGCCAGAATTCATCATCCAGAAAGGCGAGAACTTTTTCCAGAGGGCTTGTGGTCAACATGACTGCATTTGCCTCGCCAAAGTGTTTGATGTAGACCTCGTCCCACTCTTTTTCCCACTGTTCAGCAGGTTTGATCTCGCCTGATATAAGACCCTTTATACGATTTCGGACTGGTCTTTCCTTCATGAAGCTAATTCCCTGTTTGCAGACCCTTTTTCTTTCCGGTTGCAGGCTTGAATGAAGATCAATGTTGACGGCTGCAGCCCTGTCCGTTCCATTTCAATGTTCAGGAAAAATTTGGATGGCAAATAGAACAGATCATTCTATCTCCACACCGAATACAGGGCACCAAGAAAAAGCAGGTCCAACAGATGATTTCCAATCTCTATGGCCCATATGCCAAAACCATGACCGGCGAACATTTTGTTGACCAGATAGCTGGGCAATATCAAACCCGCCCATAGTTAATGCCAGATGGCAAGTCCAGTAAAAAATTGAGTTCAAGTAATCAACTCTACATATTGTTTGACTACGTGTTTAGCAATGCCGGTCACCAAATGAACATAATCCACATCCTGCTTGTGCTGATAGGCAGTTTTAA